>CAZSXE010000088.1:0-1633 GCA_964611185.1 uncultured Muribaculaceae bacterium | reverse complement strand
TATTATCTTTGTCATATATGAAAAAAGAAGGTGTTATTTTTTGGGGGATATTTATAATTATCCTATTACCATTTTTTGTGAGCGACACGGTCTATGCTTACTATCTTAAAACCAATGCTGCACACCCATATATTATGGCTTTTGTCAAATTTGCCATACTCTCCACAGCCGGTGAAATAATCGGATTAAGGATTAAATCGGGGCATTATTTTCAAAAGGGATTTGGAATACTTCCGAGGATGGTCATCTGGGGCCTCCTTGGAATATTGATTGCGTACGCTATGAAAATTTTTTCCACAGGTGTCCCTCAAGCACTAAATGGTTTTGGTATCGGCAAAGTAGCAGAAGCAATGACGGGTCAGTTGTCGTGGTTGAAATTTTTCGGAGCGCTAATGATAAGCATCTCCATGAATACGATATTCGCACCCGTAATGATGACGATTCACAAAGTGACAGATACTCATATAATGTCATGCGGTGGCTCTGTCAAAGCATTAATTACCCCAATACCTTTCGGCAATATTTTAAGTAAACTAAATTGGAAAGTTCAGTGGGGTTTTGTTTTCAAAAAAACCATACCGCTGTTTTGGTACCCTGCACACACTATTACATTCCTACTTCCACCCCAATACCAGGTTTTATTTGCCGCTTCGCTTGGAGTGGCTCTTGGAATAATATTGTCTTTTGCTGCAAGATCAGGCAAGTAGCATGGTTTTTGATTATTTAAATAACTGATGTTAATTTTAAATCATATATTTCCGAATAGAAATATCAGCGAATATGAAACCAAAAATGCTTTTTATACTATTGTGCATATTGCTTACCGTGCAGGCAATGGCGCAAAGTGAAAATAAGAAGAAGGATCTTACTCAAGAGAAAAAACAGACGATAATAGATAAAGAACCCTCCAATATCCCGATCCGTTCCACAAGTGCTGATGCGAAGATGATATTGCCCGATTACAAACAGAACGAGATAAAAACATCTTTTGATACAACATCAAATAGTCCTAAAATCAAAGTTTTAAATCAGCACTACTTCAGCAACAACGCCATCTTTCCCATATCAAACAAGATGTTTTTCTACATAGAAGGAGACCAAAAGAACTACCTTAATCTTGCAAGCTATAATCTTGCTTATCTCGCTCTATGCTGGCGATTTAATAATAAGTTAAATCTTACAGGAGGAGTTATTGCTATGAAACAATTTACAAATACCTCATTGTACGGAGTAGATCGTTCCGGTATCCGATTTAACCTGAATTACTCCATTACAGATCAACTCGTTTTCAATATTTGGGGGCAGTACATTACAGGCAGCCCCATTTACTCCCCCATTGATTATCTATTGCCACAAACAGGAACAGGGACATCGATGGTCCTGAATCTGGGCGGAGGCTCACAATTAGGCATTGGTGCAGAGTATAAAAAAGATGAAAATAAAGATAAATGGAATTACAATGCGGGGGGTAAACTAAAATTTAACTTTTAGCAGACATAGCTGTACTATTGCCTGAGTACAACGAGTCTGAATATGAGGTTGTAAACTTTCATAAAGACATGACATTAAAGCACATCCGGCAGCATCATCTTCTTCTGAAATTCTCAAGGGTGCGGGAGTAAGAGCGGCTTAT
>CAZSXE010000087.1:0-1684 GCA_964611185.1 uncultured Muribaculaceae bacterium | reverse complement strand
TTTTTTAGTCTAATAATTTATCAATGAGATTTTCTTTTACAAACTTATAGGCTTCATTTGGATTAAATAATATTTCTGGTCTAAGTAGTAGTTGTGAATCTTCTATAAAATCTGGATCTTGCATCTTTTCTTCCATGTTTAGAATAAACTGTTTATGCGTAGGCGGCTGAGCTACTACAAACTCCATATACTTACGATAGCAACGAATTACATCATCTATATTTAAATCAGTGTTTTTAAGTGCTACATATAGATCAAATAAATCACGTCCTTTCTTTCGTTGATAAAGAGCACGCATTTTAGTTCCAATAAGTTCAGAAAAATTATATGTCGTTATCTCACAAGAGCCTTTAAACCATTGGTTATTCACGGAAAAAGGAACTTTTATAAGTCCCATTTCATTGAAATGTTCAAAGCAATTTATTTCTACTTTTAATTTTATAGGCATCACAGGAGGGATCTCTGACTCCATACGAAAGAGCATTGTATTATTATAGCGTTTTTGCTTAGTAACTCTATCTGGCATAAAATTTAAGACTTCACCAAGACGAAACATGATAGGTTTGATAGGACCTGCGTTTATTTGAACGAGGTCTATATCCTCACTGTATCTAGGTTGTGGAGACATATAGAGCTTATGTAAAGCAGTACCACCCCTAAAAGCTAATTGACTTGCTAAAAATTCATCACTAAAAATAGCAACTAAAGTTCGTGAAATAAGTAAATCTTGCTCTACTTGTACATTTTCTTTCCATGCAACTTGAATACTCCACTCTTGTATTGAGGCTCTATCAATCATAATTCGTCTATCTCAATGGATTGATTAATTATTATTTTCCATCTGTTATTTTTAGGACATTCATCAGTTTTAAGATTAGTTTTCAAAGCTACATATTTTAATCTTTGAGTATATTCCATAAGAAGATTAAAAAGAATATCAGCCTGCTGATTTTCTTCTAACACTTCATCAATAATATATCCTAGTCTTTGTAAAGTAGGAATAGTCGTTACAGAAAGTAATGTTTTGAAATTTCTTTTAAAGTCTGTACTTTCTAAGAGTTCTTCTAAGACAGTGGCAACTACCGATAAACCTCCAACCTGATTTTCATATTGAATTAAATCCACTGCCGTTAGCTCTGGAGATGAAAATTTTACGATTCCTGTCTCTGAATTTTTTCTGTATAATAGCTCTTGTGGTATTAGCCTTTTATAATTCCATACAAGTATATTATTTTTTTGTTTGGAAGTTGTTGCTTTAGGATATATTGTTGTTACAGAAAATCGTTGTGGTCGCTGATGAGCTGCCCCATGAAGTTCTGCTGCACTAAGTAAACTAATATAATAAGGTTTTCCTAAATATGCCATTAATTGGTCTATGTAATACAAAGGAGGAACAACTCTTCGTGAAATATACTGAATAGGAACTACAGAATAAAAAGATTTATAAACAGCTGTTATTATTAGCTGTTTTGATAGCCTATTTAATTCTGATGACATATTTGAATAAACCATATTAGGGAAAGCCTCTTTTATTTCTCGAACTGAAAAAGTAGGCTTACCTTCTATCTCTCTGTTTTTAATCCAAGTTCTTATTGTCATATATGTACTGTTTTGATGCAAAGATAAACAAAATATGTTGAGTTTCGCACTAAAATAGTACAAAGGAACTCCTACTTATATTTGT
>CAZSXE010000086.1:0-1843 GCA_964611185.1 uncultured Muribaculaceae bacterium | reverse complement strand
AGTCTTTCATCTGCCATAGCGAGGGTAGAGGCTTCTTTCAGTGGGTTTTGGGGGGAAAGGACAAATCTTACCTGATCCACATCGCACTTCTCAATAATATAGCGGGCGATGTTAGTATGTCCATAGTGGAGCGGATTAAACGAACCGGAATAAATGGCACAAATCATATTTCAGGAGATAAATTCTTCAACAATAATATCTGCCTCTGTCAGAGTATGTTCAAGTATATCGTTTATTATCACTTTATCAAATTGTTTTTCGTATTCAAGCTCTTCCATCGCTTTGAAAACCCTTTTTTCAATGGCTTCGTCCGAGTCGGTGCCGCGGTGGATTAATCTTTCGCGAAGGGACTCTATCGATGGTGCTTTAATGAAAATTGCAAGGGCAGATTCTTTAAATAGCTTTTTTAGATTAACTCCCCCTTTAACATCGATATCAAAAACAATTGTGTGCCCTTTTGCCCAAATTCGTTCCACTTCTGAACGCAGAGTGCCGTAGAGAGAGCCTGAGTAAACCTCTTCATATTCGACGAAGGCGTTTTGATCTATCAGTGTTCTGAATTCTTCGGGAGAAAAGAAGAAATATTCCTTGCCGTTTTGTTCATTGCCCCTCGGGCTGCGGGAAGTAGCCGAGATGGAGAACTCAAGTGATGGAAATTTCTTGAGGAGATGATTTACCACAGTGCTCTTTCCTGAGCCTGACGGGGCGGAAAAAATTATAACCTTATTATTTTTCATACATATCTGCTTCGTTTTCGAGAGAGCCGAATTCGACAATGAATTTTCCAACTTCTTCGATGCAGTCATCTGTGAATTTCTTCCCCTTTTCAGCATCTGCTCCGTATGGGCAGCCAACTCCTGTATCTTCTGTGGTTAGAGGCCATTTGCGGGGCACCCACGCCCATTTTTCCTTAATCCCTTTGATTTTTATCGCGTGTGCTTTCCCCTCTCCGGCTTTCTCCAAAGGAAGAACAATATCGGGTCTGTATGAAAGCATGCAGGAAGTTTCGAGCTCTCCTGCGTGGTCACCCGGGTTCTTAAAGTAGTCGGTATCTTTTTTGGCAGCATACCAATTGACATAAGTCATAAGTACCTCTGGAAATTCGAGCGAAAGTTCTCTGATGATATATTTCAGTTCATTGCCACCGTGGCCGTTTATAATGATGAATCGCTTTATTCCTTGGTGATTGAGTACTGTGAGTATATCTTTTATTATTATTTTATGTGTGGACGGATTAAGATGCATACAAAGCTTAACATCCATCTGACCGTTATTCACTCCATACCATATAGGGGGGAGGACTACAGATTTTACCCCTTTATCCCATGCGTATTTAGCTGCGTCGAGAGCTACTTTCTGTGCCATTATGGTGTCTGTGCCATAAGGCAGGTGATAATTGTGGGCTTCAGTGGCCCCAATGGGTAGAAGTGCGACTTTGTAATCTTCATTGCGGACATCGTCCCAATTGTTCTCTTGTAAAAAATATGGTCTCATTTTGTTTTTTCTTATATGTCGGCAAAATTACTTAATTTTGTACGATTTTTGCATACTGTACGAGCGTTTTTTGATTTATATCTCATTTAATTTATAATATTATGACATCTTTCAAAGATTTAGGCTTGGTTAACTCACGTGAGTTATTTGCCAAAGCAGTAAAAGGGGGATATGCGATTCCCGCCTTTAATTTTAACAATATGGAACAGATGCAGGCTATCATTCAGGCTTGTGTTGAATCCAAATCACCTGTTATCCTCCAGGTTTCCAGCGGAGCACGTAAATATGCTAACCAAACTATCCTTCGTTATATGGCTCAGGGTGGCGTGGAATATGCCAAAGAACTCGG
>CAZSXE010000085.1:0-2162 GCA_964611185.1 uncultured Muribaculaceae bacterium | reverse complement strand
TCGAAGCTATGGTCAATTGTCAGTCTATTACCGATTATGCCCCTGATTCGGATATTAGCAAACTAATTAGAAATGTTTATTCAAAAATTATTTCAGTTTAATCATATAGATAGAATATGAACAATCAACATCAAATTGTCAAAACAAAATTGCCGGATGTAAAAAAGATCATCATGGTAACATCCGGGAAAGGCGGAGTTGGCAAATCTACCGTTGCATCAGGTCTTGCTCTTACACTCGCCCGTAAAGGCTATTCTGTTGGCCTTTTAGATGCAGATATTTTCGGCCCGTCCATTCCTACATTATTCAAAATTAAAGATGAGGCCAGACCCACATTAATAGAGAAAAATGGTAAACATTTAATGGAACCATTCATTCGACTCGGCCTTAAAATTATGTCCATCGGATTTTTCTTTGACGAAAAACAAGCAGTTGTATGGAGAGGTCCTATGGTAACCAACGCCCTTAAGCAGCTTTTAACTGAGACAGAATGGGGGCAACTTGATTATTTAATCATCGACACTCCTCCCGGAACAGGGGATGTGCTTATAACACTCCTCCAAAATTTTTATATTTCGGGCGCAATAGTTGTTACCACACCACAACAAATGGCACTTGCAGATGTGCAAAAAGCTATCGGTATGTTGAACGATGAACATATCGGAATTCCTATCTTAGGCATTGTTGAGAATATGTCTTGGTTTACACCGACCAAACATCCGGAAGAAAAATATTTTATCTTTGGACAAGGAGGAGCCCAAAAACTATCCGAGATTTTCGATCTTGCCGTTTTGACGCACATCCCGATTAATGAATTAATTTGCTGGGATTGTGACAAAGGAAATCTAACCGATATATTTGATGACCCGAACATCGATTCAGCTTTCAAACAACTGGCTTATGCTGTTATAAATCAGAAAAAAGAATATCGTTATACTGGAAATAAACTATGATTAATTATGAACAAAAATTTAGAGTGGCTTACCCAGACACAGACAGAATGGGGACGGTACATCACTCTAATTACGCCAAATACTATGAAAAGGCTCGTTGGGAACTTTTTCGTCATATTGGAGTCCCTTATCAATCAATAGAAGATTCAGGGGTCATGTGTCCTGTTATCAGCATGAAATTTCGATTTGTAAAGACTACGAAGTATGATGAGTTGCTTACTGTCAAGACAACGCTAAAAGCAATTAAAGGAGTTCGTATCTGGTTTACTTACAAACTTTTCAATGAAGAAAATGAACTTATTAACGAGGCTGAAACTGAACTTGCATTTGTCGGTTTAAATGACTGGAAACCCTGTCCTCCGCCTGAATTTTTATTAAATGCTATTGAAACGCATAGAAATGACAAACCAACAAAATAAACTAATAGAAGATCGGGCTAAATTGGCTCTTCATCTTTTCGAGAATGGATATAATTGTTCTCAATCTGTATTTATGGCCTACGCCGATTTATATGATCTAGATCGCGAGACTGCGGCGAAACTCACCTCTTCGTTTGGTGGAGGCATGGGGCGGTTGCGCGAAGTATGTGGAGCCGTAAGCGGAATGTTTATGGTTCTTGGATTACATTATCCAGCAACTGATGTTACCGATAAAAAAGCAAAAATCATCAATTATGAGGCTGTACAACGAACAGCTAAAGAATTTAAGGAAGAGCTAGGATCTTATATTTGTGCCGATTTACCTCCTCAAATGTAATATGTATTGATATTCAGCAATATATACACGCATGTTGCAAATATGACACAAATAAAAAGGAGATAAAAATAAAATATATAATCTTGTATATCAGATATTTATGTCTTATTTAATAAACAAATATAAATCTCTCACAAAGATACGCTAAATTTCAGAATTTGAGAGCTGAAGAATAAAAAAACCGCCCCTTTTGAGGGCGGCTCTCGCAAGAAAACCATTTGCCAACGCTTAGGCAACAGTCACAGAACCCAAATACACACTGTTTGCAACATCTTTACCGTCTGCGGTAATGAAGCCCAGGAATACTTCAACGCTTTCGCCAGCCCAATCGGCAGGAACTGAAATATCTTCTGTGCCAGCTACCCTTTGGTTACCACCTGCATCAAATACAGATTCGGCTCTTGTTGGGTTCAAAACAACAATCAAAGCTTTGTCTGTTTGGGTTGCAGTACC
>CAZSXE010000084.1:0-2585 GCA_964611185.1 uncultured Muribaculaceae bacterium | reverse complement strand
GAGATGACCAACTACAATGTTGAGCAAAAGAATCTTATGGGCGAAAGTCCTATTACGGGCGAACACATCCAAAATAACCTGAGCGTAAGGGATATGTTGGGAAAACGAGGTATTCGTCCAGAAAATCTGCCGGCATCCGAAGATATAAAAAAGGTTGAACGCCGTGTGGCAAAAGAGGAAAAGGCTTTGGAGAAGAGCACAAAGAAATTACCTAAAACTGAGGAATAATTATGGATGCTATGGATATACTTAGACAACAAGAAGCAATGAAGCAATCGCAGGATTTGCTGAATCTTGAGATTTGCAAATCTTCACTATGGATAGCATATAGTGCTGAAAATAGAGATATGATGTTTCGTTCAATATCTTATTATCAGAATCTATTCCCATTAAACCTCATAGAAATCAGAGGTAAAATCACCGATGAATTTGTATCTCATGACTTACCACAACCAACATTTTCTCCATTTCTGACACCAACAGACTATGAGGTAAAATTAAATGTGGTGGGTTGTCTAAAGGCTATAGATTGTCAGATAAGTCGGTTGAATTATTACCAAACGCACTACACCTATGCAACGCAGATGTTGTTTGAGCCCAAACATCCGTTTACGCAAGGACAAGTGCTTTTGCAAGAGGAAAAGGGAGAGTTAAAGGTTGCTGACCTGTTGAGTGTATCTAAATATGCGGTTAAGGTTGCGCAAGCAATAGACCCTGAGAATGAAGATTACGATAAAGCGAATGCCGCAATTACAGTATTTCAAGGCATTGACGCTGCTCTAAACAATAAGCCCAACGATAAACCACTCAACAAGATGCTCCACTTGGCTAATGATTTTCTGACTACCGTAGTCAAGGTAAGTACCGAGAATAAAGATGCAAAGAGTGGAATTATGGGAATTTCTCTATTGGTAGATTTGGCAATAGATTTTTTCTGTAAAAAATAAGATTATGAGCGAGTGGAAAGGAAATAAATCAAACGAAAACAATGTAACAGTTTCAAATTCGCTGATTCAGGATTTGAAGCAATATATTGAGCAAGCGAGAAGTCATGTGTCTGTTGCAGTAAATTCCGAAATTACGCTGATGTATTGGCATATCGGCGAGCGTATCAATCGTGATATACTTGGTAACCAACGCGCTGAGTATGGAAAGCAAATAGTCGCAACTATTTCAGCTCAATTAAAAGACGAGTACGGAGAAAAGGGATTTGATGAAAAAAGCATCCGAAGAATGGTGCAATTTGCACAATTATTCCCCGCTTTACAGATTGTCGCACCGCTGGCGCGACAATTGTCCTGGTCTCATTTTGTGATAGTTATGCCATTAAAAGATGAATTGCAAAGAGAATTTTATCTAACTATGGCAGCAGCTGAACGATGGAGCAAACGCACCTTGCAAAGCAAAATTGACGGAATGTTGTATGAACGAACTGCAATAAGTGGAAAGCCCGAAGAATTTATTAAGAAAGAACTTACCGAATTAAGAGAAAATAACAGTCTTTCGCCAGACCTGGTGTTCAAAAGTCCATATTTCTTAGAATTTACTGGATTAACAGGAATGTACAACGAAAAATCTTTGGAAGATAGTTTGCTTGTACATCTTGAACAGTTTATTATGGAGCTTGGTGCAGGCTTTACTTTTGTTGAAAGACAAAAACGTATGATCATTGACGGCGAAGACTTTTATCTTGATTTATTGTTTTACCACCGCAAGTTGCACCGCCTTATAGCCATTGATTTGAAAATAGGACGATTCAAGGCTCAATATAAGGGACAGATGGAACTGTACCTGCGTTGGTTGGAGAAATACGAGAAGCAGGACGATGAACAATCGCCTCTTGGTTTATTGCTTTGTACCGAAGGCAGTAAAGAACAGATTGAACTTTTGCAACTTGACAAAAGCGGGATAAAGGTGGCTCAATATATGACCGAACTGCCCTCTAAAGCCGTTCTGCAACGGCAATTGGAAAAATCCATTGCCGCTGCCAAGTCTCAATACGATAATTTTATGGAAGAAGGAGGAGATGATGAATAGCGAGTGGAAAGAATATAAGTTGGGAGAGGTTGCGGAAATAATAACTAATAAAATATCAGTAAACAGCATTGCTGTTGAAAATTATATTTCAACAGAGAATATGCTTCCTGATAAAGGCGGAATTACTATTGCTTCAAATAAACCGGAAGTAGGAACTATCACCAAGTATGAAACGAACAATATTTTAATCTCAAATATCCGACCTTATTTCAAAAAGATTTGGTTTGCTAATCGCAATGGAGGTTGTTCTAACGATGTGTTGTGTTTTACTCAAAAAAATAATGAGTTAGATAATAAGTATCTCTATTATTTATTATGCCAAGACGATTTCTTTGATTATGTAATGTTGGGTTCAAAAGGCTGTAAAATGCCAAGAGGAGATAAATCTCATATTATAAATTTCCCTATTCTTCTTCCTCCCCTTCCCACGCAGCACCGCATAGCTGCCGTTTTATCTTCTCTTGACGATAAGATAGACCTTCTCAACCGCCAGAACGCCACTTTAGAGAAAATGGCAGAAACACTGTTTAGACAATGGTTTGTGGAAG
>CAZSXE010000083.1:0-2742 GCA_964611185.1 uncultured Muribaculaceae bacterium | reverse complement strand
AATGAAAGATATTTTTTATTGTATCAAAAGAATTGCTATCTTTGTGATGAATTAGAAATGATAGTATGATACGACAAGAAGAAATAGCAGTAGTAATAGATGCGCAAAGAGAAACCTTTTTGATGCAGGATTCTGGCTTTATACGTGATGCTTTGGTGGAAATACCGATAGCAGATTCATTTGTTACAATCATAACAGGCATACGTCGATGCGGAAAAAGTACATTGTTATTGCAATTACTTCGTCGGGATTATCAGGATGCGATCTACCTTAATTTTGACGATATACGGCTGTCTAACTTTGAAACGGGGGATTTTACCCGCCTACATAGAGAAATCGAAAAAAGAGCAACAAGAGTGTTGTTCTTTGACGAAATTCAAATTATTGAAGGTTGGGAAAAATATATCAATCAACTTTTGCGAGAAGGCTATAAAGTATTTATAACGGGTTCTAATGCTTCTATGCTCAGTGTTGAATTAGGTACGCATCTAACAGGGAGGCATCTGTCAATGGAATTGTTTCCATTTTCCTATTCTGAGTTTATACGATTTAAAGAACTTGAAAATGGAGAATCAGCAGTTACGGATTATTTAAAAGCTGGAGGAATACCCGAGTACATAAAAAGCGGAATTCCTGCCATACTAAATACGCTTGCAGACGATATATTGTTGAGGGATATAGCCGTAAGGCATTCTATACGAGATATAGCATCACTTCGTCAGCTAACCGCATACCTGATAACCAATGTAGGAAATCTTGTTTCTGCAAATAAATTGGTGAGTATGTTTGACATCAAGTCTCCCGCTACATTTTTGGAATACTTCTCGTTCCTGAAAGATGCCTATCTACTTGAATTTATACATATATTCAGCCCTTCGCTGAAAGTACAGGCACGTAACCCGAAGAAAGTTTATGTAATGGATATGGGGCTTTATACGGAAAACTCTGTGTCAACAAGCGACAACATGGGAAGGCGTTTAGAGAATCTTATATTTTTACATCTTCGTCGAAAATACAAGCATGTATTCTACTATAAAGATCGTGGCGAATGTGATTTCGTAGCGATGGAAAAGAATGCAGTAAAAGAGGCTGTACAAGTATGCTTAACCGTAAACGATGAAAACTTTGATCGTGAGTATAACGGGCTATTGGAAGCTATGCAAAATCTTGGATTGAAAGAAGGCAGTATCATAACGCTTAACCAGAGCGACATATTTGAAAAGGACGGTATGACGGTTAAGATGATACCTGCCCATGAATTTCTTAAAAAATAAGCTCCAAAATTGTTTATGGCAGAGATTTTCCGTGTCAAAACACCCAAAGAGGCTATAGAGCTTGCTATAAGATTCAAAGAAAGTGGTAGATACGATCTATTCAGAGGGCAAAATGAAGATCGGCCATTAGTAGCCTCTATCAACAGGCTCTCTATCTAAAAAAGAGAGGCCGCACACCTGCTTTGCTTATGTATGCTGGAGCATAGATGGTATTTAGGATAGGATTAGATATATCTATTTCTTTTAGTTATATTTGCATACAATTATGTTGTATATGGCTAAAGAGATACAATTTATTCTTTACAATATTCCCAATGAAGATGGTAAGGTTCAGGCTGTTGTAAAAGACGAAACAATATGGCTTACACAGAAGGCAATTTCTGCTTTTATTATTGGTGGTGGTGCTGCTGGAAATATAGGATATAGTGAAGTCGATTTCTGGGCTGCGGATGATTTTCTTTGTATCTATGGTAATAAATATTTGGATAGTAGATATTTATACCATTTATTACTAATGAATCAAGATTATTTTATGTCGAAAGTTAGAAGAGCAAGCATTCCTCTACTATATAGAAAAGTTATTATCCTTTAAATAGATTGTATAAATGACAAACAAAATTTCCATTCGTTTTTTTGAAGACAAAGAAGTTCGTGCCGTTTGGGATGATGAAAGTTCAAAATGGTGGTTCAATGTAATAGATGTCGTTGCTATCCTGAACGAGCAAACGGATTATACCAAATCTGGAAATTATTGGCGATGGCTGAAACATAAACTGAAATTGGAGAACAATCAACTTGTGAGTGCCACTCACGGTTTAAAATTCCTCGCCCCGGATGGAAAAAAACGTCTTTCAGACACCCTTGATAGCGACGGAGTCATTGAGTTGGCTAAGAACTTTCCAAATACCAAGTCAATGAAATTTCTCGACTGGTTTTTGTATAGCGATAATACCATCGATGGTCAAAGCAAGAAAAAGGCATACACCTTGTTCGAAAGCGGACTGCTTAACAGCCTTGAAGCCGGTTCTATCAAGTGTTTGCAGCAGATTCATGCTTATCTCTTTGGCGGTCTCTACGATTTTGCTGGACAAATCAGAACCAAAAACATCAGCAAAGGCGGGTTTACTTTCGCTCCTTGTCAGTATTTCAATACCACTTTGAAAACCATAGAGCAGATGCCGGAAACTACATTTGACGAGATAATTGACAAATACATCGAGATGAATGTGGCGCACCCATTTATGGAAGGAAACGGGCGCAGCACAAGAATATGGTTAGATATGATTCTGAAACGCTCATTGAAAAAATGTGTGGATTGGAGTCGTATAAACAAAAATGAATATCTGAATGCCATGCAAAAAAGCCCAAGCGACGGAACGAATATTAAACAACTCATAAAGAATGCATTGACCGACAAAATCAATGACCGAGAGATATTTATGAAAGGTATTGATTATTCCTATTATTA
>CAZSXE010000082.1:0-2771 GCA_964611185.1 uncultured Muribaculaceae bacterium | reverse complement strand
CGATTTGATGGTTTAGAGGAGTAATTATGGCAGTTTAAGTATGGCTAAACCATCTGGAAGTGCCTCTGAGGCCGATTTCATGGTTTAGCGATTTGATTATGGCAGTTTTACCATGGCTAAACCATCTAAAAGTGTCTCTGAGGCCGATTTAATGGTTTAGCGACAGAGATTGGGCGGTTTAAGCGTGGCTAAACCATCTTAAAGTGCCTCTAAGGCCGATTTCATGGTTTAGCTGCAGTGACTTGGACGATAAGTCATAGCTAAGCCAAGCAGAAGTGCCTTGAATGAGTCCACTGAAATATAAAAAATGAATATATGATATGACTTACTTTACCTCTTCAGCCGTCGTATCTTCGATAATAGGATTTTTTTCCGGTTTGAGGTCTTTTAAGGCCTTACGGACTTTATATGTGGCGATGAATTCGCTGATCGAATATATTAGTAGTGATATTCCGAAAAACACGAATAGCCACTGTAGAGTTTTGAAAGGGTTGAAAAACACAATTATACCGCATATAGTGGTGATGGCCGGCCCGATAAAGAGACTCCAGTTTACTTTTGCCGTCCTTAGGGTCTGAAGAAGACTGATGATCTCGCTTAATCCGAATATTAATAGCAAAATGCCGAAAAGGTACATAATTATGCTTGCAAAAAACTGGTTGAATATTATGATGACGATTCCCAGCACTATATCCACGATGGCATTCATTGATATTAGTGATGCTTCTTCTTTTTTCCATTTTCCCAGGAATGAAAGGACGAGAGATACGATTCCGACTGCGGCTATGAATGAGCCGAGGATGATTACTATGGTTTTGGCTATGGCATCTGGCCAGCTGACAAGTAGCAGACCAGCAACAAGTGTAATGATTGCCCTTGAATAGCCGTAAGAGCGATCGTAAAATGCAAAAAACGGATTCATAATTATAATTGTTTGTTCACAACAAAGATACAAAAAATGTGCTATATTTTAAGTTTAATATTTACTTTTCCAAGAAGATATGTAAGACCTACGCACAGAAAAGAAAAAACAATGCAAGAAAGCACTCCGAGAATTCCTGATGAGCACCACTGTGGTCGTGTCGTTCCGATAGCTGTTATTGCGAGGATAGCGTATAAAATGTAAGGCATCAGATAGCAAGTGAGAGTGGCAGTTCCGGCGGGTTTGATAGGTGAAAACCATTTTTCTCCCCCGATGGAGCAGATAAACACAAGAAATGAGTAGAGTGCCACAGATATTGCACAGCTGTAAAATACCCATGGCGCAGTCGCCTGCAATTTGGAAATAATCCAAAAATGATTTGAAATCAGCCCGAGGGCAATAAGACCGCAAATCAGCCCGAGGGCAATAAGAATCCTCTTCCTATTGCTGCGCGAGCGCAATTTCATATCAAGCACAGATGTAATAATACCACCCATGGTCAATGCACAATGTGCCCCTGTGTCAATATGAAATATCCCTGCGAAAGCATCGAGAGCGTTCCCCTCCTGAAGGTGGAGAATTGGATTTCCGGTGGATATGAGATTGCATTTGAGCATGCACCATGTAATAAATATGAAAAAAATCGGAACTATGTATTTTAAACGGTCTCGTGTGAAGAAATAAATAAATGCACATACAAGATATGTCCATCCGATAAGTCCGAGTATTCCCCACCATTTTGGTCTCAGATGGTAGCCCCCTTTATCTATAAAAATAATTGCGAGAATAATCAGCATAATGGCACCGGCAATCTTCAGTATTTTATAGAAAATTTTTCGAAAATGTTGATCGGTTTTCGGATATTGATTCCAAAGAAGAAAGAAACCTGATAGTAGAAGAAAAACATAAAGATGTCTTCCTATTCCCATCTCCGAGGAGACACCGCCTTCAAGATTAACCAAAAATACCCCCATCACGAGTAGCGCAAGGGTTCTTGTCAGAATATGACCTGCGAGTTTCACGCCGTCATTTCCTTTTTTGAAAGAGTTCTCAAGGGCGTAGGGGATTGAAAGTCCTACGGCAAATAAAAAACAGGGGAAGACTATATCTGAGAGACCGAGCATATCTTCGTTAAGCCCCGCATGCCCCATCCACTTGGGGTATGATATGTTCCACAAATCGTTTACAAATATCATCAGAAACATAATAAGTGCTCTGAAAATATCAATTGCCGGATTTCGCTGAGAGTAATTGGAATTATACATAAAGGTAAAATTATAAAAAAGCGGAGATCGAAATTTCGACCACCGCTTTGGGGTGGGAGATGGGATTCGAACCCACGACCCCTAGTGCCACAAACTAGTGCTCTAACCAACTGAGCTACACCCACCATTTTACTTTCGTTAAAGAAAGGGAGTGCAAAGATATAATAATTTCTAATTTATCACAAAAACAGATAAAAAAAACATCAATCGAAGAAATTGATGTTTTTTTTTACAACTAAATGTTTTGATTGAGATTGTGTACAGATTGAAAGAACTATTAGAATTAACTCGGGGACAAAGGTAGATACATGTAATATCGATTAATTGTAAAAATATACCAATAAGTGGTACAAGCGCGACACTATCCATTATTTTCATCGATTTTTTTGGAAAGATAAATGATTTTGTCCGACTGCAGTCTTATTATTTCACACTTATCTTTAACGATATTTTCGAGATCTGCTATTCTTTTGTCTTTTTCATTAAGCAGATTGTGGATATTGTCATTTGTTTCTTTTTCTTTTTTTGCAAGTTCTTCCTTTATAGCGTTAACCTTTTCGTCAATTCTCTTTTGATCGGGTTCA
>CAZSXE010000081.1:0-3137 GCA_964611185.1 uncultured Muribaculaceae bacterium | reverse complement strand
TACTATACCTCAACGGTCAGAAATCAATGTATCAGATGGAAGATTCTCGGACTCCTTTTTGATTTTGCTGATAATTTTCAATAAATCGCTATACCCTTCATCATCCATAAGATCCAAATCAGGAGACACAACCCCCACTTTGATAATGTATTCATACCCTGACTCATACTCAAAATTTCCAATATAAGAAGAATAAATGCTCCATTTAGTATCTGAATCATTTTCTTTATAAAGATACATATTCACCTGTTCACCGTGAATATTCTCTACTACCACTTTCTTAGAAGCAATAGTAATTATTTTGGTGTTATCATATTTTGAACACCCTGTAACCAATAAAATGGCAAATAATAAAAAAAAGTAGATGATAGATTTTTTCATAATAAAAATTAAAATTAAAGTTGATACAAATTTACTATTTTTTAACTACTGAAACAATATTTGATATTCCTCAGCTGAGTATATTGTAAGATTTTTATGACATATTTAATAATTATGTATTACTTAGAACTGTCCGATTTTTAGAAAATAAGTCTTTATTATTTATTATTCTTTCTTAGCCATTTGAAGCCTATTCTTACTTTGCCGACAAATACCATAAGAATAGATACCAAGGCTGAGAGTCCTATTGATTGCCATATACCCTTAGAAAGAGGCATGGTTTCATCTCCTCTAATATAATCCGGAAGAAACATAACAAGAAAAAATCCTAAAAAGAACAGAACGAACCAAATCAAAAGAGATAAAAGAATTGTTTTTGTCTTCATTACCATACCCCCCATTGTTTTGATAATTCTGATATTCCTGATACTGCAGAACCATAATTAATAATAGATGATGGTGTGGTTGTATTTTTTTCACTACCAAAGAGAGAAAAAACAAGAATAAAAAACGCAATTCTATTTTTTGACATAATAATAAGTTTAATATTAATTTATTCTTTTATTACTGAAGGTTTCACATATCATATTCTACTTTTATATACCTTTCTTCGTTTTGGTTAAATTTATGAGTAATTATAACTATGTTTTTTCTTAGAGGGAAGATTTTCAGAACGAGGCACAATTATTTGACAAATATAATTAAATTCTTTTTTTTCATAATTGTGCTGGATCTGAAACATAAACAAATATTTCAATCCTTTTTGAAACAGATTATTGAATTGCATAAATAAAGGGTAACGGATATTGCTTATCCACTTTATAACAAAAAAGGCGACATCACTGCCGCCTTAAAGAAACTTAAACTATCTATCATTTTCTTGTGACTGTCGCAAATTTGCTTACTTCGTCTTGTGTGACTCTTACCCCTTCAGCAGCTCTATATTTTAGAGATGAGGCTCCAGAGACTTCTAATACTATACTTTCAGTAACATAAACATCGGTAGAAGAGGCTCCTGACACATCTACCATCAGCTGCTTAACTGCCATTTCCTCAGCATCGAGTCTCGAAGCACCGGATACTTCAAATTTTGAACTTATTGATTCTCCGTTCATTGTACATTTTGATGCACCTGAAAGATCCATTGAAAGATAATCTATACTTCCGTTTAATTTCAGCATTGAAGCACCGCTTACATCGAATTCGCATTTATCAGCATCTATTTTCAAATTTACATCACACGCTCCGCTTATGTCAAATTCTGCATCGGAAACCATAAGAGATAGATTTTTAACCTCGGAAGCACCACTAAAATCGCCTTCAAATTCTTTTTCATCAAAAGAGTCATTTGTACTAAAGGATGTGGCACCGGATAAATCGAGCTTACGAAGTGTCGGCATCGTGATATGAGCTTTTAAAGTACGATTACCATTATTATTTCTCAATTTGCGAGGCATATCCTCCGATCTAAGCCCCAAATAGAGAACATTTCCGTTTACCTTGGCAATGATATAGGGCTCAAGTTCCTCATCTACCGTTATATTCACCGAACTTTGAGCACCTTTTTCGAGGGTAACTTCAAAATAGGACGAGATATCCAAACCATTAAACGAAGAGACCTTCACTTTTTTATTAACATCACCTGCATAACCTGCCACTGTAAAAGCAAGCATTACCAACATTAAAATTACTTTTTTCATTTTTCTTATAATTTATTGATTATTAATTAATTATTCCATATCAGCAGCCGAGTCGGCGACTAAAGTTTTAAGGCGTTTAACACCATCGAGCTTCTGAGAATAGTACTCTTTCACCGCTTTAGCCCTTTGCTTGGGGGTCATCTCAGGGGGGAGCTGTTCTATGAAAGGGATAGCCTCGAAAGTGATATTATCAATAGTTCTATCAGCCACACTTATATTATTTTCATTTGTCATCATCTGAATTTCCGATGAGATCTGCGCCACTTCTCTGCAATAATCGGTATATATCCTCTTAGTCTCATCCTCTCCCCCCAACCCTTTAACAAAAATATTCATTATAAGCATCAGAACAGCAACTGCCGCTATGGGAAAAGCCACAATGCGTATAAAACTGACAGGGCGTTTCTTCACCACTCTTCCAAAATGAATATCACCTCTTTTCATCTTGGATAAAAATCTCTCCATATCGCCATTTGGAAGCAATTCCTCTGAAAATTGTTCCTTATTCTCATCTATAAACATTTTTAAATTATCCATAACTATCAAATATTATTCTGTTTTACAATTTCAGCTAATTTAATCTTTCCTCTCATATATTGTGATCGCACCGTAGCCTCCTTCACACCCATTATCTGAGCTATTTCCTCGTAATCATACCCCTCAAAAAGGACCATCGAAAGCACGCTTCTATACCCATCCGGAAGCTCTTTCAGCCCCCTCTTCACCCTTTCCACCAAATCAGAAGTGTTTTCGCTCCGCAATGCTCCCCACATCTGCTCCCCCGTCTGCTCCATAAGCTCCTGATTCTCCTCCCTGCCATACTCCTCAAGAAAAGCCTCTTTAACATTGCGCTTGCGCAATACATCAATAGATGCTCTGACACAAGTTTTTACAAGCCAAGCCCTCTCCTGCTGCACCACCATCTCCCCCGCAAACTGCAGATATTTCAGAATCGTATCCTGAGTAACCTCCTCAGCCTCCATAGAATTACCCAAAATTCTAAGAGAAGTGTTAAAAAGAAGCCCTTTATAACTATTATAAAAATTTATTGACTCA
>CAZSXE010000080.1:0-3218 GCA_964611185.1 uncultured Muribaculaceae bacterium | reverse complement strand
AGCAACGATATTTTAGAGCTTAGGACTAAGCCGCCACTTGCTGCTTCCGAGATTATGAATTATCAGTAGGTTATCGGCCAAGCAAATTTCATCTCGGTATTTCCTATCGCACTCGATTTTTTTAACAGAGACACGCTCCATAGTTTGAAGATTAACTGCAAACACCACTTCCCTCCTCTCCCCGGCAGGGATAAATCCCAATTGCCGGTAGGCGCCACCATCTGACCACTCCAAATCGGCATAAGTCATTATATCTTCGGGACGAACTTCCTGAATGAAAGCGCCAAGCAGTTTTCCCATTCCGCCGACTACACGAACACCCATTATGGAAGCATACCGGACCCATTCGTACGAGCTAACGAGTTGTGACCCAGTAAATTCGCTGTCATGACTTCCGTCAATACGATTGTCCGTTTCTATTTTTGAAGACACCTTTTTATTTTTTGTGACATCGATTGTTATATTGCGCGAAGCGGAAAAAGTCGCTACCGCCACCAACTCACCATTTTCGCCATCCATCTCGGAGAGGGCACTGCTTCTACGCACACGAAACAAGCCATAGCGGTACTTCGATTTAGCGTTACCGTAAATATGATTTTTGCGTAGAAAATCTGATGCCTGCTCTGCTGTGATATTGCGCACGGCGCAATTTCGCGCGAAAATTCTGCCACACAGTCCCAAGCTTGTCATTATATGGGCTTTCATCGCCTCGAGCGAATATCGCCAACGATCTTCAAAAATGTATATGGCGCGATGGAGCGGCAACAAATCTGCTTTACCGCAATCAAATACCGACAAAGGGAGAGCCACAAGCGATATTTCTTTCTGAGAATAATAAAAGATTACAGCCCCCTTCGGTGCAATATGACTCTTTTCGAAAGGAATTTCCAATGATATGAGAAACTCTTCAAGATTATCTAAGAAATCTGACATAACCCTACAAAGGTATCCTTTTTTGAAAAAAAGTAAATAAATTTTGCTTTTTATTATCTTTTTACATACTTTTGCAGCCCGTTTCAAAAGAAAAGAACACGATTCGCTAGCTCAGTAGGTAGAGCACAACACTTTTAATGTTGGGGTCTTGGGTTCGAGCCCCAAGCGGATCACTTCTAAACCGCTGTAAAAGGCGGTTTTTTTATTTTTCCTACTCAGAGAGCACTCTATTAGGTCTAAATCCTTTACAATATTTACAATTATTGACCACTTTTACGACCACTGTCGTATCTTTGACCACTTTTTAAATTTCACACAATGAAAACATTTACATTTTCTCTCAAGGATGCAAAAAGGAAACATCTATTCTTTTATTAATTATTCGCGAAGACGAACTTAATCCACAACCTCTTGAAGAGCTAAGGAATAAGATATTATCTGTTATGCAGCCTGAAAAGGTGCGGAAAACGACATATAATCTTTTTCTACCTTATTTTCTTAAATGGTCAACACATTCTACTACGCAGAGAGAAGCAACGCGACAGATGTACAGCTCTTATAAGCTATTCAAAGAGTTTGCAGGTAATAGAAATCTAACATTCGACGATATGACATATTCTTTATCTGAAGAATATATAGAATAGTAATATTTGTCAATATAAAAGGCATAATAATTTATTTTATGCTTTGTATATTGACAAATATCGCTTATCTTTGCTGTATATAAAGAGCAAGCCTATGGAAAAGCGAATTATTAAAACCATTATCCACGAAAAGCAACAAGAGATTGCTTCGACTGAATTAATCGAGAGACCCATCTTTCTGGAAGAGTCCTGCAACTATGTTTTTGTCGGACTTCGCCGTGCCGGAAAATCATATCTGATGTTTCAACATATTCAATCGGCAATAAAGTCCGGTAAGGCAACTATTGAAGATGTTTTGTACATCAATTTTGAGGACGAACGAATATCATCCATTAAAGTAGATGAGTTGAATCAGCTTCTTGAGTCGTATCGAGAAATGTACGAGAATAAGCGGCCATTGATATATCTGGACGAAATACAGAATATAGAAGGGTGGGAACATTTTGCCCGTCGATTGGCCGACTCAAAATATAGAGTTTACATTACCGGAAGCAATGCAAAGATGCTGAGTCGGGATATTGCTACCACTCTCGGAGGAAGATATATTATTAAGGAGATTTATCCATTTTCTCTATCTGAATACCTTGCTTACAAAGAGATTAAGCTCTCCAAAAAATGGCAATATACGGATGATCGAATTACTGTTGTTAAACTTTTCGAAGACTACTTTCGTTTCGGAGGATTCGCTGAAACCTTTGAACTGAAAGATAAACGAAGTTGGATAAACTCATTGTATTTAAAAATTCTTTTGGGCGATATTATCACCCGAAATGAGATCCGCAATGCAGATGCCATTCGTTTGCTTGCAAGGAAACTGGCAGAGAGTGTTATGCAGCCAACTACCCTTAGTCGGTTACAGCATATTGTAAGTTCTGCTGGAGCAAAGGTGACTCGAAACACTATTGCCGATTATATCGGATATATGAAAGAAGCCTATCTTATTTTTAGCATTCCTAACTTTACAGACTCGCTGAGTGATCGAGAGACATCGCAAAAGCGATATTTCTGTGATAACGGACTGCTAAATGTATTTTTGGCAGATCCGCAGACCAAGCTATTAGAAAATATCGTGGCTTTGGCTTTGATTAAACGATACGGTAATGAGGAGTTGTTTTACTACAACAAAAATATCGAAGTAGACTTTTATCTTCCATCTCAAAAGATGGCAGTACAAGCCTCTTTCAGCCTTTCAGAGAGTACAACTTTTGAGCGAGAGACCAAGGCATTAGTGAAAATCGCAGGTAGTTTCGATATTGAAAAGGCGATTATCGTCACTTATGATGATGAAAAAACGATAGAGGTCGATGGCATATCAATCCAAATTATACCTGTTTGGAAATGGTTGTTAAATACAGAAGGATTGTAAATCAACTTATAATAGCCTTAAAATAAAAAACGCTAAATAAAAGTAGCGTTTTTATCTAAAATTGCTGAAATATTCCAGCAATTTTTATTCTGATAGATATAATCACAACACATGCACATTATCATTTGTGTTTGATAATGTACATCGACTCTGATAATAATGATTAAGTGCTCATATATTTTCACTTATGCACCAAAAGCGTATTTAATTGCTAATATATTAGCAATTAAATAGTATCATCAGGGAGCATCGCCACAAATCGCATCAACGGAGAC
>CAZSXE010000079.1:0-3234 GCA_964611185.1 uncultured Muribaculaceae bacterium | reverse complement strand
ATTTTCGAGGTGAGATAAAAATAGATATTTTGGAAAGTAATCATCAGAAAAAAGATTACTTTTGTAGTTAAATCTATTCAAATATTGCTTTATGAAACAAACTATCTCTAAAATTTTATTTCTTATGATGATTTCGGCATCATTATTATCTTGTAAAAGTACGATTAAATCTCCGATGGAGGCTAAGGTGAATGAATTTGCTCCATTTGAACTGACTTCCGAACTTGCTACCGGCCTTAATGACAATGAAAAAGAATTAGTAAAAATATTCTTTGAAGTGGGTAAAATAGCTGATAATCTGTTTTGGAAACAAACATTTGGTGATAAATCTGCTTTGGATACAATCACTGATAAGTATGCAAAAGAGTTTGCAATAATCAATTATGGCCCTTGGGATCGTCTTAATAATAACAATCCATTTATAGAAGGTTATGGCCCGAAGCCTGATGTTTGTGCGTATTATCCGAAAGATATTACTCTTGAGGAGTTTGACGCATTTAATGATCCGGCTAAATTGTCGGGATATTCGGTTTTACGCAGAGATGAAAATGGAAAGTTGAAGGTAGTATGGTATCATCAGGAGTATAAAGAGGAGATAGCACAGATATGTATTTTATTACAGAAAGCTGCAGATATTGCGGAGGATGAAGGATTGAAGAGCTATCTTCAGAAGAGAATCGATGCTTTTAAAACTGACGAATATTTGGCAAGCGATCTTGCCTGGATGGATATGAAAGAGAGTGTAATAGATTTTGTAGTAGGACCGATTGAGAGTTATGACGACAAATTTCAAGAGACCAAAACCTCATACGAGGCATACATCCTTCTAAAAGATGAAAATAGAAGTAAAGATCTTGCCAAGTTTGTGGCATTCCTTCCGGAACTTCAACAGCAGCTTCCGTGCGATCCCAAATATAAAACATTCGTTCCCGGAACATCTTCCGATCTAAATGTTTATGATGCTGTGTTTTATGCAGGCGACTGCAATGCGGGTAGTAAAACTATTGCGATAAATCTACCCAACGATGAGAGAGTTCATGCCTTAAAAGGGACACGCCGTTTACAATTGAGAAATTCGATGAAAGCAAAATTTGATAAGATTCTTCTTCCTATAGGGAACCTTATCATAGATAAATCTCAACAGCAATACCTCAATTTCGATGCGTTTTTCTGGAATGTTACTTTTCACGAAGTGGCTCACGGACTTGGAGTGAAGGAAACTATCAATGGCAAGGGTTCTGTAGATATGGCTATGGGAACGGAAAAAACCTCTTGGGAAGAGGCTAAGGCAGATATTTTAGGACTTTTCATGGTTAATAAACTTATCGAAAAAGGAGAAATTACAAATGTGAAGATGGAAGATGCCATTGTTACTTATATAGCAGGTATCCTTCGCTCAGTCAGATTCGGAGCAGCATCGTCCCACGGAAAGGCCAATATGATGTGCTTCAATTATATGGAAAAAGAGGGTGCGTTTGCCCGTAATGAGAGCGGAAAATATGTGATAGATTTTGAAAAATCCAAAAAGGCTATTGAAAGCTGGGCGAACTTGATAATTTCTACTCAAGGTGAGGGAAATTACGAATTTGCAGTACAATTCAGAGAGGAAAACGGTGGGATTAGTGAATCATTGCAGAAAGATCTGAATCTTATAAATAATGCAGGTATTCCGAAAGATATTAAATTCATACAAGGTCCTGAAATTTTATTCAAATAATTAATATGAAACATATCATATCCATATTTTTAACTCTTACGGCATTGTCATTATTGACAGGATGTCAAAATACAGGTAATAAAACGCCTAAGGTGGCGATAGTGGGAATAGGTGTTGAGTGCAGTACATTTTCCCCTGCACGCACTACTCTTGATATGTTCCGCCCCCGTTACGGAGAGGATATATTAAAATCATATCCTTTTTTTAAGGAAGATACTACCTTGATTAATCAAGCAGAGTGGATTCCTACAATGGTGGCTTGGGCAACACCGGGAGGAATGGTCACACGGGAATGTTATGATTCTCTTCTCAGCCGTTCACTTCGCCTTCTAAAAAAGAATATGCCTTACGATGGTATTTTTCTCGATATTCACGGAGCAATGAGTGTGGAAGGTCTTGATGATCCCGAAGGAGATTATATCGTAAAAATCAGGGAGTTAGTCGGAAAAGATGTGCTTATATCGGCGTCGATGGACCCTCATGGTTGTGTCTCTGAGAGGTTGGCTGAAAATGTCGATCTTATCACAGCATATAGGATGTCGCCTCACGAAGATAGATACATTTCACGAAAAAGGGCTATTGATAACTTGCTTGAAAGGCTTCATAACGGGGCAGGAAAGCCAAAATATAAAGCATGGGTAAATGTACCGATACTTCTGCCCGGAGAGAAGACCTCTACAAGAGTTGAACCCGGTAAGTCCCTATATCAAGCTATTGTTCCGATTGAGCATATTGACGGGATTACCGATGCTGCGATTTGGATGTCATATCCATGGGCTGATGAACCGAGAAATCACGCAGTGGTAATGGTGGTGGGTGACAACAAAAAGAATGTAATGGATGGAGCCAAGAGTTTGGCTGAACATTTCTGGTCGATACGTAACCAATTTGAATTTGTAGCTCCGACAGCTTCGCTCGAAGAGGTGTTTGGGAATGCGATTAAAAGTGATAAGCGTCCCTATTTCATCAGCGATATGGGGGACAACCCCACGGCAGGAGGTGCAGGAGATGTTACTTGGACATTACAATGGCTGCTTAGGAACAATAATAATATTCCTGATGGAAAGAGACTGATATATGCTTCAATTCCCGGTCCTGAACTTGTGGCTGCTGCAAAAAAGGCAGGAGTAGGGAAAAAAGTCAGCGGTAAAGCGGGAGCAATGGTTGATAACAGATATGCTCCTCCTTTGGAAATCGATGGTGTTGTTGAAAGAATTATTGATGACCCCCAAAATTCTCAAGCAGTCGTAAGGGTAGGAAATATCCAAATAATTGTTACAGATATCCGTACTCCATTTCATTATGAAAGAGATTTTGACCGTCTCGGTCTAAAACCGAGAGAAGCTGATATAATAGTGGTAAAACTTGGTTATCTAACTGAGGAACTGTATGATATGAGAGGCGATTGGATGATGGCTCAGACAAGGGGAGGGGTTGATCAGGAATTGACTCAGCTCCCGTATAAAAGACTGATACGGCCGATTTTCCCGTTGGATGAAAATATGGAAAATCCCCCT
>CAZSXE010000078.1:0-3442 GCA_964611185.1 uncultured Muribaculaceae bacterium | reverse complement strand
AAAAATAGTAGCATCATTTTTGTAGTTTATAAAAGATAATACATACATTTGTGCTTTTATGGCTACATTCAAAATATTCGATACATTACGGGAATTATTAGATTTTTCATCTGATAAATACCCTCATAATAAGGCTTTCTCATTTATTGGCGGAGCCTCATATACTTATTCCCAATTTGCTAATAAGGCCGAAGAATTATCTTCCTTGCTAAGCAGTTTCGGCTTCGGGGCTGGGGTTAAAGTGGGAATTCTCTCTCAAAATATGCCTAACTGGCCGGTAAGTTTCTTTTGTGCAGTGGCTTACGGGCGTGTTGCTGTTCCGTTGCTCCCTGAATTTTCAGAAAAAGAGGTTTCAAGCATTATTGAACACTCCGAGACAGAAGTGCTTTTTGTTTCTAAAAAAATGTACTCGAAAATATCGGAGGAGAGTCGCGAAAAGCTGGGGCTGATTATCGAGATGGATCATTTCAATGTGCTTAAATCCCCTGCTCATTCAGAATTTGCTGCTGACAGAGAGCCCGAAACGGAGGATTTAGCCTCCATTATCTATACTTCAGGTACCACAGGTAATTCAAAGGGGGTTATGTTAAGTCATAAAAATTTATGCGCAGAGCTATATTCCTCTTGTCGCTTAAGGCCGGGTTACAGCTGGGATGTATGGCTTTCATTGCTTCCACTTTCTCATACTTATGAGTGTAGCCTCGGACTTATTTTACCGATGTATTCGGGTTCCACAGTCTATTTCTTAGATAAAGCCCCTACTCCCACCGTTTTAATGGCTGCTCTTAAGAGGGTGAGACCTACGACTATATGTTCTGTACCTTTGATTATTGAGAAAATTTACCGTTCCTCGGTGTTGCCACAGATTCAGAACAATAAAATTACTAATGCACTCTACAAAACCACTATTGGTCGGAAAATTATTAACCGCTCGATAGGGATCAAGCTAAAAGAGAAATTCGGAGGGAGATTGAGATTTTTCGGTATTGGCGGAGCCAAATTGGATGGCGAAGTGGAACGCTTCTTGGCTGAAGCCAAATTCCCCTACTCCATCGGATATGGTCTGACGGAGACTGCGCCGCTTCTTGCGGGTGCCGCTCCAGATAATGTGAAGTGGCAATCTACGGGGCCTGCAGCTCCGGGGGTGGAGCTGAAAATCAGCAATCCCGATCCTCTCACCGGTGAGGGCGAGATTATTGCCAAAGGCGAGAATATTATGATGGGGTACTATAAAAATGAAGAGGCTACTGCTCTTGCGTTTACCTCTGATGGGTGGTTTAAAACGCAGGATTTGGGCTACTTGGATAGTAAAGGTCGCTTATATATAAGAGGAAGGTTAAAGAATATGATTCTGGGGCCGAGCGGGGAAAATATCTACCCTGAGGACATTGAGAGCGTGATTAATAGTCACGGGATGGTGGCAGATTCTTTGGTGATGGAGAAGAAAGGTAAGTTAGTGGCTAAGATTTATTTTAATCAGGAGAAGATTAGCAAGATTCTTGCTTTTAAAGATGAACTAATGGAAAATTATCGCGAATTTGAGGGTTTCTCTGCTCTGTATAACTCAAAGAAAGAAGAGGTTATGACACTGGTTAATGAGAAAATTGAGCAGATAAAGAAAGAGATTTACGACTATGTCAATGCGAGGGTGAATAAATTTTCGCAGATTTCCATCGTGGAGGTTCAGGAAGAACAGTTTGAAAAAACTGCTACTCTAAAAATTAAACGCTACCTCTATCAATAATAAAATATGAGCGCATTCAGTAAGTTTCTCTTAACCAAATGTTTTGGCTGGAAAATTATGGAGCCGATATGCCCTGAAAAAAAGTGCATCATACTCGGAGTTCCTCATACTTCGATATGGGACTTGATTATTTCGTGGCTATATTACAATGCTGCAGGGGGAACTGCAAATGTTTTGGTGAAAAAAGAGGCTTTTGTATGGCCCATCGGATTTATTGTCCGCAGGATGGGGGGAATTCCGGTAGATCGCAAGGGGGGAGGAAGTGCCTTGGTGCGTCAAGTGATTCACTCTTTCAATGAAAAGGAATATATGCACCTTGCCATTGCCCCGGAGGGGACAAGGAAAGCTACTACGAGGTGGAAAACAGGCTTCCATACCATTGCCCGAGCGGCCAATGTGCCTGTCTATTTAGGGTACTACGACTGGGGGAGAAAAGAAGTGGGACGAGGAGAGAAAATAGAGCTCACAGACGATCCTCAGGCAGATTTAAAGCGTATCCGCCAATGGTACAAGGACAAAGGAGTTCAGGGCAAATATCCCGAAATGGTAGCTTTTGGAGACGATTTGGATTAATTGAAAACTGCTATTTCGGCTTTATCATCGTATAGATAAAGTTTGCCGTCTTTTTTAATCTTATACGAATCTGCTTCATCAAGATTTTTAAAAAACATATCTTCATATTCGAGGCCTGGGCACATAGCTCTTGTCGAACCCATCATCTCGACATCTATTTCATTGCAGCACTCAAGTTCGTAACCGGCAAAAAAGCTGTTGCACGCCCCTTTACCATTCACCCTTTTATCTTGAGAATTAAAAATAATAGTGAAAGAGCCAGCCTCATCTATCATTTCTTGGGGGATATTTCCCATTGATTCCAATTTCCACTCTCTATTCTCTAAATCTTTTGCTTGATGGCAGGCGCTCAATGCGATAACTGCTACAAATACGCTAATCAAAATTTTTTTCATTATTTTATAATTAAAATCTATGGAAAGGCTATCAAAAAATGAGCCAAAATGGTGGTGTTTAATATTTCTTCCACTCTGGACGAGGAACTTTATTCATCAGGGACTGTATGGAGGAGGCTCGTAACGAGAGATAGTTTGATGGAGCATTCGCTTTTCTTTTCAATGGATTCGGGAGGCAGGCGGCAATGAGGGCAGCTTGTCTGCTACTTAATATGCGGGCATGAGTATGAAAAAAGATAACGGCGGCAGATTCAGCTCCGTAAATACCCCTACCCATCTCAGCGACATTAAGATATACCTCCATAATCCTCTCTTTTCCCCATATCAGCTCTATGAGTAGAGTGTAATATGCTTCAAATCCTTTCCTGACAAAACTTCGAGTGGGGAGACAAAAAACATTTTTGGCAGTTTGCTGAGATATGGTGCTGGCTCCGCGAAGCCTTTTACCTTTTTTTTGATCGTCCAAGGCTTTATCTATCTGCTTAAAATCGAAGCCGAAGTGTTCATCGAATTTATTATCTTCACTTGCTATCACCGCCATAACCATATTTAAGGAAATTTTATCAATAGGCACCCATTTTTTGTGTGTAGAAAAAGTTTTATCCCCAATATTCTGGAAAGATCTGACCATCATCAGCGGGGTGTAATATACAGGTACCCACTTAAGAACAGCCACCCAAGAGAGCGAGAAAATTAAAAAAGCAACAGGGATATATAAAAATATTATCCT
>CAZSXE010000077.1:0-3760 GCA_964611185.1 uncultured Muribaculaceae bacterium | reverse complement strand
GCGGCTTTTTAACGGAAAGTTTCTTATAGGTAAAATCACAAATGATAAGGGGATAACTCTTCAAGCAGTGTCGTCCCCTTTATAGTTATACGAATAAATCATCAAGTGCCACCTGTGATTGAACAGCATCTTGATAACTATTGCGCTTTATTCCATTTGTAGTTATCATCGTCAGGTGAACCGGAGAATTAGTGTTGGTCTCTTCGATGAAAGTACTCAACTTGTTCTGAAGAATCGTATTGTAGGACTTTGTAATTTCGTATTCACTATTACTCCATTTGATCTCACATACATTGATTACTTTGTCTGCTCTTTCAATTATCAGGTCAATCTGAACCCCATCTTTTTCTGATTTGTAGCGGGCGCTTCTCCAAGCACAGGTGTTGGTAGAAATGCCTGATATTCCCAACTTATGTTTAATCTGTTCTATATGTGAAAAACACAGTCGTTCAAATGCGAGTCCGCTCCAAGTCCTTACCGATTGGGAATTGATGTTGTGCGACCACCAAGAATGATCCTGAGACTTGTTCTTCTTTATGAATTTGAAATAGAACAAAGTATAGCAATCTGTCAACTGGTATATCGAGCCCCGTTTCTTTTTATTGAATGCATTATATATCCGAATAAAACCACATTGTTCCAATTCCTCCAAAACGGAGCTCAAAGCACCGTTGTTTTCAATGCCGAAATTCTCAATAAGGTCATTGCGAGTCAGACCGGACATTTTTGTTCCCAATGCCATTACAATTTTCTTATATTGCTCAGGATTCTTGAATAAAGAATCATACAACTCATCATATTCTCCGTACAGATTCGCTTCAGGAGAAAAAAACAAGTGATCAATATTCTGTGCCGCACTCAGCCCTTTTTCAAGTAGAGACCAATAATAAGCCACACCTCCAAGCACCATATAGAGTAGGCCAATTTGTTCCCTGCCGAGCTTAAGGCCCCGGTTCATACAATAGAGTTCGCATTCACATAATTTGAATGGCCTTAGGGGAATCTTTTCTGTAACTCGGTTATGAAGTCCGCCTTTGTTCTTGAACACCTTATTGATTATCCACGAAGTCGCACTTCCGCATATTATAAGGAGAATATCCTTTCTGGAGGAGGCCCAATTATTCCAGAAAAACTCAAGCTGGGGGACAAATCCGGATTTTGGAGTATCCATCCAAGGCACTTCGTCAATAAAAATCACTTTTTTCTTTTTTCTGGATTTGTTAATCACAACCTTCAGGGCGTTAAAAGCATCAAGCCAATTGCTCAGCTGTGGACAGTCCGAGTATCCCGCATCACTGAGCGATGAACGGAATGCCGCCAACTGTCCTTTCATTCCTGTTTTGGCTAATCCGGAATGTTGGAATGTAAAACTATAATTGAAAGTCTCTCTGACAAGGAATGTCTTACCGACCCTACGGCGTCCGTAAACTACCAAGAATTCAGATAGTTCTGATTTTGCTTTATTGAGGAGCAAATCACGCTCATACTCTCTGCCAATCATATTTATAATGTTTTTGCAAACATAGTTATAATTTGCTTTATCTGCAAAATTTTCCTAGATAAAGCAAATTATAATACTTCCTCTATGTCAAGTCGATAAGGAATGTGGACTTATGTTTCATGCAATTCCTATACAGCAGGTCTCGGATTCACATTCAAGTCAAACGGAACAGAACTTAATAGTATCCTGCCCAAAATGAGTCCTCTTAATCCTCATTATCTGACAAAAAAACAAAGTGTATTCCAAAAAATTGTCTCATTTGTTGATAAATTCAAGGGCATCGGGGGAGCGTTGTAGTTACTCAAGGCATCCACTCCACTATCCCCTCCGCCTTATTCTCTTTATACCACTCTGAAAAATCTTTATATGAGCGTATTCCATCGCGAATCACCGCTTTGTAAATCTCCACTCCCATAATGTGAACATCATCAGGGACATCGTTTTTAATAGATAAAATGGCAGTTTTCTGCTCCGGAGTGAGCACTGCGCATATTCGGTCTGCCATTCTTTCAAAATAGCCGGCGTATCGGGAATCCCTTAGAATGTGAATCATATCTATCTGCCATTCGCGGTAATCATCATCCACATACCACAAATGCCATTCAAGACACTTTTCCTCAGTATCAATCAGGTTCGTATATGCAACCCTCTTGATATGGCTGTTGCAGGCAAAAGATGATATTGCAGCGAAGCTGTTGGAAATGGAAAAGTCTTTTGAGTAGATATGAAAATCAATATCTAAATGCTTCATCATTAGCCCCATACGCAGCGAACCGACAGGATTGGCATCAGCCTTAAACTTCCTCCATGTTTCGACGATTTTCAAATCCTTGATAATCCTGTTTGCACTATCCGTATTTTCCTCGGCTATTTTCAGTAAATCTTTCATTTTATATCCTCCGTTTTAAATGATTTCGTAATTTTTCCTCTGAGCAGCAGATACACCCCGTCCTCATCCCTACTCCCCGGCCAGATTTTGATATTGTCCGGCAAGTCGTTGGGATAGGCCTTTAAAGGAGCAGTGCCTCCGAAATCGACTCCGTATATGTCGAATCCGCTGAAGTTATTGACAATCAGGCAGAAAGGATGCTTCCCTGAGGTTCCTCCGAGATTAAAAGGGATAAATGGAAGTTTAAGAGTCATCGCCTCTGTGTATAGTTTGAAAAATTCCTCAAGGCTTTCTCTGTCGGAGATTTTGCCCCTCAAATCAGCATCGATAATTGAAGCAGTAGCCCCTATACCTTCATCAATATCAAATTCCGGACTTGTAATATTCGCCACCGCATTTCCGACAAATCCCTCCGGATAGATGCCCCTCCCTCTGAGATTTACCACCGAAGCGACAGAACACATTTCTCGCCTTCCGGCAATTCTATGGCACAGCAGTGAGCAGAGCAGAGCATTGTTCCCTACCTCCTTTCCGATTGAAAACCTCGCCCTCATCCCTTTTAGAAAGGCATTTGAAATGAATATTGGCTTCGCCACACTAAAATTGTTGCTGACTCTGTCAGTTATCATCGAAAACAAATCCGTCATCCCCACTTTATACCACTTCCTCTCAGTCAATATTGCTGCAAGTTCCTCCTTAGTGTGATGCGGTTTCGGAAATAAATCCTGAGAGCAGATAGGTGGAGTCATCGCCCGCCCGTTGAAAATGTCTGCCCAGTCCTTCATAAAGCGGTAGAGAGTCGCTCCGTCAGCGCAGACATGATTAATAACCACGCTCACCATTGTCCCCCCTGTAATCCTAACCACCTTCACACTCAGCACCGGAAAAGCCCCTGTTTTGAACCCCTTAATGTCATATTTCGCTTTCAGCAATGAAGGAAGGTACATTTCTTTCGCGATTTCATCGCAATTGAATTGCGCTTGCGCGGACTCTTCGTATGCTATTTCAGCATTGCAAAGGGCAATACTCCCCTTATCTGCTGCCAACCTCCCTTTGAAAACGGGATAGTACTCAAGTGTTTTTTCGAGCGAATTGCGTAACTTCTGTGTGTCAATCGGAGTATTGTAAAGCCAACTTCCTCTATTTACCAGATTAATTAGAGCCTTATCGAGAATAGAAATGCCCCAAAGATTGTTACCTATCATAATATCGCCTGATTTAATTTTTTCAATACAAAATTAAATTTTTTTATATTTATTGTTACATTAGCTGATAATTGTTTTAAAATGTTTACAGACTTCAGACTAAAAGCATTTTATGTGACGGCTCAGCACTTATAGATGGTTTAGCCGGGCTTTGAAACAGCCATA
>CAZSXE010000076.1:0-3816 GCA_964611185.1 uncultured Muribaculaceae bacterium | reverse complement strand
AACCTCATTTATTTATAACTTTGCATATCATTTTAATCTAAAACACTATGCAAATTTGGCAAATATGGGCTATCATAGCCTTAATTCTTATTATTATCGAAATATTTACACCTGGTTTTGCTTTGTTATGTATTGCGATAGGGGCAATAGGTGGATCAATAGTGTCTGCATTTCATCTTTCGTATGCTTGGCAAATAATTGTATTTGCGGTTGTTACTGCTGTGTGTTTCATTTTCGTAAGGCCAGTTCTTTTGAAAATGTTTTATACTAAAAAGGATAGAAATATTCTTACGAATGCTGATGCCTTGATAGGTAAGATGGCTACTGTGACAGAGACTATTGACGGGAATAAGGATGAAGGGAGAATAAAGATTGATGGAGATAACTGGAAAGCGGTTTCGGAAGATGGTTCTATAATTGAAAAAGGAAATAAGGTCACTGTAACCAAAATAGATAGCATAATTTTAACTGTAAAACTTAAATCAATTAATAATATTTAAAACTAAACAACTATGTCAATAGGAACAATCATTATTTTATCAATCATTGCCTTGATTGTGATTTTATTCGTCCTCTCGGGGATTGTTGTGGTGAAACAATCGGAGACTAAAGTTATAGAGCGTCTCGGAAAGTATAGTCGTACCCTACCGGCTGGTATTAACCTTATATGGCCGATTATTGACAAACCTCACGAAATCAGCATAAGAAAAGTCTATTACGATTCAAATCGTGATGCACAGCAGGTCAGTTATGTGTTAGAAAAAAGTATTGATTTACGCGAGCAGGTCTATGATTTCCCCAAGCAGAATGTTATCACTAAAGATAATGTTCAGACGGAAATAAATGCTTTGCTTTATTTTCAGATTATGGACCCTGTTAAAGCCATTTATGAAATTAACAATCTTCCGAATGCCATTGAAAAACTCACTCAGACCACTCTTCGTAATGTCATAGGAGAGCTTGAACTCGATGAGAGTCTTACTTCGAGAGACACCATAAATGCCAAACTTCGCAGTGTTTTGGATGATGCAACGAACAAATGGGGAGTCAAGGTCAATAGAGTAGAACTTCAAGATATCACCCCTCCCGAGAGCGTTAGAAACGCAATGGAAAGTCAGATGCAGGCGGAAAGAAACCGTCGTGCTGAAATTTTGACTGCAGAAGGGGAAAAGAAGGCTGCCATTCTTAAGTCGGAAGGGCTCAAGGAATCTCAGATAAATAAGGCCGAAGCAGAAAAACAGACCCTCATCCTTCAGGCTGAAGGTGAAGCCAATGCAAAGATTCTCAAAGCAGAAGCAGAAGCAAAAGCCATAGAAACTATCGCGCAGGCAGTAGCCAAGACGAGCACTGACCCTGCCTCCTATGTTCTTGCAGAAAAGTACATTGCCACCCTAAAAGAAATGGTAAGCGGAAAAGACAACAAAACCGTCTATCTCCCTTACGAGGCCACGAACCTCCTCGGCTCAATAGGTTGCATTAAGGAACTCTTCAATAAAAATTAAGTACTTACATACAATGACCACCTCGCCTCGCGAGCATCACCCCCTTGAGCCATTTCTCCCTCCGGAGGCAGAAATACTTATGCTTGGCAGTTTTCCTCCTGATTCCAAACGGTGGTCTATCCCTTTTTTCTATCCTAATTTTCAGAATGATATGTGGCGCATTTTCGGGATAATCTATTTCTCGGATGCGAGTCATTTTATTGCCGAAGGCGAGAAGAAATTCGATATAGAGAGGATAAAATCTTTTCTACGAGAGAAGAAGATAGCTATTTATGACACAGCAGAAGTGGTGGAAAGGATGAAAGGGACTGCTTCGGATAAGGATTTGAAAGTAGTGAAGATTACCAATATTTCTGCACTACTTCAGAAAATTCCTTCGTGTACCACAATTATCTCCACAGGGGGTAGGTCTGCTGAGATTTGCGCAGAGCAGTTCTCCGTAGGCGTTCCTTCGGTGGGGGACTTCGTCCAATTTGGTTACGGCAGCAGACTTGTCACCCTTTTTCGCGCCCCGTCGTCTTCTCGTGCCTATCCGATGAAAATGGAGGAAAAAGCATCCATTTACCGCAGGGCGTTACACTCGCAGGTTAATGGTACGGAAGTATAAAATAAAAGGCTTCTATTATATTGCTGAATCAGCAAGAGTATTTATAAATTTGCACGAAATTTTCCATTAAAGATGATGTGGATTACTCTTATACTGGTCGGTTTTGTAGCTGGAGCGCTTTCGGGTAGCGTGGGATTCGGCGGGGGGATGATACTGCTTCCGGTGATTTCCTATTTCTATGGGGTGGAAGTAGCGGTACCGGTCGCTACTATTGCACAGCTTATGAGCAATCTATCGAGGATGGCATTCGGGTGGAAAGAGATTCAATGGAAAAAAGCAGGGTGGTTTCTCCTTGCCGCTGCGCCACTGACGGCATTGGGAGCAGCAGGATTCGCCATTGCACCTAAGGTGCTGATGACCAGAGTATTGGGCGTAGCCCTCATTGCTTTCGCCATAATTAAACTTACCGGTAAGATTAAATTGCCCAAGGGCAATGGGACTGTTCTCGTCGGGGGTGGAATTACCGGAGTCATAAACGGTCTTCTTGGCATCTCCGGCCCCCTGAGCAGTGCTGTTTTTATGACACTTGAGCTCACTCCTGTCGCCTACATTGCCACAGAAGCCACTGCTGCCGCAGCAATGCACATCGTCAAGATAATTGTTTATAACAAGCTTGCTTTAATGAATATGAATGTCTTTCTCCACGGCTTCTTCATTGGCGTAGCTATGATTGCGGGAAATTTCATCGCCAGCCGCTTCCTGCGCGTAGTCGATAAAAACAAGTACAAAACCATTATCGCTATTGTTATGATAGTGGTATCGCTGTGGCTGGTGGTGCAGACATTTATTTAGTGGCAAATCTCAGATAAATAATTATTATCTTTGTTTCTCAAATCATATATTTATTATGTCACACTCTGTATCCGCCATTCTCGGCATCGCCTTCATTTTCGTAATGACTACTCTCGGTGCGTCGTTGGTATTTCTGTTTAAAAAAGGGATATCTGAAAAGATTAATTCAGTTTTTCTCGGATTTGCTTCGGGTATAATGATTGCGGCGGCGGTATGGTCGCTGCTGATTCCCTCTATGAATATGTCTCAGGGGTGGGGAAAATGGAGTTTTGTGCCTGCGGCCATAGGATTCCTCCTCGGAGGGGGATTTTTAGTTCTTATTGACAAAGTCGTACCTCACTTCCATTCGGGGACCAATCAGGAAGAAGGGCCTCGTTCATCTCTGAAAAAATCTATGAAACTTTTTTTGGCAGTGACGATTCACAATATTCCGGAGGGTCTCTCTGTGGGATTTGCTTTCGGAGCAGCGGCTTCGCTCGGCACAGATGCTGCTTTCGTGGCTGCATTGGGCCTCGCCCTGGGTATCGGCATACAAAATTTTCCGGAGGGGGCTGCTGTTTCCCTGCCGATGAAGCAGGAGACGGGCAGTAGCAAAAAAGCTTTCCTTCTCGGTATGGGGAGCGGGGCGGTAGAACCTGTTTCGGCCATTGTAGGGTACTTTTTTGCTATGCAAATAGAGACACTTCAGCCGTGGCTGCTCGCTTTTTCCGCAGGCGCGATGATATTCGTCGTAGCGGAAGATCTTATCCCAAGTATGAAACTCAGTAACTCCGCCTCTCACGCAGCCTCATGGGGCTTGATGGCCGGTTTCGTGATGATGATGATACTCGATGTTGCTCTTGGATAAACTTATCTTGACTAATTGAATGGGTTAATAGCAGTTATTCTGAATATGGTACTCGTCTTTCTGGTTCT
>CAZSXE010000075.1:0-4265 GCA_964611185.1 uncultured Muribaculaceae bacterium | reverse complement strand
AAGAGAAGTGTTAAAAAGAAGCCCTTTATAACTATTATAAAAATTTATTGACTCAGTTCTTGTCACCTTGTTTTGGTTTTAATTCACTATAATAACGAAATCATTATAACGTTTGTTGCATCAAAGCAAATAATATTAATCTATTCAACTTTAAGCAATAGGCAGAATACACCTATCAAATTGATAGCGGTCAACGCCAAGTTTCTGCAGTTTATTCCACAATTCAGACAAATCATCAGAGGTTATTTCCCCGATTTTTTTCGAGAAAACAATAGAATCAATGTAATTGCAAACATCGATATCTGAAAGTTTGCAAGCAAGAGAAATTTGATTTTCATTTTTTGGATATGGACTGCTATCAATGGAGAATAAGTCTAACTCTTCTTTTAATGGTTTATTCATGTTATAAATAAAATTTCTGACAGTCGAATATGCAGTACAAGTATGTCTGTAATCGACAAAGCTCTCGGGATCAATAAACCGATTTGAAATAACCCTAAAAGAATCATCAGCTTTAAAAGTACCAAACAAATAACGATATGTAGATAAATCCAATTCTGATGGGAGACAAATATCCCTTTTCCTTTCTCCATGAAAATAATCCTCCCTTTGAATTTCCTCTTTAAAATAGCAATTGACACTTGAATAAGGGTAACTTGATGGATATGCACATAAATTATGATGAACCGGATTTTTCAAAACATAATTCAATCCGGCAATAAGTTCTGTCTGAGAAATAAGCTGCCTATGATAGATTTTAAGCAAAGTACCATTTCTCCCATATTGAATATTAAGCATCCTCGTAACGGATCTTTTATAAGTCTCGATAAATTTATTGAGGAAATTTGTCCTAACGACAAGATGAAAATGAGTAGATAAAAAACAAAATGCCAAAATCTCTGTAAGAGTATGTTTGGCACAAATAGCTAATCTGTTTATAGCAAATAGAAAATCATCTTCGTTTCTAAAAACTACTTTTTGTGAAAAGCTGTTTACATGATAAATCGGCACCCTCATATCCTTCTATTTAAAATTTGAAATTGATTTTTCTTTCGCCACTAAATTAAGGAAAAAATACTACATATAAAAAAAAACAAACAACTAATCTAATCCACCTATACTCGCAGCGCCCAGACCTCTCTCCATAGCCATTTTCATGTTGTAACTACCTATTCAAGTCCTACAAACTATACTCGCATCCCACAGAATGCCATCCAAGCCACATTTTTCGTTGCGAGTGCATTGTTTCCGCATCAAAAGCCCACTCGCAGCGCCCATACCTCCCTCTCAAGCCGTTTTCTTGTTGCGACATTGCATTATCTTCACTCTGCCACAAAATTAATTTCCAAAATCCATTTTGCAGCGAACATTAAATTATCCATATCTATCTCCTCTGCCTCATCGCCTCAAAAAGACACACCCCCGTGGCCACAGAAACATTCAGCGAGCCTATCTCGCCTGCCATAGGGATACGGGCCTGAATATCACAAAAGCCGAGAACCGAATCTGAAATGCCTTTCCCCTCTGACCCCATAACAATAGCGATAGGCCCTTTTAAATCAACATCATAAATAGTATCAGATGCTTTCTCAGTAGAAGCAACAATACGAAATCCCATACTCTTGAGATAGATCAGCGGTACACGAAGATTTTGACACTTAGTAGTATTAATCCGAAGCAATGCCCCCGCAGAAGCCTTGATAGCCTCAGCATTAATAGCAGCCCCACCTTTGGCAGGAAGAATAATACCTGATACACCCACACACTCGGCACTACGTGCAATCGCTCCGAAATTACGCACATCACTCACTCCGTCAAGAAGAACAAAAATCGGATCGGCAGAATGGGCCAAAGCCCCCTCCACCATCTCCTCAAGAGGGACATAATCAATCTGCGAAAAGAAAGCGATAACTCCCTGATGATTACCTCTGCACACTCTGTTAAGCCTTTCGACAGGGACAAACTGGGCAGGAATCCCTTTGCTCTGGAGCAATTCAAGAATCTCCCGGAACTGCGGAGAGTCAATCCCCTGCCTGAACATCACTTTTTCAATTTTTTTCCCTGCAAGAATAGCCTCCATCACCGGATGCATCCCGAACAGATAATTCATTTTTTCTTCCATCATATCGTATTTTAAATAATTTACTCCATCCCCATCCACTCATCCATCTTCCTGTCGAGATCACGCTTCAGCTCCAAATATTGGCGCATCAGCGCATCAATATCCGTCATAGAAGCAGGCTGCGAAAGCATAGATTCCATTTTCTTAATCTCCCCCTCCATCTGGGCAATCTTCTTTTCAAGATTACTCCTCTGCCTCTCCCTCCGTCTGAGCTCCTTCTGCTCCCCAAAAGAGAGCTTATTTTCCCCATTGTCCGAGGACGATACCGCAGTTTTCGCCTCCGGCAATATAACCTCCGAAGAAACCTCCTCTTTAGTCTTGCCCTCGCTCGGAATCTCCAATTCCCCAAGGCTCTCTATCTTACGCCTTCTTAAAAACTCCTGAATACCTCCAAGATGCTCCTTAATCCTCCCATCCCTGAATTCATACACCTTATCCACTAACCCATCCATAAAATCTCTATCGTGAGAGACGATTATCAATGTCCCGTCATAACGCATCAGAGCCTGCTTGAGCACATCCTTCGAACGAATATCCATGTGATTAGTCGGCTCATCAAGGGCAAGAAGATTATACGGTTTAAGTATCAATTTCGCCATAGCCAGACGAGAACGCTCCCCTCCACTAAGAACCGCCACCTTCTTATCAATATCCTCCCCCTTAAAAAGAAAAGCACCCAAAATATCACGCAGTCTGAATCTCACATCGCCTACGGCAATTTTATCCAATGTATCAAACACCGTATCGTTTTTATCGAGTATATCCTCCTGATTCTGAGCATAATACCCAAGTGCCACATTATAACCTAATGTCGCCTCACCGGCAACAGGAGAAAGCTCACCCGTGATAAGCTTCATCATCGTACTTTTCCCCTCACCATTTCTCCCCACAAAAGCCACCTTCTCCCCCCTTTCAATCGTAATATCTGCATCAGAAAAAATCACCTTAGGTCCATACCCCCCTACAAGCTCCTTAGTCTGAAACACCACCTGACCGGCACGGGGAGCAGGGGGAAATTTCACACATAAAGCGGTATTATCCTCATCCTCAATCTCGATTCTATCAATCTTCTCAAGCTGTTTTATACGAGACTGTACCTGATTTGACTTAGTCGGCTTATAACGAAACCTCTCGATAAACTCCTCACTTTTCTCAATCATCCTCTGCTGATTCTCATAAGCAGCTCTTTGCTGCTCTATACGCTCGTGACGAAGCTCTTTATATTTACTGTAAGGAACTTTATAATCATATATCTTACCAAGCATTATCTCCACTGTTCTGCTCGTCACACAATCAAGAAAACGCCTATCGTGAGAGATGAGAACCAAGGTACCGGAATATGAATGAAGGTAATCCTCTAACCACTGAATAGACTCAATATCAAGGTGATTTGTCGGCTCATCGAGAAGAATCACCTGCGGATTGTGCAGAAGCACCTTCGCCAGCTCGATACGCATATTCCACCCCTGGGAAAAAGTATTGCGCTTGCGCGAAAGCTCCTCTTTCTTAAAGCCAAGTCCAATAAGGGTTTTTTCTGCCTTTAAACGAGGAGAATCCGACCCGATGATAGAAAGGTGGTCGTTAATATCATTCAGCTCTATAATCAAATCTTTATACCCTTTAGATTCATAATCCTTCCTCTTTGCAAGCTCAGAATTTATCTCATCAAGCCTATCGTTAAGAGAAAAAATATCAGAAAAGGCAGTCATTGTCTCATCGATAACGCTCTTATCCTTCGAATACTCCATTATTTGAGGCAGATACCCTATAGAAATATCATTGGGCTTCATTATCTTACCTGACGAAGGATGCTCCAGCCCCATAATCAACTTCAGAATAGTTGACTTTCCCGCCCCATTCTTCCCCACAAGGGCAATATGCTCACCATCAGATATATGGAAACTTATATCATCAAGGAGGGTAAACCCTCCGAAACATACACTCAAATCATTAATAGAAATCATAACGCGCAAAGATATAAAAAGCAATAAGAAATTTGGTAATTATCATACAAGTATATGGTCATTCTTTAAAAACTGATACAATCCCATAAAAATAAAACCATTATTATCAGTATATGATAAAAAAGTACATAAAACTAAATGTACAAATTAACAACTTATGAGAAATTTTATTCCTCCGC
>CAZSXE010000074.1:0-4266 GCA_964611185.1 uncultured Muribaculaceae bacterium | reverse complement strand
GGATAGCGTTTTCGCTATCCAAATGCCGAGCGAGTTCTTTATCCCAAGCATTGCCCAATATATTCTCTTTCTCAATGAAGATATTCAATGTCGGCTTGTCGGCATTGAATGGGTTTTTGATTGGAGAACAAGTCCTCCCCGAAAGAGAGAGGACTGTTTGATCTGGATAATACAATCTCAATATATGTGCATATATTCCAATGCCATAATGCATTTTGGATAATATCGCCTGTTTATTTATCTCTCCCATAATTCCGAATTTTACGCATTGTATAGTTGTCGGATAGGATTTTTATAATGTCCTGACGGCGATAGAATAGTTTATTGCCAATACGTGAAAATGGCAATGTGCCGTTTGAGCGCAAAGTTTGCAATGTACGTGGGCTGATATGCAGAATTTGCATCACATCCTGATTGTCGAGCCAATCAGAAAGGGGAGTATCCCCAACCCCTTCCAAGGGAGAGCTACTTTTGAGCATTCGCATACAAGGCAGTTGGGATAATGCCTTTTCAAATCCATTTTGTGGATTTTCCGCCATTTCTCGCAAACTTAGGCTGCTATTTTTTGACTTTTTCATCGCTTCACCCTCCTTCCTTTAGTACTAATATAATCAGCTGCTTTTTGTTCCACTTCCGCAATGGAAGCGGAGCGACTACGGGTTAACCATAAATCCAGTTCAGAGCGGCGGAAATAGAGTTTCTTCCCTTGTGGGCAATAGCACGGAATTGTATTACTGCTTGTTAGCTTATACAGATGACTGCTGCTTAAATCGAGATACAGGCAGGCTTCGGCAAAAGTGAAAATTTCTTTTTGGAGAAGGTTCTGCTCCATCAATCGGCGTTCGATTGACGTGAGTTTGTTCAAAATATTCTCTTGCATAGTTTTAAAATTCGCCTTGATTTTATGCTTCTCAATTGTGGCGACTTTCAAAAGAAAAGCCGCAACTCCCATCGTGGGAATTGCAGCTACAAAAGAATAGTCAAAACAAGGGTGTAACGGGTTACTGTAACCGGTTATAAATTATCTTTTATTATTGTATAATACTGATATATTTGCATTTAGTTCTTTAAGTATCTTATTAATGTTTTCCACTTCATCTTTGTGGTATGAGGTTAATTCGTCTGGATTCGAGAGGCGTTGGCGGATTTTTTCTTCGGAAAAATCAGTCAAATAGCCAATTAAACGGGCTATTTTCGCTTTATCGTCTGACATCGTAGAAATGCCCGCTTTTTGCAAAATCAGCATTAAAACATCAGTAGTTACTTTTTGAGTACGTTTTGCCTTACTCTTTTCTTGATTATCTATAACATTATTGAATGTTACAAGTATTTTAAGATCTTTCCCTATATCTATTAAAATATCAGAAAGTCGTTCCATCCATTTTTCAAAGTCTTCATTATTGATATACATACTGCTTCTTTCAAAGATTAATACTGATTAATGCATTGACAAGGCAAAGTTCAACAGAATGGAGCAAAAAAATAAGGGGAATAGGTGTACTATTCCCCGATAAATAAATTGCAACAAATTATAATTCAGAGATATTTACATTGCATTTTTTGATTCTCCCGTTACAGAAGTGATATCGAATAATTCACACAATATCTATTTATCTAATTAATAATCGACGTATTAATTCATATACTCAAATGCTTCAGATTTATCTATAACCTCTATTTTTACTCTCAATTTTTATTGCGACAATCAGTTCGTTTAAAAATTCTGTAAGTTTAGTTGTCTTTCGTTTGAATACATCATCTCGTTTTTTATAAATATCAGCAAACTGAAAATTCAAACCTTTCTCAAATACTCGCGTCAAGTCAGAAAAGTTAACAGCATGTCCTGCTCTGTTTCTTACAGAATGTGAATAAAATAATCCGCATATTATTTCCATTATATCAATAAAATCAATATCCTCTGCTAAATAAACATTTGAGACAAATTCATTTTCTTGATTTTTTAAAAAAATATCAGGATTTTCCAACCGAAATCTTACAATTCGATAGGTTGACTCCAAAATATCCAGAACCTTCATAAAAAAGATGTGTAAATCGGTTGTTCTACTATCAGATTTTATTTCTAGTTGCATATTGAGGCTCTTTAATTCTGTCACTGTATAGTTTATTGTAAAATATAAGAGAATTATATCCTGTTCTTCATGACAGAAATCGAGTAATTGATAAACAAAATCATCATAAGCATTCGATAATTCAGTGTAGTAAACGCTTTCGCGCTCTTTAACAGAACAAGAAAGCAGGTCAAATAACTTTGTTTTCAGGAACCGTTTCATACATTACTAAATTGAATCGTTCCTAATTTCTAACGATATATTTTTTGTTATTCCAATTTCACTGATAAAATGTTTGTCATGGGAAATAACAAGAACTGTTCCTTGATAATTTTTAATAGTATTAATGAGAATGGAAAGACTTGATATATCAAGATTGTTAGTTGGCTCGTCAAGAACAAACATATCAGGAATATGGTTGGAAATCATTAGACAACATAAGTAAAGCCTCATTCGTTCTCCTCCGCTTAGCGTTTGGCAATTTTTATCCCATGTTTCTTTTGGAAATAAGGCTCTGTTTAATCTTAATCGGATTTCATGTTCTTGCAGATTATTGGAGTTATACTCATGTGCTAATTCAAGAACCGTAACGTTTTTATCTACTTGGACATATTGTTGATCAAGATATATATATGAAAAATCTGCTTTTCTAATTTCTCCTTTTAATGGGTTTAGTTCACCAGTAAGCAATCTTATCAGAGTTGTTTTTCCTACTCCGTTATCGCCTATGATGTGAATCCGTTCTCCGCTTCGTACTTCAATATTCAGTGGAGTTTTCCAAATCAGTTTTGTATCAATATATCCGAAATTTGCATTTACGACTTCAACCAATAATTTTCCATTATGTAATTGTGCATTGTCAAAATCAATTTTAATTTTGTTGTTTATTTGCTGTCTCTGTCGTAAATCGGCGAGTCTTTGTTGACTGTCGCTTATGGCAGAAGCTTGTTTTTCCTTTAGTTTTGCCGAACTATTCTCGGCCAAAGCACCACGAGCATGCAGTAATATTCGAGGTTCACCGCCTTTCTGTTTATTTCGTTCTCCCTGTGATGACCGCTTTTCCTGGCTTTCTCGAATATCCTGTGCTTTTTTACGAGCTATACGAAGAACTATTTGTTCCGCATCGATTTGCTGTTCCAAAGCTCTATCTTCAACTACTTTCTGTTCTCTGTAAAAAAAATAATTTCCACCATACGTTTTGATTCCCTTTTCTGATAATTCGTATGTAGTGTCGAGTAGATTAAGGAGGGTAATGTCGTGGCTTACGACTATAATTGTGGCCTTGCAGGTAGAGATATAAGCGTATAGTTTTTCTCTACTTATTTGATCCAAATGATTGGTTGGTTCATCAAGTAGAATGATATCAGGTTTGTGGATCAACAACCCCGCGAGAAAAATTTTGCTTTTTTCTCCACCACTTAACGAGTCTAAAGGAGATGTCAATTCAACATCCTTCAAACCCCAATAGTCAAGTGCTGACTTGCAACGAGATTCAATATCCCAATCATCCTCTAACAAATCATAATACGCATAATCATTACTGCCGTTATTAATGGCATGTAAAGCATTGATTTTTTCATCAACAACAAGAGCTTCGGATATGCTTTGTCTTGTTATGCTGTTTTGTTGTGGAATATAATAAGGTTGAGAAGAGCATTGAATAGCTCCGAAAGAAGGTTTCAGTTTCCCTGCAAGCAATTTCAATAGGGTGGATTTACCTGTTCCATTATTGCCAATAATGGACACCTTTCTGTTCGACGAAACAGAAAAACTAATATGTTCTAATAATGCTTGTTGATTGGAATAGTGATAGGAAATATCACTAATGATAATACTCATTTTATTACAATTAATAGGGGTCTCATACAAGACCAAATTAAACCGATAACTATTTACAAACTCACGGTGTCGGTTTAACCAAACCAACTATTAATTGTTAACTTTCATTGGAGTATTTTTAAATTCAAGTGCAAAGATAATGGTATTCATCAAAATAACAAAATATTTTTCCAGTTTTCCTGAGAATGAGTTTGATAGTTGGAGTATCTTTACTTTTGGAAATAAGCGATAATCTAGCATTTAATTTAATTGAATCGATGAAAAATCGCTTTTGGATTTGTGTAGATTCTTAATTTTCATACGTGCTTAAATATGTATTTATAAAGAGTTAGATTTTTATTTCAGGGAAACTGTCAAT
>CAZSXE010000073.1:0-4536 GCA_964611185.1 uncultured Muribaculaceae bacterium | reverse complement strand
GAAGTGCAAATGTACAAATTTATTTTTAATGATAAGCTCCATTCTATACTCCCAAACTATAAGAGTGGACATCAACCATCTTGACAGCAGCAAAATCCACCATATACAGCCTATTGAGGAGAGCAATATCAAATCTTCAAGATTACTATGGGATATACATATATGAAAATTCGTGAGATTAACATCTTTTTGAGAGAGTTTACCTTCGTTTACCTCATCAATCATAGCAGCAGCTCCGTAAGCAAGGCCCACCGTATTGGCAATAATCCACAGAAAAGAGGATCTTGCAGGCAAACCGAAAAATTTAAGCAAAGGGCGTAAAAATTTAGATATCCACTTTATTACGCCGAAATCTGCTAAAATTCGCTGAAGTATATTGAGAGAAAAAATAATTACAGTTAATTTAACCACAAGAATGAGGGTATCCCAAAGCCACTCCTTGAACATAATGCCGAAATGGGGATTTTCGACAAAAGTCGAATTTGACGATTTCATCAAACTTTCGCCAGGCATTATCAGATTTAGAATAAAGGCGAGGAAGATGGCGGAAAAAGTCCTAATAATCACAATACGCCATGCAGGAGTACCGGTCTTTTTCTGTACAGCTGTCTCTACTATCATATTGTGAGAGCACAGGACCATTACTCCCAATATTGTTAATGCCCTTACATCTAAATTCAGGGTAACAGCGACAGCAATGGCCGAATAAACATTAACGAAATATCCTGAGACATAAGCAAGAGCGGCCTCGCCGGGTAATCCTATTAAATGGAATAATGGAGAGAGAGCAGATGAAATAAACGGCAGAATATTGAAAAAACGAAGTAAGAGTATCAAAAATGATACTCCCACTGTTATTTCTATTACCCATATACAGGTTTTTAATGTACCGGGTAATACTTTCTTTATAGAGGAGAGGGCTCTTCTCCAAAAAACATTATTCATCGACTGAGGCTCGACGGTTATTTATTCAAATATTTTTTTATAAGGCTTTTAAGAACCGGTATATCAATAGGCTTGGAAAGGAAATCATTACATCCGGCCTCTATAGCCACTTCTCTGTCAGATTCAAATGCAAATGCCGTGACAGCAATGATAGGGACATCCTGCGACTCCATTCTAATGAGTCTTGTCGCTTCTAAACCTCCCATTTCAGGCATCTTCATATCCATAAGGATTATATCGGGACTAACTTCCGAAAAAAGTTTAACAGCCTCGATACCGTTAACTGCCCGAACCAACTTGTAATCTTTTCTGAGAATGATATTCAACAAATCATAATTATTGTCGATATCTTCTGCAATCAGAATTGTTTGTTTTTCTTCCATTTTAACACCTCTTAAAGTATGTTTCGCATCGAAATCCAATTCTTCTTTAGAAAGTCCCATCAAAACAAGTGGGGAATTATCAATATCGGATTTTTTAACGATAAAATTTGTTGATACAAAGATATAACTATCATTTTGATTTTTAATGCGTGTTTTAAGAATTGTTGAAAAATTATTACCTGAAATTACTGAATTATAATAATTTTTCAATTCTTTAATATCTTCTAAGTGAACTTTTAAAAGAAAATCTTCTTTTGACAGTGAATCACCCTTAATTCCAATAGAGTCTATGAAGTCATCATTGGATATTTCTCGGTCTATGTGAAAAAGTCCCTTTTCGACATCATAATTCCAAAGAATAATTGAGTCCAAATTGGAAAGAAGAGATAGATGCGCTATACTGTCACTCAAAGCGTGTTCGGTCTTGGTAAGCTCGGTAATATCCATCAAAACAGCATAGATAACAGGATTGGGAGTAGAACTGTCGAGTGTCCACCTCGCACTGTGATATCTTAGCTCTCCATCCAATTCTATCTGATAAGAATATTCAAATACATCACCCTGATTAGAGTCAACTAAGGAAAGGCCCCACTGCTCCTGCAACATTTTCCTATCTTTCGGAGAGAGCTTTTCGAGATATTTGAAAAGAGTCCTTTCTCCTGACTCTGAAGGATCAGCAGAAAGAAACATACTATTGTAGTCCTCAGAAAATGACCATTCATCAAGATTAACATCATATTGGATATAGGCCATTTTGCCTAACACGGCAATATTTTTCCACATCAATTTTCTTTCATGAATATCTATTCCATCATTGAATTTCTGGGTATTATCACTAACTATTAAATAATAACCTTTAATAATACAATTTTTCACAACAGGTGAGAAATTGATATTTATAAATAGCTTATCCACAAGACGCTTGGATGGAAAATTACTGCTTAATTCACCTGAATTCAAATTAAGTATATAGTCAGAAGAGACCTCTTCACCTCTTTTCAATTTTTCTTTTTGATCACTTGATATTATGAGGGTGTCAAAAATGGAACACTTCATCTGGTCAATGAAGGAAATTTTGTGATCGAGAGAGTTATAGTAATTATTTGTACCAATAACGAAGCCTTTCTCATCTAAAAAAATAATTGGGAAATCAAGAAGGTTAATAAAATCATTTAAATTAATGTCATCTGTCATAATTATTCTATTTTAAATCCCATTTTTTAGTTACTTTTTTTTCAATCATTGAAATTAATCTATTCGGAATAATAATAAGCAATGGAATAAATATTTTGTTCAAAAGGCCTGGAATTCTTCCGCTTCTACCTCTAAACATCATTTTGAGAGCTTGTGATGCCGCCTTTTCCGGGGAAATCATAACTGAAAGGGCCATCGCTATTTTCAATAATTTTGGTGGCAGCTTGTATAAATTGGTAGAAACCGCACCGAAATATATAGAAGAAACATATACTCCTGTATTCCAAAGTTCAGTTCTGAGTGAACGAGTAAATACCTTGGTAAAAGATTTGGTAGCCGAATACATGGAAACGAAAGGATATGGCAGCCACGCCGCCATCGATGAAATATTCAATACATATCCGCATTTGCGTTCCAACATACCCGGAATAAAATAATGGCACATAAGAGAAAGGGTATGATTGTGAATAAGTATTATTTTACTGATTTGCGACTGCGACATATTAATAAAATGTCTTGGAAAAAGGACACCGGCATTATTGATAAGTATATCGACATGAGCGTCTGGGCGCGCTAAAAATACCATCTTATACAATTTCTCGGCAGAGTCAGTCTCTGAAAGATCGATTCCGATGGAAAGTATGTCGAGATCGGGATATTTATGCTGTAAATCGTTTTTTACTTGATCCGTCTCGTTCTGAAACAGAGCAACGATTATGATATTAAATCCTTTAAAAGCAAGTTTATTTACATATTCAAGCCCCATCCCCGAAGAACTTCCGGTAACAAGTGCGTATGAATTTTTGGAAGGTAATAATTCTTTCATCAAAGTTTATCTTTAACTTGCACAAAGATAACATCAATTTTAGTATGTCGAAAAATAATTGTTTTGAATTATTTGTATATTATAATTATTATAAATAACTTTGCACCCATCAATTAAAAAAAGTATGATTAAAACTAAACAATATCTTCAGTCAAACGGGCTCAAAGCCACTCCTCAACGCATTGCAGTTTACAAAGCGATGAAAATACTCGGTCATGCTTCTGCAGATATGGTTTACCAAAAAGTTATAGAAGAATATCCCACTCTGACTGTGGCAACAATATACAATATTCTTGAATCTTTTGTAAAAGCAGGTATAATAAGCAGACTTTCAAGTTCCAATATTAAGATGTACTTTGATATCAATACTTATCCTCATTGCCATATTTATTCTGAATCGGGTAATTATTACGCCGATCTGGACGATGATGAGCTTATGGATATTATTACCGAACATTTAAAAAAGAAAAAAATTGCAGGGTTCACCCCCAGCACCATAGAAGTTCGGATAAACGGTGAATTTTTAAACAATATTAATCAATAAATTAAATTAATGACTATGACTCTTAAAGGTACTCAAACAGAAAAAAATCTCCTTCAATCATTTGCAGGAGAATCACAAGCAAGAAATCGTTACACTTACTTTGCAAGTGTAGCCAAAAAAGAGGGATATGAGCAGATATCTGCCATTTTCCTTGAAACAGCCGATCAGGAAAAAGAACACGCAAAAAAATTCTTCAAATATTTGGAGGGAGGTAATGTAGAAATCACTGCTTCTTTCCCTGCCGGGACAATATCCACTACCCAAGAAAATCTTTGGGCTGCTGCCGAGGGTGAGAAAGAAGAATGGACCGATATGTATCCAAAATTTGCAGAAATTGCTGAGAAAGAAGGATTTAAAGAAATCGCCACTACTTTCAGAATGGTAGCTAAAGCTGAGTCAGGGCACGAAGAACGCTATCGCAAATTACTTGAAAGGGTGACCGGAGGGAAATTCTTTGAAAGAGACGGAGAAATTTATTGGCAATGCCGTAACTGCGGTTACATTCACAAAGGGAAAAAAGCACCCGAAAAATGCCCCGCTTGTCAGCATCCCCAAGCATATTTCGAACCAAAGAGAGAAAATTACTAATCGACTGCGATAATTATTGAAAAGCCGCTCTACTTAATGCAGGGCGGCTTTTTTAT
>CAZSXE010000072.1:0-4679 GCA_964611185.1 uncultured Muribaculaceae bacterium | reverse complement strand
TATCTTATTTTATTTTAACTTTACCTCGTTATCTCTCTCATTATGTCAATGAACTGATTCCGTTTTTTTCAAACGGGCTGCAAAGGTAAACACTTTTTCTTAATCTCCAAATTTTATTTACTTTTTTTAAATATTATTTTTTACCTAACTTTGTAAAGATATATAAAACTTAATTTTTAATGGAAAATAAAGAAAAAACTACCGCAGGTCTCCCTGATAATGCATATCGGGAACTAAAGCCCGGCGAAGAATACAAACCTGTAATGTCTCCACATAAATCTTACCCGGAGGTTTCAGGATGGTCTGTCTCGATAGGTATTGTTATGACTATTATTTTTTCTGCTGCCGCTGCCTATTTGGGATTGAAAGTGGGACAGGTTTTTGAAGCTGCTATTCCCATCGCTATTATTGCCGTAGGCTTAAGCAGCACTTTCAAAAGAAAAAATGCACTTGGGGAAAATGTTATTATTCAGTCTATTGGAGCTTGCTCCGGAGCAATAGTTGCAGGTGCTATTTTCACCCTTCCTGCACTATACATTCTTCAGGATAAATACCCTGAGCTTACAGTTAATTTTACTAAAGTGTTTTTCAGCTCCCTTCTGGGAGGGATTCTCGGAATATTGTTCATTATTCCGTTTAGAAAATATTTCGTCAAGGATATGCACGGAAAGTATCCTTTTCCGGAAGCTACTGCTACCACGCAGGTTCTTGTGAGCGGTGAAACAGGTGGAAAAGGGGCTAAACTTCTCCTTGCAAGCGGTCTTATTGGCGGTGTCTATGATTTTATAGTCTCTACTTTCGGATGGTGGGCGGAAACTTTCAGTTCGAGGATACTCCCTTTCGGAGAAGCTATTGCCGATAAGGCGAAACTCATTTTTAAAGTAAATTCAAGTGCTGCCGTACTGGGTTTAGGGTATATTATAGGTCTTAAATATTCATTTATTATATGCTGCGGATCTTTTCTCGTGTGGTTTGTTATTATTCCTCTGATGAATCTGATATGGGGAGGGAGCGTGGTGGATTTGATGAATACGGGGCTTGTCAACACTGTCGGAGCGATGTCCCCTGAAGATATTTTTTCTACTTATGCACGCCATATTGGTATAGGGGGGATTGCTACTGCCGGTGTTATCGGTATTATAAAATCAGCCGGTATCATTAAATCTGCATTTGGCCTCGCCGCTAAAGAATTAAAGGGTAAAAAAAGTAGTGCGGATAAAGAAATTATCAGGACTCAAAGGGATCTATCTATGAAAGTTATTGCCATAGGGATATTGATTACGCTTGCTGTGACTTTTGCTTTCTTTTATTTCGGTGTTGTAGAGAATTTATGGCTCGCGATAGTGGCTCTGTTAGTGGTAGCGATAATTGCCTTTTTGTTTACCACCGTGGCAGCCAACGCAATAGCCATCGTGGGTTCAAATCCTGTCAGCGGGATGACTTTGATGACTTTGATCCTTGCATCTGTAATTTTAGTAGCTTGCGGGCTGAAAGGCACTGCCGGTATGACTGCTGCGCTTATTATCGGAGGGGTTGTTTGTACCGCTCTTGCCGTTTCCGGTGCGTTCATTACTGATTTAAAGGTGGGATATTGGCTCGGAAGTACCCCTAAAAAGCAGGAAAGCTGGAAGTTTCTCGGGACATTAGTCGCCGCTGCTACTGTGGGAGGTGTGATGATGGTTCTGAACAAGACTTACGGTTTCACAGGCGATGGGGCCATGATTGCGCCGCAGGCGAATGCGATGGCTGCCGTAATCGAGCCGTTGATGTCGGGGGGAAAAGCACCATGGCTACTATACGGAATCGGTGCGATTATCGCAATAGCACTCACTCTGTTCAAGGTTCCCGCTCTACCTTTCGCCCTCGGAATGTTTATCCCTATTCAGCTGAATTTGCCGCTTCTTGTGGGCGGAGCCGTAGCATGGTTTGTCAGCAGCAGAAGCAAGGATGCCAAAATCAACGACGAACGCAAAGAAAAAGGGACCTTGATTGCATCGGGATTTATTGCCGGAGGCGCACTGATGGGGGTTATTTCTGCTATTATTAAATTTGCCGGAGGCGATCTTCTTAACGGAAAATGGCAGAGCACCGAAGCGGCACAATGGGTGGCAATTGCTGCTTATATCAGCATAATCGGCTATATGATTTGGGACTGCCTCAGAAAAAGCAAGAAGGCGACAGCTCATGTAAATAATTAATATTCAATGATATGGAAAAGGTTTTAAATAAATTTCTGCGATATATCGCAATAGATACCGCTTCTGACCCTGAATCACAGTGTCATCCGAGTACGAATAAACAGTTTGCACTACTTGATCTGCTTTTGAAAGAGCTGAAAGCAATGGGGATTGAAGATGCTTCTCTTGATAAGAATGGCTACCTGATGGCTTCGATTCCTTCTAATTTGCCCGAGGGCAATAAGGTCCCTCCTATCGGGTTTATTGCCCATGCAGACACTTCGCCCGATGCTTCAGGTTCAGGGATAAAACCGCAGATTATTACTCAGTACGATGGAAAAGATATTACAATTAATGGGGATAAGGGTATTTTTTTAAGGATAAAAGATTATCCGGAGCTTCTCCAATATAAAGGTCAGACCATTGTCACTACTGATGGAAATACTCTGCTTGGAGCTGACGACAAGGGTGGTGTGGCTGAGATTATGTGTGCTGCGGAATTTCTGATGGAGCATCCTGAATTAAAGCATGGAGACATTAAGATAGGTTTCACCCCCGATGAGGAGATAGGAAGAGGGGTTGATTATTTCAATGTTGCAGCTTTCGGAGCCAAGTACGCATATACGATGGATGGTGGTGAGATTGGAGAACTTGAGTATGAAAATTTCAACGCTGCTTCGGCTAAAATTCACATTCAGGGATGTAATATCCACCCCGGCTACGCCAAAAATAAGATGAAGAATGCCATCATTATTGGAGCGGAGCTCAATGGGCTTCTTCCTGTGGAACAACGACCGGAATATACTCAGGATTATGAAGGATTCTTCCATGTTACTAATTTCAAAGGGACAGTGGAAGAGGCTGTTGTTCAATATATTATCCGCGATCACGATACTGAAAAATTTGAAGAGAAGAAAAGGCTTATGGAGCAGTGTGTGGATTTTCTGAATGAAAAATACGGGCTCGGAACGCTATCCTTAGAGATGAAAGACCAATACTACAATATGAAAAAGGAGGTGGAGCCACATTATCACATCATTGAAAAAGCCGTTTCAGCTATGGAGAAAGCGGGTGTTACCCCTAAAATAAAGCCGATTCGAGGTGGAACAGACGGAGCTCGACTTTCGTTTATGGGACTTCCCTGCCCCAACATATTTGCCGGAGGACATAATTTTCACGGTAAACTTGAATATGTCCCTTTAAACAGTATGGAAAAAGCACTTCAGGTCATTCTTAACATTATCGAGGAGTACGCCTTTAAATAAATATAGTATGGAAGAAAATCCCGTGTTAAATGCACATAATAAAGATGAATACCCACCTGCACATACAGCTGAACATATTCTGAATCAAACTATGGTGCGGATGTTCGGATGTCCGAGGTCCATGAACGCTCATGTAGAGAAGAAAAAAAGCAAATGCGACTATGACCTGGGTAAGCCACCCTCCGAAGAACAGATTTGCGAAATAGAGGCAAGAGTAAATGAGGTGATTTCCATGGATTTGGATGTACGGGATGAGTATATGACTCACGATAAAGCTGCCGCAATAGTGGATTTGAGAAAACTTCCTTCCAATGCTTCAGATACTCTTAGGGTAGTTCGTATAGGTGACTATGATGCTTGCGCCTGCCTCGGGACACATGTAAAAAACACTTCCGAAATAGGAATTTTCAAAATCATATCACACGAATTTATCCCATCTGATAGTCTGGAGAGTGCCGGTCGATGGAGAGTGCGATGGAAGTTGATTAATAAATAGTTAACGCTTTACTGTTTTAATGCTTCAACGCTTCATTAAAGTCCAAAGCAGGTAAAGAGACAGAGCCGTCATTCCGAAAAATATGATTCTCGGATAGAAAGAAGAAATAATCATTATTCCAAAGATTATCATAAGTAATATATACGCCTGCTTTTTCTGTGGCGGTAAAGAGCTCCAAAATAATTTGAATTTGTATTGAAAAGATTTAAATTTTGATTTGATCGAATTAATAAAGTTTTTAAAACGGTCATTATCAAGTCTTTTATATGAGTCAAAGCCATCGTCAACTTTTACTTTGGGCTGTTTTACCTTTATAAATAAATTTCTATTTATCTTTTTTCCGTCTATTAGGGCATCAAGAGAAATGACAGTTTGTCCGTTAGAGCGATTGATTTTGAATTTTTTTGCCCCTTCGACCTCAACATCAGCACTTGATGATCTGAATCCGTTATCAATAGTCAGTTTAACATTCTGAGCCTTAGGACATTTCCATTTAATTTCGACAACATCGCCCTCCGTAACGCGTGTTTTATTGACAGTAAAAATCATAAAATTATTTTTTATATTATCATACCGACAAAATGTTTGCCAAGTTTATTTTATGAAATTTACTGACATTTTTGCTTAATAAATGTATTTTCCTATCTTTGCAGCACAAACGGGGGGCTAGCTCAGTTGGCTAGAGCGCTTGCATGGCATGCAAGAGGTCAGGGGTTCGACTCCCCTGCTCTCCACAGAAAA
>CAZSXE010000071.1:0-4875 GCA_964611185.1 uncultured Muribaculaceae bacterium | reverse complement strand
ATAAATTTAAATGTTATTTAATCTTTTTCCAAATTTTATTTCATTATTGATTTTATTTTAATCCATAACTTGCTGCTGCTAACTGCCGATGATCCGATAATCAATTGGCTGACAGCATTTTAAGTATGGATGCAAAAGAAGATATACAGGATTTCTGTCTGATTGAAATATGACAAACTCCTCGTCAGCGCATTATTGTGTTTGCGCTGCTTAACAGATTAAAGACACAAAATCTTTACCAGATTATCAATCCGGTTATTAAGAAAGTTTTAGACGATTTTGGACAGTCCTTACTTAGCAAAAGCCACAGACCTCGTCTCCCTTATCACAGTAATTTTAACCTGTCCCGGATAGACCATTTCGTCCTGGATCTTCTTTGCAATTTCATTTGATAGGGCTTCGGACTCGGCATCTGAAACTTGATCGGCTCCCACTATGACCCTTAGTTCTCGACCTGCCTGAATAGCATAAGTTTTCGTCACTCCGGGATGAGCAAGAGCAATCCCCTCCATATCCTTTAATCTCTTAATATACGACTCAATCACTTCGCGACGAGCACCCGGGCGGGCACCTGAAATAGCATCACTGACTAAGACAATGGGAGAAATGAGTGACATCATCTCCACCTCTTCGTGGTGAGCTCCGATGGCATTGCAAATTTCGGGTTTCTCTTTATACTTTTCAGCTAATTTCATACCGAGTATTGCATGAGGGAGCTCCGAATCCTCTTCCGAAACTTTGCCTATATCGTGAAGCAATCCTGCCCTTTTGGCAATTTTAGGATTCAATCCGAGCTCAGATGCCATAGTAGCACATATATTGGCCACCTCACGAGAGTGCTGTAACAAGTTCTGTCCATAAGAAGAACGATACTTCATCCTACCGATAAGGCGAACAAGCTCTACATGAAGTCCGTGAACACCCAAATCAATGCAGGTTCTCTTACCTGTCTCCATAATCTCATCTTCAAGCTGCTTCTGAACTTTAGATACGACCTCTTCGATACGGGCCGGATGTATCCTTCCATCCGTTACAAGCTGATGAAGAGCAAGTCTGGCCACTTCCCTGCGTACAGGATCAAAAGCAGAGAGAAGAATAGCCTCAGGTGTATCGTCAACGACAATTTCAACTCCGGTGGCTGCTTCAAGAGCACGAATATTCCTCCCTTCACGACCGATAATTCTCCCCTTAATTTCATCATTTTCAATATTGAAAACAGTGACAGCATTTTCTATTGCCGTTTCAGGTGCAATTCTCTGAATAGTATTGATTACCACCCTTTTAGCCTCTTTGGAAGCAGTAAGACGAGCCTCATCCATTATATCATTGATATAAGACATAGCCTGAGTTTTAGCTTCTGCTTTCATCGTCTCCACAAGCTGCTCCTTAGCCTCAGCAGCAGACATACCGGCAATATTTTCAATTTTTTCGACAGCTTCTTGATGAAGTTTTTCAAATTCTTCCGATTTCTTTGTCACAATATCCATCTGAACCTTCAGATTCTCACGAATAGAGTCAGCCTCTTTCTGTTTCCTCTGAGTATCTGCTGACTGCTGATTAAGCTGCTGCTCTCTTTGTTTAAGTTTATTTTCAGTTTGCTGGATTTGAGCATTCTTTTCATTTATATACTGTTCGTGCTCGCTTTTAAGCTGAAGAAATTTCTCTTTTGCCTGTATGATCTTCTCCTTCTTAATGTTTTCCCCCTCTGTTTCTGCGTTTTTAATGATTTGACTGCTTTTTCCTTTCATTATAATGTTTCGGACCAAAATGTAAATGCACACTGCAACTACAGCCGAAATTAACGATGAGATAATAATTGTTTCCATTGTGATATATATATAGTTTTAGTTACCGTATCTAAGAATCAGTAACAAACAAAAGAGAGAAATTGATTAAAAAAGCCGCCGGAACACTGTTCTCAAAAAACCTTAAATATATTAAGATTTGAGCTCCGATTTTCAGTTCAGACTTCCTCCGTCACGCGCAAAGCGCAATCCTCTTTCGAGTAACATAGGCCTGTCTTCACCCATCGAGTAAACTCGGTATTTTAATTGTGTTGATTTTCGCAAAGAGTGTCCCGTCGGCTAAATGTAAGAAAACTAATCATCAATATTGTTAGCGATATACTCTTGAAGCCTATCGTTCAATCCATTAATCTCTTCAATAAAGGCTTCTGAAGACTCATTTCTTTTCTCTTTAATCATCTGAGCTACAAACATAAGCGAGGAAATAGCTAATGCATCATTATCTGCAAGATTCGCAAACTTCTCCTTGTACATATCCATCCTCTGTGAAATCTTCTTGGCAGCACTTCGCATATCCGCCTCATCATCGGGAGATATCATCTGAAAGCTGTATTCCTTTCCCGCAAACGATATTTTAACACGATGTTTCTCTTCCATAATCAATCATTTAAAAGGGAGATACACTTATCAATCTCCCTGATTAGCTTGCCTATATTCTGTTTAGCTTCTTTAACATCAGCTGAAGATGTCTTAAATGCTTCAATCAATTGTAGGTTATCTATTCTTTGTTCTAATTCTTTTATCTTATTATTACTTTTTTCTAAATTATCCTTGCAAATATTGAGTTTGGTCTTCAAATCAATTTTTTCAGCGTGTTCAGACTCATACTTAGAAATAATATATTTAATATTTTTTTCAAGTGATCTAAGAGTTATTTCTTGATTTTCTGCCATTTTCGCTATTTTACAACAATTACAAAGGTAAAAAAGAGTTTCTATTTCACAAAATTCCAATACCCTAATTTTTCATCTTTTGCAATTATATCAGGATCAATCACTTTATTTTCAATTATATAATCGTATAACATATCCCTGATATCATTATATTTATGCACAATTCTATTGGCAATTTCATCTTTTCCTATACCCGCTTTGATCAATAAATCTCCTCCCCCGTTAACACGATACGAAGTAACAGCCACAGAATAATACTTGTTTTCATCGAACGCAGAGCCGTCAGCCATAGATTTTATTCTGATTCTATGTCCATCCTCAGCCGAAAGACTCACTTCATATATGATACCGGCGGCAGAATCATAATTAAATATCGGTCCTTTCCCCTCTATCCAATATTTATAAGAGGCTTCCAAATATCTTTTTAACTCACTCCCTTTCATTTTTAAAACATACAGCTGATTTTCAAATCTATACAAATCAAATAGATTCATAAAGATGAGATCTCCCTTTTTAATAACCCCTTCACTCAATAGTGGAGCAGTTATTGAAACATCTGCTCCCGATGAGAACAGCTTAATCTTTTGAACTATATTTATATAATCGGACATTCCATTAAGAGCATCAGAAAAAACAATATCTTTGGTAACATACCCTATCTTAGCTGACGAAAAATCCTTAACTGCTTTAAAATCAGAGCTGAATGTATCGTCATATTTTGTGTCTGTGATACTCTTGTCTATATCAATAACAGAACCTTTTATCGTTTTTTCAGATATTATTCCTGATTGTTTTTTATATTTGATAACAACTTTTGAGATACTTCTTGTCATCGCTCCACCTTCTATAACCAGCACACTATCCATTCCATTATATACATATCCGACAAATCTTCTGTGATCATGTGCAGCCAAAACCGCGTCGATGCCTTTTACTTTTGAAGCGACATAAAGAGCGGGATTTTCAACATCATAGTCACCTTCCTTCCCAATTCCTGCATGTATAGCCAAAAGAGTTATATCAGGATTTTCTTTCTCTTTTATCTTCCTCACCAAAGAATCGACAAGGGGATAAATAGGTTCAAATTGCATCCCTGCCCTAAGATCGTACGAAATCCACTTGATAAGATTCGGATTGGTCATTCCAATCACAGCCACCTTAATTCCATTTTTTTTAATAATTGCATAAGGCTTAAAATAGTTTTTATCGGTCCCCTCATAAAAGACATTAGCAGCTAAATAAGGAATTTTCAACTCATTATTAATTCTGTCAAATACAGCGTGACCTGTCTCCAAATCGTGATTACCCAATACCAAAGCATCATATTTCATATACTCAGCCACACGAGTGAAAAGGTGCTTTTTCTTGGAATTATCGATATAATTATAATAGTACATAGAACTATTACCCTGAAGGATGTCTCCAACATCTATCAACATCACATTTTTTACACTTTTCCTTTCTTCATTTACAATATAAGAGACATTTGAAAGAGATTTCTGAGATTTTCGTCCCTCAACATAAGGTTCGGTAAAAAAAGAACCGTGCACATCATTGGTAGCAAAGAGAGTCAACGAATACTCTTTATCCTCATTATCAGCGCAGGAAAAAAGGATAAAAGTCAAGAAAACAAATAAGAAAAAGGGCTTTCCTTTACACATATTAAGATTGTCTATTTTAATTTTTCATCGATTTGAGTTAATCAATTGAGAAATAAACACTGTGCAGAGTTTAAAAAATAGGCTGGCAACTACAAAACAACTGTATGTATTTCAGGAACTTGCTGTATTATACCCTCATAATAACTCTTATTTAATACAAAGATAATACATTATTCCAAAGGCAGTATTTTTACCAAATAAAATTATGTATATTTGTTATCTAATATCAAATAAAAGAAACTATAAGTCGTTATGGCAAAAATAAATGTAAAAGAGACGGAAATAACGATAGTCTCAATAGAAGAAAAAGATTATATTTCTTTGACAGACATGGCAAATGCCAAAGAAAGTAAAAGCCGTGCAGCAGATATTATCAAAAATTGGATACGCAATAGATATTCGATAGAATTTTTAGGTACTTGGGAAAGAATTCATAATCCGAATTTTAAAGTAGTCGAATTTGACCACTTTAAATCACAAGCAGGTCTGCCTAATTTTGTAATGAGTGTTTCTGAA
>CAZSXE010000070.1:0-5138 GCA_964611185.1 uncultured Muribaculaceae bacterium | reverse complement strand
CATCATGGAATCTCTATGAGGCAGTCTGTATATGTGATCGCCCAAAAGATTGGCTTCTTGCTCGTCATGGGTGACATAGATGACGGTGCGGCGGTCGGATTCCCAGATGTGCCTGAACCATGCAATCATATTGTGCTTTAGCTCCGAATCAAGACCCGAGGTGGGCTCATCCATAAGAATGATGTCGGAGGTAATGGCGAAAGAGCGGGCGATGGAGACTCGCTGTTTCATCCCTCCGCTAAGCTGGTATGGATAATAATCGGCAAATGGGGATAATTCGACTTTCTTCATCAATTCATCAGCAATCTGCCGTTTGTCCGTAGCGCTCAGCTTGTGGGGGAAAGTTTTCATCTTGGAGCTTTGCTGCTTCTCGGAAGCGCTAAGCACCTGCCGGAAATCTGCTGTTTCATCGCTACTTGCTTGAGTATAAGCAGTGTCAAGTACAAATTCGATATTGCCGCGTACGGTTTTCCACGGTAAAAGACGGGGCTCCTGAAAAATATAGGAAAATCGAACTCCCTGAAAACCGCTTACCTTTCCGCTGTCAGGGGGGATAATTCCGCATATAATATTAAGAAGAGTGGTCTTTCCGCATCCTGAAGGGCCGAGAATACAGGTGATTTGGCCCTCTTCAAATTCGATTGAAAAATCTTTAAAAACTTGAAGGTCGCCGAAAGATTTGTATAGATGTTCTATTTTAAGATTCATTATGCAACCCTCCATTTTACAATCCGATGTTCACACAAGCGGATTATTTTTTCAAATATATAACTTATAAGTATGGCTATCAATGTCCACGCTATGAGTATATCTACATTCAAAAATGTCTGTGCGGAGTGCATCACAGTCCCGATTCCCCACTGCGGCTGGCTCAGTACCTCTCCCACTATTATCGCTCTCCAGCCGATGCCCATCGCATTGGATATTCCGCTGAAAATAAATGGTGTAATGGCAGGAATATATACTTCTCGGATGATTTTTCTATGTCTCACCTTATAGAATTTCGCCATCTCTACAAGATTTTTATCGACATTCTTGATCCCTTCTATAACATTGGTGCAAACCAAAGGAAACATAGTCAGCAGTCCGATGAAAACTGGAACTGTCTCGGAAGAGAACCAGATAAGTGCGAGGAGTATGAATGCCACTACCGGTACAGACCTTACCACTACGAGGAATGGGGAGAGAAACGCCCTGAAATTGGGGTTCAGCCCTGCAGGAATTCCAAGCCCTATCCCCAAAAGGGCAGCAATGACAAATCCTATCAGCCCGCGGGCAATAGTGGCACCCGCTGTGGATAGAAACCCCGGCTCTATGAATAATCGCGCGGTCGCCGCAATGGTGCTTTCGGGACTTGGCAGAATGAAATCCGAGCCGTAGTAGATGGAAAAGAGCTTCCATATAACGAGCATCAGAACGATTGAAGCAGCTCCGTACGCTGTTTTTTTATTGATAAAATTCTTCATCCGGCATTTTTCCCCCGATTAATTCAGGATTCATCTCATATATGGTGCGAAGATACGCTTCTATTTCGATTTTATGCTCTTTTGCCCTGCGGAAATGGAGATTTGAGCGAGGGATGGACATCTGTGCCGCTTGGGCATCAGGGATGATATTGTACTTTACCACCAATGCTGCTGCGCTGTCGGGGTGCTCGTTGACCCACTTTGTCGATTGGGCGTAGCGCGAAAGAATTTCTTCTACCATATCCTTTTTCGCTGAAAGCAATTCACTTCGTACCAGAAATGCGGTCTCTGCGATGGGGTAGCCTTCTATTTTCTCCCATTCTCGACTTAGGTCAATTAGTGGTTCTATTTCGCTATTGCTTTCCATTATCAGGCTGAGATATGGCTCGGTGATGATTCCGAGAGCTGCGCGGCCTGCCGCAATGGCACTTGCTAATTCAGTGTGAGACGGAAAATTGTAATCAAGATAGACATCCTGGTCGGGGGTGAGGGAGTTTCTTAGAAGAAGATACCTGAAAAGGGCATCAGGGGTCATCCCTTTAGCCATTACATGGACTTTCAGGGAGCGAAGATCTGCCCATCCTTTCACCTGCTTGTTGCTGCCCGCGAGATAGAGCGAGCCGCTTATAGGTACCGCTACGAGCGAATACGGTAGCCCTTTATTATACATCACAGCTGCCATATTCATCGGCAAGATGGCAAAATCGGCCTCCCCTTCAAGCATCATTTTCCGCACTTGGACAGGTTCGGAGAGGATATTGAAAGAAATGCCGGAGCTGTCATATCGGTTTAGCTCGTCCATCATTTTTATCATTCCGACAGCAGAAGGCCCTTTCAGGGTGGCCACTACGATGTCGTGGCCTCTTTCCTTTTGGCGTGGAACGCAGCCAAAGAGCAGAATGATGAGAATGATTGTAAAAATGTTCCTAAAAGTCATAATTGAAAATATAATCTACAAAATTAGAAAATGTTATCGAAAAACTATATCTTTGCACCCACAATAAACAGCCGCATCCCACTGAGATAACAGGAATTATCCGAAATCGAGGCTTGTGCGGGAACATTAACCATCTAATCCTAAGGTAATCTAATGGAAAAGAGAATCGGAACACTCTTAATTGAAGTGGAGGATCGTGAAAAAGTCTCCACGATGAATGAGATAATCTCTCGTCATTCACAAATTATCATTGGTCGGCAGGGTCTGCCGAGAAACCACACTCTAAGCATCATATCGCTTGTTCTTGAAGGTACTACGGATGAAATCGGTTCCCTCACAGGTCAGCTCGGACGATTATCAGGCATCCAAGTCAGATCGGTCCTTTTAAAGAACAAGGAAAATGAACAATAAAATTTTTTGTACTATTGCCGTTTCGGCAATGTTTTTATTAGGAGGCAGTGCCTTCGGACAAAGTACGCCTGATGAAGAGCAGACGGGGAATCCCGTTTCTTCATCAGAGTCGAAAGAAATAACCACTATTGCAGATTCAACAGTGATTGATCCCGTATTTACCCTCGGAGAGAGTGTTATAACCAGCTTGAGAGTGAGCAAAAAACTGATGGAGACACCCTCGTCCATTATAGTCTCACCGGTGCTGAGTTTTCAGAAAAATTCTGCTCTGACACTCTCCAATGTGCTTGCCACTGAGCCCGGTATTGCCTTCGGCGGAGACGGGGTATGGGCTACAAATGTCAATATCAGAGGATTCGGCGAAAATAGACTGATTACGATGATTGACGGAGACAGGGTCGAGACTGCTACCGATTTGACTGCTTCTCTTAGTATGATTGACATCAATGATGTGGAGAGGGTAGAGGTGATAAAAGGGGCACAGTCTTCTCTTTACGGCACAGGTGCAATGGGGGGAATTGTGAATGTTATCACTAAAGATGGGCATTTTGCAGATAAACCTTATTTCGACGGGGAGTTCAATTCAAGTTTTGCTTCGGCGAACAGATATTTTTCAAATTATCTGTCCCTGGGCACAGGCTCCAAAAAATGGTACTTCAGAGCATCGGGGAGTATTGGCGATGCCCAAAATATAAAAACTCCTCAGGGGGTGATTGCCAACAGTCAGTTCACTACGAGCAATGTAGCTGCCAAATTGGGCTTTAAGCCCCTACCCAATCACCTTTTAAAGGTACAATATCAGAGAAATCGCTCTTATAATGTAGGTATTCCGGGGGGATCGGCTTTTCCGGGCCCTGCTGATGCTACCTACCGCAGAATAGGGAGAAATCTTGCCGATATTTCTTACGAAATAAAGGATATTACTTCGATGTTTACCTCTCTGAAATTCAGCTATTTTTACCAGGATAATGAGAGAGAAGTGGTGGTTCATCCCAATACAGTAACTAAAAAAACACTCCCTAACGGGGCTGTTCAGCATACGGCTCCGTTGCTGCTGGCTCCTAATTCAAAGCATATAACCAATAGCGGGCAAGTGCAGACCACTTTTGATTTTTCAGAAAATAATACCTTTATCGCCGGAGCCGATTATTTCAGAAGAGATGTTTCGACTGACAGGACAAAACTTATCCAAATAGATATTGTAAAGCCTTCGGGAGATACTCTTAAAACCAATAATGTGGAGAGGGGTGAGACACCTATCCCACGCTCTTCATCCTCTACTGCAGGTATTTTTGTACAGGATGAGGCGAGATTTTTTGATGATAAGTTTGTGGTAAATGTGGGGGGAAGGATAGATGGTATTTGGACTAAAAACGAGGAGTGTCACGATGTTGATTATATAATTATGAACGGAAATCGTCAGGAACCGCCTGCTTCACAGAGAATTACATTTCCAGCCGGAAGTACTTTCGATCTCTCGTGGAGTGCAAATGTGGGACTTCTGTATAAGTTTGCCAAAAAGGCTGATTTGTACTTGAACGGTTCCCGCTCATTCAGAGCTGCTTCTTTGGAAGAGAGATTCAAATATATCGATCTGGGTAATTATGTTCGTCTTGGTAATCCGAATCTTAAACCTGAAGATGGATATTCGGGTGATTTAGGGGTCAGATTTTGGGGTAATAAATTCTCATTACAAACATCATTTTTTGTAAACAGAATAAATAATATGATAGTGGAGGCTCCGGGGGAATATATTTATCAACTCACCTCCGACAGCTCGAAAGATACCCTTCCGGCTCTTGTTAATTCAAATGTAAGCAAAGCGTTCCTTTACGGAGCGGATTTCAAGGCTGAATATAATGTGGTGGCTAATCTTGTGTTCTCATTGTCAGGCTCTTATGTCCGTGGGCGTGATATTGTCGAGAAGACGAATCTTCCCCTTATTCCACCCCTTAACGGTCGATTCGGAGCCCGCTACACATTTCCTACGGTAGGAACTGTGGAAATGACACTGATAGGTGCCACGAAGCAGGATAAGATTGCCGAAGGCGAAACAGCCACAGACGGATATCTCCGCCTCGACCTCGCCCTCTATACCAAACGCTTCAAGCTCGGTAAGTACTGTGCTATTCAAGGTTTTGCAGGGATTGATAATATCACCGATACCGCCTATACAAACCACCTCTCCACCAACAGAGGCAGCGTAAGCATCGAACCAGGGAGGAATATTTATCTGAGGGTGAATTTTAGTTTTTAAAAGATAATAACTTTGCTTTGCATTTTTCTAAAAGTCTTTCATAATAAGTTGCTGAATTATTTCGGCA
>CAZSXE010000069.1:0-5141 GCA_964611185.1 uncultured Muribaculaceae bacterium | reverse complement strand
CATATCAACATATCAAAAGACATATTTGATGCAATACTCTCTAAAGTTCGATGATTTATTTGGTATTTCCACGCATATCTAATAATAATAAATCCCCTTGAATCGGTGATGCATACATATTTAATCACCAGTATATTTTTTTAAAATAAATTTGTTTAAAAAAAAATTCTTAATACCTTTATACTGAATTTAAACGAAACCATACTGTGATTATACTTGCTAACCTATTAACTATGAGTAAGATATAATTCTCGAGCCATTTTTTTTGCGCCACTGTTCCACCTGTTCCACACATTTTTTCCACTTTTTAGTAGCTTTTAACGAAGCCTTGAAAAAATTATATATTTACTAACCAAAAAACTTTTTTAATGAAAAAAATTAAAACTATTCTATCCCTTTTCTTGCTGATGGTTTGCTCCTTTTCGTGGGCTCAGACCATTCAAGTTACAGGTAAGGTAACAGATGCCAACGACGGGCAGGCTTTACCAGGTGCTTATGTTTTGATTAAAGGTGGAGGGGGGTTTATTACCGATAATGATGGTAATTTCTCTCTATCTTGTCCAAACGATGCTGTTCTTATAGTATCTTTCGTAGGATATCAAGATCAGGAAGTCTCTGTTAATGGCAGAGCAGTAATCAATGTTGCACTTACTCACGCTAATGTCCTCGATGAAGTTGTAGTATCTGCATTGGGCATCGCCCGAGATAAAAAATCTATGGGACATGCTATTCAAGAGGTTAAATCGGATGAATTGACCAGAGCAGGACAGATAAATGTGGCGAGTGCTCTTTCCGGAAAGGTCGCCGGTTTGCAGGTAACTGCGGCAGGAGGCCAGGTAGGAGCTTCTTCTCGTTTTGTTATCCGCGGTAACTCTTCTCTTGGGAATAACGAACCATTATTTGTGGTTGACGGTATTCCGATCTCTAATGACCAATATGTTTACGGAGATGTCGATCTGGGCTCCGGACTTATGGACCTTAACCCCGATGATATCGAATCGATCACGGTACTTAAAGGCGGTGCCGGTGCTCTTTATGGTATGCGGGCAGGTAATGGTGTTATTCTTATTACTACCAAATCAGGAAAGAAAAACAGAGAAGGTATATCTATTTCTTATGATGGTTCATTTACATTTGACCAGATGTACGGACTTCCGAAATTCCAGAATAAATATGGACAAGGCTATTACGGAAGTGAATGGGACTACAATAATGAGAAAGACGGCGGCTATACAGGCTCTTATGCGGATTTTGTAAAAGATATGTGCTTCAGCATTGACGGCATCGATAAAAATGCAGACGAAAGCTGGGGACCTCGTTTGGATATCGGTTTGATGGTGCCTCAGTTTGACAGCCCTGTGGTAAACGGTGTTCACCAAGCTACTCCATGGGTATCTCATCCTGACAATGTGTCGAGTTTCTTCCAGACAGGTTATTCCATGAATCACAATGTATCTGCGTTGATAAGGACTGAAAAGACCAATACTCGTGCTTCTCTCTCTTTCAGAGATACTCAGGGTACAGTTCCAAACACCGATCAGAAAAGATATACTGCTCAGATTAATTCCAATTTTGACATCAACAAATATTTGTCATTTAATCTGACAATGAACTACACCCATACCGAAAGTGATAACCTTCCTTCGACTGCTTATCAGGCAGGTAACCCTATGCAGTCAATGTTGGAATGGTTCGGTCGTCAGGTGGATATGAAATCTTTGAAAGCTCGCTGGAATGAGGTGGATGAAACTACCGGAAAACCATTTAACTGGAATCCAGATTATCACCAAAACCCTTATTATACCGTATATAAAAACACCAACTCTTTCGACAGAAATCGTGTTTTCGGAAAGACTTCATTGTTTTTGAAAGTTACCGATTGGCTGAAAATAGAAGGGCGTTTAGGATACGACTATTATGATTCTCAGGCTTTCCAAAAAGTAGCATACAATACAGACTATCCTGATGGCGGATTTTGGCAGTTTTCACAGAAGAATTCGGAGTTGAATGCCGATATTCTTGCTATGTTCAATAAGACATTTGGAGAAGATGTATTCAATATTTCGGCTATTCTTGGAGCCAACTTCAGAAACTCCAAGTATCAGAACAATGTTTTGGGTGCAGAAGCACTTACAGTGCCCGAATTATATACTATATCTAATGTCAACGGCTCACCAATTACCTCTATGGACCATTCACATATTCGCACAAATTCAGTATATGCGAGTTTGTCTTTGGGATTTAAAGGTATGCTTTATCTCGATGCTTCGGCTCGTAACGACTGGAGCTCCACCATTAAGGATCCTTTCTTCTATCCGAGCGTATCCCTAAGCTGGATTCCCACTCAGACATTCGAGGCATTGAAAGGTTCTGTGCTGAATTATCTCAAAATTCGCGGTGGCTGGGCTAAAATCGGTTCTGCAACGAGTGCATACAAGACAGGATCGTATTATAATGCCGTATCTTCAAGTTTCAGAGGAGTGTCACAGTTTATGTTGCCCACAGAATTTCCTCCGGCGGGTCTTCGTCCTGAGTCGGTTCAGACTTGGGAAGCCGGTTTGGAACTTCAGATGTTTAAGAGTCGTCTCGGACTTGATGTCTCTTTATATTCAAAGAAAACCACAGACCAGATTCTTGCTGTAGAAGTTTCAAGATCCACAGGTTACAGCACAATGCTTGTAAATGCAGGAGAATTTAGGAACAAAGGTATCGAAGTTCAGCTTACAGGCAGACCTATTGAGACTAAGGACTGGAAATGGGACATAATACTTAACTGGTCGAAGGATATAAGTAGAATTGAGTCGTTGTATTCTGACCCTACTACTGGACAGGAACTTAAGACCTATACCATCGGTAGTGAATGGTCCACTTATGTATATGCCAAAGCTCCTTTAAAAGATGAAAACGGAAAAATCGAAAAATACTATTCTTGGGGAACTATCTACGGATATGGTAATGTCACAGATGAAAAAGGTAATGTTATAGTTAACTCTAAGGGACTTCCTAAACGCGAATTGAAAGACATGGGGAGTGTTACTCCTAACTGGCTTGCAAGTTTCCGTACTGAACTTACTTGGAAAGATCTCTCTTTCGGATTTATGCTTGATTACAGAAATGGAGGTAAATTCTTCTCTGTTACATCTATGTGGGGACAATATACAGGTATTCTCGAAATGACCGCAGCTAATAATGTTCGTGAGGAAGGTGTGGTATTTGGTAAAAATGCTTACACAGGATTCAACTTCGTTAAAGAAGATGGATCGGCCAATGATATAGTAGTAGGAGCTAATTCAGCTTTCGCCAATTCATATCAGAACCGCGAATACGCTGTGGCTGACGGGTCATTCTTGAAATTGAGAGAAATGCATCTTACTTACACTTTACCTGCAAAATTGTTCAAGAAGAGCAGTATCGTTAAGGGATTCAATGTTTCGTTTATTGCAAACAATGTTGCTACTTTGTGGCTTCATCCATCTAACCTCGCCCGTATCGATCCTGAAACGAGCAAGAGCAGTAGTAACTCAGGTGTAGGTTTGGAGACTGGTTCTTATATGCCTACTCGTAGTATGGGTATTAAAGTCGGTTTAACATTCTAACCTAAAAATGATAAAATGATGAAAACAAAATATTACAAATTTCTATTGATAGCCTTATTAGGAGCTTTTGCATACGGCTGTACAGCTTCTTTTGAGGAGGTAAACACAGATCCTGACAGATCTAATTCAGCCCCTCTTACGAATATTCTTGCATACTCTCTCCGCTATCCGTCTCAAAACCTGTTTGATCCATGGAATGACATGAATGAACCTTCAGGATATGGTGGACAGATTGCCAAGATTCAATATATAGATGAGGCAAGATATACTTTCCGTACCACAGTCGTTCAAAACAAGTGGCACTATATTAACATTACAGTAAGTAATCTGAAAAATATTCAGTCAAGGTGTAAAAAAGAGGACGGAACTGTTCTCACCAATATGTTGAGTGTTTCTCAGATTTGGGAAGCTGTTATGATTCAGATTGCGACAGATACATGGAGAGATATTCCTTACTCTGAGGCATATAATATTGCCGGTGGCTTTTTAGCTCCAGCTTATGATACACAGGAAAAAATATATCCTGCTCTGCTTGCACTTTTGAAAACTGCAGCTGACGGACTTGCTTCCGGAGCTACCGATGAATTGGGCGCAGGAGATGGCCTTTTTGGAGGCGATATTGTTAAGTGGCAGAAATTCTGCAACTCGATGAGATTGCGTTTGGCTCTTCGTATTTCTAAAGTAGATCCGGCATTGGCAAAATCCACAGTGGAAGAGATAATGGGGAATCAGACAAAATATCCCATATTAAAAGATAATGCCGATAATGCTTTCTTTTGGTGGCCTGGGGCCAAACCTTATCGTGAGCCTTGGTTCGAAGATTCCACTGGACGCGACGATCACGGTGTTTCAGACATTTTAATCAATATTCTTAAAGGTCTCAGCGACCCTCGTCTTGCTGTATATGCTCATCCTGCAGAATCTGATGGTGAATACAGAGGTTTTGAAATCGGCGCTCCCAAAGTTCATAGTGACATCAAGGAGCTTTCAAGAATCGGAGCGAGATTCAGAGATGATGCGGCAGGTTTCTCCCCTTATTTCCGCGCAGCCGAAACATGGTTCCATCTCGCTGAAGCAGCGAAGCTGGGTATGAATGTCGGAGTTTCTCAGGAGGATGCTTATGTAAATGGCGTTACTGCTTCATTGGAAGAAAACGGTCTGGATGCTGCTGCAATAGCTGCTTATTTGGCAGGTGGTGCCCATTACGACGGCACATTAGAGCAGCTTTATCTTCAAGAATGGATTTCTCTGTTCAAACAGGGGATGGAAGTGTGGTCATTGTATAGAAGAACAGGTGTTCCTGCTTCGCATCATATCGCAAGTGGAAGAACTGCATTATATACCTCACACAACACTCCACCTTTCCGCTATCCTTATCCTGTAAATGAAACAACATTGAATGGCACCAGCAATGCTCCTTTCTCTGCAGAAGTTAAGGATGATTTCTGGGGAAAGCAGATGTGGTGGGATACCCGTACCGGAGTAAATTAGTTTAGTAATTAAGTGTTTCTAAGGTCGTCAGCATCAGTTGGCGACCTTTTTATT
>CAZSXE010000068.1:3423-5347 GCA_964611185.1 uncultured Muribaculaceae bacterium | reverse complement strand
TAAATGATTTAATAAACATTTGGGGAGCAAAAATGGGTGTTTTTGTTCCCCAAAAAATTAAGTAGCGTAATTTAACCGGTGTCAAGTTATATTTTGTTGTAATTTTAAAATGGCAGTATCCAAAGTTCTGTGTAAACGATAAAATCTGAGATGGCTTTAGTCGAGAATCTAAAGCCCAATTCTATTTTCAGAAATAAGCACCATCTATAATTTTGTGTAAATGAAAATTTCAGAGATTTATTCATAATATAATTCTGTTTCCAATGAAAGCTATAAATTGATTGAAAACAATACCTCAATTACGATATGGCTGTGTCCATTTTCGTTCAATCTCGCTTATTGCAAGATATACGGATTTCTTGACAGCATCATCAGAAGGATATGAGAGTTTATTTTTAGTGTATTTTCTGATTTTACCGTTATGGTTTTCTATGAGATTTGTCGTGTAGATTATCTTCCGTGTGTCCATTGTAAAATCAGATATAGTGGAAAAATCGTCCCAATTGGCCCGCCAACTACTAATAATGGCGTATTGATATTTTAATCCTCATCTTTCTTCAAAATCATCAAGAGTAATCGATGTAACATCTTTGTTTACAGCAGCATAAACCATTTTTAAATTATTGGTGAATCTCTTTAAATTCTTCCAAACTACATATTTGCAATTTTTTTTAACTGATGAACTACACATATTTGTGTGGCGGCGTTGAGAAATACGGTGCGGATTGTGTCTGTAAAACCGTTAAGATGGTTCGAGCAGATTATGAGAATCTCTTCTACGCCTCTTGATTTTAAGTCGGTTAAAACTGTCATTTAAAATGAGAATTCTCTGCTTTACCTACCCAAATTCCAAGAACCTGCTTATATCCGTTTTTATTTAACCCAATGCTTAGATAGATAATTTTATTAATAACCCTGCCCTTATCTCTTTCATTAAATATAATGACATCCATCCATAAACCAAATTATTGATGCTCAAGTGGCCTGTTCTGCTATTCTATGGCTGATTGTGTTAACTTATTGGTCCAATCGCTCTATAGATGATCCTCTGCTTTGATGTTTGGGTACAGCAATTGGATTAAAATCTCAATTCTTGTTTATGGGAATATTAATGATACTCTCTCCTTGTTTTGTCTGAATCTTTTTAGGAAAATTACAATTTCTCAAATTGCCCCTATTATTTCCGAAATGTTTTTCATAACCTAAATGTGAATCCATTTCGACTTGACACATTTTCTCCAAACTTTTGGATGTAATCCTTTTAGAAAGGTACTTATATCCTAATCGTTTTAAATTGGTGGATAAGATTTTTCGTTAAAAGTTATGCCGGGATGATTGTCTCTATGTATTGATTTGCCATAATACTGTCCATAATAATGGTTCTGTTAAAGTTAATATAGTAACTCGAGTTTTTAATACCCGTGTTATCGTCTATACAATTTATTCGACAGTGTCTTTTTTACAAAGATTCCATTTCCGTGGGAGCGATAATTTCGATGCGTTCTTTTCGAACGGGATGAATTATGGAGATGGTGCGGGCATGGAGGGAAATGCCGCCATCTTTATTGGAGCGACGAGCTCCGTATTTTAAATCGCCTTTAATAGGACAGCCGATAGCAGAGAGCTGACAGCGTATTTGGTGATGTCGGCCTGTAAGTAGCTCAATTTCTACTAAAAAGTAGTTTTTTGTAGCTTTCAGAAGATGATATTTCAGAACAGCCTCTTTGGCTCCTGACTTGGGGGTGGAGTAGGCATACGATTTGTTTTGCTTCTCGTTACGAAGGAGGTAGTGCCTCAGAACCCCTTCGTTCGGTTCAGGGCAGTGCTCCACAAGTGCCCAGTAGGTCTTATTGATGCGACGGTCGTTTTCCCTATTGAGGGATAAATTGTCTTTTATATGCATATCATTATTGCCGGAGGCGGA
>CAZSXE010000068.1:0-3323 GCA_964611185.1 uncultured Muribaculaceae bacterium | reverse complement strand
ATCATTATTGCCGGAGGCGGAATCGTTCTCATTGCCGGAGGAGGAACCTTCACGAAACATTTCATTAAGGCGCTCGAGGGCTTTGGAAGTTTTGGCAAAAACTGCAATACCGCTGACCGGACGGTCAAGTCTGTGCGGGACTCCGATGAACACTCTTCCTGGTTTGAGATCTCTTTCAGATATGAATGCTTTGAGTTTTTCGCTTAGAGGCTCGTCTCCTGTCTTATCTCCCTGAACTATTTCTCCGACTTTTTTATTTAAAATGAGCAGGTGATTGTCTTCGTAGAGAATTCGTGAAGAAATGTCATCAAATTCTTCTTTTGGAAGTGAACGGTAGTGGGAAGAGGGTCGATCTTGTGAAGTATGAGTTTTGCTGATTGAAGTCATTTTAATATTGTTCTTCGTCATTGGGAAATTCTTTATTTTTAACATCGGAGACATATTGGCGGAACGCTTTTAGGTACTCATCGTGAAGATTATGGTAGCGACGGAGAAAACGAGGAGAAAATTCTGTGGTGAGGCCGAGCATATCGTGCATCACAAGTACTTGACCATCAACATATTTGCCTGCTCCTATTCCTATTACCGGTATCGTGAGCGCTTCTGTAACCATCTTTCCGAGGGTTGCCGGGATTTTTTCAAGGACAATGGAGAAGCATCCTGCCTTTTCGAGAGAGAGGGCATCTTCCATTAGACGAGCAGCCTCTTCTTCTTCTTTCGCTCGAACTGCGTAAGTGCCGAATTTGTGGATAGATTGGGGTGTAAGACCCAAATGACCCATTACGGGAATGCCTGCCGAAAGGATTCGCTCCACAGATTCGAGAACTTCCCTGCCCCCTTCGAGCTTAACTGCATCGGCTTCTGATTCTTTCATTATCCGGATGGCATTGCTTACGGCAAATTTAGAATTACCCTGATATGTCCCGAAAGGCATATCGACCACTACAAGGGGATTTTTTACAGCCCTCATAACACTCTGGGCATGATATATCATCTGGTCGATAGTGATAGGTAGGGTCGTCTCGTGACCTGCCATAACATTGGCGGCGGAATCGCCGACTAAAATCATATCTATTCCGGCTTCATCGACAATTCTTGCAGAGGTATAATCGTAGGCGGTGAGCATGGCAATCTTCTCGCCTGATAGCTTCATTTGCAGTAATTTACGGGTAGTCATCACTCTGCCCTTTCCTTCAATTGACATTTTCTTGTAATTATTGATTTCAAATATGACACAAAGGAATAGAATATTTTGGATATAAACAATATGACAGGTTGTCAGTTTTTTGATTTGGCACAATCTTCGTTAAATAGATGTCGTTGCCTGAAAAGGCGATAAAACAATTTGATAACAATTAAAAAATATATATTATGGGAAAAATTATAGGAATAGACTTAGGAACTACCAACTCCTGCGTAGCAGTGATGGAAGGTAACGAACCTACTGTTATTATCAACAGTGAAGGTAAAAGAACAACACCATCTGTTGTCGCTTTTGCAGACAATGGTGAAAGAAAAATCGGTGATCCTGCTAAAAGACAGGCTATCACTAACCCTTTGAGGACCATCTTCTCTATAAAGAGATTTATGGGAGAACCTTTTGATAGGGTACAGACCGAAATCAAAAGAGTACCTTATACTATCTCTAAAGGTGATAATGGTACTGCAAGGGTAAATATTGACGGAAGACTTTATTCTCCTCAGGAGATATCGGCGATGATTCTTCAGAAGATGAAAAAGACTGCTGAAGATTATCTTGGACAGGAAGTTACAGAGGCTGTAATCACAGTTCCTGCATATTTCTCCGATTCGCAGAGACAGGCTACCAAAGAGGCCGGTGAGATCGCAGGTCTTAAGGTTAAGCGTATCATAAATGAGCCTACGGCGGCAGCATTGGCTTACGGTATGGATAAGAAGAACAAAGACATGAAGGTGGCTGTTTATGACCTTGGTGGTGGTACTTTCGATATTTCCATCCTTGAACTTGGCGATGGCGTATTTGAAGTAAAATCTACAAATGGTGATACTCACCTTGGAGGTGATGATTTTGACCACAGAATTATAGACTGGCTTGCCGATGAATTTAAGTCTGAAAATAGCGGAATAGATCTTCGCAAGGACCCTATGGCTCTTCAAAGATTAAAAGAAGCTGCTGAAAAGGCTAAAATTGAACTTTCAAGTCAGACTTCTTCTGAAATAAATCTTCCTTACATTATGCCTGTGGACGGAGTTCCAAAACATTTGGTTAAAACACTTACACGTGCCAAATTCGAGCAGATTTGCGATGATTTGATTCAGAAGACTATTGAACCTTGCCGTAAGGCTGTTTCAGATGCAGGGCTTAAAGCATCTGATATTGACGAAGTCCTTCTCGTAGGTGGTTCTACCCGTATTCCTGCCATACAGCAGATAGTTGAGAAATTCTTCGGAAAGACTCCTAATAAAGGGGTAAATCCCGATGAAGTGGTAGCTGTGGGTGCTGCTATTCAGGGTGGTGTTCTTGCAGGTGATGTGAAAGATGTGCTTCTTCTCGATGTTACACCTCTATCTCTCGGTATTGAGACACTTGGCGGTGTACTTACCAAACTTATCGAGTCCAACACCACTATCCCTACCCGTAAGTCTGAAGTATTCTCTACCGCCAGCGATAACCAGCCTTCAGTAGAAATTCATATTCTTCAAGGTGAAAGATCCATGGCTCGCGACAATAAGACTATCGGCCGTTTCCATCTTGACGGAATCACTCCCGCACCGCGTGGAATCCCTCAGATTGAAGTTACTTTCGATATTGATGCCAATGGTATCTTGAATGTGTCTGCGAAAGATAAAGCTACAGGAAAAGAGCAGAAGATTCGTATCGAAGCTTCCTCCGGATTGAGCGATGCAGAAATCAAAAAAATGCGTGATGAGGCCAAGGCCAATGAAGCCTCAGATAAAGCTGAGAAAGAAAAAATCGATAAGGTTAATGGCGCTGACGCAATGATATTCCAGAGCGAAAAGAACCTTAAGGAATATGGTGATAAGATTCCCGCCGATAAGAAAGGTGCCATCGAATCAGCCCTTACAGCCTTGAAAGAAGCTCATAAGTCAGGAGATATCTCTGCCATCGATAAAGCCACCGAAGGTCTTAACAACGCATGGCACGCAGCCTCAGAAGATATGGCCAAAGCCGCACAAGCCTCAGGAGCAGGTGCAGGCGCCGGTGCCGGATTCAACCCCGGAGCAGGTGCCGGTCAGCAAGGTCCATCATCCGATAGCGGTTCTTCATCCTCATCCAAAGGTGATAAAGACACAGAGGTAACGGATGTGGATTTTGAAGAGGT
>CAZSXE010000067.1:0-5422 GCA_964611185.1 uncultured Muribaculaceae bacterium | reverse complement strand
TGGACGAGTGTCCTTGATTCTCCCTTTTTTATTTTATCAATTCAGATTAGATATGTCTAAACCATCTAAAAGTGTCTCTAAGGCCGATTTTATGGTTTAGCGGTAGAATTATGGCAGTTCCGACAAGGCTAAACCATCTAAAAGTGCCTCAAAGGCCGATTTTATGGTTTAGCGGTGAGAAGAATATAGTGAATATTAAAATACAATGGTAATATGTTAAAATAACGGCTGTCGGCGAGACAACAATCATAAATCTTTTATAGTCGCTCTAAGCACTCCTTTTCTAAAATATGGTGGATGGAGAGAATCTGTCCTATATGGGAGCATATAACCATCGGAAAAGTTATATTTTATTTCTCTATATGCAACATCATTTATGGAGTCAAAAAACGAGGGGATATCTATATAATCGTTTTGTCTATGATATGTACAGCACGCTATCTTAATATCTGAAGATTCTCTAATGAATTTTTCAGAAGATTTAAGTACCTCCAGCTCATATCCCTCAATATCCATCTTAACAAATATGGGATTATGTTCCTGTTTTATAGGAGAACAGAACATATCGTAAGCGGAACTTAGCTTCATCATCTCTTGATTGTCATATCCACCGGCAAGTTTATTAATGATAATGACCTTATCCTTCCAAGGTTCAAAAGTGGCTTTCAAAGGTTTTATCCACTCCCTGTCAGATTCAAATAAAATAACAATTCTGACTTTCTCAATAACATTTAAAGAAAAAAGTCCTTCTGCACATCCGACATCGAATAGAACAGTCCCGTTTTCAACCTGAAAATCCTCAGATAGGTATGCGTGAGGGCATTTTTCAAGATTATGAGTCCCTAATATATTTTCGGTTTGAATAAAATTATGATATATGTCACGACATTTTGAAGGCGAATATGAACTTGGAAAAAATAATTTTTTACCATCGTGAATCACATAATTCATCCCCCTTTCCTTACCACATTTTATGTCGCCGCACTCTTTAATAACCTTATAAGGGAAAAATGTGATTTTAGAATTTCTTTTTAAAAAGTCAGCCTCCTCATCCATTTCAGTGCCTTTTTTAAGACTGAAATACAATAAAATGTCGTCATAAAGCTTTTCTTCCGACATCTCTCGAAGGACCTTTCTTATATCGTTTTTTGAGAGAAAAGAGAGCCCCTTGAAAAGATTTTTCAGTTTTCTTGGATTATTTTCATTTAGTTTAAACATCCTGATTTTATTTATACTTTCAAAATTATAATTATTTCTCGTTATAAAAAAAGGTATTGCAATATTTATTATATTTGCCTAAATATAAAATCAATTATTTATATGCAATCATCAAAGGTTTTTTTTACCAATCTTCGCACCACACCGCAGACTCCACTCACTAAAAAGATGGAAAATGTAGCTTTAGCGGCCGGTTTCGATTTGATTGACTTCAAAGATAAGTTTGTGGCAGTAAAAATTCATTTTGGCGAAGCCGGAAATTTGGCCTATTTAAGACCAAACTATGCAGCTCATTTGTGCAATATGATTAGAGAAAGGGGGGGAAAGCCATTCCTTACCGACAGCAACACTCTATATTCCGGCAGCCGTTCCAATGCAGTCGATCACCTTAAGTGCGCGATGGAAAATGGTTATAACCCCCTTTCGGCCGGGGCCAATGTAATAATTGCAGATGGAATAAAAGGTACCGAATATAGGGAAATCCCCATTGATGGGAAATATTGCCCCTCTCCCAAAATAGGTTCGGCAATAGCAGATGCGGATATTGTCATTTCGATGACACATTTCAAAGGACACGAACAGACAGGTTTCGGCGGAGTTTTGAAAAATCTCGGTATGGGCTCAGCGAGTCGAGGTGGGAAGTTGGAGCTTCACTCTTCTTCCAAGCCTGTTATCAATAGAGAAAATTGCAAAGGATGCGGGGTATGCGTGAAAAACTGCTCACACGGTGCCATCAGTTTCGATACTTTCCATAAGGCGATTATAGATTATGATAAGTGTGTAGGCTGCGGCCAATGTGTAGCTCTCTGTCAGTTTGACGGAGCAGTCCTCAAAGATTGGGATGGAACAGAAATATTGAATTTCAAGATTGCAGAATACGCCAAAGCTGTAATTGAGGGCAAGCCCAATTTTCACATCAGTTTCATAGTAAATGTCTCACCTGAGTGTGACTGTTGGTGTCACAATGATGCTGCTATCATTCCTGATTTGGGCATAGCTGCCTCTTTGGATCCAGTTGCACTTGATCAGGCGTGTGCAGATATGGTGGTTAAATCACCTATTATCCCCGGAAGCAAGCTTTTCGACCAATATCCCGAAGAAGACCTCTGCGGAAAAGACAAATTTCACATTGTTCATCCCGATACCGACTGGAAATGTGGCCTCAAATATGCTGAAGAGATAAATATCGGTACTCGTAATTACGAATTAAAATCAATATAAATGAAATCAATAAAATTATTAGCTGCTTATCTAATCTGTTTAACAGCTATCCTTTCCGGATGTTCTTCAAAGAAAGATATCAAAGTAATGTCGTTCAATATTCGTCTAAGTCCCAATGAAACTTTTGACGGAGACAACAGATGGTCCGGCAGAAGAGAGGCCGTCATCAAAATGATTGAAACAGAAAGGCCCGATGTTTTCGGTGTTCAAGAGGCTATCTATCATCAGGCAAAATATATGGAGGAGAATCTCCCCGATTATACTAAATATGGAGTGGATAGAGAAGGCGGATTGGAAAAAGGTGAAGCAGAAGCTTGTGCAGTTTTCTTCAGAAACGATCGCTTTGAATTAGTAGAAAAAGGGACATTTTGGCTCAGTCAGACACCTGATACTCCGTCAATGGGGTGGGATGCTGCATGTTTCAGAGTAGTCACTTGGGTTCATTTGAAAGAAAAAGGGTGTTGCGGAAAAGAATTATTTTTTATGAATACTCACTTTGATCATGTCGGAAAAGTGGCGAGGCTTCAATCGGGAAAAATGATTGTTGAAAAAATAGAAGAGATTGTTCCGGAAGGGGTTCCAGTTATTGTTGTCGGAGATTTTAATTCCACATTGGAAGACGAGGCTCTTGCGCCGCTGAAAGAAAAACTTTCTTATGCGAGAAACTCCTCCCCTGTTACTGACTCTGTTCCCACATATAACGACTGGGGAGAAACTCCTCAGAATGAAGTTATAGATCATATATTTTTCATAAATGTTACTCCTGAAAAATACCGCACTATAACTGATGATTACGGCATTCCATTTTTATCTGATCACTATGCCATAACCTTCGAGGGGAAGATTTAAGCCCTTTTAGAATTGATTTAGTGGTTTTTTAATGTAACTTTGCATCAAATTATTTGATATGGTTGTATTTAAAGGAAAAACTGTTCTTATAACGGGGGCAGGTTCAGGAATAGGAGAAGCTATCGCATATCAGTTTGCCAAGCGAGGTAGTGATGTTATAATTACAGGATTAGGGATGGATAGCCTTAATACGGTTAAAGATAATTGCGAAAAATATGGTGTAAAAGGATACTCTTTTGAAATTAATCTTCAAAATCGCGATACTCTTGATGCACTTGTCGATTACATACACAATTTAGGACTTAAACCCGATTTCTTCGTGTTTAATGCAGGTATTTCCCAGAGGGCACTCACCCTTGACAGCGATTTCTCCACAGATACTAAATTAATGGATATTAATTTTTTCGGAGCAGTTTACCTTACTAAAAAGTTTAAAGACCTTCTATTAAGTGCCGATAGAACGCACATTGCTGTAACCACCTCTATTTCAGGTCTTTTTGGATTTCCATTGCGCTCAGCGTATTGCGCTTCCAAGCACGCATTATTCGGATTTTTTGAATCACTTGAGCTTGAATATCCGAATATTGCAGTTACTTTTTTGATTCCCGGGAGGATTAATACTCAGATTTCAAAAAGTGCCATCACTTCCTCCGGCGAGGCTTATGCTAAAATGGATCCTGGCCAGGCCAAGGGGATGGATGTAAACAAATGCGCTAAAATTGCCCTAAGGGCTATTTCTCGAGAAAAACATAAAAAGCTTATTGGAAAGGAAGAACTTCTGATGGCTTATTTTTATAAATTTATCCCTTGCTTGTTTTATAAACTTGCAAAAAACATCTCAGCTACTTAATTATGGAAAAAGTAATATGCGGTATCCAACAAATCGGTATTGGAGTTAAAAATGTAGAAGAATATTGGAAGTGGTATAAAGAAAATTTGGGTTTTGATGCTAAAATTTTCTCTGATGAGGGGGTGGCTGAGAGGATGTTACCTTATACAGGAGGTAAACCTCAGCCGCGATATGCCATTTTGGCCCTTAACCTCAGCGGCGGTGGTGGATTTGAGATATGGGAGCCTAGGGGAAGAGAATTGAATTATATCAAAAACGAGCCGCGTATAGGTGATTACGGCATTTTTGCTTGCAAAATTAAATGTTATGATATTAATTCCACTTTCAAAGAATTTAAAAAGAGAGGGATAAATGTTTTATGTGAGCCTTCTCTAAATCCTGCCGGTGTCGAACATTTTTTCATTAAAGATCCGTGGGGGAATCTTTTCGATGTTGAGAAGGATGATTATCATTTCATTTGTGAGGGAAAGCTCACCGGTGGATGTAACGGAGTGATTATGGGTGTCTCCAATATGGAGAAATCGATTGAATTCTACTCTACTCTTTTGGATTATGACCACATCGTCTATGATAAAACGGATATTTTTACCGATTATTTAGAAGTACGAGGATGTGAAAATCGTGTCAGAAGGGTACTTCTTAGCAGGACAAAACCGATAATGGGCCCTTTATGTGAAATTTTGGGTACCTCTCATATTGAACTTGTTCAAGCCATCGATCCTGATACCCCATCTGTAAAATTGTACGAAGGGCGTCTTTGGGGTGATCCGGGATTTATCCATCTCTGTTTCGATATTCGAAATATGGAGGCTGTTCATCAGAGTGCCAGATCTCTCGGGCATGAATTTGTATGCGACAGCGGTGCCGACTTCGATATGGGGGAGGCAAATGGACATTTTACTTATGTGGAAGACCCTGACGGGGCATTGATAGAGTTTGTAGAAACTTTCAAAGTACCCGTTTTGAAAAAATTAGGAATATATCTTCATCTTGATAAAAGAGATCCTCACAAACCTCTTCCGAGATTTATCTCGCGTGCATTCAGATTTATGCGAAATAAATAACCCTTATTTGCAAATTTTGGTTATCAGGATAGATTGGTCACATTATATTTTATCTATCTCTTTTTTACTCAAACCGGTGCATTGAGATATTATTTCGGGAGGAATTCCGTTTCTCTTCATAGATTTTGCCACTTCAATCTTACCTTCTTTCATTCCCTCTTCGATCCCATCATCATGCCCCAAAAGATACCCCTCGGTATAGCCTGAGGAGATAACACTT
>CAZSXE010000066.1:0-5513 GCA_964611185.1 uncultured Muribaculaceae bacterium | reverse complement strand
ATGAGATAAGTTATGCGCTTACACTTTTTGTGGTATTTAATTTATGTTTTTTGCGGTAATTTATTTATGTTTTTTGTGGCATTTAGTTAGTGCTTTTTGCGGTAAAAATGAACAATATAAATACAGTAAACGCATGAGCAGGTGTATCATTCTTCTTTCTCAAATTCAGATAGTCTTTCAATCTTGACCATAACTTTGTGTCGTTAATTTTAATTAAGGCTGTGTAGATGGTGGAGGTGGATAATTATCACAGTAAATAATTAAAAAATAGTATTATGAACACGAAGAAACATATTCCCGATGTAGTGTTATGGAGCCGTATGCTATATCTAAAATTGTTGTCTCATTATGAGTGAGTTGATTTGTTTGAGAAGGTAGATTTATTTAAATAATAATTTTTTATATGTTAACTTTGTAAAATAATAGAACCATATAAAACCATTTTAGTTAACCTTATATTTTTTATGAAAAAATTCTTTAATTATTCTACATTATTTCTTTTTATTTCGATAGGATTAATTGTTTATTTGTATCAGACTTATACTCCTGAGAATTTGGATTTAGATGATTCAAGTTATAAAACTCTGATTTCTGCTGATCTTATGCAGTATCCTTTTGAAACATCTAAATTAGGTGCTTCTTCTTCAGTGAAGATATTGGGTATTAATAAATCTAATGATAATTACCATTTTCTTGTCGATACTTATGATGGCAGGAGGGGGCTGATTCGCCAGGATGTTCTCGACAGAAAAGCGGTATATTATGGTGATGATATTGAAAAAGACGGGTTTGTATTAAGAAAATTGGATACATTACGAATCATAAATACATCGGGAAAGGGAGACTCTTACGAATTTAGATATATAGTTAAGAATAAAGATGATGTAACCGGTGAGATAGAATCTGATGATGTAGTATCTTTATTGGCACATAAATATTCTAAATATGCCACTCAAGATGAGTCAAGGTATATTATTTCGAAAAGTAAATTCGATAGCACATATATTGGGAAAACTTTCGAGGAGATGGATAGTCTTTATATGAGGGCGACTTCTATTGCTGTAAGCGGAAAATCGAGAGATGCTTATTATAGAATACGCATTTTTGATAAGCAGGAAGGCACTTTTTACAATCCTATCGTTAATTTTCAGGATGGAGTAGCGCAGTCATACGCGCCTGAATATCTGACAGCCAAGTCGAGAAAGGCAAACGGAACTATCCTCAAATATCTTCCGCTCTCTTCTCAGATACTGAATGTCGGGGCATTCTCTTTTTTAGTTAATAAATCTACTTATACTAAAAATGGCGATTTGTTTTATACCCCCAATATTTTTATAAATATTCTTATTAAGACTTTGGGAATATTATATTTATTATTCAGTTTAGTGTGGCTTGTAGCTTGTGGTTTTTTACCATCGATGTTCATTTTCGGCTTGGTAGTAGTGAGATATCCCTTAATTTTCGTAGGAAATAAAGGATTGGGCATCGCCCTTAAAATCTTAAATGTCATCGCTCTTTACATCTGGGCGGTGCTTATTCTTACATCACCGATTTATTGGTGGATAAGTATTCCGTTAATTGTTACATTTTTTATTTTCTTTAATAAAGCTATTGATGCAGTATTAGATATAGATGTAAGATGCCCTGAGTGTAAAAGATTATATTCGAGCTTTTATGACAGGGAAGAATTTGTGCGCGAATATGATAAATGGGAAAGATCTGATGAAAAAGGGGCTCATATCTCTTCTAAAACCAGTAAATGGCAGACCTACGACTTGGAAACTACTAGAACTTATAATGGCTTAGGAGAGTGTGTAGGCAGCAGTTCCAGAAAAGTAAATGTGAAGGACCACGAAAAGAGATATGATAAGTATAAAATGAATGTCTATAATGTTCTTTATCACATTAAAGAGTATAAAGTCATCTATGTATGTGATGGATGCGGAAAAGAACTATATGGTTCCCGTATCGATCGTAGCGAGCTTAAAAAAGATTACAAAGGTACTTATACTAAGGAAGAGGTAAATACTATCAGATAGCATATACTTAGTTCAGTATATTTATTCCTTCTTTGTATAGTCTATAATAATAGTACAGTGAGCCCATACCATGATTGTTGGTATGGACAGTGGTTTCGATTTTATGTGTGAGCCGGAGTCCTGTCGTGGCTTTTTCGGCATTTATGTATGGAACGACTTGGTCACCCACCAGATGGAATAGTTTTATGTTTGAAGGGTTGAGTGGTTTCCAGCTATTGCAGAGGTCTTCTGCTTTGACGGCTTCGTCCAGTTTTTTATAGACATTGGATCCCTTATCAAGATAAGCTTGGGAAGCTATATCGGATATTTTATTGACCTTTAGTTCTTTATTGATAGCTGAAGTGATTTTTTCTACTGTGTATTTTTTATCGTTTATACACTCCAGTAAAGTTTTACCATCGATAATGGGGGTTTTTACCACCAATTCTGAAAAATAATCTTCAACTTTCAGCCCTTCCATGATTTTAGGTTGTGCTTCTATCATCCCTTGAACTACTAACGGTAGGTAGATAGGGGCTTCTATTTCATGGGACATAAAGTAATTTTGTGTTTCATAAGGGGAATAAGGGCCATCGCCACACCATGATCCTGCCAGTCTGAATAGATCTCTTTCCTTTTGAATACAAATAGTCTCAATGTGCTTTTGGCAGGCGAGTGCTTGTCCTCCACCCTGGGAATAGCCTGAAATCAAGGTACTGTAACCTTCTTTCATTTTGATCTTTTCCTGCTCCATATAGGAGTAAGCTGCTTTTAGTCCATCTATACATTGTGCGGCATTAATAGTATGCCCCAGATAAGCCTGCGGCCTTTTTTCTGATACACCAAGCCCCTGGTAATCAGGACTTACTACCATTGCGTTCTTTATGGAAAATATGCTGGCTATCGGTAATGTTTTCGTGGGTGCCTCTTGGGAGCTGCTCATACTGTAATGACAGTCAAGAAGGGTTATATCGAGTGGTGATGCGCTGTCGGTTCCACCAATGGGGAAGGCCAGTCTTTCTGACAATATGATGGCATCTCCGGAGGCATCTTTACTTTCATAATTCAGGACTACTGTTCTGATTTTAAGCCCTTTATCGTTTGCGGCAATAAAATCTGAGCTTATCTCTATCAAAATCTTCATTATGTCAAGTTCGTCATCGCCTTTGACTTGAGGAACAGCTTCAACATTTGAAGCACCAAGGTAATCGGAAACTATTGTATTTAAGTAATCTTTAGCACCGTAATCGGTGGTCTGTACAATGTTAAACTTAACTTCTTCGTATTTATCCCCATCCTCTCTACCATTTTTGGTACAGCCGAATAATGTTATTATAGAGGCTGTAATAAGTAAGACACTTTTATAAATAAATTTCATGATATATAAAATTATTTGTTTACTGCTTTATAAAATCTGACCCAGTCGATATACATCGAGACGGGAAGTTCTTCGGCGGCAATTTTTCCTACCCAGCTACCGCCCAATTGCATATCTAAAAGGAGATAGAAAGGGGCATTGAAAGGATATTGTCCCTTAAGTTCTGTTTCTATTTTCTTATAAGTAAATGTGTGATTGTCATTTATGAAAAAACTAAGGCTGTCAGGAGATAGCTCTACGGCATACACATTGTATTCATCAGGGTTTATGGTGTTTATTCCACCCGATTTGGGGTTCTCTCTTATACCCAAAATATATGTATAATATGAATGGACTGTCTGGTAAGCTATCGTATCATAATTGAGATGTTCCATAATGTCAATCTCTCCATCATCAGGCCACTTCCTATTCTCTTTTTCAGGTAGTAGCCAAAAAGCAGGCCATGCTCCTTGTGCGCTTTCTAACCTGGCTCTAATCTCCAGCCGCCCGTTCATAAAAGATTTTTTATCTTTGGTATATAAGCCTCCCGTCAAAAATCGGGCAGTATCATCAGGCACTTTTGTGTTTTCCACCCCTCTAAGTATCAGATTACCATCTTCCACTGAATAAAGTTCGTCGAAATCCGACATATAGTTTTTCCAGTCGGATGTGCCTCTTGGTATTTTACTCCAAGAAGTGGTATCAAATCCGTTTTTCTGATTAAAATTATCTTCCCACACGAGCTTCCACCCCCGCTTGTTATCCCTTTCATAGCAGGAATAAAAAGATACCAAAATCAATAATAAGAGGATCAAATTTGTTTTTTTCATAGCACTTGCTAAATAATCAATACAAAGTTATCATTTTTTGAAAAAAATAATGTGGAAAAGAGTGGCTTATTTATATTTTATTCAAATACCAAATCGGCCACCTTAGCACCCGTAAGCGCCATTAAATCCTGCGGTGCCAATTCTATCTGGTATCCTACTTTCCCTGCGCTGCACAATATGGTGCGGTAAAGTGTAGCACTCTCTTCAATGAATGTGCGGAGCGGCTTTTTCATCCCGATGGGGGAGCACCCGCCGTGTATATACCCTGTTAAGGGGAGCAGTTCTTTCTGCTTTATCATCTCAATGTTTTTAACTCCTGCCGCGGAAGCCCCTTTTTTCAGGTTCAAGGAAGAATTTACCGGTATTACATAAACCAAATTCTCCCCTGTATTGGCCACAGTAACTAAAGTTTTGAAAACTTGATCAGGGTTTTCACCCAATACCTCAGCTACTTTCTGCCCGTCAGTAATATCCTGCGGGTATTCGTGAGGAATAAATTCCAATTTCGCCAGAGAGAGCAGTCTCATTACATTTGTTTTCTCCATTACTTATTTCTTTATGAAACAAAAATATAAAAATATGTCACACTTTTTTCAAAATGCCCATATTATACCATAAACTAATATCATTTTTTCTAACTTTGTAAGGTTATAAATTCTATCATTATGTCTCTTTCCGGTATTGTTATTTCATCAAGCCTCCGAGCAATTCTTATCCCGCTGATTAATGCACAGCTATCATTTCCGCTTTTCAGCGACTCTATGCAGACAAGCCTCGAGGGTGAGGCACTCCTTTTTTTCTCAAATTACCATCTTTTGAGTGCGCAGACATTTTCCACAATTCCTCCCGTGACAATGACCTTTCTCTGGAATCCGGAAAACAATGACATTATTAAAATGAACGGGACCCGTGATGCCGTCTTCGACAATTTGGAAAAACTCGGATTGGATTTATCCAGAAAAAATCTGATTCCATATATTAAATTCGTTCTTTCTAATGTCTCCTCCGAGGAAGGTACCTTGCGGCTGATTGAGAGTTATTCCGATGTGGAATATTCAAGGGAGGCGACTAAAGAGGAGGTACTCTTCTTGAAAAAATACGATTACACCCCCGAAGTGGCCGAGACCTCTGATGGTGGATATAATGTAAAGTGCGCAGTAATTTACGGAGATACCCTTTATGAAGCTGATATCGCCGTTAACGGCAATGGAGTCTTCGAGTTCAAAGATGAAAGTGAGGTGCGTAGCGGATTGCCTGTAAGGCAGATCTTTTTAGAATAAATAAATATTAAAAAGAAAGCTACCCTTA
>CAZSXE010000065.1:0-5803 GCA_964611185.1 uncultured Muribaculaceae bacterium | reverse complement strand
AAAATGTAGGGCGATTACTTGAATATTTAGATGAAAATAATCTGTATGAAAATACCATTGTCATTTATACCGGCGATCAAGGTTTTTTTCTTGGAGAACACGGTTGGTTTGACAAAAGGTTTATGTATGAAGAGCCTCTTCATGCACCATTTTTAATAAGGTATCCTAAGGAAATAAAGCCCGGAACCGTCAATAATGATCTTATTCTGAATATAGATTATGCTCCGCTGTTTCTCGATTATGCAAATTTGAGTTGTCCTGATTTTATCCAGGGAGAGAGTTTCAGATCCAATCTCAATGGAAATACCCCTTCTTCATGGAGAAAATCCATGTACTACCGATATTGGATGAATCACAGTGCGGATCATAACACCTTGGCCCATTACGGTATAAGGACCGATCGCTACAAATTGATATATTTTTATGGAAAAGCGTTAGGGATGAGTGGATCGAAAGATGGCGAAATCATTCCAGCCCAATGGGAACTTTATGATTTACAGCAAGATCCCTCTGAAATGCATAATATTTATAATGACCCTGCAAATAGGAAATTAATCAAAAATCTTAAAAAGCAGCTTATAAAATTGAAGAAGGAATATGGTGATCTTGATGATAAATATCCTGAAATGGAGGCATTGAATAAAAAGTATTTCAAATGATATGATACCTCACTACGGATATTGTTTTTTATTTTCTTACAACACTACCCCTGAAGCCGCTTTGCGCAATTTATTATCTCGCGCTTCGCCATTTCGTTGTGTGCGGCTCGTCTTTTTCTTCGATATTAATTCCGAAGAGGAGTTTTCTCGCATAAATGCAATAATGCTCGATTTAGCCCAGGCTTATTTTGAAAGCACCCCTCCGGCAATTACACTTGTAGCCCAAGCTCCGCTCAATGGTGATGCTGCGTGCGAGGTGACATCTCTCGAAGATGATAAATTTTCTATTTCGCCTCTACGCGGCAATAAAGGGGTAGTGGTCACAGGAGAAGATTACTGCGAAATTATTGCCGGAGGAATAAGTAGCGGTCACTTGAAAGCTGATGCTATGAAGCAAAGCGAGGATGCTTTTTCTATGATGGGCAATATATTGTGCGAAGCAAATGCTAAGAAGGAGAGTATTGTGAGGCAGTGGAATTACATAGAAAATATTACAGGAGTGGGGGCGTGTGGTCAAAATTATCAAATTTTCAACGATTTGCGATCTGAGTTTTATGATGGAGGCTCTTGGAATGCCAATGGATACCCATCGGCAACTGGAATAGGAGCCGCCAGCGGCGGAATAATTGTGGATTTTAATGCAGTTGTAGAATCAAAAGTAGATATCTTTCCCATAGACAATCCTTTGCAGATAGCAGCACATTCTTATTCTGAAGTGGTATTGGCCGAAGGCTCTGAGTTGAAATCCACTCCGAAATTTGAAAGGGGGAAAGCTGTTTCCGATGATTTCGGTATGATTTTCTACCTCTCTGGAACAGCAGCTATTCGCGGAGAAAGAAGTTCGTTGACAGATGATGCACGGTGTCAGACCATTATGACTATTGAAAATATTCAATCTCTGATAAGTGTGGAAAATCAGATAAAATATCATCTAAAACACCCTTTGAAGGTTAATTTTTGTATGTTAAGGGTGTATATAAAAAGGAGGGAAGATTACACTGTAATAAGAAAAGTAGTGGAAGAAAAATTTGGAGAACTCCCTGTCCTATATCTTTTTGCCGATATTTGCAGAGAAGAGCTTCTTGTGGAAATTGAGGGAATAGCTACATCATTTTCGGGTAAATAAGCAGGAGAGTAATGAAAAATGATAGATTAATAAGAGAGTTCAGCTCGCTGAGAACTACCGCCGTTATGATCTTGATATACATATTGGCGATAGCTTCTGCTACATTTATAGAAAAATATGCAGGGTCATCTGCTGCAAGGCGGCTGATATACACATCCGGATGGTTTATGTTACTGAATCTCTTACTGGTTTTGAATTTCATATTATTAAGTATCAGGCTCCATTTACTTAAGGGCCACCATTTCGGAGTTCTTATGCTGCATTGGGGATTCATCGTTGTACTTATAGGTGCGGCCACTACCCATTTTTTCGGGGAAAAAGGTTCGGTGCTTGTTTTCGAGGGGGAAGAGGTGTCCCATTTCTATGTGATAGATGAAAATGGCATGAACGAAATAAAGCAACTCCCTTTTTCCATCGCCCTTGATGATTTTACTATTGATTACTACCCTGGTTCTTCTTCCCCTTCTTCCTTCAGAAGCGACATAACTATTGCCCGAAAGGGGGAGAAAAAGTCATATTCTCTCGAGATGAATAAAAAAGTAAATGTGGGCGGTTATCGTCTGTATCAGACTTCTTTTACACCTGATGAGAAAGGGAGTATTATGACCGTAAACAACGATTTACCCGGAACTCTTATCAGCTATAGCGGCTACGCCATTATCGTGGTGGGTATGCTCCTCTATGTGTTTAATAGAAAATCTCGTTTCAGGGCGTTGATAAAAAGATTTAAAGCATTATCTCTTTATTCATTCGTTCTCATTATCATGATAATGTCCCCTTGGCAGCGAGTAAATGGAGCGGAAAGCGATATTTTCAAAAAGCGGATAGATAAAGATACTCTAAAAGTTTTTTCTGAACAGCTTGTCCAAAATCCGAATGGGAGGGTGGAACCAATGAACACATATTCCCTCGAAATTCTAAGAAAGATACATCATTCTTCCCTCTATCGAGGAATATCTTCGGATGAAGTGTTATATTCCATGATTACTTCTCCTGAAAAATGGTTTACGGTCCCCATTATCTATGTCGGAAACGATAAACTTGCCGAGGAATTAGGGGGGAAATATTTGGCAATTTGCGATTTATTTTCATCAGATGAAAGTGTCCTTGCTACAAAAGTTAAAGAAATATATTCTAAAAGTGAATCCGAAAGGGGTAAATACGAAAAAGAGATTATAAAAGTAGATGAGAGAGGCAATATTCTCCACGCTTTACTTAAAGGGAAAATTACTCCGAGGTTTGTTGCGGGTACTCAGAGCGACCTCGCCAAGATAAAGATGGAGATATTTTACAATAAAAGCCAAATTTTCAAATCCTCCGGAATATGTGCTGTCGTATCAGGTGTTATCCTACTTATTTTACTTTTGATCTCCATTCTGCGACCTTCGGTATGTAATAAACTGTATAGTTCTTTTATCAAGATACTCTCTTTTTCAATTTTTGCAATATTTCTATGGCTCTCTTTCGGATTAGGGGTTAGATGGTATATTGCAGGACATTTCATGGGGGGTAACTCGTTTGAGTCGATGATGATAGTGGGGTGGGGGGCGATGTTGGCCGGATTGTTGTTCTCAAAAAAATTTCCTGTCGCTCTCGGTGTGGCATCGTTGGTATCGGGTACTATGATAATGATGGCTCACCTGAGTCAGATTGATCCTCAAATTACCACTTTGGTTCCTATACTTAACTCTGCATGGCTGTTGTTTCATGTGGGAACCATTGCTGTAAGCTATGGCTTTTTCGGGGTATCGGCATTGTTGGGCGGTATGACATTAATTATGTGTGCTGTTTTAAAACCGGCACATTACTATAATAAAATTGAAAAGTTGGCTATCATAAATGAGCTGACAATGATTATAGGGCTTTTTTTCCTGATAGTAGGTATTTTTTTAGGAGCCGTGTGGGCCAACCAATCATGGGGGAGGTATTGGGGGTGGGATCCTAAGGAGACATGGGCGTTGATAACGATGCTATCTTATCTCTTTGTTATTCATTCAAGGAGGATTAAAGGTCTTAACAGCAGATATGCTTTTGCAGTTCTCTCCATTTTGGCTTTTTTTACTGTAATTATGACTTTTTTCGGAGTAAATGTGCTTTTTTCAGGGATGCATTCGTACGGGGGTTGAATTATTATTCTGATTTATTGAATATCTTTGTATCGCTATGAAAAAAATGTTGTTTTGGGCCTCGTGCCTTATCATCTCCCTTATGACGATTTCTTGTCAGAGAGAAAAGAATAATGTAACTATGAAAGATTATTATGAAAGTGTAGTAAAGGAAATTTCTTCGCCGCAGTATTACGGAAGAAGTCTTTATAACGGGGGAATCTTTAAGAGTGCGGATTTTATAATTAATCAGTTGGCTATGAGCGGAATAGAGCCTTGTGTATTTCAGGCCAAGCGAGAAAATCTTCCCGAAGTGGTGGGGATATTCGGTCCCGTGGGCACAGTTTTGGAAGAGGAGGTTTCAAAGATATACCCTAAGGAAAATGAAGAGAAAGAGAGATATTTTCAGAGATTTACTTTCCCGTATAACACTTTCAGAGGTGAAGCTGTTTTCATCGTTGACGGAAAGGTATGGAAACCGACGGTAGATTATGTCTTTAAGGAGTTTTCGCCCGAGAGCGAATGTCAAGGTGAGGTTACTTTTTTGGATGACGAAAATATATATTCAAAAGAAAATTTTATAAAAACTCTCAATGACGAAAATTATAGAAATAAATTTGTGGTAATAGACTTTGATCTTTTTATAAAAATTTTCGGAGTAAATGGAGAGGAACCATATAAATCTGCCATTGTCCCCCTTACAGCCCCTTCCGGCATCATATTTGAGTATGATAATCGCCCTGGTTTCTTCAAATCAAGAAGCAGCTATACTGCTCATATTCCGGTCGTTGCTGTCCAAAAGCCTTTTCCTCGTTCGGCAAAGAATGTTTATGTAAAAGTTGATTCCGAAATGACATCATACCCCGGTAGGAATATCATAGCTCAGATTAAAGGGAAAAAGAATCCAGACTCATTCAGAGTCTTTACCGCTCATTATGACCATCTCGGGGTTATGGGAGGTGATAATGTTTTCTATGGGGCGAATGATAACGCATCCGGTGTAGCTATGCTTCTCTCCTTGGCGAAATACTATTCTCAGACCGATAATCATCCCGATGAATCTCTCATTTTTGTTTTTTTTGACGGTGAAGAAGCTAATCTTTTAGGTTCATGGTATCTATCTGCGAATCCCACTTTTCCTCTTGATAAAGTAAAGCTGCTCATTAACTTAGATATGATTGGGGATGTGGCTGAAGATGTGGATAATAAGGTGCTTACATATCAGGTATCTATGAATGCGGAGAGTTGTATGGACACAGTTCGCGCCTTGAATGACAGAAATCACTATTTTACATCGATTTGCGGTGAAGAACTCTCAGATGATAGTGATAATTATCCTTTCGATATCCTCGGACTTCCGGTTTTGTACCTAAGTATCAGTGGGAAGTATAATAAAGATTATCACTCTCCCCGCGACACCTTTAATGTGGATGCTTCTCACCATTTTAATGCTATTTTCGATATTTGCACAGCATTGTAGCGGTGCTATAATGCACCTTCCCTTATTTTTGTAGAAGAAATATCAAACCGGGGTGCATCTGAAAGGAAAGTTACCCCTTTGGCCTGTGGCAATGAGTTGTAGTGCGAGCAGAGAGCCTCAGCATTGGCATAGCCGGGACGGGGATAGACCCATATTTCAAACTCCTGCAAAAGCATTTCCCATTGGTGCCATTTCTCAATTATTTCGATATTGTCTCCTCCGATGATGAGGATGAATCTGTTTTCGGGTTCGGTCTCGCTTAGAAATCTGAGGGTGTTGATTGTGTAAAGTGGGGGTTTGAGATGAAATTCGACATCTGAAACAACCATTTTTTCACTTAACGGTCCCATCTCTTTTAGCGCTTTGCGCAATTTAGCAAGTCTTTCATCTGCCATAGCGAGGGTAGAGGCTTCTTTCAGTGGGTTTTGGGGGG
>CAZSXE010000064.1:0-5898 GCA_964611185.1 uncultured Muribaculaceae bacterium | reverse complement strand
TATCGCTCATTACAGAAAATCACTTATGGTATCCGATGATATTATTCATAAAAGGTACTTCTTTTTCGGATAAATTAAGAAGTGCCTTTATTTTTTCAACAAATATAGTTTTTTTAATAATAATAGCCTTATCTTTGCCGCGGTTTCTTCGGGGCAGGGTGTAAATCCCTACCGGCGGTGATAGTCCGCGACTCTCCTTTGGGGGACTGAATCGGTGAAATTCCGATACCGACGGTTAAAGTCCGGATGGTAGAAGAGATTATTTACAGTCGATGTTACGGTCGATTTATTATGATATATTGCCCCGAATGCCTATTGGTGTTCGGGGCTTTTTTTGGGGCTTATGAATGATGATTTAAAATTTATGAAAATGGCTGCGGAATGTGCGCAGAGGGGAGAAGGATGGGTAAACCCCAATCCGATGGTGGGTGCAGTGGTGGTAAAAAACGGTGAAGTTATAGGGCAGGGGTGGCACCACAAGTACGGGGAGTTGCACGCTGAGAGGGTTGCTCTCGCTTCGTGCACAGAGAATCCGGAGGGGGCGACTATGTATGTTACCCTCGAGCCTTGTGGCCATTATGGTAAAACTCCTCCTTGCACAGATGCTATAATTGAAAGTAAAATTTCAAAAGTGGTTATTGGTCTGAAAGACCCTAACCCGAGGGTCAATGGTGGTGGAATGTCTCTTTTGCGGGAGAATGGTATCGAGGTGAAATGCGGCGTTTTAGAGGAGCAGCTCAGGTATCAAAACAGAGTGTTTTTGAAATATATTTCAATGGGGAAGCCGTGGGTGGTTATGAAATATGCGATGACCCTCGATGGTAAAATAGCGACACGCTCCGGCGATTCTCGATGGGTATCGTCTGAGAAATCAAGAAGTTATGTTCATCTTTTGAGAAGTAAGTTTATGGGGGTGATGGTGGGGGCAGGAACGGTGCTGAAGGATGATCCGCTCCTTAATTGCCGTATGGCAGGGGATGTTCGGCAGCCTGTGAGAATAGTGCTTTGCACCCATGGCGATTTACCCCTTAATTGCACTTTAGTGCGAACTGCGGGTGAGCTTCCTCTGATTGTGGCACATTCTTGCGCGAAACGCAATGAGAACCTGAAAAGGTTGGAAGAAGCGGGGGCGAGGACCCTTTTGTGCAGATTTTCGGAGGGGGTTGGCGGAGGAGGGAAAATCGATATAGACGATTTATTGACGAAAGTCGGGGCGATGGGGATTGATTCCATCCTTTTAGAGGGAGGTGGAATTTTGAATTATTCTTTTATCAAGGCGGGTGCTGTCGATGAGATTTATGCTTTTGTGGCACCGAAGATTATTGGCGGAGCCGATGCTAAAACTCCTGTGGAGGGTCTTGGTATAGACCTGATGAAAGATGGTGCGAATTTCTCGTCAGTTAAGACTTTTATGATAGGTAATGATGTGGTTATTAACGCTTTAAAATAATATTATGTTTACGGGAATAATTGAGGAAATAGGAAAAGTAATTTCAGTGGGACGAAACGGAGGGGGGTATTCATTGAAGGTGAGTGCCGAGAAAGTTTTGGAGGGGACAAAAGTGGGCGAGAGTATAAGCTGCAATGGAGTTTGTCTCACAGTAACAGAGATCGGCAGAGGGTATTTCTGTGTCGATGTGATGCCTGAAACGATGAATAGAACCAATATCGGAGGGTTGAAAAGTGGAGCTTCGCTCAATCTTGAGAGGGCTCTTTCGCTCGCTTCGAGGCTTGGGGGGCATATTGTGTCGGGACACATTGACGGAGTAGGGATGATTACTGCCCTTAGAAGGGATAATAATGCTATTCGGATGGTGGTTTCTGCTCCGGGAAAAATATTGAGGTATATTGTGGAAAAGGGGTCGGTGGCAATAGACGGGATAAGTCTTACGGTGGTTAGTGTCGATGAAAAGGGGTTTGAGGTCTCTATAATTCCTCATACTCAGAGGGAGAGTACCCTTGTTGCCAAGAATGTGGGGGATAGTGTAAATATTGAGAATGATTTGATTGCTAAGTATTTAGAGAAATTAACCGGTCATTCTGAGAATAGGTTGACTTTAGATTTTTTAAATAAAAACGGATTTAATTAAATATAAATGGATAAAATAGTTTTTAATACGATTGACGAGGCTCTTGGTGATCTGAGAGATGGAAAAATGGTTCTTGTGGTGGATGACCCTGATAGGGAAAATGAGGGAGATTTGATATGTGCGGCTCAGTTTGCCACTCTTGAAAATGTAAATTTTATGGCTTCTTATGCTAAGGGGCTGATTTGTATGCCGATGAGCAGGGAATATACCAAAAAGCTCGATTTGCATCAAATGGTGGATAATAATACAGATAATCACTCTACAGCCTTTACTGTTTCTATTGATTATGTAGGTACCACCACAGGTATTTCGGCTTACGAACGCTCTATTACGGCGATTAGATGTGTAGATGATAATGCCACACCAGAGGATTTCCGTCGTCCGGGGCATATTTTCCCGTTGGAATCGAGGGTCGGCGGGGTGCTTGAGAGGATGGGACATACTGAGGCGACTGTCGATCTTATGAGAATTGCGGGGTTGAAGGAGTGCGGACTTTGCTGCGAGATAATGAGGGATGACGGGATGATGATGAGAACTCCGGAGCTATACGAATTTGCCTGCGGGCATGGTATTAAGATGATTACTATTGCCGATTTAATTTCGTATCGTCGTCATACTGAGGTGCTTGTGGAAAAAGTGGTGGAGACAGAACTCCCGACTAAATACGGAAGTTTTAAGGCCTTCGGTTATGTAAGTAAGATAACGGGAGAGCAGCATATTGCTTTAGTGAAGGGAGATGTATCCACTGATGAGCCTGTGCTGTGCAGAGTTCATTCTGAGTGTATGACCGGTGATGTTTTCGGTTCGTTGAGGTGCGACTGCGGAGATCAGCTTCATGAGGCTCTTCGGAGGATAAATCAGAGGGGGAGGGGTGTCCTTTTGTACCTTCGTCAGGAGGGAAGGGGTATTGGTTTGATTAATAAGCTGAGGGCGTATTCCCTTCAGGATGAGGGGATGGATACGGTGGAGGCCAATATCGCTCTCGGTTTTAAGGCAGATTTGAGGGAGTATGGAATCGGTGCTGAGATTTTGGCTGATTTGGGTGTTAAAAAACTTATTTTGATGACCAATAATCCGCTAAAAATAAAGGGTTTGGATGGCTATGGGCTTGAGATTGTGGGTAGAGAGGAGATAGAGATGACCTGCAATGAGAAAAATGAGTTTTATTTATATACTAAGTATGCCAAAATGGGGCATATTCTCCATGTGAAAAATAACAATTTTAATAAAAAATAATTATGGTAAAATTTGAAGGAAATTTAGTCGCAAAGGGGCAGAAAATCGGGATTGTGGTAGCTCGGTTTAATGAGCTGATTACTAACAAATTGCTTGGTGGAGCAGTGGATTCATTTGTTCGTCACGGAGGTGATGATTATGATCTTACCGTGGCCTGGACTCCGGGGGCTTTCGAATTGCCGCTGGCGGCGAAAAAAATGGCTGAATCGGGGAAATATGATGCTGTGGTCTGTCTGGGTGCTGTCATCAGGGGTGCTACTCCTCATTTCGATATGGTGGCAGGTGAGGCTGCCAAGGGCGTTGCCAATGTGGGGCTGCAGACAGGTATCCCTGTTATTTTCGGTGTGCTTACTACCGATTCTATCGAACAGGCTATCGAGAGGGCAGGTACTAAATCGGGGAATAAGGGGTTTGATGCGATGTCTTCGGCTATTGAAATGGTTAATCTTTTTAAGGAAATCGGATAATTGTTGATGGTGTTTGAACTAATTATTCTTATTTTTGTTTGTTAAAAAAGGGTAATTTGGCTTTTATAATATCCATACTTCCGATTTTTATTTATCTTTCTGTTCTGATTTTTTTCGATAGTTTTTCCATTATCAGAGCAGGGAGGCTGTGCCTTACTTTTTTATGGGGAATGGTAGTGTGCTTCGGATTATATCTCTTGGCTCCTTATGTACCCCACGAAATAGATATTTTCCCATTGCTCGAAGAGATATTGAAGTTTTCTATTATTGTCTATCTCCTGTATAAGAATAAATTCGCTTTTTTCAGCGATGCTGCAATTTATGGGGCGGCAGTAGGTGCAGGATTTGCACTTGTAGAGAATTTTCTTTATGTATATAGTTTGGAGGGTATGTCTTTTGGCGATGTGGTTTATAGGGGGCTTGCCACTTCATTTCTCCATATAGGGATGACTGCCATGGCTTCAGTGCTGCTTCTGCTTATTTCCAAGGGAGCCTCGGATTCAGGGTACGGGCGTAATTTGATCCTTTTTTCGCCTGTGGCCATTATCCCTTCTGTTGTTTTTCATTATCTTCACAACGCTTTTCTGCTTCCTCCGGTGATTTCTCTTTTTACGGTAATTGTGGTCATTGCAGCTCTTTTTATGGTAATGTTTTATTTTAATGAGAGGCAGATTCATAAATGGCTGGAATTATCTGTGTATAATGAAGTTCAGCTCGCTTCTGCCATTTCCAAAGGGGAATTTTCACAGACAGAGGCGGGTAAATATCTCCTTTCTGTGAAGGAGCAGTTTAAGAGGGAAGTTTTTTTTGATATGCTTGTCTATGTGAGGCTTTATTTGGACATTTCTCTTCTTTCCAAAAGAAATATTATGCTTAAAGAGGCTGGAATGGAGATTCCAGATGATGAAAATGAACAAATCAGAGATGAAATTCGCGAATTTAAGCAGCTCAGACACAATATCGGCAAGATAGGAGTTTACACGCTATCACCGATTATTAATACAAAAGATATAGATAAATGGATTGATATATTTATATTTGTGGAAAATAAATAAGATATGAAAGACAAATTAAAAGTGGTGACGCTTTTTCTCACCATTTTCGTCATCGGTGTCATTCTCGGTGTATTTGTAGGATTGCCGATAGGGGAAAAACCCGGACATTCTTTAAAGGATTATTCTGCTGCCGTTTCCCTGATTGAACCCATTATTTCTCATACTGAGAATTACCTTAAATGGGGCGACAGGGATAAGACTTTTGATGAAGCTTGTAACGGTATAATATCTTCTGCCAATGGGATTAAAAATGGAATAACTCTCTACTGTGAAGGGAAAAATATTTCTTCGCGTTCTTTGGACAATGATATCAACAGACTGCTGATTTATTATCTTTCATTGCAGCAGAATACAAATTCGGATATTTTTGATATAGATATGAAGCTTATAGATGCTTGGTATAATAGATAGTTTTATATTATCAGCTACGGCCGATAGTGATTCTTTAGTAAATGTGCTGAAGAATCAAGTTCTTGACCTGATTTCTGAAAATGATGCTCTTTATAGGGTAGCCACTCTTCAAAAGTATTCATATTATATTCTGATTTTTTTCTTTTTAGCTCTCGTGGTTCTTATTGCTCTTTATTATTACGAACTTATAGAAATAAGAAATAAAAACAGAGTATTGGCCGATAGGCTGAATCGGGAAGCAGATATGTCAGAAAAGAATAATCTCTCTGATGTGGAAATTTCACCTGAAAAGGGAGAATATCTTGATTTGATAAATCTGATTCGTTCCACAAATGATTATCTTGATGTGGATTATTCGCGCGATAAGCTATGCTCTGCGGCACATATTTCTCCCAGCAGACTTTCTGAAATTCTTAAAAAGGGAGAAGATATTACATTTCCTGTTTTAGTGGTCAACCTAAGACTTGAGTATTCCCTCAAGCTCCTTCGCGATCCGCGCAATCACGATACCATCGAATCCATAGCCTACGACTCCGGTTTCCACAACGCCCGCACACTCCAGAGACATTTTAAGTCAAAATATGGACTTACACCCAAAGAATTCAGAAATGGGACACATTGTAAGAAATGAATGGATAT
>CAZSXE010000063.1:0-5912 GCA_964611185.1 uncultured Muribaculaceae bacterium | reverse complement strand
GCGTTACGCTTCAAAGTATAATCAAACTGCTTATACATATATACGCACAAAGTCTGGTCAGTCACATATCATAGAAGTGAATAACCTTTTTTAGAGTAAAGTGCAAATATAGCATTTATTCGACTAAGTAATATCAAAAATATAATCTCGTGACAGTTTTTAGAAAATATAATGATACCTCAGTGCAAATACATATACCAAACCTTTCTTGTCATCGACAGAATAGATGATTCTATGTTCAGAATTAATTCTGCGAGACCATTTCCCTCTCAACTCATATTTCAATGCCTCAGGCTTTCCTATCCCTGAAAAAGGGTGGGCAGACATATCTTTAAGAAGCAGTGAAATCTTATTCATTATGAATTTATTCCCTGATGACTTCCAAAACTCCATATCTTCAAATGCCTGTGGAGTAAATATTATCTCCATAAATCATCAATATTAACAGATTTTCCCTTCCCGTTTTCAATATCTTTATCCCCTTTTCTGATAATATCCATCATCTTTTCAGAGTGCGAAATATACTCCGTCTCACGATACGAATTATATTCATCAAGAGATATAATAACTACCGACTCATTTCCTGTCCTATGAACCAGCAACGGCTCACTATCATTTAAAACTCCATCCAAATAATCTTTGAGGTTATTCCTCAACTCTGTATAATTCGCTGTTTTCATATCGAACTTCTTAAATAAGTACAAATATAAGTACTTATTTTTGATTCCCCAAGCTATCTTCCGCCATCCTCATCAGATACTGCCCATACTGATTCTTAATCATCGGTCGCGCGAGTTCGCGCAATTTGGAGGCATCGATCCACCCCTGACGGAAAGCTATCCCTTCGAGACACGCCACTTTCAACCCCTGCCGCTTCTCAATCACCTCCACAAAGGTCGAAGCTTCGCTCAATGAGTCGTGCGTACCAGTATCGAGCCATGCAAATCCGCGCCCGAGCACCTGAAGCCGCAGCTCCTTATCCTCCATAAACCTCTGATTTACAGTAGTAATCTCAAGTTCGCCACGCGCCGAAGGCTTAATAGTCTTGGCCACATTCACCACCTTATTGGGATAAAAATAGAGCCCTACTACCGCATAATTCGACTTAGGGTGCAAAGGCTTCTCCTCGAGCGAAAGCACATTGCCGCAGGCGTCCATCTCAGCCACCCCATACCTTTCAGGGTCAGCGACCCAATACCCGAACACAGTCGCCATCGCATCCCTCTCAGCACCCCGCACCGCCTCTTTCAACATCCCGCTGAACCCGCTGCCGTAGAAAATATTGTCCCCAAGGACTAAACACGCCGAATCATTTCCGATAAATTTCTCACCTATTATGAAGGCTTGCGCCAATCCGTCAGGCGACGGCTGCTCCGCATAAGTGAACTCCACTCCGTAATCGGAACCATCACCCAAAAGGCGCTCAAAACCCGGCAAATCCTGAGGGGTAGAAATAATCAATATCTCACGGATACCCGCAAGCATCAGTACAGATATGGGATAATACACCATCGGCTTATCATAGATAGGAAGAAGCTGCTTACTAACCCCCTTAGTAATGGGATAAAGACGAGTGCCGGAGCCTCCGGCCAATACAATACCTTTCATATACACAATATTAAAATTCAACAATTCATTTAATCTTCCCCACCAACGCCAAAATATCGACCACCTTGGCCAGCACCTTACCGATCTTATCTGCCACCTTAGACACCTTGTTCATCTTGGCGACTCTCTCGCGAATCTCCCTCGAAAGAGCTTTCATCTCCTTTTCCAAAGCCCCCAAAGACTCAGCCACTTCCCTCTGCTCACTCTTAATAAGGGCCCTCTCCGCGTTCCGCAATGCCACAGCCGACTTCTCCAAAAGCTCCCTCTGCTCCACGGAAATCCCCTCCTCCCCCCTTGCCGCATCCACCTCCCTGATAGCATCTCTTATCTTATCAAAATTTTCCTTTTCAACCATAACCACATCATTATTTATTAATAATCCTTAACAGCTCTCCTGTCTGCCGGGCCAGCTCCACCAGCTCCTCATACACCTCCACACCATCTCTCCTTTTAGATACATCTTTCGCCACCTTCGAATGTGCCCTCTTAAAAGCATTCAGCGAAGATATACAGCTTCTCCGTATCTTTTCCACCTCATCAATCCTCCTGAGATTCAAAACAAAGACCCTATCATAAACAAAAGAAACACTCCCTGCAGGAAATGTTTTCAAAAAAATTCTGTAATTATCTTCAAGCCCGCACCTCTCATTCTCAATAAGTCCCACCATCCTCTCACTCCTGAGCACCGAAACCATCGAATCGACACAAATCCCCACCAAAGTATCACCTCGCTCGATAAAATCCCTCAGAAAGTGCATCTGCCTCCTCTTCATATAAGACTCAGCCACAGAAGCAGCCGAAAAAGCAGCAGCCTTGGAAATCTCCGAAGGAAGCTCAGTATCAAACCACTCCAGAGAATTTATCTCTTCGAGTGAAGAACTGAGACTTCGTCCAATAGAACGCATCTCCACCCCGTAATCCTCCCATCTTCCATCACTTGCCAAGGAGCGAAGTGCGTAGAGATATGAATTTAAAAAGCCAATCCCTGCATCAAACTTCTCAGCGAGCTTCATATCCTCACTTTCGGCCTCGGCCAATGACTTGAGCTCTGCGATATGACTCTCCTGCGAAGAAAGAGAAGAGGAATAGAAAAGTCCCCTTTCAAGACGCACTTGAGCCATTTTCTCCACCATCACACTCGGACACTTAGCCGCATCGGAGCCGAGCACCGATAACTTTTTAATGTTTTTATGCTGACTTTCACTCAACACCGCACACGAAACGACAAACGGCAGGATAAAGAGAAATCCCACTTTAAATAGAAATCGAACTCTCAGGCTATTTATAAAAGAAATCATACCAAATTTATTTATTTTCATCTATTACTTCAATCTTCGCCTCACACGGAATCCATGCCCAGAAAATAGAACCCTTCCCGAACTCCGTTTCAAACCCCACCTTTCCCCCCATCACCTCAGCAATAGCCTTACATATAGACAATCCAAGCCCAGTCCCCTGCGCAAAATCATCAATTTTCTGAAAACGACGAAACAATAGACTTTTCTTATTTTCCGGCACCCCTATACCTGTATCCTGCACAAAGACGACTATCCCCTTGTTTTTGTATTCATATCCCATCTTGATAAACCCCTTAGCAGTATATTTCAGAGCATTGTTGAGATAATTCATACATATCTGCAACATACGATTCTTGTCGATAGTAATAACACACGATTTATAAGGGTTGTGCTTCAATAATTGAATATTTCTGTATTGACATTTCTGCAAAAAGGTAGTATAATAATTTTCAAACTCCACACTCATATCGAAAGTAGAGAGCTTAAGTTCCATAGTCCCCGATTCGATTTTGGACAAGTCCAATATGTCATTTATCAGCCTGAGCAGCAGATCGTTGTTGGCATTGATGATGCTAAGATATTGATGCTTCTCTTCAGCATCATCACTCTCTGCAAGAAGGGCGGAAAATCCCACAATGGCATTTAAAGGGGTGCGAATTTCATGGCTCATATTGGCGAGAAAAGCCGATTTCAGCCTGTTGGACTCCTCCGCTTTCTCCTTTAGAGACATCACTTCGGTAGCATCGACCAAAAATGCATCAAAAATACCGCTATTATCATTAGGCACGATGGTGATGTTGAACCACTTGTTTTTTTCAGGATCGAACATATATTTTGAGACAATCTTCCCCTCTTTTTCAGATAGTACGAAATAAGATATTAACTCATTTCTCACCTTATCTCCCACTATATCGCTTAACTTCTTGTTAATAAAATCACTTTTGGAACGACTACCCATCGCGTTGACATTATTGGTCTCAAGATAAATATAATCTATCATCTCGTCATTTTCATCATATACTCCCTTAACCTCCATATAGCCGATAGGCATATTATTGAATACTTTACTTATATGTTCGAGAACCCTTTTTTCATCAGCTATCGCCGCCTTGATTCTGATATTTTTTAGCCTCATCCTGAATGTCATAACGATTATGACAACAACCAGGAAGAAAATCACCGCCATAATCAGAAACTTGTATTTTGACCAAAAAGAGACGGGGCGATTCAAAAAAACGGTATCTGAAGGAAAATCCGAAATACTGATCCCTTTACTTAAAGCTACATCACAGCGAACATAAGGATTCCCTTTCTCAGGTACATAAAACTCTATGTCGCGTGGCTGAACCCCTGCGCAAATCATATCTAAAACCTCATACAGCTTATTTTTGAATGATTTAGGCTCATAAGTATAGCCTGCGAACATCTTAGGATAAAAAGTGATAATATCCTCAAGTCCGATAGTGAAAATGGGGTGGTGACAGGTACTTATTAAAGAACTTGTATTACTCACCACTGTATATCTGTCACCCACCTTGATTCTGTAAAACCAGGAAGAGAATAAGATGGCAGTATTGTCTGTGTTAATATTGTTCAGAGTATATAAAAGATCGTTAATATTCATATCGTCCGGTCTGATAGACACTACTTTAACTTCGGGATATCTCCTCCCCACCACTTCTCTAAGGTCGGCGAGTATTTCATAATTAACATACCTTGAGTCATTTATAAAGATGAGAGTATCCATCCCCGGCACCCTGCTTTTAATAAAATCCACATTTTCCTCTATGAAGAGGTTATTATACATCAATGTGACATTATATTTATCAGCAAGATCAGATATGGGGACCCTCTCCTGCGGGGTAAGAGCCCTTCTTGAAAAATAAACTTGGTTATTTCCCGTATAGTCAAAAGAATTATAAAGTATGATAGGGACATCACCCCACATCTCTCTGTATCTGTCCCTTAAATCAAAAGCAATTTTACCTAAAATTACCACCATTACAGGCTTATGGTCGCCATAATGTTCGCATATATAATCGCCGAAAACATCGAGCTCTGAGAGGCTGTTAAGCATTATCATCTCGAGATGCTCCACAGCAAGAGTCAGCTCAGTTTTATCATTTACATATTCTGTAAGGACAGAAATAACACGATTACTCCATGTAGAGGCCTCTGTATATGAATTTATACATAATATATACCCTCCCTTACTATCTTTAATAGCAGAATCGTCGGCATATACTGAACTAACGAATAATAGAAAAAAAAATGCTACAATAAAGAAATTTCTCATACCTAATCATACTCACTTTATTAAGCAAAGATATTTAATTTTTTGAATAAAAAAGAGGGTGACCAAAAAAAATTTGATCACCCTACATTTTTTTAAAAAATAATCTTAGTAAGGCGTTATCTTATACCCATCGGTAGAGAACATTGAAGAAGTGGCAGAATCCTTGAATGAAGTAGCTTTTACCACAGAATAACCATCCTCTTCGAGGAAAAGCAGACGGTTCCACCCTCCTACTTTTTCACCATCGACTGAGAATGTAACACATTTTTTACCTGCAATGGTCTCAGAACCCTCTTTAAAGGTGCTTGAAGAGAGCTTATTGCCATAACGATAGGCATTCTCCCAGAAAATATAAGGGCATCCCGAATAACCCCCTTCATAGTTTGTCTTAATCCCTATTTTCTCCTCTTTATCCAATGTATAGATATACCCCCCCTCCACAATAATAATATCATTACCGCTGATAGAAGCCCATTCTTTCCCGTAGTCCTTAAAAGTAACGGTAGTGGTGACGGCAGAATTATCATTATTGTCGGTTTCTTGATAAATGATAGTTCCTTCCTTTACAGTAAAGCATTTACCTTCGGCAATTTCAGCTGCCTCTTCAGTAACTTTAACAAGAGTATCGACAATATCGCATGAGACGATTGCGAAACTCGAAACAACGCACAAAAGTGCAATAAATAATTTTTTCATAAATGATAATGTTA
>CAZSXE010000062.1:4305-6072 GCA_964611185.1 uncultured Muribaculaceae bacterium | reverse complement strand
AATGCTCAAAGTTTCCCTTTTAAACAAGGGACGAGATTTAATTGTAGGTCTGAGTATGGTAAAACTAACAATTTTTATATTGTTACAAGCAGTACTAAGACGGCCAGAAATTGTTTTACTTTCGAAATGGAAGATAGGGGAGACATGCGGGTAAACGATACTCCATCATTGGATGGTTATGTTATCGGAACTTGGGATAACGGAAATGTAGTGTTGAAAAGATTAGATAGAAACAAGAAAGCGTATGATATTTTAAGTTTTAAATGGAACGGTAGTTTTTTTAAAACATTTTTCGGGGATTATACAGAGCAGGATGGAGCTCCGCAGCAAAGTATTAAAATTACAAATTTACCGGATGATTATTTGATATTTGTTGATGGCTGTCAATACCAAAAACAAGGCGCGACGAGATATGTCAGTGTAGCCAAGGGGGTTCATGAAATTAAAATTTGTGCTCCGGGATATAATAATTATAATGTAGTAGCAGACACACGTAATTGTAAATCAGAGAATTATGTTATAGAATATCCCTCTAAAAAAGGAAAGATGAGCAGCATGGTATATTTCAACAATGTCCCTCCGATGTCTGTTATTTATGTCGATGGAAAAAAAGATAAAAATGCTGTTCTTTCTTCTCAATTAACCATTAATAATCAAACATTATATTTCCTTTCGTCTGAATATCCATCAGGTAGTCATACTTATAAAATAGTAAGTCCAGGATTTAAGGAGTCAACAGGGACATTTAATATAGGAGATGGATATTCATCTCTTTCCATGTCACCTGAATTTATACCCGACACTGTCGAAAAGACCCTGTTATATATTTATACCACTTCAATATCTCCCGATGATTTTTATATCACCATCAACGACATCCTGATAGATGATTTTGCAGATGCCTATCTTAATGCTAATCAGAACAATACATTAGCCGTATATAGTAAGAAAGACAGCTCTATGATATATGTAGAAAATATCTTTGCGAATAAGTACATTATCAATTTGACTGATTATGCAAGATGCCCCCATTGGTTTCATAAAGTACGCGGTGTTCCTGAAAATACGGATATTTTTTTCACCAATACTTGGAATGAATATAGTGGTACATTTGCAAAAATGGGGGACTGCTATTATTATGCTCAAGAGACGGGAGGAGGATATGTCCCATGCAATATAAAAGCAGTCCAGAAAGAGAAAGTTATTTTTGATGCCAATTTCTTAGTATGCCCCGATTCAATCGGAAATCTTGCTGATATAGTTATAGATAAATCGCTTGTAAAAGATAAGTGGGTGATAGGTGATTTGTTCCCCGGAGACGATGGTAAACCGATAGGAATTGTTGTCTCCACGAATAGCTCCGGTGAGCACGGGACGATTCTTTCTCTTGAAGAATTTAAGTATTATTATGTTTTGAGTGATGGCAAACGCCAATATGGTACAATTCGTGCCGCTTTAGAAGCATTTGCCGGAGAAGAAACAAAATATCCTAAATTAGCTTCATTCGATGGATTTTTCAATCACCTGCGAGGCGGATATCTTTCAGGTGATGCTACTGATAAAGAGGTATATGCGGCCATTAAAAAGTATTTTCCGGCTTTTTATAATGCAGATAAATATGAGATAGGTTCATATAACCAGTGGTATCTTCCTAATAATAATGATTTGACTAAAGTGTTAAATATGGCCGATTTCATCAATCAAAAGCTGAGAGCTGCCGAGCTTGCACCACTGCTTGATTTTGAAAATCATGGTTATATGACGATA
>CAZSXE010000062.1:0-4205 GCA_964611185.1 uncultured Muribaculaceae bacterium | reverse complement strand
CTATTAAAATCCCTTTATTTTAGAAATATCTTTCCCAACCATTTTCTGATAGGGCTGTCGTACAGTTTTAAACATAAATATGCAAGTACTATATTTCCTATCAGCATACAGATAATTATCGGCCAAGTCTGAGAAAAAGTGAGAGAATTTTTCCATACCCAAGAATACAAAAGGTACATAAACGGATAATGAACTATATATAAAGGATAAGAAATATCTCCTAAAAACTTACATAGCTTATTAGATATATTGCCTTTTACACTTGCCGAAGCCGCTATGTATAGCAATACAGGGAAAATGACAATAATGCAAACAGAGTCGTAGAGATTATTCAGCCACAAATTACCATTGCTTCCCACGAATGGCATAGAAAGTAGAATAACAATAGAAAGGGAACATATCCAAAACGCCCCTTTTATGTGAATTGATCGATATATTCTATAAATAAGCATTCCGGCAGAATATGAAAAAAGCAGTCGGAGAAAACCTCCGATGAAGCTATATCCGGCAAATGTCCACCCAACACCGATATTATTATTCCCCGATAAATTAAACATCGAAAAAGCGAAGAGTCCGGCTCCTGCCAATGTTACCAATACAGATAATTTTTTAGTGCTCAACTTACGGATAAACAGCATATATAATATGTTTCCGATGTATTCAAAAAACAAAGACCAAAAAGGGCCGTTTAACGGAAACATCTCCCCATTTCCCCTTATCTCAGTAAAACTTCCGGGAATCGAAGGAATTAAAAATAAAGTAAGAAGTGCTGCGACAACTACCGATAAAATAGAAACTTCCGAACCGTCCCATTTCTCGCATCCTTGTATGCAAAAGGTAATTACACCAAGTATTGTCCCCATAATGACCATAGGGTGGAGGCGAATCAATCTTTTTTTTATGAAATCTTTGTTCTTCATCTTATTCCATCTCTCATCATAAGCATAGCTCATTACGAATCCAGATAATATAAAAAAGAAATCGACAGCTAAATAACCGTGATTGAATTTCTGATCTAAAGGCCCCGTAGCAAAACCCTCGAAAAAATGGTAACAAATAATCATCAGAGCAGCCACGCCCCTAAGACTGTCGAGAATTAAAAAATGAGGTTTTGAGTTTAATTGTGTCTTTAAAGAGGGGTCGGGCATAAGAAAAATGAATTAAATTATTGATAACTAATTTATTCGCAAAAGTAAATAATAGATATTAATTATCTACATTTGTTATCATATAACTGTTATTTTATGAAAATAAACGATTTTAAATTGGAGCGATATTTCGCAATTCACGAATTTTCTGCCAAATATTTAATGTCAAGCTCCGATTGTGATGGTTTTAGTATGTCGGATGTGTTGGGGGTTGCTGACGAAGCTGAGCTTGAATTGTGGAATTCTCTAAAACTCGGATATACCGAAAGCACCGGCCATCCATTGCTAAAAGATGCTATTTTAAGACATTACAACTCTTTCGGAGTCGAGAAAATGGATAGACAAAATGTAATAGTTTCTTCCCCGGGTGAATTGTCTTTTTCATTAATGAACACGCTTTTATCTCCGAAAGACCACGCGATAGTTATCTCTCCAAGTTATCAATCTCTCTATGAAGTAATAAAGTCAATAGGGTGTGATATCTCTTTCTGGAAACCTGATGAAGAAAACTGGTCTTTCAGTGTCGATGATTTGAGAAAATTAATAAAAGGAAATACGAAGCTTATAGTTATTAATTTTCCTCATAATCCTACCGGAGCATATATGAAACGCAAAGAATATGATGAGCTGATAGAGATAGCGAGAGAAAACAGCATCTATATCTATTCCGATGAGATGTATTATAAATTAAACTATAACGAACAATATCCTCTACTGCCTCCTGTTTCCGTTATGTACGAAAAGGGAATTTCTTTATGGGGAATGTCCAAATCTTTCGGAATGGCAGGATTGAGAATCGGATGGATTGTTTCAAAAGAGAAAGAATTGTTAAAAAAAACAGCCTCCTTCAAGGATTATTTAAGTATATGCTCCGGAGCACCATCAGAAATACTCTCAATAATAGCTTTAAATCACAGTGAATATTTTATAAAACAAAATATTAAGAAAATATGTAAGAATATTTCCCTATTTAAAGACTTTGTAAATTCGGATAGCGGTAGAGCGATTTTTTCTGATTTTATCCTTCCACAAGCAGGTTCGGTAGCTTTTGTAAAGATAAATTATGCCGGCAGTTCACTTGATTTTTCAAATCATTTAGTAAAAACCACCGGCATTATGACTGTCCCATCTGAAATGTTCGATTACAGAAGCGGATTTCTGAGAATAGGCTTCGGAAGAGAGAGTTTTCCCGAAGTAATTAACTCGCTCTATCCGTTAATATTATAATTTTCATTAATAATATTCATCGATCTGGTAAGTTTGTGAAGATATACGAACGGACCAATAATAATTAACGATCCGAGGATATTCCAAAGCCAGAAATCGGCAGCACTGAACTGATAAGGAAGATTTCTTCTGTGTAGCTCCTCACCGATTCTGTTTGAAATCCGGTGATACCATACGAGCGGGGCTATGCCCAATGTGAGCCACGAGAAAATGAAGAAAATAAGGCAGTAGTGCATGGTCTTTTTTAAGTCGTGTTTGGTAGCTATAAGATTAATCTCTTCAGAAATATGCGACATTACTACTATGCCGTATATATTGAAAGTAATCAGTGAAAGTAAGAAATACTTGTACCAGCTTCTGTTTGTCCTTAATTGGATGGAGTTCGGGTTGTTGTTGATTATTTCCATAGTAAATAAAATATAAAATTATTGATTTTTCAAAGATAGAGATTTATTCAATAATTTACCACATAAATTGTTATTTTTGTATCGAAATTTTTTAAAATGAAAGTACTATATACCATTCTACTCTTAGTCGTCTCGAATGTCTTTATGACATTTGCCTGGTACGGGCATCTTAAACTTCAGGAAATGAAGATTACATCGAGCTGGCCGTTAATATTGATAATATTGTTTTCTTGGGGGATTGCCCTGTTTGAATATATGTTTCAGGTGCCTGCCAACAGACTTGGTTTCAGTGGCAACGGAGGACCGTTCACACTTGTTCAGCTAAAAGTAATTCAGGAAGTTATAACTCTTGTGGTATTTACCCTCTTCGCTCTTGTTTTTTTTAAAACACAGACTTTTCAATGGAATCATATCGCAGCATTTATATGCCTGATTTTGGCAGTCTATTTTGTATTTATGAAGTAATGTAATATTGTCTTATGAATATTATAATAATTGGGAAAAATCTCATAACTATCGGTGGATTGTGCTCCCTTTCAGCAGCTTCTTTAGCGCAGAATAATCGTCCAAATATCCTTTTTATAATGGCCGATGATCATACGAAACAGGCTGTGAGTGCCTATCAAGGGATATTGTCTGAAATAATGCCTACTCCCCACATAGATAGGATCGCACGAGAGGGTGCATTGTTGAATAATTGTATGGTAACCAACTCCATAAGCACCCCGAGCCGTGCCGCCATCATCACAGGTGAGTACAGCCAAAAAAACGGAGTATATACGCTTCATGACGCTTTAGATCCTAAACATCCCAATGTAGCCAAATGTCTCACTGAAGCAGGATATCAGACAGCAGTTTTCGGGAAATGGCATCTTCATTCCGAACCTACGGGTTTTGATTATTACAACATCCTTCCGGGGCAAGGTAGATATAATAATCCCATTTTAATTGAAAAAGGGATGTGGGATGAAGACCCTAAAGTAGATGTCGGCCCAAAGAATGGAAAAATATATCAGGGACACTCTACTGATGTAATAACGAGCGAAACCATAAAATACCTTGACAGGAGAGATAAAGAAAAGCCTTTTTTTGTAATGTGTCATTTCAAAGCACCTCATCGCAATTGGCAGCCGGCGGAGAGGTTTAAAGATCTTCTTAAAGATGTCACGGTCCCGGAGCCGGAAAACTTACTTGACGACTATGATGGTAAAGGTATTTATTCTCAAATACAGACTTTAAGTCTTGAAGATCTTACAGAAAACGATCTGAAATGTGCAATTCCCGATGGAATGACTAAAAATGAGCAGAGAAAATGGGCATATCAGCTTTATATCAAAGATTATCTGAGATGTATTGCCGGAATCGATGAAAATGTAGGGCGATTACTTGAATATTTAGATGAAAATAATCTGTATGAAAATAC
>CAZSXE010000061.1:0-6151 GCA_964611185.1 uncultured Muribaculaceae bacterium | reverse complement strand
GTGCATCCTTTCCCCCACCGGGGGAAATGTCGCGAAGCGACAAAGGGGGGTTAAATAAAGTCGGGATGAGATGACTCGAACATCCGACCCCCACGTCCCTAACGTGGTGCGCTAGCCAACTGCGCCACATCCCGAATTGGACCGCAAAGATATAAAAATATTTTAATCGAAGTCAAGTTTTTCACAAATTTGAACAGTTTCTATTTGAAAATGTCATTATTAAACCCCATTTCCGCACAAAAAAGCAGCTGCTTTATCAAAGACCGACCTAAAACAAATAGTCGCTACATCAGCATTTGCATGAGACGAAAAGCTTAAAGGGAAAGGAGCCTGGTGATTATATTGATAAGGAAAATCCATCTCTTCCACCATACCTGAGCTATTTACTTCACCCACCGCTTTTCTCGCTCCATCTACCGGCACTACACTATCTTTATTGAGTAAAATCATCTTTATCCTGTTTTTTGCTTTAGAAAAAAATGATTCCCTCTCATTCTTCATATAATCCACTGAAATCATCGCTTTAAAGGCCTTTTCCACCGCATCATCTGAAAAAGAAGAGTTTAAAAATTGTCCTAAATAATAATTATGGATCTTTTCAAAGGCCTCCTGGTCCATTATATCCTTAGCATTTCCATTCATACATTCAAAAATAGAACCGCCGCAGAATGTAAATAATTTGGCATCAGTAAACAATTCACCCGGGTTAGACATCAGTAGAACTTGTGAAAGAAGAGCCCCTATGGAATAGGCGAAGATATCGAGGGAACAATCTTTAGAGAAGATTGGATGTTTTCCATCACGAATCTCCATCATCAGCTGCCAAATATTGTAAATAGATTCTCTTCCCGAAATGTAAAAGCGAGATGGAGACATAGACAATCTCGAACTAAGAGCAGCATTAAAAAAGGAGCAATTGGCAAGCCCCGCTATCTCCTCTTTCCGCTTAGCTGCCCACGGCATAATCCAACGGGGAGCAGACCAAAGGGAGGGGGTGCGATTAATATGAAAAGCTATCGGGAAAAGGATTACAGGCCTTCCGCATTTCTCCGTTAGGTACTCCGCCCAAGTCAAATACTTATCCCAAGTACGCTCGTTAAGACCATGCATCAGAAGGATGGCGTTTGATGAATTGCTCATCCCCTTAGGATTAAAAACAATATACTGGAAAAACTGATTTTCCAATATTGAATTATCCGTCTCACTACAAAAAGCAGTAATAGGAATATTATTCTGAAGAGATGCCATATCCTCCTTCCCCATCTCTTGACGAAACGAAAAAGGAATCATCTCCACTGAAGAATCTTCAATCTCCGCATATCTGTCAAGAGAGAAAGTAGATTTTATTTTTGCCGTGCGCTCTACTATATTCATTTCATTAAATTTTACACAAAACAATAAAACTCACCCATCAAACAGAAATAAATGGTACAGCACCACCGATTATGGGACAGAAAGCGAAATTGAGGGATGAAAAATCAAATAATAAGGTGGATTTGAATGTGGATTATTTCTATCTTTGCAGGAAATAATTTGAAAGCAATGAGATTTTTAGATAGAAAAATACCGCCTTTTATGTACAGGAAATCAAATTTGATTTCTCTTGTCGCTTTCACTGCATTCTTTGCACTTCTCTTCATTAATCTTTATCAGCCATTCAACTCCACTGACTGGTACAATATATCCCGTTTCGAATATTTCATGTATTCAAGTCTGTTGATACTCACAGGGGTAATGGTGGTGGTAATCAGTAGAATAGTAATGTTTTTTTACACCAAAAGGAAGACAATAACATACTTTCAGTTCGCAATATGGATTCTGTTTGAAATTCTGTTTATGTCTCTTCTTTACACATTTATATCATACACTCTTGACGAATCGAGGAACTTTTGGGAAGTATTCAATGCATCCGCCAAAAACACCTCACTTGTCCTCTTACTTCCATACTCCATATCTACTCTTTTCTTCGCATGGGATGAAAAAAATCGTCAGGTTAAAGAGTTAAAAGAGTTAAAAGAGAACATAGCAAACGCTGAGGATGAGACTAAAATAAAGAAAAACAACATAGTAAATTTCACAGACGACAAGGGGGAAATAAAGCTTTCCATAACCAAAGAATCACTTCTATACATCGAGTCGGCAGATAACTACCTGTATATATGGTATAAAGGTAAAATGGGAGTTACCAAATTCCTTCTCAGAAACACCCTGAAAAATATTGAAGAAAAATTTGCTGGAACTACCCTCATCAGAACCCATCGCTCTTTCGCCGTAAATTTCGATCAGGTAAAAGTAGCCAAAAAGACTAAAAACGGTATTTTTCTCGATCTCGGGGTGGACAATGTCCCTGAAATACCTGTTTCCAAAAGTTACGGTGAAAAAGTAACCGAATGGCTACTCTCCTCCATGAGTTAAAGTCAAGTGATCAGTATCATCACAATTGGTAGTACACACCACATCCGGAGACTCAAATTCTATGGTCGTGTGCACTACATGATACTCAGACGCAATATTTACAACCTCCGACTTAATCCTTGCGATATCTTTGTCCGAAGTAACAATATGAAGAGTCATCACATGGGACTCTCCGTCAAGACTCCATAAATGGAAATCATGCAGCGACAACACACCCTTTACAAGAAGTATTTTCTCCTTAAATTCATCAACATTTACCCCCTCGGGGATAGCCTGCAACAATATTTTAAAAGTCTCCCTGATATTTTTATAAACATTGATAAAAACCCATATACTGATAGCAATAGAGAGAATAGGATCAAGGTATGGAAAATCGACAAACATCATGACCACACTTGCCACAAGCACTCCTGCCCAGCCGAGAACATCTTCCATAATATGTAAAAAAACAGAGCGCTCATTCAGCGAAGTACCCCTGTTAACCCTCAGAGCAGCTGCTCCGTTAATGATAATTCCAGCTACCGCAATCCACAACATCCCGTGCGCATTTACTTCCTGAGGTGCAGCAAGACGCTTAACCGCCTCAATAACTACGATAATCGAACTTACTGTTAACACACCAGAAAGAAACACAGTACCCATCAACGAAAAGCGTTTATACCCATAAGAATACTTCAAATCGCGAGGTTTTGCAGATTTCTTCTGTAAAAACCATACGGTAGCAAGCGAAAGACAATCACCAAAATCGTGTAGTGCATCTGTAAGAATCGCAATACTGTTGGTAAGTATTCCCCCTACAATTTCTACCACAACAAAAAAAGCATTCAGAAAAAAAGCCACTGAAATATTTTTAGAAGCATTACTGCCACTATCGTGATTGTGTAAATGACTATGAGACATATTATATCATTTAAAAAACAATTTATATTCCGATTCAAAATTAGGGGTAAAAACCTTCTTCCCCAAGTTTTCAGAAATTTCCTCCTTTTTCCAAAAACGCCCCCCGTTTAATTCCGCACTCGGTGCAATAACCCCGTCATAGAGTGTCCTGTAAACATGAACCAGCTCCTTTTCCCTGCTCGACTCAAAAACATACCTCTTCAGAAAAAGCGGCGTAAAGTTCTCAAAACCAAGCTCTTCCATAGTCTCACGCCTTAATGCGGACTCTACTTTTTCGCCGAAGGCAATATGCCCTCCCACGGAAGTATCCCACTTCCCCGGTTGAATATCCTTCCACAAAGGCCTCTTTTGGAGGAAAAGCTCCCCATTGCTATTAAAAACATGAAGATGCACCACAGGGTGCAATAACTTACTTCCGCTGTGGCACTGCCATCTTGCGGCTCTGCCAATAGTAACTCCACGCTCGTTCACGATAGGAAAAATCTCGTTTGCATTCTCCGTAGGAGGTAACTCCACCTCTTTTGAAGTCACTGCCACAGAAGCAGTATTTTCATCATTTGCCGAATCATCGCAGGCAGTATCTTCTTTTGCCTCTATCTCATTGCCCGAAGGGGTGATACTCTTAGCCTCCACAATAACAGGCAATGCTTCTTTTTTCTGAGGTGCTTCGAAAGTATAAGAAATAGAGACAATTGTCACCTTCCGCACACCCCCGGGAAGAGCTACTTCAATTCTATCCCCCACTCTGTGCCCCGAAATTGCCACGGCAAGTGGAGAAAAATAGGAGATAAAGCCCTTAGAAACATCGGCTTCATCCGCACCGGTAATTCTAACAACCCGTGTCACCCCGCTTCCCCCCATACGCAAAGTCACATAAGCACCAAAACACACCTTACCCTCGGGCTGCCCCTTGGCATCAATAACCACAGCACTTCGAATCCTCTCCTCCAAAAGATCAAGCTTGGCATTAATAAAATTGCGTGTAACGCGAACATCCGTCTCATTGCCCGAAATCTTCTCCCTTGCCGAGAGAAGATCCGATTTCTCTCTCTGCAATTGATTTATCCCCTCGGAAGTCACATAATTAACCACACCATTCGGTAAAAAAGCCCTCGGAGGCACCATCGGCACCTCTTCCTGATCTCCATCTTTGACAAAACCTCTGCTCATATCTACAAATTAAGTTGTTCATCAATAAGTTTGACCATCGAAGCAAACTCCTCTTCATTATAGAGCCTCGTAAGCATAATAATTTTCCCGTCACGATTGACAATAATGTTTCTGGTCACACCGGCATTTGGCGTACAAAATAGCTCAAACAACGCCCCATCCTTATCAAGAGCCATAGAATAAGTGACCGGAATAGCATCAGCAAATTTCCTAATTTGATCAGCAGACTCCTTAAAATCAATACCATACAGAACAAAATCAGGATTATCTTTATACTTAAGCCATATTTCGCTCTCGATATGAGGCATCTCCTTACGGCATACACTGCACCACGAAGCAGTAAACTGAAGCATAACCACTTTCCCTTTCAAAGCATCGATAGCGACACTACTTCCGTCAAGAAGTTCGAGACTGAAAGAAGGAACATTATCCCCCACCCTGACAATATAACCTCTCGATTTGGCACCACTGATTTCATTATATAATTCATTTACCATGACAGGATCAGAATAATTGAAAATGATAATCTCCGGCTTACTCGTTTTAATTATAAGATATGGCCCTACATTAGAATGAAGATAGAGCCTGCATAATCCCCAATTTTCTACATCAAAGAAACCTTTTTTTAATTTTCCAAAAGAGAAACCATTGGACCTGAGCAAAATTTCAGGAATAGTGTCAGCCAGCTCGTAACTAACAATATCAGAAGTACTTATATTGATTTTGTAAATACCCGAGACAGAAACAGATTTTTCACTCACATCCACACTACTCTTAGAAGTACCATTCCAGATAGAGCCGGCCACGGCCAATATAACAATAACGACAATCAGATAACCGATCCATTTCCATCTTCTCTTCTTATTATGATCATACTTCTGAGCACCAATAATAGATATCGGAAGAGATATCATTATCACTGCAAGAACCATCAAATCTACATATTCATCCAAATTCAATAGAAAAAGCAAGACATAGAACACAATTATTCCCGAACCCATCCCTACAAACCAGCTACACATATACTTCCCGAGCCCTTTCTCATCCACATTTGCCTTTTGGCTCTTCGACATAGTGTTATAGCCCGCTAAAATAATAGGGAATTTCCTGACTAACAGACCGATAAAAATAAAAATCAGACCGATGATAAAATACGCAATACTCATATATTAATATTTTTTATTCCGTAAAGATAATAATTAATAATGCAAATAGTTAAACCATTTCAGAATTATTCTTCATACCTTTACTCTATGGATATAATAACATATAGAGAATATATTACCTCCTTACCCAATGTTATAGAATGGGAGTTTCCCGGGGCAGACAGTGTCATATACAAGATAGGAGGCAGATGGTTCTCAGCCGTAAGTTTCGCCCGTGGCAATATCATTGCCGTCAAATGTGACCCCGACAGAGCCATAATGCTGCGAGATTTATACCCACAAATATCACCTGCGTGGCATTTCAACAAAAAGCACTGGAACGACATCGCTCTCGATCCCCCACTACCGGATGACTTCGTAGAGAGCGAAATACGCCACTCCTATCTTCTAACCATCCTGAAAAATGTATCCCCCAAGCCACTGAGGCTCTCCCTGCTGCTCGAAGCCGAGAGAGCCGGCATCGTAGATAATTCAATAAGATAATCACTCTTTAACACAAC
>CAZSXE010000060.1:0-6643 GCA_964611185.1 uncultured Muribaculaceae bacterium | reverse complement strand
CTTGTTTCCCCTGTGGAAAAAGTTTCTGATGGCCAATAAAATACTTTTCATATATGTTACAATATTATCTATCTAAAGCTTTAGAATACCAATACTTCATTGTCCCCGAAATTCTCATAGCTCGATACTACCACTTTCTCTCCCGGATCAAGCCCTTCAAGCACTTCGTAGAACTGAGGATTTTGACGACCGATGCGTATTTTACGCTTATAAGCCTTGGTTCCGTCTGGACTCATTACGAAAATCCATGTACCTCCTGTTTTTTGATAAAATGCTCCGCGCGGAATGATTATTGACTCTGTAGATTGTCCTAATTCGAGATTGATATAATAAGTCTGACCTGTGCGAATATTTTCAGGGCGCTCTCCTACGAAGCGAAAATCAGTTTTAAACTGTCCCCCTTTTACATCAGGGAATACTTTGCGTACTTCGAGGGGAAATTCAGCCCCTTGTCTCTCAAATGAAGCACTCAGCCCCGCTCGCACTCTGTCGATATAATGTTCGTCAATCATCGCCTCGATTTTGAAATCCGACAAGTCGTTGATTTCTCCAATATTGGCGCCGGCGCCTACACTCTGTCCCAGGACGATGTCCAATGTTCCGAGCTGCCCGTCAATGGGGGACTTCACATTAAGGTTATCGACTCTCTGACGAGCAAGAACCATACTGCGGCGCATATTTTTCAGGCTCTCCTCCATATTGTTGATCTGAGTGGTACGGAAGATAGAGTCCTGTCTCTGACGAGCAATGACCAAAGCTCTGTTTTTTTCTGCAAAATCATAATCCTCTTTCGCCTGAAGATACTCCTCCTTAGCTATCAGATTGTCATTATAGAGCCTTTTATATTGGTTATATTTTCGCTCTTTGCGAGCAATATCGACATCAAGCTGAAGGCGATCCTTCTCGAGATTGAGCTTTTCCTGCTCCATAGTTATCTGAGTATTACGATGAATGTTTTCCTTCTCCGCCAATGAAGCCTCAGTTTCAAGAATCTGCAAGTTAAGCTGAGAATTGCTGAGTTTAAGAATTACCTCACCTTTTTTAACCATTGTCCCCTCTTCCACATATCTCTCTTCTACTACCCCTCCCTCAAGTGGAGTGAGCTGAATAGTGGTAATAGGCTGCACCTGTCCACTGACTCTGACGAAGTCGTTAAACTGTCCCTGCTTGACATCTCCGACAATAATAGAGCGGGAATCCACTCTGAGAGTAGCCTGATGATTTCCAAAAATCGCCCACAGAATAAATGACAGTACCAGCACGCCTCCGGCAATGTAAGGGATATGTTTCTTTTTTAAACCTTTTTTCTTTTCAATGACTCTATCCATAATATTTCATTTTACAAATAGATGCACCAAAAGAGTGCCTAAATATTTAACTACAAGACAATCAGCCATTTACCCTATTTAAGAAAAACACCAAGTGTAAAAGATTTTTACACTCGGTGTGTGATTTTTAGACAGAATTACTCGAAAAAATATCAACGGCGCATTAAGAAATCTTCATAAAGAGCCACCGGTCCTAAATGCCAGTACTTTGTCTCTTCTTTTTCAAGCATACGATAAGTCTCTGATGAATAAAAAGCATTGATAGCATCCAATAGATTCATATTATTATCATCAGTCCGATACAGGAGATATTAACTATCGATATAAACTGAGAATAATACATCTGCCAACTTTAATTATCTCCACAAAGATAAAATAAAAATTCTACAAACAGCAGCATTCTTGCTGGCGGCTAAGTCGCTATGTATCATTCGATAACATACAACATCCTCGGGAAAAATTTCCCGAGGATGAGTATGGGAAGAAGGTGATAATCAGGAAAATAGCCGCCAAGCTGTAGCTGCAGCGGGTAGTGACGGAGGAGGTAGCAGCGGTAGCGCGAGCAGCGGCGGGGCGGCAGCTTCTACTCCTTTTTCATCTCGATGGCAGGGTTGGAGTTGGCGGCTTTGACACTCTGCCATAGAACTGCGCCTGCGGCAATGATAAGGGTGATGGCGCCTGCGGCAATAAAAATCCACCAATAGAGATCTATCCTGTAACTATAACCCTGAAGCCATGTTCTCATTATAAAGTAACTTAGCGGTACTGCGACAATGGAAGCGACCATCACAAGGCGCAGGAATGAGAAGACAAGTTCATACAATACTTCCGAAAAATCTGCTCCAAAAACTTTTTTGATCGAAACACTCTTTATTTCTTGCTGCATATAGTAGGAACTCATCGCAAGAAGGCCGAGAGCAGATACGATAAGGGATAGAATGGTGAAAATGATAATAATAGTAACTATTTGATCCTCTTTTTTGAATCTTTCCCTCAGAGATACTTCTGAGTAATCGGCACTATAATTTTTCCCGGGGAAAAGCTCATCTATCGTCTCGTGAATAAGATCCTTTGCACTAATTTGGTCCCCGACAGTCTTGACGATTATATCCCATGGATAACTTTTTTCAGGAAACTCTCCATTATTGTAAAGTAGTATTGCTGTCTCTTTGTCAAGAATGTTTCCTATTCTGAAATCATAGTATATTCCCCCTATTTCCATAACCCCACTGCGTTTAGTAACGAATTTCAGGGCAGATTCGTCATTTCCGATCTTTTTGAATGCACATTCGTTAAGCCAGTATGCACCAGGTATATGATTATCCTGCTTCTCTCTGATACCAAGTATGTTAAAATACAAGCTATCCCCTTGTACCATCTGGAAAGAGACCCATTCTCCGTTTTCAAGCTCCATAGTATAATTATTTGTACCTGAAAGAGGGTGACCGTTTCCAAGACCCACCATTTCCACACAAGAGAGCGATTTCAATTTATCAATCAAGGGTTTTATCTGTTCTGTATTACCATAATTATTATCTATGACGAGGATATCTTCATTGTTGTACCCAAGCGGTGCCTTTACAAGATGATTTACCTGCAGATACATTACAAAAGCTACTACTATCATCGTCACTGTCACCACATTCTGAACTATAATGATTATTTTACTATATATTGTTTTGGTTTTAAGTCTGAATGTCCCTTTAACCACATCTATGGGTGAGGTCTTCTGTATGAGAAGAGCCGGGACTATTCCGGCAATAATGCCAATCACCACTATAAAAGCGAAGCACAACAAGATATTAGGAAGAGTCACTGCTTCAGATAAAGATATAGGATAATTCAAGATGGATGAAGCTGTCGAAGAGAGTAAATAACCACACATTACTGCCAATATCATCGATACTGCACAGAAAGAGATACTTTCTAAGATCATTTTAATGAAAATAGTACTCTTTTGAGCCCCCACAAGTCTCCGCGTAGCCATCTCCTTGGCTCTAAACCCCATGAGGGCTGTGGTCATATTTACATAATTAAGGATGGCAAAAAGAAGAAGAATAAGACATACAGCCGATAAGAGCTTGACAAAAGAGCGGTCGCCAAAATTGGTCCCTCCGTAATAATCTTCACCTCCGCTCTCAAGAAAATAAATATCCCTCAACGGTACTATTTTCACCTGAGTATAAGTTCCGTTTTGGTATATCCAAAATATCTCTTTCAAATATGAAAGAATATCTTCGCTTCGGCTCTGAATATCAGCTCCCGGGTAGGTCATTATGTAACATACTCCTCCTCCGGCATTGGACATTCGGGGATCATTGGCAGAATTTGTCTTCTGCGCATATTCTCCCCTTATGAAAACATCTATGGATTTAAAAACCGAGTTGTTAATATCTTCAAAAACTCCGGCGATGGTAAGTGTTTCAAAATCACGAAAAGATATCTGACGCCCTACGGGGTCCTCATTTTGAAAATGAGCTAAAGCAAATGATTCACTTATCATAACCCTGTCCTGCGACGATTTCCACTCCGAAGAAGAGCCGTTAACCAGTTTAAAACCGAACATATCGAAAAACGAGGAATCGGCAAAAGCGCTCTCAGCGTTTATAATCTCTCCTTTGTATTTAAATTCGGAAGTACCTTCATAACAATATGAGGAAAACGATTCTATTTCGGGAAATTGGCCTTTGAGATGTCTCGGGAGATAATATCCCATATTTATACTCCTATCGTTCGCCACAACATATATTCTATCTCCATTTTCATGGAAAGAATCAGTACTGAGCTGCTGCTGGACATATACTGCCAAAAGGAGCACAAATGCCATCGAAATCGAGAGCCCGAGGAGATTAATAGTGCTGTAAAGCATATTTCTCCTTAGAAAAACAAAAAAGGATTTCATATTACTTGGCACACTGCCAATGTGCTGGTTTACATAGAAGATTATAAATTACTCTTAACATCTGTCACGAGCTGACCGTCGAAGAGGTTCAGTACTCGCTGGGCATAGCCCGAATCACGCATGGAGTGGGTAACCATAATTACGGTAGTACCCTCTTTGTTTAACTCTGTAAGAAGATCCATGACTTCCTTTCCGTTGGTGGAATCGAGGTTACCGGTGGGCTCATCGGCGAGAATCAGCTTAGGATTAGCCACTACGGCACGAGCGATGGCAACACGCTGCTGCTGACCTCCTGAGAGCTGCTGAGGAAAATGTTTAGCGCGGTGAGAAATATTCATTCTTTTGAGAATCTCATTTACCCTCTCTTTTCTTTCAGATGCTTTAACCTTAAGATAGATAAGGGGAAGCTCTACATTTTCATAAACGCTGAGTTCGTCAATAAGATTGAAACTCTGGAATACAAAGCCGATATTCCCTTTACGATAGAGGGTGCGGTCTTTTTCCTTAAGGGAACCAACTTCCTTGCCGAGAAGTTCATATTTCCCCGAAGTGGGATTATCAAGAAGACCCAAAATATTAAGAAGTGTGGATTTACCGCAACCGGAAGGTCCCATAATGGCAAGAAATTCGCCTTGCGCAATTTCAAATGAAACATCGTTCAGTGCAATGGTTTCGATTTCCTCGGTACGGAAAACTTTGTTTAAATGTTCTACTTTTAGCATAATGTTATTTTTTTACTGCTATTTTTTCCAAAAGCGTGCCATATAGCGTATTATATTTACTATCAAGTCATTACAAAATAATTCCTTTCTATTATCGTCAAATTATTAGACACCGTGTGTATAATTTTTTGTCATAGTATTATTTATTTGCATTTTATTTTTACCTTTGATTTGTCTCGGATGTATTAAGTTCCTTTTAATAACTTTTAAATTTATTATTATGAAACCTCTAATGTATTTATTAATCTTAGGATTATTTTCGTGTTCTGCAGGAAATTCAAAGAATCAAAATTTCGACAACTCAGTAGTCAAAGTCGTGGACTTAGGAAAGTATCTCGGATCTTGGTATGAAATAGCAAGATTTGACCACAGATTCGAGAGAAATATGCAAGGGGTAATGGCAAATTACTCCCTCAGAGAAGATGGATTAATCAGAGTTCTTAACTCCGGCTACAAAGGGGGCCTTGATGGGAAATACAAAGAAGCTCAAGGGAAAGCTCGTATCCCCAATCCCGAAATTACATCTAAAATTCAGGTCGCTTTTTTCTGGAATTTTTGGGGGGATTATTATATTATGGAACTTGCAGATGATTACAGATACGCCCTAGTGGGCAGCTCCTCCGAAAAATACCTCTGGATACTAAGCAGAACACCCTCTCTCGACCCCTCTGACAAAGATTTTCTTCTTAAAAGAATCAAAGAGAGGGGATATGATGAGAGTCTTCTGATATGGGTGGAACAAAAACAGTAAGCATTTAGAGACAAAACCTCCGACTTATCTATTATATTACTTTTTTAACAATATAATAAACCCTTGTAGGACCCAAGTCGGAACGATTGTACATATAATCACCCGGATCAATGGATTTCCCATCTATACTTGTGCTCATGTCGCAATAGTCTGTCGAGCCGTTTATCCATTTATCAAAAGTAGGGTATGCATCATTTATGTTAACCCCCTCATAAGGGTATGGAAACCAATTATATCCCACTTCCGGATTTTTCTTATCCTGATAATACACTCTACCCGTATTGGTGATAACAATTCCATAAGGGCGTTTATTCCCGTCAAGGTAACCATAGTGATCATTCACAGCATAATAGTACCTGTTGTTGTCAACTTTAATATACCATACTACTTTTATATCGGTAAAATGGATAGATGGTTCTACATCAATCGTGATAATTTTTTTGAAAAAATTAGTGTGATAATTAGGAATGGCTTTCGTGTTGATAAAACCTTCTTGAGAGTCAAACAACTCTTCTCTCGCATTTGAAATTACTATTTGGTCGTATGCAAGAACTTCTTTGACGAAGATTTTACATCCTATGGCAATTATTTTCGTACTGCCGAGGGCTATCGGATGAATACCTATCCCAAAGATTTTTTTACTTTTACTCAACTCATATTTAGCATGAATAACTATGTCGTTATAATCATAATCACCCACTTCACTATCTTCAAATCCGACACTCTGCCACATTTGCGAAGTGCCTTCATTGGGTTCTATCCCTTTTATATAATTTATCGTTACAGTATTACCCTCGCTTTTAGCTGTAACATCTGCATTTTTAGGAATCCAAATAGAGGTAGGTGAAGAGCTAACGCACATCGTATCACTTCCTATCGTAACCAACGAAGTATATCCTTCCTTAATCGGAACGCTGAATTTTTCTACAGTTGTCAGACG
>CAZSXE010000059.1:0-6965 GCA_964611185.1 uncultured Muribaculaceae bacterium | reverse complement strand
GAGTTTCGAAAATGTCATAATCGTCGTGCAAAATCGAAACAATGCCGTTTTTTTGTCGTTTTTTGGCTCAATTTGTGTATATTTCTTAATATTGCATTTCAAAATATGGCTGATATGTTCGATACTATATATAATTATTCGCTTATTGTTGCGTGGGCGGTTCTCTTTATATTTGCCGTTGTTCTTTTCTTCGGAAAGGTCCCTGAAAGCGATGCTTACAAATCTTATGATAGAACAAGGAAAATTTTATCTGTGGCTCTATTTCTTTGGGGGGTGCAAGTGATTTTGCAATGGGTATTTAATTTACGCGAGGAGACTCCAAATATAGCTACTGCTCTTAATATATCTTGTTATTATATGGGTGCACTCCTCTTCGGGATGGCTTATATCTCTTTGCTTGATTCGAAATATATTTCAAAAAATCAGAAAAGATGCGACTTTGTCAAATGGAGTATAGTGAGCGTAAGTGTGTGGTGTGCAGTGCTTTTTCTTCACGGTATTTGGATGTATGTGGTACTTATTGCCGCGGCGGCTTTCTTTTTTTTCGATGCCTCTCGCATTGCATATATTTTTTACCAAACATACCGTAAGGCTTCGTGCGAAATAGATAATTATTATTCAGAAAATACAGATGCTTTTATCCGTTGGATATACCATAGTACATTTGGTATTGTATTTTTCGGATTGGTAGGCGCATTCATGGCTTTTGCTCCAAAATGGGCTGTGGGACTTTATATGTGGGCAGGGATAGTTATGTTCGTATATATATTCCTTTCGCTGCTGAATTATTCGCTTAACTGTGAAAAGGTAAGTGTGGCAGTGTCAGAAGCTTTACCTAATCCAATACAGAGAGAAGTAAAGATTCTGCCGGACGACTATATACACAAGAAACTGGAAGAGTGGGTAAAAAATGGATATTATAGAGGGCAAGGGGTAACTATGGGGCAGTTGACCGAATATTTAGGAATAAATAGAAATACGCTTTCAGAGTACTTCAACCAGACCCTTAACATCTCTTTTCGTGAATGGATAAACGACCTTCGTATGGCGTATGCTAAGAGGCTTTTGATAAATAAAGACATTACCATCGAACAGATAGCCGAAATTGTAGGTGTCTCGAGTAAGTCCTATTTCTGCACATTGTTTAAGCAGAGGGAGGGAATAACACCTTCCCAGTGGAGACAACAACAGGAATTATAATTGTCAAAAAATTCTCAACTTCTGTATTTGCTATAATTGAGAATAATTAATACTTTTGCGGATTATTTTTTGACAATTTTAATATAGGTATAAATGGTTGATTACATCAAACTGAAAAAAGGGTTGAATATCCCTGTTAGCGGTGCTCCACAGCCCGTTATAAAAAAGAATGTGATCCCCGATATAGTAGCAGTCAAGCCGACTGATTTCAGAGCTCTAACCCCGAAACTTCTTGTTAAGGAGGGAGATATTCTTAAAGCCGGTTCACCTGTCTTTGCCGACAAATCGAATCCCGATATTATTTTCGCTTCTCCCGTCAGCGGAGTGGTTAGCGAGGTGGTAAGGGGTGATAAGAGAAAACTCTTGGAAATTCGAATCAAGGCTGACACCCAAATGGACTATATCAGGTACGATCTTCCCAAGATGGAAGCGATCTCCAAAGAGGAGATTATTTCCACTTTAATGAAAAGCGGGTTATGGGTGGCTATCAAGCAGCGTCCGTACGGTATTATTCCTAATCCTGAAGTAGAACCTAAAGCGATTTTTATCTCCGGTTTCAATTCCGCACCGCTTGCTCCCGACAATGATTACTGTCTAAGGTCTGAATTTGATCATATTCAGATGGCGATTAATATCTTGAATAAATTAACAAAGGGTGGGATTCATCTCGGTCTCTGTACTTTCAACCATGCAAGTACCCCTTTCCATAAATTGAAAAATGTTACGGTGCATCTTTTTGATGGTCCTCATCCGGTAGGAAATGTGGGGGTTCAGATACATCATATCGCCCCTGTAAATAAGGGCGAAACAGTATGGACGATAGATTTGCTTATGCTTGCCTGTATCGGAAAACTATTTGCCAATGGCATATATGATATGAGTAGAATGGTGGCAATAACGGGCCCGCGTGCTACTTATCCATGTTATGTTAATGCAATAGGGGGGATGGCTATGAAGGATATTGCCGAATTTGCTTCGGCTCAAGCTGACAAACATCAGTCGTATCAGAAAGATTGTAAGGTGAGATATATAAGTGGTAATGTTCTTACAGGTACGAATGTAGGAGAAGATGGATTTTTAGGATTTTTTGATAATCAAGTGACCCTTCTTACAGAGGGAGATTATTACGAAGGACTCGGCTGGGCAAAAATCTTCCGTCCCAAAAAATTCAGTCTTTCCAAGACCTATTTTTCTTGGCTCGACTCTAAGAAAAAGGTTTATAATCTGGATACCAATATCAATGGAGGAGAGCGTGCGTTTGTAGTAAACGATGTATATGCTAAAGTTCTTCCTATGGATATTTATCCTGTTTATCTCTTAAAGGCAATTCTTGCTGAAGATATTGAAAAAATGGAGAAACTCGGTATATACGAGGTGATTGAAGAGGATTTTGCCCTTTGTGAATATGTCTGCCCCTCTAAAATCGAAATACAGTCGATTATTTCGAGAGGAATCGATATGATGATTAAAGAAATGGCTTAAAAGGAGGAGAATTATGGGATTTAGAAAATTAATTGACAATATGAAACCATCTTTTGAAAAAGGTGGTAAATTCGGTTTTTTACATTCGACATTTGATGCATTTGAATCTTTTGCTTTTGTTCCAAACACAGTAGCATCAAAAGGGAGCCACATTAGAGATTGTGTGGATCTTAAAAGAGTGATGATCGTAGTGGTGGTAGCGTTGTTCCCGGCTTTCTTATTCGGGATGTATAATATTGGTTATCAGCACAATATCGCAATAGGAGGAAATATGACTTTCTGGCCTATAGTGTGGTATGGTTTCTTGAAAATACTACCTCTCTATCTTGTTTCATATATCGTGGGACTTGGCATTGAGTTTATTTCTGCTCAAATCAGAGGACACGAAGTGAATGAGGGATATTTGGTTACAGGTATGCTTATCCCTTTGATTATGCCTGTAGATGTTCCTCTTTGGATGCTTGCTCTCGCAGTGGCTTTTGCTGTCATCATAGGAAAAGAGGTATTCGGCGGTACAGGAATGAATATTTGGAACCCTGCATTGCTCGCAAGAGCATTCCTCTTTTTCTCTTACCCGAGTCATATTTCGGGAGATAAAGTGTGGATTGCCGGATTGACCAAAGGTGAAGGGATAGTGGATGGTTTCTCAGGGGCCACACCCCTTGCTGTCGCAGCAGAAGGTGGAAGTACCCCCTCGTTTATGGATATGTTTGTAGGGCTGATTCCGGGTTCTGTGGGTGAAACTTCCGCTATCGCAATATTGATTGGGGCCTTGATCCTCGTATTCACCTCAGTTGCGAGTTGGAAAATTATGATTTCCGGTGTTGCAGGTGCATTGGCCGTAGGCTTTCTCGCTAACGCAATAGCTCCCGATAGTGCCTCTTATCTTGCGATGTCTCCATGGAATCACTTAGTAATGGGAGGTTTTGCTTTCGGTATAGTGTTTATGGCCACAGACCCTGTTACCTCTTCTCAAACTGAAGCAGGTAAATGGATATACGGTTTCTTAATCGGGGCTATATGTATAATAATCAGGCTTTTCAACCCGGGATACGCAGAAGGGATGATGCTTTCTATCCTTTTAATGAACACTTTTGCTCCCCTTATTGACCATTGCGTAGTGAATGCAAATATTCGCAGACGACTTAAAAGAGCAGTAATTGAAAAATAACCACAGCATTATGAATACTAACAGTAATACATATACAGTAATCTATGCCACAGTCCTGGTTGTTTTCGTAGCGGCTGTCCTGGCATTTGTTTCTACATCTCTTAAAGATAAACAGCAGAGAAATGTAGATTTGGAAACTAAGCAAAGTATTCTTATTTCAGTAAATCTTGCTTCCGAGGCGGATCAGGTTAAGGATAAGGCAAGTTATATTGAAAAAGAGTACAGCAAATATATAACCGACTCATATATAGTAGATAATAATGGTGATAAAATCGCCGGTGACGCTTTCAAAGTTAACCTGAAAGAGCAATATGATATTATGAGACTTGGCGGTGATGTTAAAAAACTTCAACTTCCTGTTTTTGTGTGCACTACTGATGAGGGTAAGAAAGTGGAAGTTTTTCCTGTTTATGGTGCCGGACTTTGGGGACCGATTTGGGGATATGTCTCGATTATGGATGATTATAACACTGTTTATGGTGCGTATTTCGGACATAAGAGTGAAACTCCCGGATTGGGGGCAGAGATAGCGGCTCCTTTTTTCAGGAATCAGTTTAAAGACAAAGAAATATTTGAAAATGGTAAATTTCGCTCTGTAACTATTAAAAAGGGGGGAGCTACTCCCGGAAGTCGTTATGAAGTGGATGCTATTTCAGGTGGAACCATAACAAGCCGTGCTTTGGATAAAACTATTTTCAGCTGGCTTGAATTCTTTATGCCTTATATTCAGAAACAGAAAGCGGCTGCTGCGGTGGCACTCGAGGCTCCTGCTACTGCTCCTGCTACTGAGGAAATTATAAATATTAGTGAAGAAGGAGAGGTGATATTATGAAAAAGGAAATTTATTTAAACCCGATTTTTAAGGCCAACCCTATCACGGTTTTGGTCTTGGGTATCTGCTCATCGCTGGCAGTTACCGTCAAACTTGAGGCTGCTTGCGTAATGGCTATTTCAGTTATGGTAGTGACAGGTTTCTCAAGTTTTCTTATCTCTTTGATTAGAAATACCATACCCAATCGAATAAGAATTATCGTTCAGCTTGTGATTGTGGCTCTTTTTGTGATTTTGGTGGATCAGGTGTTGAAAGCTTATGCGTACGAAGTAAGTAAGCAGCTTTCGGTATTCGTGGGGCTGATTATTACTAACTGTATCATAATGGGGAGGATAGAGGCTTTTGCTCTTGCCAATAAGCCTATACCTTCTTTGATTGACGGTTTTGCCAACGGATTTGGCTATGGGCTTGTACTTGTGGTAATCGCTGCTTTGCGTGAACTTCTCGGATCGGGCACTTTCTTCGGTTTTCAGATTATTCCACTTGAGTGGTACATTAAAAATGGAGGAGTATATGAAAACAACGGTCTTATGATTCTGCCACCTATGGCATTGATAATGATTGGGATAATAATCTGGATACAGAGAAGCATTCAGAAGGATTTGATTGAAAAACAATAATACACACCCTTATGGAATATATTAGTTTACTTATCAAGTCAATCTTTGTTGACAATATGATATTTGCCTTTTTCTTGGGCATGTGTTCGTTTCTTGCGGTTTCAAAAAATGTTAAGACGGCTTCCGGGCTCGGTCTTGCAGTTATTTTCGTGTTGATTATAACCGTCCCTGTGAATTATCTTCTTAACAAATTTGTTCTAAGTCCTGGTGCTCTTGCTTGGCTTGATCCTAAATATGCGACTCTTGATTTGAGCTTTTTAAGTTTCATTATTTTTATAGCAGTCATCGCCTCTATCGTTCAGATAGTGGAAATGGTAGTTGAAAAATTTGCCCCTGCTCTATACTCTTCTCTCGGCATATTTCTCCCTCTTATTGCAGTTAACTGCGCTATATTGGGAGCATCCCTGTTTATGCAGGAGAGGGCTTACGCCAATGTAGGAGAGGCTACGGTTTATGCACTTGGTTCGGGTATTGGATGGTTTTTGGCTATTGTCGCCTTGGCGGCAATCAGGGAGAAACTCTCTTATTCCAAGGTGCCTGCCCCTCTGAGAGGTCTCGGTATCACATTTATCATTACAGGGCTTATGGGTATTGCATTTATGAGCTTTATGGGTATTCAATTATAGGAGGATATTATTATGGATTATATAACACTTATTATAGCGGCCATTGTCTTTTTGGTGATAACGGTTGTTTTGGTTGCCCTCCTGCTTTTTGTGAAGGCTAAACTCACCCCTTCAGGGACAGTAACGATAGATATTAATTCCGGAGATACACAATTGGAGGTAACTCCGGGGTCCTCTTTGTTAGCCACTCTGGCCAATGAGAAAATATTTCTTCCTTCTGCTTGCGGCGGTGGCGGAACTTGCGGAATGTGCAAATGTCAGGTTCTCTCGGGAGCCGGGACAATTCTCCCTACCGAAGTGGGTTTCTTTACCCGTAAACAGCAGCAGAATAACTGGAGGCTCGGGTGTCAGGTCAAGGTTAGGGAAAATCTTGAAATTCTTCTTCCTCAGTCCGTTCTCGGAATTAAAAAATGGGAATGTGAAGTGGTTAGCAATCGCAATGTGGCCACTTTTATAAAGGAATTTGTGGTAAGATTGCCCGCAGGGGAGAACCTCAATTTCCGTTCCGGGGGATACATACAGATAGATATTCCCAAATACAGTATAGACTATTCTCAAATTGAAGTTGATTCTGATTATAGAAAAGATTGGGAAAGAAATAAATTTTTCGATCTTCACGCTGAAAATACGGAACCTACTTTCAGAGCTTATTCTATGGCCAACCATCCAGCTGAGGGAAATATCATTATGTTAAATGTTCGTATTGCTACTCCTCCTTTCGACAGGGCAAAGGGGTGTCTTATGAATGTCAATCCCGGTATCAGTTCATCATATATTTTCTCACGCAAGCCGGGTGATAAGGTGACTATTTCAGGCCCTTACGGTGAATTCTTCCTTAAAGATACCGACAATGAGATCATATTTGTAGGCGGTGGTGCCGGTATGGCTCCGATGCGTTCCCATATTTTCCATCTATTCAAGACATTGAAGTCAAATCGTAAAGTCAGCTTCTGGTATGGTGCCCGCTCTCTCAAGGAGAATTTTTATGAGAATGATTTTGAGGAGATACAGAGAGAATTTCCTAATTTCACATA
>CAZSXE010000058.1:0-7087 GCA_964611185.1 uncultured Muribaculaceae bacterium | reverse complement strand
GCTGCTGATTCTACCGGAGCATTTTTCGATTCGGATTTTGAGCGATCGGCATTTTTAACACCATTATTAATAGCTTCTTCTGTCTTTTCTGCCGCCTTATCGACTGCCTTATTTACAGCTTCATCCACTTTTTCATCCACTTTCTTTTCGACAGCTTTTTCAGTACTCTCTATGGCTTTGTTTTTCAATCTATTAAGAAAAGATTGAGCATTAGAGGTGGTAGTAACAAGTGATAACACCGCAACAATGATAAAAAGTCGTTTCATAATATGTGTTTTAATCGTTTATAATCGTTTGTAATCGTTTAAAATCGTTTATTATCGGCTGAAAGAGGTCAATAGCTGAGTCTGAGCAAGTCTCCCTTTCCCATCAAAAGTCTCCATCTTTACCATGCCCACCCCTCTTGCATACCATGTACGCTGAACCCCTTTACTCTTAAAACCCATGGCAGTAGCCTGATATTGCTGCTCCACTATGTAACATTTAAAAGTACCGGCATCGGTGGTAAGCTCCTCCCTCCCGATTACTTTGTTCGAATTAATTACCATAGTACTTTCTATCCCCATCATCTTAACAGTCACAGTACCGCAGTCAAGCTCCATACCCACTGCAAGTCTTGTGGGGACAAAAGGGATCTTTCCGTCTATTACCACAGATGCTCCACCCATATTTACTGAAGCATTACCCCCTCTTATAATGGTGGAAACCTCCATCGGAGGCATCCCCGGAGCCTCAGTTTTCATAACTATATCATAATTTCCGTTCGAACCGGAAGCAGATATGACAGTGGATTTGGACCCTACCGTACGGTCTCCCTTAGAATCAAAAATCGAATATTCCATTTCCGCACCCTGGGTGATACAGCAGTAAGGTCTTTGAGCCAAAACGACGACATAAGTCAGCAAAAAAGCGACAGATAATAAGAGTTTTTTCATCTCATTTAGTGTTCAAATTATAATAGACAAAAATAAAGTTTTCAATAGCACCATTTTACCCCCAAATTGGGGTATTTATCTTTATCTGCCAAAATTAATATATTTTAATTAATTTTGTGACTTGTTAAAAGAAAATTTACTAAAAATGTATAGATTAAAGGATTATATAAGGAGAGGCGACTTGATGGTGAATAATCTCTGTTTCCCCGAAAAAAGAAAATTATCAACGCTGATGATATATGCCACTTCTATATGTAATTCGAGGTGCAAGCATTGTAATATTTGGGCAAAAAGGCCTGTTGAAAACCTCTCCTACGAGAAAATCGTGGAAATACTTAACTCTAAGTGCATTACATCGGAAACTACTATTGGTCTCGAAGGGGGAGAGTTTATTCTCCATCCCGAATACGAGAAAATTCTTGATTATCTACAGAAAAATCATCCGAAATACGATTTACTATCAAACTGTCTTCTACCTGAAAAGGTGATAGATGCAGTTAAGAAATATACTCCCGAAAGACTCTACCTCTCTTTAGACGGAGGCAACGAGGAATCATACAAAAATTTGAGAGGTGTGGAAGGATACTCGAAGGTGATAGAGGTAATTCGCGGATGCCGCGACATCGTCCCCATATCCATAATGTTCACCATCACCCCTTGGAACGATTTTGACGATTTGAAAGATGTGATCCACATCGCCTCTGAGTATGATATAGATATAAGAATAGGTATATATAACAATATGGATTTCTTCGATACCAAAATTCCGGCACACGCCCAAAGCACTATCGATCCTAAATCCCCTTTCGCCCATATCGACCACTTTGCCGAAATGATCCCCGAAGAGGTCAAAAGCACCTCTGAAAATTACGATTTTCTCCTTCTGTACGACAGCTGGATAAAAGGTGAAACCAAGCTGAGATGTCAAAGTATTACCGACAGCATCGTCATACACCCCTCAGGCAATGTACCTATCTGTCAAAACTTACCTGTAATTCTCGGTAATGTCCACGAAAAATCTTTAGATGAGATCCTTCGCTCTCGCGATACCATCAATTTACAGAAAGAGTATTGCAAGAACTGCAATAAATGCTGGATAAACTTCCATCGCAAATACGACATCGTACTCCTCCGCTCGCTCGAAAAATTATTTCCCAAAAGGGCAATAGAGTGTTTCTACGGCCGATACCAATGGGATTCTAATCCACGCACCACATACAAAAAACACCTAAATTCAAGACTGCAATGCAAAAAGCAATAAATTTATACAAGAGGCTCCAAAGGGAGAGTTACATCACCTCCGCCCCCAAAGGCAAATATGCTTTTGTAGGGATCGGAAGCCACAGTATTTCCAATCTTTATCCCGTAATAAGCTATCTGAGGTGCGAGCTGAAATACATAATCACTCACACAGATAAAAATGCCGAGCTGATTAAAGCCCATTTTAAAAATGTGACAGGAACTTCCGATTTGGATATGGTGCTAAACGATAGTGAGATATCGGGTATTTTCATTTCGGCCTCACCTAAAGCCCACTTCGACCTTGTCAAGAAAGCTCTGAAAGCAGACAAAAATGTTTTTGTGGAAAAGCCCCCCTGCTTGAGCAGCGACCAGCTGAAAGAACTTATTGAATGTGAGAAACACTCCAAAGGGAGCTGTTTTGTCGGACTTCAAAAAAGATACTCCCCTGTAAATATAAAGCTGAAAAATCTCCTTAAAAAAGAGAAAGGATTCTCATATAATTATCGTTATACAGTGGGAAGTTATCCCGAAGGCGATCCTCTCTTCGACCTTTTCATCCACCCTGTATCATTACTCACTTACCTTTTTAAAGAGGTAAGACTTGACTACTTCTCTACCCGAAAAGAGGGAGATAACATCACCATCCTTATGAATGTAAGTCATCCCGACGGAAAGATAGGGTGTGTAGAGCTCTCCACAGGATATACATGGTTCGATGCTCTCGAAAAAATCGAAATCAACACTTCCGACAAAATTTTCGAGGTGAAAAACGGTGAAGAATTCACCATAAAACACAAACAAGGTTCCATTATGAATATTCCCCTTGAAAAATTGTTCGGCGGGAAAAACGATTCGACAATAATCAGCCACCGAAACAATTCTATACCGGTAATCTTTAACAATCAGATCTATACAAGCGGCTATTTTTCCGAGGTTTCCAATTTCATAAATTATTGTGAAAATAAAAAATCGGAGAACCACGCCACACTCTCTGACTGCATACCGATTTTCGACATATTGGAGAGACTCCGTAAATAATTTCCATTGGAAACTTGTTTTATTGGAAAGTATTCATATCTTTGCAGAAAAATAACAAATATATGAAATACTTGATCATCGGGGGCGTTGCCGGAGGCGCCACAGCAGCAGCAAGAATTCGTCGAATCGATGAATTTTCTGAAATAATCATTTTTGAGAAGGGGAAATATATTTCCTACGCAAATTGCGGATTACCTTACTACATCGGAGGGACAATTTCTGAAAGAGATAGGCTCTTCGTGCAGACACCTGCCTCGTTCGGGAAGCGTTTCAACGTCGATGTACGGGTAGAAAGCGAGGTTATTGCCATAAACAGGGACGAAAAAAAGGTATCGGTACGCAAATCCGACGGAAGTACTTATGATGAAAATTACGATAAATTGCTCCTCAGCCCGGGGGCCAATCCGGTTCGTCCTCCGCTGAAAGGGATCGACAGTGAGGGTGTTTTTACTCTCCGCAATGTGGAGGATACCGATAGAATAAAAAATTACCTTACTTCTCATTCAATTAAGAGGGCAGTGGTAGTCGGAGGGGGATTTATAGGGCTCGAAATGGTTGAAAATCTGCAACATACAGGTGCAGAAGTATCGGTGGTGGAGATGGGAAATCAGGTAATGGCTCCTGTGGACTATTCGATCGCCTGTCATGTTCATCAGCATCTTCTTCAAAAGGGGGTTAAGCTATATCTGGAGAAGGGAGTTGAGGAATTTGAACGAAGTGAGGAGGGGATAGAGGTGAGGCTGACATCAGGGGAGAAAATCTTGGCAGATATGGTGCTGTTATCTATTGGGGTACGCCCCGAGACGACCCTCGCAAAAGCGGCAGGGCTTAAAATCGGCGAAACAGGGGGAATCTGGGTGGACGATTTTCTTCAAACTTCACAACCGGGTATTTACGCAGTGGGAGATGCTATTGAATACGCTCATCCGCTCACGGGGAAGCCTTATCTTAATTATCTGGCAAATCCGGCAAACCGTCAGGGGCGCATCGTGGCAGATAATATGGTTTTCGGCAATAAAATCAAGTATGAAGGGGCGATAGGGACATCTATAGCCAAGGTATTTGACATAGTCGTGGGTTCGACAGGGCTTGCTGCCAAGAGATTGAAACTTATGGGTATCGAGTATCTGAGCTCTACCACCCATTCAAGCTCTCATGCGGGTTATTATCCTGATGCTATGCCGCTTACCATCAAACTGACTTACGCCCCGAAGAGTGGAAAACTATATGGTGCACAATGCGTGGGATATGACGGGGTAGATAAACGGATCGATCAGATCTCCGCTATCATTAAAAACGGAGGAAGTATTTACGATCTGATGAGGATAGAACACGCTTACGCTCCCCCGTTTTCATCGGCCAAAGACCCCATTGCCATTGCTGGATATGTAGCAGGCAATGTGTTAAGCGGAGTTATGCCCACTGTATCGTGGCGAGATATAAAGGATATCGATCCTGAAAAAATCTTTTTACTCGATGTCCGTACCGAAGCTGAATTTTCTTTCGGAACGATAAAAGGGGCCGTAAATATCCCTCTCGACGAGTTGAGAGAGAGAATTTCTGAAATACCTCACGACAAAGAGATTTATGTATTTTGCGCTGTGGGACTTAGGGGATATTTGGCATTGAAAATATTGACATCACGCGGATATAAAAATGTTAAGAATCTTACCGGTGGATATAAAACTTATTCTTTATCGACAGCACAGATTGATAATAAAAATGATAAATCAGAAATGGAGAAGAAAGAGACAAACAATATGACAACATCTTTTAAAACGCTGAAAGTGGATGCTTGCGGACTTCAGTGCCCTGGGCCCATTATTAAGATAAAACAATCCATAGATACTCTCTCGGAGGGTGAAAGGGTGGAAATAGTGGCCACCGATGCGGGATTTGCCCGTGATGCAGAGGCGTGGTGCAGGACTACGGGCCATCAGCTCATCTCTAATGTACAAAGTAACGGCAAATATACCGTGGTTATCGAGAAGGGCGCTCCCAAAGAGTGCAAGCTCGTGTCGTCATGCGATGGAAAAGGTAAAACTCTTATTATGTTCAGTGACGATCTTGACAAGGCTTTAGCGACTTTCGTTCTTGCCAACGGAGCAGCAGCTACCGGTCATAAGACTACTATTTTCTTTACATTTTGGGGTCTGAATACGATAAAAAAGGTTAAAAAGCCTAAGGTCCAAAAAGATATTTTCGGCAAGATGTTCGGTATGATGCTCCCTTCCGATTCTCTAAAACTGCACCTTTCTAAAATGAGTATGTTCGGAATAGGTGATAAGATGATGCGACACATTATGAAAATGAAGAAAATCGATTCTCTCGAATCTCTCAGACAGCAGGCTCTTGATAGCGGAGTAGAATTTATCGCTTGTCAGATGTCTATGGATGTGATGGGGGTTAAAAGGGAGGAGCTTCTCGACGAGGTGACTGTCGGTGGAGTGGCTACATATATGGAGAGGGCAGAAAATGCCAATGTTAACCTGTTTGTATAGAGATCCGATGAATATATTGTGTCATATAAGAGATATTCAAAGGGGGGTAGCGGTGTTTGAGCAGCAGTTTGCGGAGCGTTACGGCATCTCTCTGAACGAGGGGATGGCATTGTGTTCCATATCCAATTCGGAGAAAGGAAAGCTGACCTCAGGAGAGATCGGAGAGCTATTGGGTCTCACCCACTCCAATACATCAAAGGTCTTATCATCCATTGAGGATAAAGAATATATCAAGCGATCACTCGGGAAAAAGGATAAAAGGCAGATGTTCTTCAACATTACCGACAGTGGAAAAGAGCTGCTTTGTCGAATAAAATCTGAGGAAAAAGAGATGAAAATGCCCGATGTGTTACTTCATGTTTTGGCGAATACACTTAATCAGGGGTAATTCCTTACTGTCGCAGCTGTATTCCCAGTACATTATACCTAAAAGGTCCTTGGAAATGCAATATTCGCATTTGAGTTTCATCGACCTCTCATCTTCATAAGAGATAAGCATTTTACCATCACTATCAATAAGATATGGGACCTGCGCCTTTTCATCCCAAACGCTCTGATAAGATGAATATTTATCCATAATGCTGTTCGCAACCCAGTCGGATGTCCCCTTGGAGGTGTCTCCGTGGCCATAAAGAGGGACCCCAAGTACCAATTGTTCAGCAGGTATTCCTGCTTCTAAATGAAGTTTTACAGCTTCATCTATTGACCTCACGCTCCTATCCGAAGGGTAAAGGGGTGAATTATGAAATGGAGGGCGACCCATATCGTATGCCATAATATTGATGAAATCACAATATTTAATCACCTCGGGGAAATCATAATATTGCGCATTAGCGCACGAGGCGAGCGTAAGCAACTTATTCTTTCCCATACCGTTTCTCAGCTTTATGACTAAAGTGGTAAAATTCTTCATATCCTCGGGTGAAGATTTTATGCCGGAAGAGCTGCTTGTGGGATACTCCCAATCGAGATCTATGCCATCAAGATTAAAATCTTCTACAGTTTCTATGCAGCTTCCGACAAATGAATCCATCGTATTTTCAGTCGATGCCATCTCGCTGAAGCCCCCAGCTCCCCATCCGCCGATCGAGAGAACTACCTTGAGGTGGGATGCTTCTTTTTTCAGAGATACTATTTTACGCAAGTAATCGGGATTTCTTACATCGACTCCGTCAAATGTGGAATTTACCACTCCGAACGCATAATTAATATGTGTAACATATTGAGGGTCAGGTAATTCTTTCATACCGGAAGAGACATAAGCAATAACCACTTTTTCGTCACATTTACTCTCACAAGATGAGAGAAAGGGGTAAACAAGTAACAAAACAAAAAGGAAGGGATAGAATTTAAAAGATTTCATAGCGATAA
>CAZSXE010000057.1:2546-7160 GCA_964611185.1 uncultured Muribaculaceae bacterium | reverse complement strand
TCGTCGCTAAGCCTTTTCCCTACTGTAGAATATGCTTGACACGGAGGACCACCTATAATAATATCTATATCACCTTTTGCCAATCCAAGATCGTTTTTTAAATCACATATTGAAAACTCCTTAATATCCTTGTTGTACATCTTGACATTAGGATGATTCAGGCTATATGCACGAGCCATATTTGGTAAAATTTCATTTGCTGCGACAATTTCAAAATTGTCATCATTGGCAAATCCATAACTCAATCCACCTACTCCGGAAAACAAATCTATTATTTTGTATTTCATATTCATCTATTAGAATACAAATGTATAAATGTTTAACAAATATTCCAATATGGAATATTAATTTAACCTTATTAAATTTGAAAAATGGAAAAGAAAGAACTACAAAAAGAAAAACTTAAGCTGGCATCTAAATTATATCAGGTGCGAACCGATTTGCATATTAAGCAGGTTGATTTAGAAAAAGAAGGTATTATTTCTCAGAGTCACTTATCTAAACTTGAAAATGCCGAAATTAACATTTCAGCAATAATGTTGAATATTCTTGCAAAAAGATATAAAAAAGAGTTGTCATACTTTTTTGAATAATTTAACAACTATGGAAACAAAAAGAGATAGAGCTTCCGGGTGGCAATATGCCAAATTATCGGGACATAGAAACGAAGATAAAGTAAAACTGCTATTTAACAAAGATGATTACTGCCGTCATTTTTCTGAGAGATTAAACATTCCTCAAATTAAAGATGTCGTAATAAGCGGTCTTCATGAACAGAATACTAATTGTATTTTGGGCGGAAGCACAAAATCTAAAACGGATTTAACACTGAATCATACAGATAATTCAACAACCTGTCTTTCAATTAAAAAAAGCTGGGGTGGGCAGGTATTCTTAATATCTGTAAACAGATTTATTGATGGGTACGAGAGACAATTTAATACTTTTATTAATGAAGATATTAAAGATACATTATACCTGTATTTTTATGGCAGTCCCAAGACAAGAGAGATATTAGAGGAGCCTAAGGCTACTTATGGTCAGTCTCAATCCTTAATCAATTATCAAAAGAGGAAGAATCGTTTGACTTGGGAAACTCTTGAAAAGTACGATCCAAATAAAGCAAAATCACTTCTCAATTGGTTTAAAGAAAATATCGGCAATATAGCTGACTTATGCTTTTCACGAGGATTAGCATCGGAAAATTGTGAATGGGCAGATTATATTTGGTACATCAATCTACTGTCGGAAGATAACGACAACACAGATGACATCTACAAGATAGATGATATTAAAAAGGCATCTACAATAAATGCAGAACTAATGATTGAACCCGGGCATACAAATGGTGGATCTACTATACAGCTCCCATTTGGTTTCGTGCAATGGCATCAAGGTAAAATGCAGTTTCACCATTCATTGGAAAAAATAAGAACTATTGTTAAATCCCGCTATTAAATCATTATTTATTCATTGGGATTCATCCTCAACACCACTTTCATCAGAATCCTTTCCGGTGAAATAGTGTATTCTGTGTGGGTCTGGGCGCCCCAGGTGTTATCGCCGGCTATACCCATCTGAAGGTAATCGATGTTGACCCATACCATATCTTGCTTAGTGATACTTCCGCCGTGCTTTTTACCACCCTTGGATTTATCATAACATAATTCGTACATATCGAAATTATATGCACCCGCCCCCATGTATCCATCTCTGAAATTTGATATTACTTCAATGCCTCGTCCATCTTTATCGGTAAATTTTATCCACCTGACATCTGTCTTGTTACCCGTTTCCTGAGCCCTTACATAAGGATAATACTGCTCCCATACACTTCCCTGATACACACCCACATCCGCAGAACTCTTTCTATCCCAATAGCTTTCCCACGGGCCACGCCCAAACCATTGTATATTATCATATTCCCCTTTAAGGGTAAACCTCAATCCGAACCTCGGCAACTCGGGAAGGAGAGCTGTCAATGAAGGGACAAAAACCTCGGTAACAGCTATATCCCCATTGCATAAAATATTATACCTCATTTCCACTTTAAATTCATCCTCAGGCATCTTCAGAACGATTTGTACGCTATCCCCTATTTCGGCAGTAAAGTCATTCTGCATCACCACTCCATTCTTGATAATTTTCTCCACTTCGAGCCTATCCTCGGCGTGTTTGTAAATAGCACATCTGTCCACCATTCCATTGGCCAGGTCATTCTCGTTGGAAGGTCTCCAAAAATTAGGAAGTATGCCGCTCAAGAGCAATTCTTTGCCGTTAACGGCAATCTGGGACAAAATACCTTTTTCCGCTGAAAATGAGACAGTTAACTTATATGGGGCATCTTTCGGAGCTTGTACAAAATATTTTTCACTTAAATGGACAGGTATCTGCTCACTCGCCACCTCCCACCCCTTAGGAATCAGCCCGATGTCTTTATTGGCGTAAGCTCTGATGTTCAAGAACAATTCGGGAATCTCTCCGCCTGCGGCAATTCGGCTCGCTGCATCAGAGAGTATTTTCTTTTGGGGAAGGGCAAATTCCACCTCTTCAAATGAAGAAGGGGCTATTTCGGGGACATCAAGTGTGCCACCGCAGAGAGCCAATCCATTGAGCTGCAGCTCATATTCAAATGTGTAATCTTTAGTGGAAACGAAGTAATTTCTATTGGTAATGGTGATAGAATTGGGAGAAAAGGGAATTGCGCTGAAAGCAATGTTCTGATACACTTTTTTCACCTCGTAGATGTGAGGATTAGGGGTTCTGTCGGCAGACACAAGGCCGTTGGCACAAAAACTCGAATCATTCACTACACCCACAAAGCCCATATCACCACCATACCGCCAAATCTTATTGCCGGAGGCGTCTTCACCTGCGAAAGTCTGGTTAACCCAGTCCCATATAAATCCACCTTGCAGATTATCGTACTTGTAAATAAGATCCCAATAACCGCTGAGATTTCCCACGCTGTTTCCCATTGCGTGAGCGTATTCACATAAAATCAGAGGACGGGAAGGTCGCTGATTTACCCACTGCATAAGCCTCCAGGGGCGTGCATACATCGGACAATAGATGTCAGAAAGCCCTTTTTCTCCACCACCTTCATATTGGACAGGACGAGAAGAATCTCGTTTCTTAGTCCAATGATAGAGCATCTCGAAATGACGACCATATTCACTCTCATTACCCAAACTCCAGGTAATGATGGAAGTCTGATTCTTATCCCGCTCCACCATCCTCTCCATTCTCTCCTGAAAGGGTACCTCCCACCCATCCCAGTCGGCAAGGGACCCGACAGGATGATAGCTCATACCGTGGCTCTCGATATTCGCCTCATCGACGACATAAAGGCCGTATTTCGTACATAACTCGTACCACTGTGGATAGTTCGGATAATGGCTGCATCTGACTGCATTGATGTTATATTGCTTCATCAGTCGAATATCCTCAATCATACTCTCTGTGGTGATGGTCCTTCCTGTTATCATATTGTGTTCGTGACGGTTAACACCTTTTAATTTCACAGCTTTACCGTTAATGAGCATCTTGCCGTTTCTCATCTCTACATTTCTGAAACCGAAAATTTGAGTAAAGCTCTCTCTTACCCCTCCTCTGTCGAGGGTAGAAATCACAAGGGTATAACAATTCGGAGCCTCGGCACTCCATGGTCTGACAGATTTTAGTATTGTGGATGCAGTAAAAAGGGTGTCATCCGCCTGTTTCATATTATGAGAGGCTGAAAAAAGCTCCTTTTTTCCATCGAGAATCTTTACAGAAACATCTGCATAAGTTTTAATATTTATGCTGAAAGCTCCCTCTTTATAATCATTTATCAATGAGGCATTTATTTCAAAATCTTTAACTCGTTTTTTAGGTCGTGAAATCAGATTCACATCTCTTTCGATGCCGCTGTATCTCCAATAATCCTGAGCTTCAAGATACGAGCCGTCGCTATAACGATAGACCTCCACTGCCAATATATTTTTCCCCTTTTTGATGTATTTACCCACATTAAATGTAGCTGAAAGCCTGCTGTCTTCGCTATATCCTACAAACTGACCATTAAGATAGCAGCAGAAAGCAGATTCCACACCCCCAAACTCAAGAAAGAGGTCGTTTTTCCCTCCGTTTCTTAATTTTTCAGGAACTTCAAACGAGGTTATATATTGTCCGACAGGATTATAGTCATCAGGAACATAAGGGGGGTTGGGTGGAAATGGATAGCGTGTGTCGGTATAAATCGGAGCATCGTAGCCCTGCAGCTCCCAGCTTCCTGGAACAGTTATCAGATTCCATCCCCCTGAATTGTAATCAATTTGATAAAAATTTTCAATTTTAGTCTCCTGATTCGGAGAATAATGGAACCTCCACTCTCCATTAAGTGAAAAAGTCATAAGATAGTTAATATCCTTATTTATAGCCCCTTGCTCGGTCCTATAAGGGACAAAATAGGCAGTCATTTGCTCTCTGTTTACTTGATTGATATAGGGATTCTGTATAAGAGATGAGATCGTAAAAAGAAGATTAAATAGAAAATGTATCATTACAAAAGTGTTTTATAAGAATTCAAAGTTAAGCAAAATACATAAAAGAATTATTTACAGTTAAAATAAA
>CAZSXE010000057.1:0-2446 GCA_964611185.1 uncultured Muribaculaceae bacterium | reverse complement strand
ATTTTTAAGGGATATTCAACATCAACTATCCTTTCCAGAGAGAATGAAGGTTACAATAGGCATAAGCCGATTCTACTTCATCTCCCTCACAAAGCATAAAGCATCTTTCGGGTTTATCCCCCGGTTTTAGCTCTTTACGCTGATTTCCCTGCTTGGTGTGAAGGCAGATCCACTGAATGTAGTGTTCCTGGGTCATAGGATGCTCGACACTTCCCACTTTTACAATCACCTTGTTACCCTCTTTTACAATTACCGGAATATGCTTTTCCAGCGAAGCATCTACCGTGTTAGCCTTAAGCTCCTGCATCGGCTCTCCACAGCAAACCACCTTAACACCACTACTTAGAACATAAGCGATAATATTACCGCAATGTCTGCAACGAAAAAATTTAATTTCCATAATGTTAAAAATTTAATATACATATATATATAGTAACAAAAATCATATCTAATTGTTGAATTTAGTAGTGATAATTTGTATAATATCGTTTATGATATTCCAATAATTCTTGAAAACAGAAACCATCCCATCGATGAAATCGAATTTTATTGTCTGAAAGACAAAAAGAAGATTAAAAAGGAGAAAAGCCGTGATAAAAAAGTACGACATCACCTTCCCGAACTGCATTATATCGGGCTGCCATCCTCCGCATTGAGTTCTGAAACAATGTAAATGGAATATGAGAGAAAGCCCTATAAGAGCATCAATCACCGGAATAAACTCCGTTTTAATCGCAATTCTGATGATGCAGAAAATAAAAGTATAAATAGGCAGACAATACGGGGCAAGAGTTATGAAAATATTATTAAGAAACCTGCCACTATGGGAAATCTGGCCATCCCCCTCCCCTGCCGAAAACGAATGAATTTTATGGAAAAACAGCAGCCCCACGATAGTGTGAGTCAACTCGTGTGTCCAAGTCTCAAACCACTCCGCATTCTTCCTCAAAAAAGGAAAAATCTTCAAAACATAATAAGCCACAATCCCCACCCCAAACCACAAATAAATTTTATAACCGCCTACGGCAATATCAGTGCCAACCATCACCATCTGCCATACACTTATGATAATCATCAAAGAGAGCAGAATAAAAAAGAGAGAGCGGAAAATATACCTCATAACTAATAATTTAAGAACATTGTCATATAAAGGGGATAATAAATCACATCATTTGTACGCTCGACATTAAATTTACTGAAAACCATTGCCCTGCTTATATCGTCAGAGAAAGAATCAAGAGCAGAATCCAATGAAGAATGCCATTTATAACTATTACCTGACTTCACCTCTATAATTGAGATTTTATTCTTTTCAAGAAAGATAAAATCTAATTCCTGTTTGCTCTTTTTGTCATAATAATGTAATGGGATGCCTCGCTTTATGAGTTCTGAAGCAATGAAGTTCTCCGTAAGCGCACCCTCGTTAATATCAATATCCCCATTTAGAACCTGAAACTGCATATTACTAAGGCTCATACTGCTCAGTAAACCGGTATCGAGCATAAAAAGTTTATATAGATTACATCTTTCTGAAAATGAAAACGGAAGACTGAAAGCTTTTACATTAAAAGAAAAGTATGCGATTCCGGCATCTCCAAGCCATTCAGTAGCATCTCCGTATTTACGATTCGAAGCACCTTTTTCCAAATTTGCAAGAATAAACCGCTTATCCTTCTTGCATAACTGTTCCGGAATAGAATCAAACACTTTTTTAGCGAGATGCTTTTCAGACCCTGCATATTTAGCAATATCATTTCTATACCCATCCAAAAGAGCTTTCTGCACTTTAAAAGTTTCGCCAAAATCACTGTTAGAAAGAAAAGTAACAACAGCCTCGGGCATACCACCGACTATTAAATACTTACGGAAATGAGACATAATCTGTTCGTGAATAAAAGCAGGAACAAGCGAAACATTCTCGTATGAATTCTTCAATATTAAAATTACCTCTTTCGAGACTCCGCTTGCCCATAGATATTCCTCAAAATCTAATGGGTACATATCGATTTGTTCCTCAAATCCGACAGGATAAGAAGACACATCCTTGTAGTTAATACCAAGTAACGACCCTGATTCTATATAATCAAATTCGCCATCTTCCACCAAAAACTTAATCGCTGTACGCGCCTCAGGACAACTTTGAATCTCATCAAAGAAAACTAATGTTTCTCCGGTCACAAACGGTCCATATCCCATGGCAGACAAATTCAAAATAATAGTTTTGGAATCAAGATTACTTGCAAAAGCTTGGCGCGTAAGAGGTGACTTCTCAAAATTAATCTCTATATAGTTCCTGTAATTGGTTTTACCAAAACTACGTACAACAGTAGTTTTACCCACCTGACGCGCTCCCTTTATAAGCAGAGCTTTGTGATTGGGTGCATTCTTCCACTCTATCAGCCTTTTACTAATCTTTCTATCAAGCATATTACAACTTTTTTCCACT
>CAZSXE010000056.1:3805-7188 GCA_964611185.1 uncultured Muribaculaceae bacterium | reverse complement strand
GCAGCAGGCGCTTCATCGCCCAATCAAATCTAATATAATTACCTGTTGTCATAATATTGATTATTAAGCTAATAAATGATTATTAAGCAAAATTACAATAATAATACAAATAGGCAATAAAAAAGAGGACACTTACTCAGCATCCTCTTGCATTTTACAATATAAATACCTTTACAGCTCCCAAGCAAGGGCACTTGCCCCCAAAATAGCAGCATCTGAATCTTTTAATTCTGAAAATTCAATTTTTATTTTGTTTTTCCAAATACTAAGTAGATTCTCATTCATGGTATCTTTTATGGGTTTTTCTATGAATTCACGAGATTTGGCAAGTCCGCCAAAGAGGATGATAGCTTCTGGAGCACTGAATGCAACGAAGTTAGCAAAAGACAACCCGAGAATTTTACCTGTATATTCAAAAATTTCAATTGCAAGTTTATCTCCTTTTTTCGCAGCATCATAGACATCCTTGGAAGTGATCTTATCCATACAACATTCACGAAGAAGACTTGGCCTATCGGTATTATCAAGTAACTCTTTAGCGGTACGAGCGACTCCCGTAGCTGAAGAATATGTTTCGAGGCATCCTTTCAATCCGCAATTACACTGACGGCCATTACGAATAGCGGTAGTATGTCCGAGCTCACCTGCAAATCCATCATTTCCATACACTATTTTTCCATCTATCACTATTCCACTTCCCACTCCGGTGCCTAAGGTTATCATTATAAAATTCTTCATCCCCTTGGCAATACCATAAGTCATTTCTCCCACCGCAGCAGCATTGGCATCATTGGTGACAGCTACAGGAACTCCTACCGCCTCACTAATCATCTTAGCAAACTGTATAACCATCGGCTTTCCATCATAGCCGCGTCCCCAGACAAGATTAGGAGCATATTCTATCGTCCCTTTATAATAATTACCATTCGGAGCACCTACTCCCACACCCTTTATTACCCCTTTTCCTCCCACTTTCTCGATCAAGTCGGAAAGGGCTTTTGTAAGATCATCAAGATATGATGTTAGATCTGTCTGGAGGGAAGAGATAACACTCTGACATTTGATTTCACCACGAGCATCCACAACTCCCATTTTTGTAGATTGTCCACCTACATCGATTCCAATAACTAAACTTTTTTCCATTATTATTATTCTGTTTTAATATCTTTATTAACATTTTTTGATCCTATAAGAGCATAGAACAACATATAAGCCATTCCCACTACTACTACCCAATAGCTTGAAATATAGCTGGTTCCATCTGCCACAGCGCCTTGAATAAGAGGAAGAATACCTCCGCCGCATACCATAATCATAAATATCCCTGAAGCAGCAGCTGTATATTTTCCAAGTCCCTCGACTGCAAGATTAAATATACCACCCCACATAATGGAAGTGCACAGACCGCAAAGGATGATGAGCATAATGCTCAGCGGAACTTCTACAAGTCCAAAAGAGATGTCAGACTGGAATACAGGCATCTTTACAATATTTGTAAGAGGGGTGAATATCGCAAAAATCATCAATACAATCCCTGCAATCGTAGTAAATATAAGCATTGCTTTACTCGAAACCTTACCTCCTATGGATGCTCCAAATAGACGACCGCACAACATCAAAAACCAATAGGTACCTGCTATGCTTCCGGCAATGGTGGCATCAATTGCCAATCCGCCTTCGGCAACAGACTGTGTCATAAACAAATTAGCAATATTGGGAATCCCTACTTCCACACCTACATATATAAAGATAGCAATTATACCAAGTATAAAGTGTCGGAAAGAGAATGGACCATGAGGATCTTTTTCTTTAGCAGCATCACTTTTAAGTTCAATATGAGGTTCCGGAATTTTAACTGCAATAAGGACAATAAAAGCAAGTGCAAATACGCCCATGGCAATAAGAAGCGCCGGTCTTGCTGAACCGATAGTAGCTCTGGTAGCATCACCGATAAGATATCCTACGAATACCGGAACGATAGTAGCTCCTATTGAATTAATAGAACCGCCCCACTGTATAAGCTGATTACCTTTATTTCCACCTCCACCGAGGGTATTAAGCATAGGATTAACCACCGTATTAAGCATACACATGGAGAAACCGGAAACAAACGCACCTATTAAATATACAATAAAAGTAAAAGTAGAATTATTTGTTTCAGGGTTATAAACATATCCGGAAATCAAAGAGATGCCCACTCCGACAAAGCCGACAATTATGGCAGAAAGGGCAGTAAATTTATAGCCGCGCCTTTTGAGCATAAGCCCTGCAGGAAGTCCCATAAACGCGTAAGCAATAAAGTTACAAGCATTTCCAAGCTGTGAAAGAAAATTACTTACCTGAAACTGATTTTTTACAATTATCCCCATGGGATTCTGAAGTCCTGTCACGAAAGATATCATGAAGAACAAGAAAAACATCATTACAATAGGTAATGTGTAGTTTTTTTTCTGATTAGTATTCATTTGATAGAGTTTTATTTTAAATTTGAGCAAAATTACAAAATAAATGATAATGAACACCAAAACTCTATCAAATTTGCTTTTAACTTTAATAATGTTATACTTTTCGAATAATATCGCCGCTCAGCATAACATTGTCGCACACAGAGGCTTTTGGAACTGCGAAGGTTCCGCTCAAAACTCGATAGCATCTCTCCAAAAAGCAGCTGAAGCGGGGGTTTATGGCTCTGAATTTGATGTTTGGCTTACAAAAGACGGTGTAGCAGTAGTAAATCACGATGCCACCATTAACGGCATTTCCATCGAATTTGCCACTTTTAAAGAGATAAAAAAGCTTAAACTTAAAAACGGCGAGAGGATCTCCACTCTTAATCAGTACCTTAAAGAGGGTAAAAAGCACCCTGAGACAAAGCTTATACTCGAATTGAAAGATCACATTGACGATTCCAATGACGAGGAAGCCATCGCGGAAGTAATAAGAATCGTAAACAAATTCGGTTTTTTCGACGATACCGCCTCCGGCAATAAGCCACAGATTGAATTTATCTCTTTCAATTTAGTTATGTGCCAGGAATTTGCAAGAACATACCCAAATGCCTCTGTTTCATTTCTAACATCCAACAAACCGCCAAAAGAGGTTAAAAGCATGGGGGTTCCCAATCTTGACTATCATTATTCTGCCATCGTCAATCACCCCGAATGGGTAAAAGAAGCACACGATTTAGGGATGAAAGTAAATGTATGGACAATCAATAAAATAGACTTAATGCGCCAGATGATAGGAGCCGGAGTAGATTTCATCACCACCGACGATCCTCTCGGGGCATTAGAGCTTCAGAAAAAGGAGTAGCACTCCGTGCAATGGGATCCTCGGATTTCCCTCCACCATTGGGCGAAAGCCCGGCAGGAGTCTCTTCATTG
>CAZSXE010000056.1:0-3705 GCA_964611185.1 uncultured Muribaculaceae bacterium | reverse complement strand
CATTGGGCGAAAGCCCGGCAGGAGTCTCTTCATTGACCGAAGGTTTAGGAATAATTCCCTCTTTTCTTAGAGAAAGAGAATCCTCGGCAGAGAGCTGCTCCGTATCGGAGACAATATCATTTTTCACGACAGAGGTATTTGCAGGAACAACGGCAATAGAGGACACACTCCTTCTATCAATACCTCTCTTTATGATTTCATCGATACTCTTAACAAGATTTACCCTCGAATCATCGATAATTTTTGAATAAACAGGGAGATTCGCACTCTTGTATTTAGGCTTGCAAAGGCGAAATTTCATATCGTCGAAATTACCGAAAATGTTTATACCCAGACGAATCGGCAGCGGAGATTTAATGACTGAAATATGATACTTGAAACTCATATCGAGATTTTGAATACCACTTACACCTGCCTGATACCTATCCATCTGCATTATAAAAGGGAAAAGCTCGATAATATTATCCTGAACCAACATCTCGACCGAAATACTGTCGATAAGGTTGTTCTTTTTATTTTTAAACCTAAGCATTTTGGCAATTTCGGAAAATGTTTTACCATCGAGCAAAACAAGATTTTTTCCTTTAATCCTTCCCACTCCGCTCAAAGACGGCAGTATTATATTCATAGAGGTATCTATCGATGCTGTTGCCGCCATAAGGCAATTAATCTGCCCCTGAAAAGAGCGCAGCATAGGAAGAAGTGTATCAACCTCCGGAATTAAACTAATGAGTTTTTCAACCTGAACATCTTTTAGCTCAAGATCGAATCCCGTCGAAATATCTTCTCTACTTTTAGTAGCATAAAGTGCTGTAAGAGAGAGATTTCCTGCTTCGGTAACAGCAGAAAGATCCTTTATCTGAAGACATCTGTCCTTAGCCACCACCTCACCTGAAATTTCGTCAAGGACAATATTGGCAAACTTGCCATAACCAACATGAAGCCCAAGTTTCATATTTACATTCCCGGGGACAATAATCAACTTATCACTTTTTACTGTATCTACCTGATTGGATAATATTTTCTGAATATCCTCCTCACTTTTTGAAGAAGCTATGGAATCCTTTAAAGCATCGCTTGATTTCATATAGGCAGAAGAAGCATCAAGTGCATTAAGTATCTCATTGATATTGAGGGTATCTGAATTGATTTTCAAATCTGCACGCAGCTTTCCCCGACTTGTCACAGCTCTTCGTATGCCCCAAATTCTCCCTGTAATCTCGAGATCACTTTCTCCGAGATTGAAAAGTGTCTCATTGAACCTGATCTCATTGGTGGTAAAAGAGAGGTCTATACCCGAAAGAGTGTTCTTAAGAGGGAAATAAGGGGTAGTCACCCTACCGCTTTTAGCCTTTACGGAACAATTTACATCCCATTTATTCAACAACTCCCCTATACTCTTATCCACACTCATATCTATATTTCCGGCTTCGCCAAATTGGTCAGCTGCAGAACTGATCCTTCTGAAATGGGCAAAAAGCGAATCACGCTCCACCTCAGGATATATTGTCTGTAAAGAATCAAGCCATTTATTCATTCGAGCCTGTATTTCCACATTACTCCTTCTCTTTTTAAGTGCATACTCGGAAGTAGTACAATTCATCTTGATACTTCCATTTCGCAACGAAAACCAGTTTTCCAAATCCCTATATAACAACCCTCCGGCATTGGTATTTAATACAATCTGCGGAGTAGTAGGGTCATCGGGCGATGGAAGCACATCGACACTTGCTTTAAGATTTCTCCCACCCATTTTCATAGAATCGGAGGCAGCGATTCTTATCCCGGCAGCTTCCACATTGCCACGAAGTGGATGGACAGTAGTAGTATCGCCATTAAGACCTTCGGCAGCCATCTTTACCTCAGCTTTCGCCTTCGACAGATTAATCAGCATAGCATCCTTAAAATTAACATCAGAGGTATCTGCTTTGAACCCCACTCTGAGGGTCTGAAGACCAATTCCCAAGAGGGAATCGCGAGTATTGGTAAATGAACCGAAATTCAAAGTAACTCCTCGCATCATAGCATATATGGAATCCTGAGGAATATCTATCAGCAAATCATCGCTTTTACAATTACCGAAAAAACGGGTATTTCCGATTTTCTGAAGACTCAAATCGCTCAATTTGAAATTAGCAAGCATATTGATAGACATATCACCATCGGCAGTGATGCCAAAGTCCTTTAAAAAAATGCGAGATAAAGTAGTAAGATCGGCACTCCCTTTAAACCTCAAATCAAAATGGGGATCATTGATCATATTTATCCCTTTCCCTTTCCCCTCAAGAGTAAGACCAGTCGCTATAATACCAATATCATTTATCGACACAGTCGTAGAATCCTCATTATAAGGATCATAATTAATCATCCCGTCAAATACCAATTTATTTACATCCACATCTATACCGGGATAATGGAGACTTCCCCCAGGAATCTGCAAGTCAGCTTTAATGGCCGGCAATGTACCCTCTTCTATCTCATATCTGCCCACAATTTCTGCATCTAAAGAGGCCGTGAGATCAGTAGCCATCCCCTCCAACTCAGGAAAGGCCTGAGTATTACAATAAGGAAGAAACCGTCCGAAATCAAGAATAGGGACATTGCACATAATATTTGTAAAAATCCCACCTTCTCTTAAAGATACCCTACCGTCAAGAACAATATCAGAACCGGCCACTGAAACTACTGTACTGTCAACCTGATAATTATTAAGATCCGTAAAATCCAAACCAACAACGCCAAGTATGGAGAAAGGAAATTCAGATGTATAAACCTTCGACTGCATCATAAGATTAGATTTGGAAACGAAAGCAATATTATATAAATCATCTTCCTTATGGGCAAACAACACAGAATCTATGTGAACCTCTGCCAACGATTGACTTTCCTCCATATATAAGACGAAATCACTTCTATCCATCTTCACCCTGTCGATGGCAAGTTCATTGAAATCAAGCGCTATTTTCCCCCCTGCATAAAAATCACCTATGGTAGCCTCAAAAGAGTTTTGTTTTTTACTGTCGTCAAAAATTAGATGGGTATTACGAACAGATATTTTATTGGCGTTAAGATTAAGCTGACCGGATGACTCATCCTCGTCATCTTCACTATCCTCTTCGCCGAAAATATCCCAGTTTGCCTTCCCCCAAGGGGAGATATAAGCATATATATTAGTACCATCGAGCTGCAGACCTCTTATATTAATTTTCCCGAAAATCAGCTGAGGAATATTGACAGATATTATCAATTTATCAAACCTGAGAAGATTGAACGCATCTTCAGGGACAATCTCCCCGTACAACAGATTCAAAGAATCATTTTCAAAAACTTTTGATTTAATATAACCGTTCGACAATTCGAGACTTAAACAGGGAAATTCATCATAGAGAGAAATAGAAACAGTATCCATAACTATTTCACCCTTAGGGACAAAAGAGCTGCAAATCTTATTAATTTTAGGCCTCATCCCATCAGAAGAAAGAAATGCAGTCATTCCGGTAGGTAACAATACAAATAGAAAAACAACAGAGACAACTACTATCGCTGTAATCTTCAACCATTTATATTTAAAAATAGACATATAAAACCACAATTATCCTTATGACAAAGTTAGTCATAAAACAAACAGAATAAAAGAAAAACAAGGAAATAAATAAACGGATATTTCAAATATTCATCAACGCTTCCCTCTTTTAGGATAGCGTT
>CAZSXE010000055.1:0-7416 GCA_964611185.1 uncultured Muribaculaceae bacterium | reverse complement strand
TCCGGAATGCGTGTCTTTCGTCAGAAAGACGGCAAGCATGGAGGATGTGCATCCTCTTCCCCTGAGGGGAAGATGTCGCGCTAGCGACAGATGGGGGTCATATAAAGTTGTGCTCGGCGCTTAAAAGCGCCTCCGCATTCCGCACCTTGTCAGAAAGCCATTGCTGGTGGGATTGTGCTCGGCGCCTTAGGGCGCCTCCGCATTCCGCACCTTGTCAGAAAGCCATTGCCGGTGGGATTGTGCTCGGCGCCTGGCGGCGCCTCCGCATTCCGCACCTTGTCAGAAAGCCCGAGCATGGAAAACAGGCCGGAGCGAAGCTCCAGCCTGTTTTTTTAAGGGTATTTTGGGAAAATGAGAGCGAGCTCTTATTTTCCCAAAATACCCTTAAAAAAACCACCGAAAAGAATTTTCTTTTCGGTGGTTTTCCTTTCGTATCCGGTGACCTCGGTGGGATTCAAACCCGCAACCTTTTGATCCGTAGTCAAATGCTCTATTCAGTTGAGCTACGAGGCCTTAAGAATATAGTACAATAAATATAATCTATGTTTGCCCCTACTATTGTGCGGCTTCTAAGTCAGATTCACTGATTGAAGTGAACTTTTTCTCTTTAATACGGGCTTTCTTTCCTGTAAGATTTCTAAGATAGAAAATTCTCGCTCTGCGAACTTTACCGCTCTTATTGATCTCGATAGAGTGGATAAAAGGAGAATAAAGGGGAAGGATTTTTTCTACACCTACACCGTTAGAAATTTTACGGATGGTGAAAGTCTGACTTACACCTGCACCGCGTCTCTGAATGATAACACCACGGAATTTCTGAAGTCTTTCCTTATTTTCCTCTTTAATCTTATAAGTAACCGTAACTGTGTCTCCTGCTTTGAAATTAGGAAACTCACAAGTTTCTTGGGCACAAGCCTGTTCTGCAATTTTAATTAAATCCATTTTTTTAATTTTTTTAGCGCAACATTGCCAACTTATTATCGTTCAAGGCAAGAGGTTGCTTACACAATTTTTTAAGGGACTGCAAAAGTACAATTTTTTTTCTACTCTCCAAAAATATTATTATCTTTTTCTCCCTTTATACAAAGCCCCTCCCACACAATTATATGAAGCACCCGTTACAGAAGAGAGACAATTAGGTATATCATACCAATAAAGAACACCTAAAAATGCAAAAATAAGCGCTTCCTTAAAATTTACAGTCAGCTTGTCAGGGACAAAATAGGTGCATTGCGGAGCTAAAGCCGACATCCGCTCCACCAAATAAACATTCAACGCTCCGCCACCCGTAAGCAGCACTTTCCCACCGGAAATATGACTCCCTATCTGATAAGCGATATGCTCACAAAAAGTGCACAACCTATCGGCAAGCGACAAATTAAAAGAATCAATAAGCGGAATCACCTCGTTTTCCACCCATTCCCTTCCTAAAGATTTGGGACCATTCATTTTATAAAAATCAAGTTCGTTCAAAGCTGAAAATAAAGCAGAAGAGATTTTACCGCTTCGCGCAATGTTGCCGTCCACATCATACTCCTTTCCTACCTCACGACGAGTATAATAATTCATAACATAATTGACTGGGCAAATATCATAAGCACAGCGAGAATCTCCATCATCGAAAGAGATATTGGAAAAGCCGCCAAGATTCAGACAATAATCATAATCGGCAAAAAGGACTCTGTCACCTATTGGCACGAGGGGGGCCCCCTGCCCATGCAAAGCGACATCGGTCGTTCTAAAATCACACACACAATCTACCCCTGTCTCGGCAGCAATACCCGCTCCAGAGCCGATTTGGGCAGTGAAACGCCTGTTTGGCTGATGAAAAATCGTATGACCGTGCGAAGCAATCAGATCAGGTACAAAACCATATTGCTCCATAAAATTCATCACTTTTTTACCCAAATAAATACCATAATCGGAATTCAATAAGGCGTATTCCTGAGCCGACATATTCTGCGCAGTAGCCAATTTATTTTTCAAATCATCGGGATATGGATAATCCATCGCCTTAAGAATCGAATACTTCCAACTCCCATCCTCACCTCTTTCAAAAGAAGCATAACATATATCCAGTCCATCTAAAGAGGTCCCGGACATCAGACCGATAACATTTTTCACCATATAAATTCACAATTATAAGTTGCAGAATTATCTTTTTTATCAGAAACAACGACCGTCAGCGTATGTTTTCCACCTCTTGTAACCACTGCCGGATCCAAAACAATCCAAAGTTTATCATATTTTTGGTCATATCTTGCAATTACCCACTCACCATCGATAGTAGCATTAAACGCACCTATCCCCGACAGCTCATCTTTAATGGTAAAAGCAGCCTGAGAGCTTCGCCCAATGGAAGAAGGTGATTTAAATCTCGGAACGATTAAAGGAGCGACAGTATCGACCGCAACTGCCATATTGCCAAAGGAATACATTCTTCCGTACAATCTGCCATCTATAAACTTCCCCCCAATACTCGAAATTTTTCCATCCGAAGAAATAGAAACAATCAACGCCTTATCCTCCAGTTCCACAGGCACATCGGCTGAAATTTCAATTTTCGCCCCCTTCTTGAGCGCAATACGAGAATCACATATCTTCCAAATTTTAGAATAAGTATGAGGGATAGGGCAGGCAAACGAATCGGAGGGAACAGTGTCCACCGAAAAAATAATCGAAGAAAACAACGATCGAACAGGGAGAGCCACCCTAATATCGCTATTGGCAAAAGCGTAAGGGGCAAACCACGGAACGAACGAGCTGAAAATAGGCTTATCAATGTCTTTTGGCACTTCGTGCAATATGGAATCACCTCCTCTCCGAATCTTAAAATTGCGCCGAGCGCAATTGCCGAACATATCGCACACCTCTACCTTCAAAGAGTGTATCTCATTGTCCTTCAGGACAATAAGGCCTCTGTTTTCACAAGTAATTTTATCGGGATAGAAGGAATTACCGGGCTCCACAAAAGATTTAATCATCGCATTTCCTGATGAAATGCTCTCGCCGTACTCAATAAGACTATTAAAAGATTCCTGCTCCTTAAAAGAGTAATTACCTAATTTAAAGCAAAATATGGAATTATCATCGAGAAAAACCTCATACTTTTCCACAGAAAGCTTCGCCACCGTCCCGAACTGCTTATCCACAGCATCAATCGCCACATAAGTTTTCTCACCGACCTCAATAACACGCGAAGCCTTACCACTGAAACTTTCAATTAAAGAAGTCTCAGGCACTCCGGTGGAATCCTGAAACGAATAAAAATTCACACGCTGTATAATCGGAGGAACATTGTCGGAGACATTAAAATAGCCTGCGGCAATAGGATTTAGAGGACCTTCGCCTAAAGAATCCCTCACTTCAAGGTGAAGGTGAGGAGCTGCCGAAGAACCAGAATTACCCACTTTACCGATAAATTGATGTGATGAAACAGGAAATTCGTCGGGTGTAAAAAACACATTTACTGCAAATTTCTTTTCGGAATATTGTTTATTTTTTACAATAGCCTCTATTTCGGGAGCAAATTCGAGGAGATGACCATAAACAGAAAGAGTCCCGTCAGTATGTTTAATGTAAACGCCATTGCCATAACCACTTGGAGAAACCGTTACCCTGTATAAATAACCTTCATCTATCGAATATATTCTATCCCCCACTTTCCCCCCTACCCTGAAATCGAGACCAGCATGAAATCTTCCCCCTCTCAACTCTCCGTAGTTTCCAGAAAAGGAAATAGGCAAATCAAGAGGTTTACCCTTAATATTCAGAGAGTCTGTGTGATTTCCAAATATGCTTAACGGGAGTAATATCAGGAGTAAAAGGAAATTTTTAGCTTTCATATAATAATCAGCTAAACATTTTTTTCAATCTCTCAAAAAAGTTTTTATCATCCTTTGAGGGTGACGGTTTAAAATTGGATGACTCCTTAAATTTTTCAAGCATCTCCTTTTCAGATTTATCTACTTTTTTAGGCATCCAAACCTGTACATAAACGAGCAAATCACCAGCTCCATAACCATTTACATCAGGTATTCCTTTCCCACGAAGCCTCAAAATCTTACCTGACTGAGTGCCGGGTTCTATTTTAATTCTCAATTTACCATCCACTGAGGGGATTTCCGAAGTACATCCCAAAATGGCATCGGGAACAGATATAAAAAGTGAATAAATCAAATCATTTCCATCACGCTGAAGATCGGGATGGGGCTCTTCCTCGATAAGAACTAAAAGGTCGCCGTTTATGCCACCGTTTTTAGCAGCGTTCCCCTTGCCCTGAACTGTAAGCTGCATACCTTCTGTAACACCGGCGGGAATTTTGAAAGAAATCTCCTCAGATCCCTTTACAAGACCGCTGCCATGGCAGACTGAACAAGGCTTTGTAACCACTTTGCCTTCTCCCCCGCATGTAGGGCAAACTACAGTATTCTGCATCTGAACGAAAAAAGACTGTGTCATTCTGGTAACATAACCGGAACCATGACAAGTATCGCAAGTTTTAATATCAGCCTCAGAAGCAGCCCCTTTGCCATTACATTCGGAACAAGGCACCATTTTAGAAATTTTAATCTTCTTTTCTGCACCATGAATCAGCTCACTGAGTGTGAGTTTTACTCTGATTCTTATATCTGTCCCTCTACTGACTTTTTTTCCACCTCTTGAAGATCTTCCTCCACCTCCACCAAATCCGCCAAAACTGCTAAAACCACCTCCAAAGCTTCCTCCGCCAAATATATCGCCAAAACGGTTAAGAATATCCTCCATAGAAAAACCTCCGAAATCGGAATAACCTCCTCCGGCTGCTCCGCTCATACCTGCATGACCAAACTGATCGTAGCGAGCTTTTTTATCGGGATTACTCAAAACATCGTAAGCCTCTGCCGCCTCCTTGAATTTCTCTTCGGCAGCAGCATCTCCCGGGTTGCGATCCGGATGATATTTTAAGGCTAATTGTCTATAAGCTTTTTTTATCTCTTCAGGTGTAGAGTTCTTGTTAACCCCAAGCACCTCATAATAATCTCTTTTTTCTGCCATTTTATACTCCCATTACGACCTTAGCGTAACGAATAACTTTTCCACGCAGCGTATAACCCTGCTGAACAATATCTATTATTTTATTTTTCTTTTCAGGTTCTTCGACAGGAAATTGGGCTACAGCCTCGTGAAAATCTGTATCCAACTCCTTTCCTATAGCATCTATTTTATCCACTCCTCTACTTTTTAGATAATTAAAGAGTTTTGAAAGGATTAACTCCGTACCTTCCTTAGCTGAATCATCTGCTTTTGACTCTTTTAATGCTTTCAATGCGTGCTCGCAATCATCTAAAATGGGAAGCATTCCCACAATAATATCTTCCTCTGCTGTGCTTATAAGATCAAGTCTCTCTTTGGCACTTCTCCTACGGAAATTATCAAACTCGGCCATCAGACGGAGATATTTGTCAGATGCAGCAGCAAACTTCTGTTCAAAATCGGTAGTTTTTTTCTCTGTATCTTCTAAAAGTTTCTTACACTCAGCTATCTCTTTCTCATATTTCTCCATCTTTTTTTCCTGTTCTTTATTTCTCTTCTTATCTTCTAATTTTTTATCAGATTTCTTATCAACATTCTTTTCTTCAATATTTTCCTTATTTTCCATAATCACATTATTTTTTCAAAACTGCAAATATAGAAACAAATTGTCTGCCAAATAAATCTTAACGACAATTTGTCATACAAAAACAGGTGACATTTCAGCCACCTGTTTATTATCATTGAATAACCTCAATATTAAAGTCCGATTATCACAGGGTCAGTACTTTTATACTTTGGCATTGTAGCCCCGATGGGAGCATTTATATATGTCGGATCACACATAACATATTTTTCCCCTTTATAATTAAAGGAATCACCCTGAACATCCCTTGTAAAGTTAACCCCACAAGAGACATGATTTGGATATCCAAGCAAAACCGTATTAAGATCGAGTGTGTTTTTAACAAGCCATGAAAAAATCAGAACACGATCTTTGCAATTATTGGAACCGTAATAAAACGACTCTTCGATAAATAGCGGTTTTGACCTCCCAAACATCTCATAATCTGTCTTGTAATCAAAACCATTCTGGACAAGATTAAGAATATATGCAACTGCTTTCTCCTGGTCATCGTTTATCCCGTTTTTCAGCAATTTGAATTTTACTGCTCTGATTATGGCTTTTGCAGTCTGACTATCCACGGCTGAGTGGTGATAAATGAGAAGATCCGATTGAGGATAATTAAGAGTAAAAGATATATAAGGCTCATTAACAGGTATTTCGATTGTTTCTCCAAGAATGGAAGACCATAAAGACTGAGTTATCTTCTTGTATTCATCCATACCCCCTATATGCATAGGTTTTGAGAAAGTGAGGCTGATAAGATTTTCAGCAATAGAAAAATCTTTTGTAAAAGTATATAATGGCGTCTGACTGCTCAGCCTCGTATAGCCAAATATAAATAAATCGATATTATTGTCGGTAATATAGGAGACCTGATATATCTGTTCCTTAAAAGGGAGCAGCATTACTAAGTCGCCTCCTGCTGCTCCTACTCTAACTTTATATTTCAATTGACACATCAGAAACATTTGAGTAGCCACCCTTTCATTAATCGAATTTTCGTCATACACTGCTTCTGATAGTTTTTTAACGAGTATGTACATTGCCCAATCGCTTAATGAAAATTCATCTTTTATAGAAGTCAGAGCCTCTATCGTGGGGAGAAATGTCGATTCACTCATTGCGTTCCACGCAGCAGCCACATCTTTTTCTTTAGCATCGGAAACAGATACCAACATCCCTTTACTATATGGAATAGTTTTATTCACACCAAAGAAATCAATTGTCACTGAGTTGTCTTCAGGAATATACATCGCAGAAATTGACAATTCGGGAGAATCCGCCCCATAATAGAGATTTTCATCAGATGGAAGTCCGTGAGAGCTTTTCGTGACATTCTCGCTTTGTCCATAATAGGTGGGCCTATCAGGGACAGGCCCTATGGGATCTTTTCTTCCCGATTGTACCAAAAATTCTTCCCAAGCTTTTGCCAAATAACTGGAAAACTCGGCGTTGGCTTTTTTTCTCCAATCCTGATACTGACTATTTCTCGATTTCACAAATTCTAAGTATGCATCATTTTTACTTTTTTCCGTATTTTGAGCAAAAGATGCATTACATATCATTATGGAGAAGAGTACCAATAATAATTTTGCAATCTTTTTCATAATAAAAACAATTGTATTAAAAAAAGCCCCCATTACCCTGATGGAACGGGAGCCTTTAAATATAAAGTGAAAAAATCACTATTTGTTATTCTCAAATTTTGCCATCTCTTCGTCAAAGGTCTTCTGGAAAAGATATTTGTCAAAATCCAATTTTGTCTTTTCGTCTTT
>CAZSXE010000054.1:0-7480 GCA_964611185.1 uncultured Muribaculaceae bacterium | reverse complement strand
AACCCTGGACCCCAACATTAAGAGTGTCGTGCTCTACCAACTGAGCTAAGGAAGCATACTTTTTTGGGACTGCAAATGTAGAATAATTAGCTAAATAATCAAAATTAATTTCAGGAGACTGAGGTATTAGTGGGAAAAGTTATCCAAAAAGTACTCCCTTGTCCTAATTTTGATTCGTAGCCGATATCTCCATTGATATTTTCAATAATAGATTTGCAGATTGATAGACCAAGTCCTGTCCCTTGTGCCGTGTCATTCAGTTTTTCAAATCTTTCAAAAATTCGATCTTTTTTATCTTCAGGGATGCCGGAGCCTGTGTCTGTTACAGCTATTTTAACTCTATCGGACGATAATAATTCGTATTTCAGGGTTATGCTTCCTGTTTGAGTAAACTTGATGGAATTGGTTACGAAATTGGATATTATCTGGGTCAGTCTATTCTTGTCGGCGTTGATGATACATGAATTATAAGGCTTAACGCAGATGAAATTAACCCCTTCTTTCATCCTCTTTTTAAAAGTGATGTCAAGCACATTAAACAATTTTGAAAGATCGAATTCGGTTTTTTTGAAATCGATGAAACCTGCTTCAATTTTTGATAAATCGAGGACATCGTTTATTAGCCTGAGGAGGTTTTCGGAGTTGGAAGAGATAATATCTATATATTTTTTCTTCTCTTGGGGATCTTCTTCTGTGGCTAATAGCTGCGAAAAACCCACAATAGAGTTAAGAGGAGTTCTAATCTCATGACTCATATTGGCAAGAAAGGCAGATTTAAGCTTATCTGACTGAATAGCTCTGTTTTTGGCATTTTCAAGCTCCCTCATGGCGATATCCAACCCTTTCTCAAGCTCTTTGATGTGGCCAATATTCCATCTTACAGAAAGGACCATTTTCTCTCCCTCTATATAAATGAGAGATTTTTTAACTAAGGTGTGATGTGTCTTTCCGTCATTTGTAGTTAGTGTCTCGTGATTAAAGTAAATCGTTCCGGTGTAAAACACTTTTTTATCTGTTGCAAATATTTTATCCGCCTGTTCTTCGCTCATCACATCTGAAAAAGATTTCCCTTTCAGATCCCCATATTCGATAGTGCTTTGCTGATTCCAGTATTTAAAAATAAAATTGTGGTTAACATCCGTTACATGAATCGGAAATGGAATCGCATTAAGAATAGTGGTCATAAGTGCCTCGTTCTGCCGAAGAGTATTGACAGCCATCTGCCTTTTGGATATATCCTGCATGTATCCTGTAGCTCTCTCCACTTTGCCGTTTTCGTCTTTTTTATGAGCATTAAGGTGAAGAGAAAAATATTTATCAAAAATTTTTCTTGAATCAAATCTGATAACTTTTATAACTGACTCTTTTTCCCCATTTCTTATCTGTGAAAAAAGAAGAGCTACATCATCACGCTCGTCTGGATGAATGCGATCCAAAAATGCTTCCAAAGTGGAGTAATTTTCACTATTATTGAAATAATCATAATTGCGGTGGGCTATTTCCGATGTGGTGAAGAGCATGTCTGTGCTAAGTACCCAGTAAAGCGGGATAATATCACCTGCTGAAAGGGCTGCTTCAAGCAGAATATTCTTATCCTTTAGAGATAGTTTGGATTCTTTTAGTCTTTTAGAAAGAGTATGTGATTTTCTATTATATACCAAGACCACAATAGTGAGAATCAGTGCTAAAAAAACGAGAGATATTATGATCCATTTTAGGTAATAAATATCCCAGGAATCGCTGTAGTGACTGAACCATTTTTTATAAATTTTGTCATAAGTCCCATCAAGTTTTATGGTATTCAGACCACGGTTCATTTTATATAGGAGATCGTGATTAAGGTTGGTTACAACAAATGAATAATCTTCGTTCCTGTGGTTAAACGACACAGCGGTAAGATTTTTGTATTTACCTTTATTAATGGCATATTTCGTACTTATTTCAGAATTAAGAATAGCATCGCATTTGCCTTGTGAAAGCATATCCAATGCACTGTAAATATTTGAAATAGCGATAATGCTGTCTGTTATGTTATTTTCTTTAATTATGCGATATGACCAGGAGCCTTTAAGAACTGCAACCTTTTTCCCTTTCAAATCTGAAATAGATGTATATCTGTTTTTTTTATTAGACACGAGTGCTATCTTGATTTCATAATACGGCACTCCGAAAAGGGCATCTTTATTCCAATCCTGATTATGAGTGGCGCCGACTACTACATCGAACTTGTTTTCCGGGAATTCTTTTATCAGTACACCCCAATCACCGTATTCAAGAGAGTAGTCGAGATTCTCAGCTTTCATTATAGCTCTAATTATCTCTGTATCGAAGCCGTCCGGCTCACCTTTTTCATTAATATACTCGAAAGGAGGGAAGTGATTATCACCGCGAACAATAATTTTTTTCTCTTCTCCGTGGGCTGTGGAACATATCAGAAGAAGTAAAAATATAACTTTAAAAATCTTTATTTTCATTTAACAAAATTAATAATCAATAATCAAAATCACAAAATTATTTATATCATTAAACAATTATTCTATAATTTGTAAATAAAATTAATTATTTTTGCAAATTATAGAATAAAATGAAACAAAAATCACATAAAATGGTAAAAATTAAAAGGCTTTTATTAGGAGATGAAGCGATAGCCATCGGCGCTGTCAATTCCGGAATCTCAGGTGTCTATGCCTATCCGGGTACCCCATCTACCGAAATCACTGAATTTATACAGTCTCTTCCCATTACGAAAGAGAGAAATATACATAATCGTTGGTGTACAAACGAAAAAACTGCTATGGAAGCAGCCCTCGGTGTCTCTTATGTAGGAAAAAGAGCTTTGGTGTGTATGAAACATGTGGGGATGAATGTGGCGGCTGATCCATTTGTAAATTCCGCCATGTCGGGAGTTAACGGTGGAGTAGTGGTAGTGGCGGCAGATGATCCTTCGATGCACTCCTCCCAGGATGAGCAGGATTCCCGCTTTTATGGAAAATTCGCCTTTGTTCCCGTTCTCGAACCCTCTTCACAGCAGGAGGCTTATGATATGATGGATTACGCTTTCGCTCTCTCCGAGAGCAATGATACACCGGTTCTTTTGAGGGTTACTACCAGAATGGCTCATTCAAGGGCAGTAGTCAATATAAGTGAGCAGGCCAAGCCCATAGAAGATATCCATTACCCGAAAAACCCTTCCTCATGGATTCTTCTCCCTGCCAATTCGAGAAAGAAATACCCTGTGGTTATATCCAATTATGAGAATTTAGGTAAAAATTCATCGAAATCTCCATGGAATCAATATATAGAGGGAAACGATAAAAGTGTCGGGATAATAGCTTGCGGAATTGCATACAATTATCTAAAAGAAAATATCGACAAATCTTTCAATCACCCCATCCTCAAAATCTCACAATACCCTGTGCCGGAGGATCTTATTAACAAAATGGCGCAGGAATGTAAATCCATTATTGTAATGGAAGAGGGTCAGCCTTTCTTAGAGGAGATGATAGCAGGTGTTATTGCACCTAAGTGCCGTATCCTCGGAAGACTCGCCGGTGGCAATATCCCGGAAATGCCCGGAATTCTACCAAGAACAGGCGAATTGACCCCGGACAGCGTTCGTATTGCCCTCGGGCTTAAACCTCATAATACTTTCGCTCCGAGTAAAAATGTAGTACCGAGACCTCCTGCGCTCTGTATGGGCTGCGGTCACCGAGATATGTACGCTTCGCTCAATGAGGCCCTTCAAGAGTATCCCCATCACAAAGTTTTCAGCGATATAGGATGCTACACTTTAGGGGCGCTTCCCCCCTTCAGAGCCATTAATTCCACCATCGACATGGGTGCCTCCATCACTATGGCCAAGGGGGCAGCAGATGCAGGACAATTCCCTTCAGTGGCAGTGATAGGAGATTCTACTTTTACCCATTCCGGAATCACAGGACTTCTTGATGCAGCTAACGCCAATGCGAACATAGTAGTAGTAATTTCAGACAACCTCACCACAGGTATGACCGGCGGACAAGACTCTGCCGGAACCACAAAACTTGAAGCAATATGTAAAGCGGTAGGAGTGGATGAAAAACATATAAGAGTAGTCGTTCCACTACCTAAAAATATGCCGCAAATAAAAGAGATAATAAAGGAAGAAATAGAGTACCAAGGTGTCTCTGTTATTATCCCACGCAGAGAGTGCATCCAGACATTCAAGAGACACAGCAGGCAAAAATAAACAATTATAAACGATTAAATACGATGAAAAAAGATATAATATTGGCAGGAGTAGGTGGACAGGGGATTCTCTCCATCGCCACAGTAATAGGGGAAGCCTCCATTAAAGAGGGGCTCTTTATCAAACAAGCAGAAGTACACGGAATGAGCCAAAGAGGGGGAGATGTTCAGTCCAATTTGAGAATTTCTTCTGAAGAAATTGCATCAGATTTAATACCGAGAGGGTGCGCCGACTTGATTATTTCACTTGAACCTATGGAAGCTCTAAGGTATCTTCCATATCTTGCAGAAGATGGATGGATTGTGACCAATTCAGCTCCTTTTATCAATATTCCTAATTACCCCGATCAGAACACTCTTCTCGACGAACTCCATTCAATCAAGAATTGTATCGTTCTTGATGTCGATAAAATTGCGGCGGATGCCGGTAATCCGAGAGGAGCCAATATCGTTCTACTTGGTGCTTGCAGTCATTTGCTGGGCCTTCCCTCTGAAAAATTTGAAGAGGGAATCCGCAGAATTTTTGCAAGAAAAGGTGAAGAAGTAGTAGAGATGAATATTAAAGCATTTCGAGCCGGAAAGAGATAGATAGGCTTACATTCTTAATCTTTTAAATATTATATAGCATTAAGTTCCCCTTTTTGTTATTTTTGCATTTATATTATGACATTAAACGAACTTAAAGTTGGACAGACTGCGACTATCGTCTCTGTGGGGGGAAGTGGGTCGCTGAGGCATCATTTTCTCGATATGGGGGTAGTCCCGGGGGTAGAAATTACTCTTATAAAGATGGCCCCTTTGGGTGACCCGATGGAGTTGAGAATTAGAGGTTACGAACTTACCCTCAGAATTGCGGATGCGAAAAATATTGTCATAGACAGTGTCTATATAAAAGGCGAAGTCGATTCTGAAAAAAGCGTGAAAAAAGATGAGCATCGTTCTGTCGGAACGCACCCCGGACTTGGTGAGGGGGGCGTTTATCATTTAAAAAGCGATGCAAAGCCTCTTCCGGAGGGGACTCTTCTCACATTTGCCTTGGCAGGAAATCAAAATTGCGGTAAAACGACACTATTTAATCAATTGACAGGCTCAAGTCAGCATGTGGGTAATTTCCCGGGAGTTACAGTCGATAGGAAGGATGGAATGATAAAAAAACATCCTAATACCGTAGTCACAGACCTCCCCGGTATTTATTCCCTCTCTCCATACACGAGTGAGGAGATGGTAACTCGCCAGTTTATCCTTGAAAACAAGCCCAAAGGGATAATAAATATTGTCGATGCGACAAATATTGAGAGGAATCTTTATCTCACTATGCAGCTTATGGAACTCAATATACCGATGGTTCTTGCTTTGAATATGATGGATGAGGTGCGTGCCAATGGTGGGACGATTCTCGTCAATGAGATGGAGCGGCGTTTGGGTATTCCTGTTATTCCCATTTCAGCGGCAAAAAACGAGGGTATTGACGAGCTTGTCGATCACGCAATTCATGTTGCGCAAAATCAGGAGCGTCCGGGTCGTGCTGACTTCTGTTCACCGCAAGATCACAACGGTGCTGTTCACAGAGGTATTCATGCCATTATGCATCTTATTGATGACCATGCCCAAAACTCAGATATTCCCCTTAGGTTTGCCGCCTGCAAGCTTGCCGAGGGGGATAAGGATATTTTAAAGAGGCTCAGGCTTGAGGATAATGAAAGGGAGATGCTTCGTCACCTCATAAAGCAGATGGAGGAGGAGAGGGGACTTGATCATGCTGCTGCGATTGCAGATATGAGGTATGATTTTATCTCGGAGATATGTTCAGCTACCGTGATAAGACCGCGAGAGAGTAAAGAACACAAAAGAAGTGTGAGGCTCGATAAGATCTTGACAGGGAAATGGACAGCCATACCAGCTTTCATCGCCATTATGGGTCTGGTTTTTTGGCTTACTTTTGGCGTTCTGGGGGAATGGCTTTCGGGGCTTTTGAATGATGGAATCGAGTGGCTCACTCATTGGACCGATATAGGTCTTACCCAATATGGAATAAACCCTGTGGTTCATTCATTGGTGGTAGAGGGGATTTTTGCAGGAGTGGGGACTGTTCTCAGTTTCCTTCCATATATTGTAGTGCTGTTTTTCTTCCTCTCCATTTTGGAAGATAGTGGTTATATGGCGAGAGTAGCATTTGTAATGGACAAACTTTTAAGGAAAATAGGTCTATCGGGACGAAGTATCGTCCCAATGTTGATAGGATTCGGATGTACTGTCCCCGGAATTATGGCGAGTCGTACCCTTCCCTCGGAGAGGGATCGTAAGATGACGATTCTCCTCACCCCATTTATGAGCTGCTCTGCCAAGCTACCGATCTATGCCCTCTTTTCTGCTCTGTTTTTCCCCGGATATGCTGCTCTCGTGATGATTTCTCTCTATTTCCTCGGGATAATAGTAGGGATACTCATCGCACTTCTTATGAAAAAATCTGTTTTCAGAGGATCTCCGGTCCCCTTTGTTATGGAACTTCCTAATTATCGTATGCCGGGGGTTAAAAATGTGGGACATCTGTTGTGGGACAAGGCTAAAGATTTTATCAATAGAGCATTTACAGTGATATTCGTGGCTACCATCATTATTTGGTTTCTCCAATCTTTTGATCTGAAGCTCAATGTCGTTCAGGATTCTCAAGATAGCATATTGGCCATCGTGGCTGGTTTCATAGCTCCTGTTTTCGGACCTCTCGGGTTCGCGGACTGGAAAATATCCACATCCCTAATCACCGGTTTTATGGCTAAGGAGAGTGTAGTTTCCACATTATCAGTTCTTTACGGAGGTACAGTGTCTGCTTTAAGTTCTGTGTTTACCCCGATGAATGCGATTGTGTTTTTAGTATTTGTACTTCTATATACCCCCTGTGTCGCCGCCATTACTTCCGTAAAACGGGAACTTGGCGGAAAATGGGCAGTAGGGGTGGTCATAGGACAGTGTGCAATAGCGTGGTTTGTAGCATACTTAGTCCATCTTTTGGGAGTAATTTTAGGATTGATATAAAGACTTTCGTCCAATGAATATTCTAAGCATCATACTGCTCATAATAATCGTATTAGCCTTCCTATTGGCCCTCCGGGCAATAATAGTCAAGAAGAAAGGTCGTTGCGGCGGATGCGACCGCTCCACAGGATCTACAGGATGCGAGGGGTGCCCACTAAGGGAGAAATGTGGAAAATAGAGGGAAATACTTATTTTTTGTTTTGTGCATAGAATAAAAATG
>CAZSXE010000053.1:3495-7487 GCA_964611185.1 uncultured Muribaculaceae bacterium | reverse complement strand
AAGTGTTATCTCCTCAGGCTATACCGAGGGGTATCTTTTGGGGCATGATGATGGGGTCGAAGAGGGAATGAAAGAAGGAATGGAAGAAGGGATAAAAAGGGGGATAAAAAAGGGGATAAATCAACGCAACATTGAATTAGCCAAATCTATGAAATCTGCAGGGATTTCCATTGAGCAAATCATTAAATTTACAGGACTTGATATAGACATAGTTAATAAATTATAAATTTGTATTTTCTATTACTTAAATTTTATGAAATATAGTGTTAAACTTTCCGGCGTTCTCTTCGGAGGATCTGTTCTTTTATTAGGATGTTCTGATGGTCAACTTGCTAAGCCTAATATCATTTATATTTTGGCAGACGATTTAGGCTATTCGGAGTTGGGCTGTTATGGTCAGGAGAAAATAGAAACTCCCAATATTGATGCTCTTGCATCCAATGGCATTCGTTTTACTCAACATTATTCAGGAACAGCAGTTTCTGCTCCCTCAAGATGCGTTCTGATGACAGGCATTCATACAGGGCACTCTTACATAAGAGGAAATGATGAGATGGGAAGCAGAGGAGATGTATGGAGCCACGAAGCGATGCTCAATGACCCGGGGTTGGAAGGCCAACGACCGCTTTTGGCAGGTACTGTAACATTGGCTGAAAAGATGCAGAAAGCAGGGTACCTTACTGCCTGCATAGGCAAATGGGGATTGGGATACCCGGGATCTGAAGGAACCCCCAATAAAATGGGATTCGATTTCTTCTACGGGTACAATTGCCAAAGGCAGGCTCATACCTATTTTCCACCTTTTTTATGGAAAAATGAAGAGAGAGTCTATTTGAACAATCGCCTTTTGCCTCCCGGAACAATGTTGGATAAAGGTGCAGATCCAATGGACTTATCTTCTTATTCAAAATACACTCAAAAAGATTATGCCCCTGATTTAATGTTTTCTGAGATTGCTAAATTCGTAAAAGAAAATAAGGAAAAACCTTTTTTTATGATGTGGACCAATCCGATGCCTCATGTACCTCTTCAGGCACCTGCGGAATGGGTAAATAAATATGTAGAAAAATTTGGAGATGAAGAGCCTTATTTAGGCAACAGTGGATACTTTCCATGTCGTTATCCGAGAGCTACTTATGCCGCGATGATAAGTTATTTTGACGATCAGGTGGGTGAACTGGTTAAACTGCTAAAAGATGAAGGATTGTACGAAAATACTCTTATTATTTTTACATCGGACAATGGACCTTCTTTCAGTGGAGGTACGGATTCTCCATGGTTTGATAGTGCCAAACCTTTTAAGAGCGAGGCTGGTTGGGGAAAAGCCTCACTGCATGAAGGGGGAATTCGTGTCCCATTTATAGCGGTATGGCCCGGAAAGATTAAGCCCGGAACAGAAACAGATCATATCAGCGCATTTTGGGATGCAATGCCTACTTTTTGTGAAATAGCGGGGGTTGAGTCGCCTGAAACAGACGGTATCAGTTATTTGCCGGCATTGTTGGGCAAAAAGCAGAAGGAGCATGAGTATCTATATTTTGAATTTCCTGAAGGAGAGGGATCGAAAGCGATAAGGATGGGGGAGTGGAAAGGTTATATTCAGAAAATACGAAAAGGAAATGATGTAATGGAACTATATAACCTGAATAATGATCCGAGAGAACAGAATAATGTAGCGTTACAACACCCTGAAATAGTTAAGAAGATGAGAGAAAAAATGGCGGAAGCCCATGAAGATTCTGAGATAGAAAGATTTAAAATGTAGAAAAAGAATGAATAAAAACATTATTTCGTTCTCATCTCTTGCTGCGGCTGCAGTAGTAATATTGCCGTCAGCCGGATGTAGTGAACATTTGCCTCAAAAGCCTAATGTAATCATTATTCTATCCGATGATCTTGGATATGGCGATCTGGAGTGTTATGGTTCGGGTGTTGTTCCCACACCTAATGTCAATAAATTAGCTGAGCAAGGTATATTGTTTACCAATGCCCATTCGACTTCATCGACCAGTACTCCATCTCGATATGGGATGTTGACAGGTGTTTATCCGTGGAGACAAGGGGGGACAGAAGTCGCTCCAGGGGATGCCGGAATGATTATAAACCCTGATAAATATACTTTTGCAGATGTGGCAAAGAGTGCGGGATATGCTACCGGTGCGATTGGAAAATGGCATCTCGGACTCGGAGAGTATGCCAAGCAGGAGTGGAACGGGCTAATATCGCCCAATCTTTCAAATATTGGTTTCGATTATTCGTATATTATGGCAGCTACCGGCGATAGAGTGCCTTGTGTGTTTATAGAAAACGGCAGAGTAGATAATTGGGACTCTCTATCTCCTATATATGTTAGCTATAACAAAAATTTTCCCGGTGAACCTACAGGAAAAGATAATCCTGAACTTTTGACCAAACTTCGTCCTTCTCCGAATCATGGTCACGATATGTCCATCGTCAATGGTATTTCGAGAATTGGATTTATGAAGGGGGGAGGGAAGGCACTTTGGAGAGATGAAGATATTGCCGATAAAATCACAAATAAAGCTCTTAATTTTATTGAATTAAATAGAGACAAGCCATTCTTTTTATATTTTGGAACAAATGATATTCATGTTCCGAGAGTTCCTAATGAGAGATTCGTGGGTAAAAGTGGTTTGGGAGTTAGAGGAGATGCTATTTTAGAATTTGATTACAGCGTGGGAGCCGTCATGGATAAATTAGTGGAACTCGGAATTGCTGATAATACTATTGTGCTTTTAACAAGCGATAACGGTCCTGTAATAGATGACGGTTATGCGGATAAAGCAGTTCAACTACTTGGAGATCATAATCCGATGGGACTTTATAGAGGAGGTAAATACAGCTCATTCGAGGCAGGAACTCGCGTTCCGATGATAATCAGATGGCCTGCCGCCATAAAAAATGGGCAAAAAAGTGATGCTCCCGTAAGTCAGATAGACTATATGTCCACTGTTGGAGCCCTAATAGGAGGAATGATACCAAGTGATGCTGATATAGACAGTCGCAATGCCATAAGCACTTTTACCGGTAGGGATAAAAAGGGAAGGGAATATATAATTGAGCAGACAGGTTCAGTGATTTCCATCCTTTATAGAAATTGGAAATTCATCCCTGCCAGCAATGGCCCCCGTTACGGTGAGTTGACTAATACAGAATATGGAAATACACCTGTGGATAAATTATATGATTTGAGCTATGACCATGGTGAAAAAATAAATGTTGCCAAGCACCATCCTGAAATCATAAAACGATTAAAAAAGCTCCTTAATAATGAATTAGAAAAGGGAAATTCTTACAATCTGAAGTATTGAAACAGAAATAAGCGTATATTTGATAATTATTAAGAAATTATAACTAACACTATTAATATGAAAAAAATTTTAACATTGATTTTTTCGGCGGCTATAATTGTGAACAGCTGCACAACTGCGCCCAAATCTTATAACCAGGGAATTAATATTATTCCCGTTCCAGCAAATATGACTCTATCTGAGGAAGGGGGGAGATTTACTCTTACTAAAGATGTTGTTTTTTGCGCCACAGATCCTGAAGCCATTAAAGTAGCTGATTTCTTTGCTTCAAAGATTAAACTTTCTACAGGCTATAATTTAAAGGTGGTTAATGGTAAATATGAGGGCAAATGTATCGAATTTGATCTCAATACTGATTTGAAAGCAGAGGAGTATGAACTTGAAGTGGATAATAATAAAGTAGAAATTGAAGCCTCTTCCGGTGCAGGTTTCTTTTACGGTATGACTTCTTTTATGCAGCTTCTTCCTGCGGAAATAGAGAGTGGCAAATTAATGCGAGGTATTGAGTGGTCAGCTCCGGAAATTTCAATTAAAGATGCTCCACGCTTTGAATATAGAGGATTTATGCTTGATGTATGTCGCCATTTTATCCCCGCAGAGGATGTAAAGAAGCATATCGATATTATTTCTATGTTTAAGATTAACAATCTTCATCTTCAT
>CAZSXE010000053.1:0-3395 GCA_964611185.1 uncultured Muribaculaceae bacterium | reverse complement strand
AAAGAAGCATATCGATATTATTTCTATGTTTAAGATTAACAATCTTCATCTTCATCTTACAGAGGATCAAGGGTGGAGAATAGAAATTAAAAAATATCCTGAATTGACTGAAGCCGGTGCTTTTCGTATCGAGGGTGAGGGTAATAAATATGGAGGATTCTACACTCAAGAAGAATTGAGGGATATAGTTGCTTATGCAGCGCAGAGACAAGTTAATGTAATACCTGAATTGGAGATACCGGGACACGAATTAGCTGCTATCGCTGCTTATTCTCATCTCTCTTGTAATAATGAAAAGACGACTCCTCGTATTATATGGGGTGTTGAAGAGACGGTAATGTGCCCTGGCAAAGAGGATATGTTTATATTCTTGGAGGATGTAATTAAGGAGATGGTGGAAATTTTCCCAAGTGAATATTATCATATAGGGGGAGATGAATGTCCTAAGGCAAAATGGGAAAATTGCCCTGCTTGTCAGGCTCGCATTAAAAGTCTCGGATTGAAAGCTGATAAAAAGCATACGGCTGAGGAGAAACTTCAAAGTTATGTTATTGGAAGAATTGAAGGAGTTTTAGCCAAATACGGAAAGAAAATCATAGGATGGGATGAAATTCTCGAAGGAGGATTGGCCCCTTCAGCTACGGTAATGTCTTGGAGAGGTGAATATGGTGGAATTGCCTCAGCCCTTATGAATCACGATGTGATAATGACTCCTGCAAGCAACGGACTTTATATTAATTTCTATCATGGTGATCCTAAAGTAGAGCCTGTAGCTATCGGAGGAGAGTCTTTTTTAGATCAAACTTATTCATATAATCCCGTTCCGGATACTTTGGTAAAGATGGGAAAGGAGTCATTTATTAAAGGTGCTCAGGTAAATCTCTGGGGAGAGTATCTCTATTCACCCAAATTATACGAATATCATGCATATCCCAGTGTGCTGGCTATTGCTGAGGCCACTTGGAGCAATCTTGAAAATAAAAATTATGAGGATTTCTGTCGCAGACTAAATAATGCTTATGTTCGTATGGATGCTTATGATATAAATTACCATCTTCCTCTACCCGAACAGCCCGGCGGTTCTTGTAATATGGTCGCATTTACCGATAAGGCAGTGCTTGAATTTACCACTTCCCGTCCGATCAAGATAGTCTATACCGTAAATGGTTCTACACCCAATGCAGAATCTTCCGAGTATGTAAAGCCTCTTACATTTACCCAGACTACTACCCTGAAAATATGTTCCGTATTGCCTTCAGGCAGGACTTCTACTGTTCGTACAATTAGAGTGGAAAAGCAGAATTTGGCACCTGCTACGCACAATATTGCAGAGCTTGAATCGGGATTAGTGATGAAAACCACTGAAGGAATGTTTTTAAATTCAGATCAGCTTAATCTTCAACAGAGAGTTTGGAACGAATCGAAAATCAGTTCCATTGAAACCATCAGGGGGCAGATTAATTTTACTGAGCAGACTCGTGATCCTAAGCAGTATGCTGCCATTGCCGAAGGCTTTATTAATATTCCCGAGGATGGAGTCTATTACTTCTCGTCTAACAACAATGAAGTGTGGATTGATGGAAAGTTACTAATCGATAATAATAACGAAGTAAAGAGATACTCTCGAAACGATGCATCGGCAGCATTGGCCGGAGGCTGTCACTCTATCAAAGTTATTTTCCTTGGGCACATCATTGGTGGATGGCCCTCTAACTGGGATGACGGAAGCGTTCTTTATCGCGAAGTGGAAACTCCTGATTTCAAGCCTGTTAGTGGCGATATGTTATATCGAACGAAGTAGGTTTGGTACATCTTAAACTAATCATTATGAAAAAATTATTTACTGGTTTGGGATTATTGGCGGCAATTCCGAGTGTGGCACAAAGTGATCATCCTAATATCATCCTTTTTTTAGTGGATGACATGGGGCTGATGGATACATCGGTACCTTTCATAACAGACGAGAGCGGAGTTCCTTTTAGGTATCCTTTAAACGAATGGTACAGGACTCCTAATATGGAAAGGTTAGCTGATCAAGGGATAAGATTCACCACCTTTTATGCTCAGAGTGTAAGCTCTCCTTCGAGGGTATCCCTTATGACAGGTCAGAATGCGGCCAGGCACGGCACGACTAACTGGATATATTCCGAGTCTGACAATCGCACCCCTTATGGACCAAGTGATTGGAACTGGCAAGGGATAAAATCTTCTGATATTACATTGCCGTCAGTGTTGCGTGAGGCCGGTTATAGGACAATTCATGTGGGTAAGGCACATTTCGGTCCATTTGGCAGTGAAGGAGAATTTCCTCAAAACATTGGCTTCGATGTAAATATTGGGGGGTGTTCCATTGGCCATCCCGGAAGTTATTATGGAGAAGATGGTTATGGTAATATCAATGGCCAGAAAGAGAGGGCAATTCCCGATTTGGAAGAGTATCATGGTACCCACACCTTTCTAACTGATGCCCTGACAATGGAGGCTGAAAAGGAGATGGATAAGGCACTAACGGATAATAAGCCATTTTTTCTTTATATGGCGCATTACGCTGTCCACTCTCCGCTAATGAGCGATGATAGATTTGCTGAGAATTATAAAAATAAAAAATTTCCCTCTGTGTATGGCGACAATAGATCCAATGAAGAGGCTTTTGCTACTTTAATAGAGGGTATGGATAAATCTCTGGGTGATATTATGGATTATCTTCGCGATAAGGGGATAGCAGAGAATACTTTTATTATTTTTATGGGAGACAATGGTTCCGATGCCCCCATTGGTCCAATGGATTCCATTGCATCTTCTGCCCCTCTTCGTGGAAAAAAGGGAACAAGGTGGGAAGGTGGTATGAGAGTTCCATTTATTGCCTCATGGGCAGACCTGTCAGATGATTCGTCTCTTCAAAAAAAGTGGAAGGTGAAAAGAGGTGGTATTCAGACACAACCGGGGACAGTGAATGATATATTTCCTACAATTTTGGAGTTGGCAGGTGCTTCTAATCCCCAAGGTCACATAGTAGATGGTTTTTCGCTTCGCAGACAATTTACCGGCTCCATCGATAGAGGGCGAGATAATTCGTTTTTGATGCACTTTCCCCATGAACATAACAACTCCTATTTTACGGCGTATCGTGACGGAAAGTGGAAACTGATTTATAACTATAACCCCGGTTCTGAAAATGGGCCTGTGGCGGAACTATACGATTTGGTAAATGATCCTCAGGAAAGTACAGATATATCATCAGTTAATAGTAAAATTTGTAGAAAGATGATTTCAAAGATGAATATGGAACTGAAAGATATGGGGGCGAGAATGTGTGAAAAATATTCCAAATAATATTTTAATAAAAAAGCCGCCCTGCATTAAGTAGAGCGGCTTTTCAATAATTATCGCAGTCG
>CAZSXE010000052.1:0-7490 GCA_964611185.1 uncultured Muribaculaceae bacterium | reverse complement strand
AGTTATAAAATTGATTAATTTTATTTATATTTGCTAAACTTTAAAACTTCGTAGGTCATTTCATTTTATGTGACTTATGTGGCTTTGCTGTGTAAAGAGCAAAGATATACTTCTTCTTTAAACTTAACTTTTTGTTTATGAAAAATAAACTATTGAAAAAAATCAGCGACCGTTCTGTTGTGGCGGGAGTTGTCGGTTTGGGTTATGTCGGCTTACCCTTGGCTGTGGAAAAAGCAAAAGCCGGATTTAAAACCATCGGGTTCGATGTGCAGAAAGAGAAAGTAGATATGGTGAATGCATGCCATAATTACATTGGAGATGTGGTAGATGATGATTTGGCTGATCTTGTGAAAAAAGGCAAATTGTCGGCGACGATTGATTTCTCATTTATAAAAGATGTGGATTTTGTGGCTATTTGTGTGCCCACTCCCCTTGACGAACATCAGCAGCCCGATATAAGTTATGTAGAATCTTCAACGAGGTCGGTGGCCAAATATCTTCATGAGGGGATGATGGTGGTTCTTGAATCCACTACCTACCCGGGTACGACCGAAGAGCTAATAAAACCTATTCTTGAATCTTCCGGTCTTGTATGCGGAAAAGATTTTTATCTTGGTTTTTCTCCGGAAAGGGTAGATCCCGGAAACCTTATATATAAGACGAAAAATACTCCCAAAGTAGTGGGAGGGCTTGGTAAAGATGCACAAGATGTAATCTGCGCCATGTATGAAGCTGTTCTTCAAGGCTCTGTCTTCAGAGCATCATCTCCGGCCGTCGCCGAAATGACCAAAATCCTTGAAAATACTTATAGAAATATCAATATAGGCCTTATCAACGAGCTTGCTATGCTATGTAATAAGATGCATATTGATCTTTGGGAGGTGATTGAGGCTGCTAAAACAAAACCTTTCGGGTTCACCCCATTTTATCCCGGTCCCGGTCTTGGCGGACACTGTATCCCTCTTGATCCTTATTATTTGAGCTGGAAGGCTCGTGAATATGGATTCCATACCTCGATGATAGAGAGCTCTATGATGATTAACGACAGAATGCCTGAATATTGCGTTCAGCGTGCGGGAAATATTCTAAATCGTTTTAAAAAATCTCTCAATGGAAGTACTGCCCTCGTATTGGGCGTAGCCTATAAGCAAGATATCGACGATTACCGCGAAAGTCCTGCCATCAGGGTGATGGAGCAGCTAAAGAAGGAGGGGGTGACTGTACTGTATTATGACCCGTATATTCCTAAATTCCGCGATAAAGGAGTTTGGTACGAGGGAGAGAAGGCTCTCACGGTGGAGCTCCTCGAAAAAGTGGATATTGTCATTGTCACTGCTGCCCATTCTGCTGTCGATTATGAGATGGTGCAGAGGCACGCCCGGGCGATATTCGACACTAAAAATGTAATGAAGGATGTGAAGGCTCGCGCCAATATAGAAGTACTTTAATCCAAACTATGAAAAACATCTGCGTAATTGGTGGCGGCCGATGGGGTCAAAACCACATCAAAACCCTGCACGGACTTGGCTGTTTATCTGCTATTGCCGAATCTTCCACTGAAAGACTTAAAGAATTACAGACTCTCTACCCGGGAGTCGTCTGCTATAGCTGTGTAGATGAGGCTATTAATGCTCATTATGACGGCTATACCATCGCTACTCCGGCAGAAACGCATTTCGATATTGCGATGAAAATCGTCTCAAAAGGGATGAATGTGATGATAGAAAAGCCGATGACTCTATATTCGTCACAGTCTGAGCATCTATTTAATCTTGCGAAAATAACCGGTTCCAGGGTGATGGTAGGTCATGTGTTGCTATTCCATCCTGCTTATATAAAGATTAAAGAGTGTATTGATTCGGGTAAGCTCGGAAAGCTATACTATCTTTATTCCAACAGACTTAACCTCGGGACTGTCAGGACAGAGGAGAGTGTTTTCTCATCATTTGCTCCACACGATATTTCCATTATCGATTATCTTATCGGTTCCCATTCTACAAGAGTAGAGGCGAAAGGGGCGAAGTTTCTTCAGGATAAGGTCTATGATACCACGATGACACAGCTCGAATATCCCTCCAATGTTCACGCCCATATCTTCGTCTCGTGGCTCCATCCTTTCAAACAGCAGCTACTTGTCGTCATCGGAAGCAAGGGGATGATCTCTTTCGATGATTCTACAAAAGATAAGGAGATCCATTTTTACAACAAAAGAATTGATTTTGACCACGGACTTCCTGTCAAGGTGGAAAATCCCGATGAGATTATCCCTTACGAGAAAAAAATGCCACTCGAAGAGGAATTGAAATACTTTATCGGTCATCTTGACAATAAAATAGAAATCAATACTGCCCAAGATGGATATGAGGTGGTAAAGGTTCTTGAAACAGTAGAAAATATGATTAAACTTATCGATTAAATATGAATGATTCACATTATTATGTTCACCCTTCGAGCTTTGTAGATGACAATGTCTCGATAGGAGAAGGGACAAAGATTTGGTACTTCTGCCATATTCAGAAGGGAGCCGTTATCGGTAAAAACTGTTCGCTCGGACAGAATGTAAATGTGGCGAACAATGTAAAGGTAGGTAACGGAGTGCGTATTCAGAACAATGTGTCGCTCTATGAGGGGGTGGAGCTCGAAGATAATGTTTTCTGCGGCCCTTCGTGCGTGTTTACCAATGTGGTTACGCCGAGGGCTCATTTCCCCGTTCACGGAATCTATGCGCGGACACTGATTAAAGAAGGGGCTTCCCTCGGGGCGAATTGCACCGTGGTGTGCGGACACACTGTGGGGAAAAGCGCCCTTATTGCCGCAGGCGCAGTGGTTACGAAGGATGTAGCCGATTATGCGTTGATGGCAGGTGTGCCGGCAAGACGAATCGGATGGGTGTGCGAATGTGGTGAGAGGCTTTTGGAGGGGCTCAAGTGCAAGTGCGGGCGCGAGTATAGCGAATCTAACGGAGTTCTAACGCAGATTAAAAAGTAATAATTATGCAGTTCAGAGATTTAAATAGACAATATAATGCTCTAAGGAGCGAAATGGACGAGGCGATTCTTAGTGTTGCAGCTTCAGGTGCCTTTATCATGGGAAAACAGGTAAAAGAGCTTGAGGCTGCTTTTTGTGATTATTTAGGAGTTAAACACTGTATCACCTGCGGCAATGGAACAGATGCCCTTACTATTGCACTGAAAGTGCTCGAAATAGGAAAAGGGGATGCGGTGTTTGTACCCGATTTCACTTTCTTCGCTTCGGCGGAGGTGATTTCTCTTGAGGGGGCTACACCGATTTTTGTAGATGTACAGGAGGATACTTTCAATATCTCCCCTGCTGATTTGGAAGAAAAAATCAAAAAAGTTATAAGTGAGGGTAAATATAGCCCTAAGGCAATAATTACAGTAGATCTTTTCGGCCTTCCTGCAGATTATCCTGCTGTTAGAAAAATAGCCGATAGGTATGGGCTCTACATTGTCGAAGACGGAGCACAGGGATTCGGGGGGAGTATCAACGGGAAGAAAGCTTGTACCTTCGGGGATATCTCCACTACCAGTTTTTTCCCTGCCAAGCCGCTCGGATGTTACGGAGACGGTGGCGCTCTCTTTACAGACAATGAACGGTGGGCTGCCCTTGCTGACTCATACCGTGTGCATGGAAAGGGGGCGTTTAAGTATGACAATGTCAGAATAGGGGTGAACTCTCGTCTTGACACCATTCAGGCTGCTATATTGCTTGTAAAGCTGAAGGCTTTCCGCGAATACGAACTAAAAGACATCAATACAGCTGCTGCCCTTTACACTAAGAAACTTAAGGGGTATGTGGAGACACCTAAGATTCCGGAGGGATTTTATTCGAGCTACGCTCAATATACCATAAAACTCAATGATAGACAAACAAGGGACCATATACAGACATTGTTAAAGGAAAAAGGGATTCCTGCAATGGTTTACTACCCAACGCCTATGCATTCCCAAACGGCCTACAAACTATTAGAATCGACTTATAGCTGCCATTCCTCTTCGAAGCTCTGTGATGTGGTCCTTTCTTTACCTATCCATCCATATATAACTGAAGATGAAATAAGCGAAGTGTGTAACATGATAATAAACAGTTAGTTAAGTCTGAACTATGGAACACTTAAAAAGAGGGTATGTCATTATCGTTATAGCAGATTTGATCATAGCCCTTTTTTCGTTTTGGATTTCGAGATATTTCGGAGACTTGCCCAGATGGTACTTCTTAGTAGCGGCATCTGTTATATGGGTGGCTGTGAGTATGTTAACTCATAAGCTTAAATTTGAATCATATAAAAGAATTCGTTATGCTGTTGCGGGAGTAGTCTTAATAGACATTGTTACCGGCTTTTTCCTCTATTTCATCTATAAATATTTCGTACCGAGCTATGAATATGACAAATCCATACTCATAGCTACTTCTCTTATTATCGTTTTCGAGGTGATAATGTACGGATTGTTCAGGAAATTTGTCTATAGAAAAATACCGTTTTTCTATGAGGAACCGATAGTAGAAAATGCAGCCCGATATGAAAAATGCAGAAACAATGAAATAGTCGATGAGGAGATTCCTCAAGACTTGAAAATGGCTATTAATATTGTCGGGAACGGAAAGTCTGTAAAAGAAATATCTGAGTTGCTTAGTCGTTCTGAATGTTTCTCAGGGGCCACAGTGGTGCTGAATAGCGATAATCCGGAAGCCATTTTTAAAACAAAAAAGAAAAATCCATACCTCGTAATTCAGACCTATTCTCTAAATGATATAAGACATATTAATACTATGCTCTCGTATGCAAACTACTCTTTGGAGGAAGATGGTTATATTCTCTGTCACTGTACGACATCGGGTATCCGAAGAGAAAAGATTTTTAAGAGTAACCCTGTGGTGATAAGAGAGATAGTATATATAGTCGATTATGCTTTTCACAGAGTGTTTGCCAAGCTGAGTCTCTTTAAAAATCTCTATTTCAGAATCACCAAATCAAAAAACAGAGCGTTGAGCAGGGTAGAAGTATTGGGGAGGTTTTACAGAGCCGGATTTGATGTAATAGAAGAGAAAATAATTAACGATGAGTTCTGTGTTATAGGCAAGAAATTCAGAGAACCCATCAGAGATGATAAACCCTCGACAGGGCTCCTGATTCGACTTAAAAGAAAAGGAAAAGAGGGAAAAGAGATAGGTGTATATAAATTCAGAACTATGTATGCCTATTCAGAGTACATCCAGCCCTACATATTTAAGCAGGAGGGGCTACGAGAAGGGGGGAAAATCGCAGACGATTACAGAGTTAATGCTTTTGGCCGTATTGCGAGGAAGTGCTGGATAGACGAGCTCCCTATGCTGATAAACTGGATTAAAGGTGACCTCAAGCTGGTAGGTGTCCGCCCCCTAAGCGAGCACTACTTCAGTCTCTACTCCCCCGACCTCCAGAGGCTGAGAATCCGCACCAAGCCCGGCCTCATCCCCCCATTCTACGCCGATATGCCCAAAACCCTCGACCAGATCCAGCAAAGCGAACGCCGCTACCTCACCCTCTACCTCTCCCGCCCCTTCGCCACCGACTGGAACTACTTCTGGAAAGCGATATACAATATAGTGTTTAGGGGGAAGAGAAGTAAATAAAAAAATACTTACATTTGTAAAAATGTTTTAAAAGATGATACTAAAGCACATCAATTATTCTGAAAATAAGGGGAAATCAAATTACTGGGAGATAAAGGATGTAACTCTTTCCAAGCAGAATTTGATAGTGGGTGTTAATGCTACAGGAAAGACGAGGCTGATGAATGTGATGGCCGGATTTGCAGCTACACTTTCATCAAAGCTTAAGCATATTGATGGCAACTGGGATTTTATTTTTGGGAACGGAGATGATACCTTTTATCATTATTATTTAAGCATTGAGAACAGCAAAGTCATTCGTGAAGAGATCATTCAAAATGATAGTGAATTTTTACTAAAAAGAGATACTAATAAAGCTGAAATTTATTCTGAAGTTACCAAGACACTTGAGCTTTTTTATCCACCATCGGATGAGGTTACAGTAAACATAAGAAGGGATACTAATAATTATCCATTTCTTGAATTTTTTATTAAATGGGCTAAAAACTTCAAATTATACTCTTTTTCCCAGACTTTAAAGAATAATATCACAATACCTAATAATCAGGATGGATATCTTGACTCCCTTAACACTATACCATATATAATAAATAAGTATAGTTCAGATAGTCCGGATATGATAAGGGCCATAATAGATGATATGAGAAGTATAGGTTATTCAATCAGTAGAGTTTCTGCACGAAACATATTGAATAATAATGCTCCTGCAAATATGATGGCGGTTATCTTGAAAGAAGAGGATTTATCTTGCGACACAGATCAAATCAATATTTCTGACGGAATGTTCAGAGCGTTATGTGTAATCGGAATGCTTGAATATATTTTACACATAGAAAAAGAAGGAACCATCGTTATTGATGATTTGGGAGAAGGTCTTGATTTCGAGCGTTCCTCCAAATTAATGAAACTCCTATATGAAAAAACAGCGAATACTAAGATTCAGCTTATCATAACATCTAACGACCGATTCCTTATCAATAGTGTCGATATGCGCACTATAAACTATCTTAGCCGCGAAGGTCATAAGGTAGCAGCTGCTAATTACGACAATAACAAAGAAATTTTTGACACTTTTTTACTTGCGGGATTAAATAATTTTGATTTTATAAAGAGATAGACAGAAAGTAACAAGGAGGATAGATTGATGAAGAAGGTTGCATTTTTTGTGGAAGGACAGACAGAGAGAATATTTATAGAAAAACTTCTCGAGGAGGTATTTACTTATCCGAAGTATGATATTGAATCGTATTCTATAGTAAGAGATAAAGCATCAATCGTTCGTGGTAAAAGAGTGGATAATAATTTAGACTATTTCTTTTTAATATTTGATGTTTCCGGGGATGGAAAGGTAACAAGTACTATCAATGAAAGAGCAAATAATCTTTTAAATAAAAATGATTATTCACATATTTTCGGAATTAGAGATCTCTATCCGGAAATAAAAACATCAAAATCTAAAATAGAAGATTCTATAATCGATATTTTCACTCATAATAATATTGATGTTTCAAAAGTGTCATTATTTATCGCAGTAATGGAAATAGAGGCATGGTTTTTAGCGAGTTATTCTCATTATGCAAATGTTAACCCTGCCCTTTCTATAGAAAATATTAATTCAAATCTCAGAATAAAAATTGATACCGATGATATTGAATCATATTCTCACCCTGCTATGCTAATTGATAATATCTTTAATATTTTAGGGAGAAGATACGATAAACATAAACATGATGCATATTCAATATGTTCGTTCTTAGATTACGCGGCGATGTATTTAGATCCTAACCTAAGAAGCAGAATACCTTCATTTGATGCTTTTCTGACAAAGTTTGATGAAATTATAGAAGGTATTTAAT
>CAZSXE010000051.1:0-7668 GCA_964611185.1 uncultured Muribaculaceae bacterium | reverse complement strand
GAGTGGAGAGGCTGGAGTCTGATGGATAAGTAGTAAATGGGTTATCTTGATGGGATAAAAATGAAAGAGTGATACTATAATAAATAGTACCACTCTTTTTCAACGAGCAATGTGAACTACTGTATAATTAAAGTTCTTCGAAATTTACATCTGAGAATTGTTTGGGGGTATCACCATCTGATGTATTGTCTTCGGGTGTCCTTTCAGCTACCGGACAATTGTCTTTAATATACGCTACGACTTCTTCGAGTCCCTGAGAGAATTTTTCAAAATCTTCTTTGTAAAGGAAAATTTTGTGTTTGTCATAGACGAAGCGACCGTCTTTTTCAACGCGTCTTTTGCTCTCTGTGATAGTCAGGTAATAATCGTTACCTTTGGTGGCTTTCACATCAAAGAAATAAGTTCTTTTTCCAGCTCTTACCGGTTTTGAATAAACATCATCTCCGTTACGCTCTTGCGTTCCTGCCTTTTCAATGTCTTCAGAATACATAATTTAGTGTTTTTTTTAAATTCTTCACAAAGATAAAAGAATTTTTAACCGAAAAACTATAAATTTGCAAAAAATATATAAAAATAGTTATGCTTAACAGACGATTGATTAGAATTAAGGTTTTTAAAGTGCTCTACAGCTCGATTTCATCGGAAAATGATTCGATATCGAGTTCGGAAAAAGAATTACTCCATTCTTGTGATAAAACAAGAGATTTATATTTTTTCATGTTAAATATCGCTGTCGCTCTTAAAAAGGCTTCTGATTTGAAGATTGAGGCGGGGTTGCAGAAATATCATCCTACCCCTGAAGAAAAGAATCCAAATATGAAATTTTCAGACAATTTATTTGTTAAAAATCTCATCGAAGATGATAAATTTTTAAAATATTGTGAGAAAAATGGACTTATGTGGAGAGACGATCTTGCTATTTTTGTTAAAAAATTGTTTGCTTCGATTTCTGAAAAGGAGTATTTTATAGAGTATATGAGTTCACCCAAGCGTTCGCTCGATGAGGATTGTCGTCTTTTCTCTACGATTTTTGAAGAGGAGTTTGAGGATAATGAGGAGCTCGCTCAGATAATTGAAGATATGAATTTATATTGGATAGATGATTTGGCTTATGTGTTGAATGTGATTATACGTAATATCGATATGTTAAGGGAGAAAGGGGTAATGGTCAGCCCATCTACATTTATGAAAGATGATGATAAGGAATTTGCTATAGAATTGCTCGATTTTACTATGGCCAATTATGGCAGATACCTTAAACTTGTCACCGACAATGTCTCCAACTGGGAGACAGACAGACTTGTAGCCACAGATATATCACTCATTATATTAGGTATTGCCGAAGCTGTCCATTTTCCGAGTATTCCGATAAAGGTTACTATTAATGAATATGTGGAGATTTCCAAGTTTTACAGCACTCCCAATAGTAAAGTATTTGTTAACGGACTACTTGATAAGTTAATTCGTAAACTTATTCAATCCGGAGAGGTCGTAAAAACAGGAAGAGGGCTGATAGAATCATAATTATTATTACATTTGCAAGAATTTAATACAATATTTTAATATGAATTTTTTATTTTTCCTATTGCAGGCACAGCCTGAAACAGCACAGAAAGGTGTTGGTAATTATTCCCTATTGATAATGATGCTTTTGATTTTTGTGGTAATGTACTTTTTTATGATAAGGCCACAGCAGAAAAAGCAGAAAGAGATGGTCAAATTCAGAGATTCGCTGAAAAAAGGTGATAAAATTGTGACAGTCGGTGGTATCTACGGAGTGGTAGCTGAAGTCAAAGAACAGTTTCTTATCGTCGAAATTGATAATAATGTGAAAATCAGGGTGGATAAAGCATCTGTTGTTAGAGACAGTACTGACATCCCTGCCAAATAATTTTTATGTCTGACCTCGTTAAAGGTAAATTCAAATTTGCTAAAGGGGGGAGAGAATGGCTTTTGCTGCTATTATCTCTCCTTTTAGCCTTTTTTATCTGGTCTGTTCACAACCTTTCCCTGAGATATTCTGTCTATCTTCAATATCATCTTGAGGTAAAGTCCAATATGGAAGGGAGAGCACTCGAATCGGAATCGGAGGATTTACTCATTATGAGGGTCAATGCGACAGGTTTTTATATTCTTCAGCATAGATTTCTGAAACAGTCCCTTATCTCTATCTCTCTCGAACCTAAGTTTCTTCACAAGAACGAAAACGATCCCAATACTTTTGTCGTGTATAGTAATGAAATCAGAGATAAAATTGAATTCGATCTCGGTAATGATGTCAATATAGAGTATTTTACAACAGAGAGTCTCGCATTTTTATTTCCACAGATAAATTGTAGAAAAGTCGCTGTGGCTGCAAGGATGGAAATAGGGTACAGAAGTCAGTATATGCCCACAGGAAGGGTGTATCTTCGTCCCGACAGTGTGATGATTTACGGCGAGGATAAATATATATCCAATGTTGATTCCGTTTTTACAAAGATTATTACCAAAAGAAGGGTGAGGCGTTCATTTCAGGGAATGACTGAAATTATCCCTTCCAATAGGGTCAGAGTATCTCAGGAAGAGATTTATTATAAGCAGGATGTAGATAGGTATATCGAAAGAAGCATCGAAGTGCCTGTTAAAGTAATTAATGTTCCGCATGATGAAATCATGATTGTTCTCCCTTCCAAAATCACTTTAACCTTCAGACAATCTTTTAACTCACGACGAGAGTATTCGGAAGATGATTTCGTGTATATAGCCGATTACAATGATTTTTTAAATTCGATCGATTCTAAAATTGTGCCTAAGGCCAATATTCTTCCTAAAAATATTTACTCTGTTTCGTTTGTTCCTCCATTTGTGGAGGCAGTTTATATAAATGAGAAAAAATGAAAGTGCTATGTGTAACCGGAGGTATTGGAAGTGGGAAGAGTCATATTATTAAGATATTTTCTTCTCTTGGTATCCCTGCATATTATTCTGATGAAAGGACTAAATTTCTGTACAGTAGTTCTCCCTCTCTCTTATTGATGCTTAAACAATTATTGGGTGATGATATTGTAGATAAGAGGGGTAAATTGGACAGAAAGGTGATGGCCTCTAAGATATTCTCTGATAAATCTCTTTTGAAGAAGATGGAGGAGGTAGTACATCCTGTCGTTATGTCAGATTTTTTGTCTTGGAAAAATGATTTTGATAAAAAAGGTACGCCTTTTGTAATTATAGAATCTGCGATTTTTTTGGAGAATCCCCTTTTAAGGCGCTATGCTGATAAAGTTCTTACTGTTTCTTCCCCCATGGAGCTGAGATTGGAAAGAATTCAGCAGAGAGATAGTTGCTCTATGGAGCAAATCAAAGAGAGGATATCTAATCAGTGGACGGATGTCCAAAGGGAAAAGGAAGCCGATTTTATCATTGTTTCTGATGGTAAAACAGCTCTTCTTCCTCAGGTTTTAGAAATATTTAATAAAATGAGTTAATGGGATACGGTAAATGGATAGCAGGTGCTTTGGGATGGGCTGTTGGTGGCCCGATAGGGGCGCTTTTGGGGATTGGCCTCGGGGCCATAATAGATAAAGCAGTCTCTTCAAGCAGAGGGGTAGAATCATTTGATGGTGAGAGGATGAATGTGGGGCAGAGGAATAGTTTTCTCCTCTCTATGTTGGTTCTTTCTGCTGCGGTGATGAAAGCCGATGGCAAGGTTCTCCGTTCAGAGCTTGAATATGTAAAAAACTTTGTCCGCTTGAATTTCGGCGAGTCAGCCGTTAATGAGGCTCTTCATATATTGAAAGATCTTCTTCAAAAAGATATTGATATTGAGCAGATTTCTGCTCAGATAGTTATAAATATGCCATCTTCGCAGAGGTTGCAGCTTCTCCATTATCTTTGCGGAATAGCTCAGTCTGATGCCTCTCCATCCGCGGCGGAAATGGATGTTCTCAGGCGTATTGCTGCTGCTCTAAGAATTTCTACGGCCGATAGCGAGTCGCTTTTTGCCATGTTCGGAGGGAGTGTTGAAGATGCATATAAGGTTCTCGAAATTGATCCCTCTGCCACAGATGAACAAGTAAAGAAAGCATATAGAAAAATGGCTTTGAAGCACCATCCCGACAAGGTATCCTCTCTTGGTGAGGATGTGCGAAAAGCAGCTGAGGAGAAATTCAAAAATATTTCCGAAGCTTATGAAAAAATAAAAAAAGAAAGAGGTATAAATTAATAATAAAATGAAAACTGATTTACAGAAAATTTTGTCTATTTCGGGTGAGTCCGGTCTGTTTGAGTTTGTTTCACAGGCAAAATCGGGTATTATTGCCGAGTCAATAATTACTAAAAAAAGGTCGATGTTCGGTATTCAGGCTAAGGTTACTTCTCTGTCTGATATCTCCATATATACAGATGACCAGGAGGTCCCTTTGAAAGAGGTTTTTGAAAAAATGAAAGAGTCGCTCGGAGAAGAAAATGCTCCGGATCCTAAATCAGATCCCAAACTTCTTATCTCATTTTTTGAAAAAGTACTCCCTAATTACGACAAAGAGAAATTTTATGTTTCTCACATGAAAAAAGTGGTTCAGTGGTATAATTTACTTAAGGAGTATGCTTCCCTTGAGTTTACCAAGCCGGAGGATAATACTCAGGAATCTGAGGGTGATGCAGCGAAAGAATAAATCGGAAAGGGTGAAAGTTCAGGTAGTCACTCTTGGATGTTCTAAAAACAGGGTGGACTCTGAACATTTGCTCAGGCAGCTCTCTTATGCAGGGGTGGAAATATCTCCCGAGGGTGAAGATTTGGCCAAGGGCGGGGTCGATGTGCTGATAATAAATACCTGTGGTTTCATCAAGGATGCAAAAGAGGAGTCGATTCAGGCAATTCTCGAAGGGGTTCAGGCGAAGAAAGAAGGATTTATCGGTAAAATAATTGTTTACGGATGTCTATCTCAGAGGTATGGTGATGAGCTTATGAGGGAAATTCCTGAGGTGGATGCATATTTCGGCTCGAATGATTTGAATGGTATTTTAGAGAAATTATCTCTTAAAAGGAACTATTCTCTCGATTCACAGCGCTACCTCACTACCCCTTCCCACTATGCTTACTTGAAAATCTCCGAAGGGTGTGACAGACAATGTTCGTATTGCGCCATACCAGGGATTAGAGGGAAGCATGTTTCGGTTCCGATGGAGTCTTTATTGGCCGAGGCCAATAGCCTTGCAGAGGGTGGAGTACGGGAATTGATCCTTATTGCGCAGGACACCACCTACTACGGCATTGACCTTTATCAAAAGAGGATTCTCGGTAAATTAATAGAAAAAATAGAAGATATTAAAGGGATAGAGTGGATTAGAATTCATTACTCGTATCCTGCCTCTTTTCCTGAGGATGTGCTTGATATTATGGCAGGCTCTTCCAAGTTGTGCAAGTATATGGATATTCCTCTTCAACACTCCTCTGATAAGGTGCTCTCTCTCATGCACAGGGGGATAGATGGTGCGCAGACAAGGGCATTGGTCGAGAAAATGAGAAAGAAAGTTCCCGGAATTGTCCTCAGGACAACTATGATGGTGGGGCATCCGGGGGAAGGAAAAGGGGAATTTGAGGATTTGCTCGATTTTGTGCGCACTTATCGTTTTGAGCGTCTTGGCGCTTTCACCTATTCCGAGGAGGAGGGTACTTTCGGGGCGATTAATCTGAAAGATACCATTGCCCAGAGGGTAAAACAGGAGCGATACGAGGAGTTGATGGAGCTTCAATCCGAAATATCATTGTCTTATAATAATTCGAGAATATCCACTGTGGAGAATGTTCTTATTGATTCGTATTCTGATGGCATATTTGTCGGTAGGACATCGAAGGAGAGCCCCGAAGTGGATGGAGAAGTACTTATTGCAGGTAACTGCGATAAGAAAAAAATAGGTACATTTGTTCCGGTTAACATTTTGGGAGCCAATGAATACGATCTTATGGGGGAATTTATTAATTAAATTTAAAAAATATTATGGAATCTAAGTTGCTTGAAGGAAAAGTGGCCTTGATTACTGGTGCTGCAAGGGGTATCGGCAAGGCAATCGCGCTGAAATTCGCTTCCGAAGGGGCGAATATTGCTTTTACCGATTTGGTGCTCAATGAAGTGTCGGATGCTACTGTTTCAGAAATAGAATCTTATGGGGTTAAAGTGCATGGTGTGGCATCTAACGCTGCCCTTTTTGATGATTCACACAGAGCCGTGGAGGAGATATTCGATACATTCGGCAGAATCGATATACTTGTAAATAATGCCGGAATCACCAAGGATGGACTTTTGATTCGTATGTCGGAAACTCAGTGGGATGCGGTAATTAATGTAAATTTGAAATCTGCGTATAATTTTACCCATGCAGTGGCCCCTATAATGATGAAGCAGAGGAGCGGGTCGATTATCAATATGAGTTCCATCGTAGGCCTTTCAGGCAATGCCGGTCAGGCCAATTATGCTGCTTCCAAGGCCGGGATGGTGGCTCTTGCCAAATCGGTGGCTCAGGAGCTGGGCTCTCGCGGGATTCGTGCCAATGCCGTAGCCCCCGGATATGTACTTACTGAGATGACAATGCAGCTTCCCGAGGAAGTTCGTAAGCAGTGGGAGCAGAGGATTCCCCTGCGCAGAGGGGCTACTGTCGATGAAATAGCAAAAGTGTGCTTGTTCCTCGCTTCCGACCTCTCTTCTTATGTCACAGGGCAGGTCATATCTGTCTGTGGCGGAATGCATATTTAATTGTAATGTAAATAGTTATGAAACAGCTGGCGTTTATTTTATGTTTTCTCTTATCTGCGGTTGCCTGTGCTCCCATACCATATTATATAGGTGTGGATGTAAAAAATGAGTCAAAATATAGTATTGATATCAATGATAGAAATATCGCCGTGGTTACTGTAAATGAACATGGAGATCGTGACAGTGCCCTTGTCTGTGAAATAGGGATGGGAATAGCTGAAAAGATCGAATCTGATAAAAATCTTTCTCAAGGTACGATTCCTGTCTATTCGGCAGTTTCTCCATTTACCAGGATTCACGAAGCAGGGGAGCTTGATCTTATCGCGGTGCAGACATCGAGCGACCTTATTATTGCAGTAGATTCTTTAAAAGTGGGTGAATATACCATAGAAAACAACGATGGGAAGTCGTTCCATGATGGGAGCTTTTATTACACTACCAATGTTACACTCCCTGTAAAATTTCATTTTTCGGTCTATGATGTAAAGTCGCTTTCTTTTGTTAAAAAAGAGTTTGTAGATGATTCCCTCTTGTGGACGATGCTCTCCGAAGAGATTACTAATGTCGTAAATGCTACGGCCAAGGCCAATTCTACACTTCCACGATTATTCAAAGGTATCGGTAATGATTTTGCAGCTCGTTTTTCGGGACAGTGGGAGAGACAGGATAGAATGATTGTCTCTTTTGATAATTCTCAGTGGAATCAAGCCTATAATCTTGCTGAAAACTTTAAATGGGACGAAGCTATGAATATATGGCTTACGCTGGTCGATTCTTCAAAACCCATCAAATCATCGTGCGCTGCATATAATATTGCAGTAGCTTGTGAAATGCAGGAGATGTATGATGTGGCTCTAAAATGGCTCGATTACGCCGAAAAAACATACAGCTTTCGAGAAATTGCAGATCTAAGACAAATTATTGCAGAAGAAACAAA
>CAZSXE010000050.1:0-7859 GCA_964611185.1 uncultured Muribaculaceae bacterium | reverse complement strand
ATTTTTATGAGAATGATTTTGAGGAGATACAGAGAGAATTTCCTAATTTCACATACCATCTTGTATTGTCGGATCCTCAGCCGGAAGATAATTGGAAAGGGCTTACCGGATTTGTTCATCAGGCGTTGTTTGATAACTACCTGAAAATGCATGAAACACCGGAAGATGTTGAATATTATCTTTGCGGCCCTCCTATGATGACCTCATCAGTAGTCAAAATGCTCGACAATTTAGGTGTCCCGACTGAAAATATAATGTTCGATAATTTCGGAGCATAGATTTGTTTCTGAAATTCATGGCGGCTAATCATCTGATTTCTACGCCAATATAACACACATCCTCCGGCAATTTTGCCGGAGGATGTGTGTAGTTATATGCTGTGAGTCAGTGTTTTAGCCGCCAATGTTGTCAACTATTGTTATGCAGCTGACATTTTCTACTCTGATGGTTTTGCCGGTGTCTGTAAGTATGCCGGTGATGGTGTCTCTTTTGAATATCTGGATGAGATTATCTTTTTGGCACGCGACCAAAACATATTTCCCGTCTGGGGAAATGGCAAAATTACGGGGATTTCTGAAAGTAGGGGTGTGTGATATGCGGGTAATATTGCCGGAGGCGGAATCTATTTTATATGTTACGATTCCGTCACCTTCGAGGCGGGTGGAGGCGTACAGAAATTTTCCATCAGGTGAGAGGTGAATATCGGCACTTCCTCTTGCGAAACATGTATCAGCAATGACTGTTTGTTGGATGGAAAAAGGTTCTTTTTGGAGGTTTACTACTATTATCTCACCGGAGAGTTCTGTCAGGATATATGCGTATTTCCCCTCTTTTTCAAATGTTATGTGGCGTGGACCGGAACCGGGGGGTAAATTTATGTCAAGGTTAGATGGTATGGCGGTGTCACCTTTTATATTTAGTACATAGATTTTATCTGTTCCGAGGTCTGATGCAAGGAGGTGTCTTCCGTCAGGGGTAAATACGGTGCAATGCAGATGTGACATAGCTTGCCTTTTGGTATCAGGACCGCTTCCAGTGTATTGAATTTCATTTGTGGAGGGAAGCAGACATTCTGTGTATGTGTCAATGGGAAAAATATTGATACTTCCGCCTGAATAATTGGCGGTAGCGGAAAACTTGAATTTATGGTCAGTGGCTATGTAGCAGGGGTCATCGCCGATTATATCTTGTCTCCCTTTCAGTGCAATTTTCCCTTTTTTAAGATCGAGAGAAAAGGTACTGACAGCTGAATTTTCGCCACTTTCATTGACCGCATAAAGGCGATTATTATGGGGGGAGAGGGTGAAAAATGAGGGATTGTCAGATTTGGCAGAGCATACGGGCGTTACTTCCATTTTTTCGGGATAGAAATCAAAGAGGTATATCCCTTCTCCGCTGATAGAGGTATATCCGCTCGCAATTATTTTATAAACAGTCAATTCTCTATGTGAGATACCGCTTGCTACTTTATGGGACGATACACTTATCAGCATCAGTAATAATGTAGCAAGCTTGTATCTGACATTAATGGGATTAATCATTTGAAAGCCATTTCGCTTAGTCCACTTCCTTTTATGGACAAATCTTTAAAGTAATCGGGGACAGAGCGGCCCATAAGGGCATCGACATACATCTTTCCGATGTATTGGGAAAGCATAAATCCGTGTCCTCTCATCCCCACGAAGAGTCCGAGCTCGGGATCGACAATATAACGGGGTTCTGTATAATAGCCGGCCCAAGTGGCTTGAATTCCTACCTCCTTGAGTGCAGGTATCCAGTCTGTAAAGACTTCAGAGGCAATTTCAAGGAATTTTTGTGTATTTATCGTCAAGTTCTTGCCCGCTTCTGTGGCATCGTTTGCCGGCGATGCGCAGCCGATAATCTGACCAGTGTCTGTGAGCTGTTGACCGTAAACGGCGGAAAAACCTTTGTATTTTCTTCTGTCAATAAGCATATCGAGGCAAGCGCCGTTTTTACCAATCAGAGGGAGTCGCTTGGTGATAAATGCTTGATGTTTAACAGGATAAAGACCTGTCTCAATTCCCAGACGAGAGGCGAATTTTTCCGCTCCTGCCCCGAGAGCATTCACAAATATTTCGGTACGATATTCGGTGTATTTATTGTTAGAGTCTTTTATGACGACTTTATATTCTTTCCCAATCTTTTCAACATCAATAAGTTCGGTGTCTTCAAGAACGATGCCGCCGAGACTCTTTCCGATGTTCCTTACTACATTGACGGTCTTTCCCGGAGTGGCTTGCCAGCAATCGTTGGATATGAGGGCGTGTGAATAAGTTTTCAAATCGGGATTGAAATATTCTGATATTTCTTTTCTAAAATCCTTTCTTTCAATCATATAAGCATCTGACCACTCTCTTGAAAGATCGAGAGATTTGTATTCTTTCTCGTCATGTGCGAAACTTACATACCTGATAAGATGATAGTCAATATGGTATTTGGATGCTAACTCTTTGAAAATATCGTGGTTATGGTTGGCTATATCGGCAAGTGCAGGGAGCGAGAAAGCAGGTCGGCCTCCGGCAATATTCCTCCACGAACTACCACGATCTTTATTGATAAGTATCGGCTTCAGACCTGCTTCACAGAGGTATCTGAAAGTAGCAGAACCGGCCATTCCGCCTCCGGCAACGATAGCGCCTACTTTTTGGGCCACTTTGGCAGTGGAGTCAGATGGTATGATAACAGATTGTCCACCATCTATATTGATTACATCGCCGAGTTCGACCTGATTGGCCATAGGGCCGCGAGGTGTAAATTCACCTATGATTTCTATTCCATAAGCGCGAAGTGCTGCTTTTGCTCTCGGGAGGCATCTCTTACCGCGGCAGGCACCCATTCCCAGACGGGTAATATGCTTAAGCTCATCGGCAGTGATAGACTTTCTGTCGCCTATAGCATCAAGTATCTTCTCAATGGTAACATCCTCGCAATGGCATATATATGTCTTTAAGTCTTCTTCCTTTCCTTTTGAAATCTGAAGAGGTTCAGGGTAGTTTTCTTTTACAATAAATCCGCGGACTGTGGTTAGATTTTCTCCCGAAAGGGTATTGGAACGAACTCTTGCTACATTTGTCTTATTGGGCTTAGCCATAATTTTCTCGACTACACCCTCGCCGAGTTTCTGTCCATTATTGTCGATTAAAAATACTTCAGCTCCCTCTTTAACTTCATATTCAACGGGAAGGAATAGCAGATTTTTCGATAGATTGTATCCGAAAATAGCGAGGCCGGGGCACTGATAAACGCACTCCATACAGCCGATACATTTGCTGTAATCGAGCGTGGGGGTGACGGAAGTGGATGATTTGGTGATGGCGCCCTGTTTGCAGGCGAACGAACAAGGGTTACAGGCAAAGCCGTAGAGACAGTCCATGATGACAAACGGCTTTTCGCTCATCCTCTTGGTGTCAGGTTTGTTCGGCTCCTGAAGAATCCTCTTAGGTTTTTGTTGAGAATCAATATACTCCTTCGATGTAGTGAGATATGCTTCGTAATTTATCCTGCGGCCAAGGTTCTGAATCACCTCGAAAGCGCATTGCTTTCCACGAAGTACAGCAGATGTCCCTTCTCCGATTCTCACTGAGTCGCCTACGCCGTGGCAGCTCAGACCGAATACGGTATTGCCCTTAGTAAGTAGCTGATTATCAGGGAGAAGTCCGGTGCATATATTTATACAGTCGATTCCATCAAGTCTCTGCTCAGTCCCGGGGATGGGTTTGAAATTTTCGCACTTGGCAATAATAGCTCCCACTACTCCTGTATAGTCTTTATTAGGAATGGCTTCCAATAATACATGGGAAGTCATAATCGGAATGCCGAGACGGCGCACTCTATTGGCCTGAACGGGAAATCCTCCCTCATTGGGCATCGCCTCAATAATAGCTTTCACATTGGCGCCAGCCTGCATGGCTTGATAGGATGTGAGGTAACCGATGTTCCCGGCACCTACTGTGAGGATGTTTTTTCCAAGGAGTGTAAACTGCGTGTTCATCATCCTCTGAACCACGGCAGCAGTATAAACTCCGGGGACATCATCGTTTTTGAAGGCAGGCATAAAAGGGACTGCGCCTGTGGCAATAACGAGCTCCTGCGCATCTATATAAAACTCTTCATCGGTAGCTATGTTCTTTACTGCAAGCCTTTTACCTTCGAGAATATCCCATACGACACAATTCAGAAAGATCCCTTCATGGGAGTCGCCGGCAAGTGTCTTTGCAATATCGAATCCCCTCATTCCGCCGAATCTCTTCTCCTTCTCAAAGAAGAAGAATTGGTGGGTCTGCATAAGAAACTGACCTCCGATGTGACTGTTATTATCTAAAACTATATTATCGATTTTTTCTTTTCTGAGTTCTTCTCTTACAGATAATCCCGCCGGACCGGCTCCTATAATGGCTACTGCTGTTTTATATATTTTTTTAGGGGCGGATTTTTCTTTAGAATTATTTTTATAATTTTTTACTGTATCATTAAAACCGTTGTCCTCTTTCAGCCTCTCAACACTCTTTACATTATCGACATTTGTGATGCAGATTCTTCTTATTTTTCCATCGACAAGCATCTCGCAGGCTCCGCACTTTCCGATACCACATTCCATACTCCTTTTTCTATGGTCAATGCTGTGACTGTGAACTTGATAACCGGCTTGATGCAGGGCGGCGGCTATGGTCTGCCCTTTTTGTCCTTTAATTTTTTTGCCTTCAAATGTGAATTCAACTAAATTTTCTTCCGGAATCGGAAGAATCGGATGAGAGGAAATTTTATACATTTTATAAATAAATTTAGATTTAAACTCAACAAAGATAGCATTTTTTTAAAAACGGAAATAATAACACGATAATTTTATTTTGGCAAAATTGGTTTCAAATCGAAAGTATTTTTGCACAAAAGATGATAAATATCAATAATTCAAATATAAATATATGTATAAAGTATTGTTTTGCAGTGTGTTGTCTGTGTTTATGGTGCTTATGCACTCTTGTAATAAGTATGGCAGAGGTGATTGTGAGTTGATTTTGTCATTTTCTGAAGAATATAATATTTTGTCAGAAGAATTAAGGACTAAAGGGGGTGTGTATATCATCCCTGATACCAATGATTTTATCCTCTCTATTTCGCGGGAGGAGGGGGAAGAGATTTATAAGGGTGCTTATGGGAAGAAACCTTCCAAATTGGCGGTAGCCGAGGGGATATATATATTAAAGGTGTATTCTGTCGATTTCAAGGAGCCTTCATTTGATATGCCGCAGTTTGGCGATTCGTGTTCGGTAAGTATCTCTTCGGGTGGTGTGGCCAAGGTGGATTTTAAATGTATTCAGCTAAATTCGGGGATGAAAATCAGATATTCGGATGATTTTAAAAATAAATATGCTTCTTCATCTGTGGTTTTGAGGAAAGGAGAAAAAGAACTTGAATATTCATATACTGAGGATAGAATAGCTTATTTTAATCCGGGGAAGGTCGAATTGAGACTTGTCTCGGGTACTATGGATAAAAGAATACTTGGCAGAATATTGAATAAATCGGAAATATTAACAATAAACTTATCAATAGCAGAGAGCGAAATGGGTGATGCCGACTATCATATCGTGGTGGATACGGGGAGAGTATGGATTACGGAGAAATATGAGTATGGTGCTGAAAACGACGGAAGTTCGAAGGGAAAGGCTTTTTCAGTGGAAGAGGCGATTGAAATGGTGGGAGAGGAAGATGTGTGGGTGAAAGGATATATTGTGGGTGGAGATATGACATCGGCATCTATCTGCTATTCCCCTCCGTTTACATCGGCTACCCATTTGGCGATAGCCTCACACATCAATCAGAGGGAGAGATCTCTTATTATGGCAGTGGAGCTGAAAATAGGAGCTATCCGCGACTCATTAAATCTTGTAAACAACCAGGGTAATCTGCATAAATTTCTCTATCTGAAAGGGAATATTGTGGAGTCTTATTTCGGGGTGAGGGGGGTGAAGGGGGTGAAAGAATTTGAAAAGGAATAAAGTGCCAATTATCAGCATATTATTTATGAATTCCTACTTCCAAATATGATTTCCTACGCGTGTTATACATTTTTTTGTATGTCTCTTTTAATTCATCTGAAAGATATGAATTTAGTATTAATTTATCTATAAGGGGATAATCGGAGCAAAATTTATCTATTTCTCGACGAATGGTTTTCTCCTGAAGTCCAAGGCGTTTGCCAAATTCGATAAATGTGGCACCATTGGTTACGCCGAGAGGCATATATGCCGTAGCATTTCCATTTAACAAACCTCTTTCAAGTGCAAATATTGTATCTTCTACATGAAGTTTGGTGTTTATTAGATCGTAGGCCGGAGATAATTTGAAGTCACCCATCTCTGTTTCGATCACTGAGAAGTTTTTAAGATGTGCATCACCGTTGCAAATCAAAAAATTATAAATGATTAAATCGAAAAATTTAAGCATTTCAACTTTCCATGCAGGGAGGTATTTGCGAATCAAACCTCCGCACTCTTCGTATGTTAGGATGCTGTATTTAAAATTTAATCCATTTTGCTGATATGTAAGACCTGCCAAAGATGCAAAATCTTCTTTTCGTCGTTTTGTGCCGTCAGGATTAATATCAAATCTTTTGGTAATGTATGCCTGTTCACCTCCTTTAAAAAAGCACAATCCGTTTTCAGCTGTTTCAATTTTGAATACTTGTGAAGCAATCTGCATAGTCAAATTCTCGTTAGCAGAGCTGTAGAGTCGATTTTGAAAATCGCTCAATTTTGGTTTTAGGATGTAGTGTCCCTGCTCACCTTCCTTGGTAAGAACCAGCTTGCCGTTGCGAATGATCATTGAATATTTGGATTGAACTCCCGACAGAGAAAAGCGTTCCTGATTGTGTATAAATTCATTTTGAGTTTCATGGCTACTGTCGTCGTCAATAGGGGGATAATCTATAAAAGGCGATACATTTTGACCATCAAAAAGATGGTTTATTGCCACAGGCGAATAACTATCATATCCTTGAGCAAGTGTCGAAGGACATATCGTGATTTGTCTCATGGTTCTAAAGATTTAACTGTGACAGCCCCTGCTACATCTGTGTGGGCAGTTGATAGCAAAATACCGAAATTGTCATTTTTATCAATGTGCAGCATACGCGATTGTACTGCTCTGTTGCGCCCTTCAGATAGCATATTGCTGAAAAATGAGAATAAAAAATGTGACCGATACTCTTGCTGTGTTTTGGGAAGTGTCAGACTTATAGCCGGCATTTTCTCGTTTTTGTAATAGATGTCATCATATCTGAATACATATTCAGTAGCTGATATTTCGGTCAATATGCCTGCTAATACATTGTTTAAATATACAGCTCCACGCCTCATAATTTGTCATTGTTTTTAATGGTGATACGGATTTCCAGTCCCAATGTGTTGAGTATCTTTTCAAGTAGTTCTATTGTAGGATTTGCTTCATTTTTTTCGATTTTTGTCAGCGTATTAATCCCAACATCCGATAACTCTGCAAGTGTGCGCTGAGTAATTTTCAACATCTTCCGTCTTTTTCTGATTATATCACCAATTTGTATCATAATCCCAATATATTGTGATTTAGGTACAAAGATAGGACAATAAATATATTTAGCAAGTATAAATCACCATTTATTGTGATTATGACTAATAGAGCTTAAGCGATAGTATGCGGAATACTTTGCTAAGATACTTTTCTCTTTGTTCTTTGTAACTTGATATTGCTGCTTCTTGTTATGAGTCAACGATTTTCAGTTAAAGACAAATAGTAGATTTTAAATGCAATTTTAGTGCTGTCATATAGCACAAATAGTGCAATTGATTAGTAATAATCAG
>CAZSXE010000049.1:0-8234 GCA_964611185.1 uncultured Muribaculaceae bacterium | reverse complement strand
AAGTTCTTCCTTTATAGCGTTAACCTTTTCGTCAATTCTCTTTTGATCGGGTTCATATCCTAAAACTAATGAATTGGGAGAACTTTCCAATACTTTTGCAATATCGAACAGCCTTTTATTTATTAGGGATGTACTACCTATTTCAATTTTTTGGTATGCCGCCTGCGAAATGCCAAGTTTTAAAGCCACCTCGTCTTGAGTCAGACCAAGTGCAGTTCTTGCATTGTAAATATTCTGCTTTATGAGATTATTATTCACAACACAAAAATATAAGAATTTATAGTATAATTTACATCATAAAAAGTTATAAATATTCCAATTAATTATAATTTCTTAAGTATTTTATATATTTTGTTTGGCATTTTTAATATGAATATAGTAAAACAAAAAATATTATTTATTTTTGAAACATAAATCATTATTATTAATTCAAGCACGATTTTTGTATTTTTTTATATAAACAACACGAAATTCAATGAAAAAAGAGATTAAATTTTCCCTTGTTTACAGGGATATGTGGCAGTCTTCGGGAAAGTATGTTCCCAAGGTTGACCAGCTTAAGCAGATCGCACCGGTTATTATAGATATGGGCTGTTTCGATAGAGTTGAGACCAATGGAGGAGCTTTTGAGCAGGTTAACTTGCTCTTTGGAGAGAATCCTAACAAGGCTGTCCGTGAATGGACTGCCCCTTTTAACAAGGTCGGTATTCAGACTCATCTGCTGGAGCGAGGACTTAATGCCTTGAGAATGAATCCTGTACCTGAGGATGTTAGAGAGTTGATGTATAAAGTGAAGGCTAAGCAAGGAACAAATATTTCCCGTTCGTTCTGCGGACTTAATGATCATCGTAATCTTAAAGGTTCTGTGGTATTGGCCAAAAAGGGTGGAATGATTTCGCAGGTGGCATTGAGTATTACTTATTCTCCTGTTCATACTGTGGAGTATTATATGGGAATTGTTGATAAGGTGGTAGATTATGGTTGTGATGAGATTTGTCTTAAAGATATGGCCGGAATAGGCCGCCCTGCATTTTTAGGACGACTTACAAAGGCTATTAAAGACAAATATCCTCATATTTTAGTTCAATATCATGGCCATTCCGGCCCTGGTTTCTCAGTGGCCTCAATGCTTGAGGTGGCCAGAGCCGGAGCAGATTATGTAGATGTGGCTATGGAACCTCTCTCATGGGGAAAGATTCATCCCGATGTTATTACCATTCAAGCTATGTTCAAGGATGCCGGTTTCTCTGTGAAAGATATAAACATGGATGCTTATATGGAGGCAAGGAGGCTTACTCAGACTTTTATTGATGATTTTCTCGGGTATTTTATCGAGCCGGATAATTTCAAAACGACTTCACTTCTTGTAGGATGTGGTCTCCCCGGAGGTATGATGGGCTCTATGATGGCTGATTTAAAAGGATTTCAGGGGGCCATTAATATGTCGCTTAGAAATCAGGGTAAGAAAGAATTAAGCCTGAATGAGCTTGTGGTTATGCTATTTCAGGAGGTTGAATATGTGTGGCCTAAACTTGGTTACCCACCTCTTGTAACTCCATTCAGCCAATATGTTAAAAATACTGCATTAATGAATCTTATGCATATTCTCAAAGGAGAACCAAGATGGACCACCATAGACAAGGACACTATGAATATGATTTTGGGAAAGACAGGTACTTTGCCTGGATCACTTGCTCCTGAAATTATGGAAATTGTTAAGAATAAAGGTCTTGAATTCTACACAGGAAATCCTCAGGATGCTTTTCCCAATGAACTTCCTCATTTTATCGAGGAGATGAAAAAGGAGGGATGGGACAGAGGTCAGGATGATGAAGAATTGTTTGAATTTGCCATGCATGAAAGACAGTATCGCGATTATAAGAGCGGAGTGGCTAAGGATCGTTTTGAAAAAGAGCTCGAAGCGGCGAAAGAAAAGGCCGGTGCTCCTAAAATAGTCGTTCGTCCGGTAGTGGAAATGCCTAAATTCAATACACAGGAGATTTTAGCGAAATATCCCGATGCCGTACCTGTTCAAGTCCCTGCAAAGGGTTCTTTGGTATGGCAATATAGTGTGGCAGGTGATAGTACGGCCCCTGTATTTGGTTCCAAAGTATCAAAGGATAAGCCGATATGTTTTGTTCAGACTTATTACGGGATAGAAGAAGTCCCCGCGCCTGAGTCGGGGACTGTAGTCTATATCGGAGCGCAACATGGCGAAATGGTGGAAAAAAATCAGATTGTCGCGTTCGTGAACCGAAATTCTATTAAATGACGATATATATCACCTTTATATAATATAGGTGATGGGAATTGTGGCTTATTGGGTGAATCGGGAAATCCCTGACACTCAATGGCTACCCCGTCATAGTCGTTATATGACCGTCCGGACTTGCTGATAGGTGAGCCTGCAAGCCAGTTGCCTGTATAAACTTGAACACCCGGCTGTGTGGAATAGATCTTCATAATTCTTCCAGATTTTTTATCTGAAAGAGTTCCTATGTGACACATCTTTCCGGTTTTTATAGAGGTCCCATCATCATTTTTTTCATTTACCGGCTGCCATCCGTCCACCACCCAGCAGTTGTCGTATCCTTTTCCGAAAAGCAATGCATCAAAATCTGATTTTATATCCCTTCCGAGCTCTTTCGGATTAGTGAAATTCATGGGAGTTCCCGCCACGGGCGCAATTTCCCCTGTGGGAATGAGTGTGTCGTCTGTGGGAAGATAGTTGGAGGCATTGAGCATCAGTTCGTGGTCTAAAATCGAGCCGCTGTCTTCTCCTGCGAGATTCCAGTATGTGTGGTTGGTGAGATTAATGATGGTAGTAGAATCAGTGGTTGCGGTTATCTCTAAAGAGAGGATGTTGGAATCCTTCCAATGATAGATCGCTTTCACTTCCAATTTCCCCGGATACCCGGAATCACCTGCAGAACTTTCAAGTGAAAATACAGCTACGCTTTCATCTTCATCAGGTTCAAATCCCCATTTGTCCCGGGGGACAATACTCCACACTTTGTTGGAAAATCCTTCAGGGCCACCGTGGAGGTGATTGGGACCGTTATTTATCGGCAAATCGTATTTTTTCCCTTCGAGAAAAAATTTTCCTCCGGCAATTCTATTGGCGAAGCGCCCAGGGATTTTGCCGGAGCAAGGTCCGTCTCCGAGGTAGCTTTTCATATCTTTGTAACCGAGAGCCACATCAGCGAGATTCCCATTGATATCGGGAACAATAACCGAAACAATCCCTGCTCCGATTTCATTCAACCACACCGATGCCCCTTTTTTATTAATCAGTTCAATCATGTCAGTCTGAAATTTTTCTTGCTCCGTCTGAGATAATTACTGGATAGACCTTTGGCTCATGCCCGTATTTGGCTGCAAATTTTTTCTTTGCAGTGGAGATGAAATGGTCATATAGTGAATCTTTTACAAGGTTTATAGTGCAGCCTCCGAAACCTCCTCCCATAACGCGAGAACCGGTTACACCACATTCTTTGGCAATATCATTCAGATAATCAAGCTCTTCGCAGCTCACTTCGTAAAGTTTGCTCATCCCGTAATGAGTTTCATACATTTTTTTACCTACTGTTTCGTAATCGTCGCGTTTGAGAGCATCGCACACATCAAGTACACGCTGCTTTTCACCGATTACATATTCAGCGCGTTTGTAATCTTCTTCGGATATTTTATCCTTTATGCCATTGAGCATCTTCATATCTGCATCGCGAAGAAATTCTACTCCCATAGCCTTGGCAGCTCTTTCGCAAGATTCACGGCGCTTGTTGTAGGCTGATGAGGCAAGCTCATGTTTAACTACGGTATCAAGCAAAACCAGTTTATAACCTTGGGGATGGAATGGAAAATATTCATATTCGAGCGAACGACAGTCAAGACGAATAAGGCTCCCTTTCTTACCGAATACAGATGCAAATTGATCCATGATTCCGCATTTTACACCGCAATAGTTGTGCTCGGTAGCCTGACCTATCCGTGCAAGCTCGAATTTATCAATACCGAGTTTGAAAATGTCGTTCAATGCGAATGCATAAGTGCTTTCAAGAGCTGCCGATGAAGACATTCCTGCCCCGAGAGGAACATCACCCGCAAAAGCAGTGTCAAATCCTTTAAGTGCTCCCCCTCTTTTTATTATTTCTCTGCAAACTCCGAATATATAGCGTGCCCACGATGCTTTAGGGGCATCTTCTTCATTAAATCCAAATTCTGCATAATCTTTTAAATCGACCGAATAGGCTCTCACCTTATCACTCCCATTGAGCTTAATTAATGCCATCATCCCTTTGTCTATAGCTCCGGGAAATACAAAGCCTCCGTTGTAATCGGTGTGTTCACCAATGAGATTGATTCGGCCTGCTGAAGCGTAAAATTCGCCCCCCTCTCCGAAATGTTTTTGAAATTCTTTTTTTACGATTTCTTTCATTATTGTAATTATTTAGTAGTTATTTTAATAGTTGCAGATTCTACCCCTTCTGCCGATGCTTTCAGCACAATTTGCCCTTTTTTATTACCTGACTGCACGATGGCAGTGAGCTGCCCTGAAAAAGCTTTCATTTGAGGTATGTGGAAAAGTTCCAACGAAGTGGGATCTCCATTGGCGCAAGCACGGAATGAACTTTCTGGTGAAGTATCGAATTTAATGCTGAGATCACTTCGAGGGCAGAGATTACCTTCTTTATCAACCACGCTTACAGTGATATAAGCCAAATCTTTTCCGTCAGCGTCAATAGTGCTTCGGTCTGCTGACAATTCAATGTGATGGGCCTCTGAAGCTGTTTTTACTATTTCTTCAGCAACTTTCTTTCCTGACGAATCGTACGCGACAGCTTTTAACTCACCTTGTTCGTATTTGGTATTCATCCACATAAGACGGTATCTGTTCAGCAGGGTGCTGTCATTGTGACTTCTGATTCCCTGACTTTTTCCATTTATAAATAGCTCTACGCTGTCATAAGAGGTGTAAACAAACACAGGAATTGTCTCTCCTGTATGACCGTTCCAGCTCCAATGAGGAAGAATGTGGAGTGTGGGACTTTCGGTGTTCCAGATGCTCCTGTACAGATAAAATCTATCTTTTGGTATGGATGCGAGGTCCATAATTCCGAATAGTGAGCTGTGACTTGGCCATGCATCAGTGTCGTATGGGGTGGGCTCTCCCAAATAATCGAAACCTATCCATACAAATTGCCCCATTGTCCATGGATAATCTTCGGCAAGTGCGAAATCTTCATCGGGAATATTGGACCATTCGCAGAATTCCAAATCGTATGATGATGATTGATGATCTTCGTGAATTGCCCGTGCCTGCCGGATAGGAGGGAAATGATAAACCCCGCGAGAGCTTACTGTAGAAGAGGTTTCGCTTCCTAAAAGGATTTTTTGGGGCAGTTTTTCGTATCCTTCGAGATACTTATGAGTTCTGTAATTGAAACCCGGGACATCTGCTATTTCACCGAAACCGTTGTTTAAAATGGCATCAATCTGATCCATTCCGCAGGTAACTGCTCTTGTAGGATCTTCTCGTTTACATATATCATAGAGGTATTTAGCAATTTTATAACCATCGGATTTCCACTGAGTAGGTACTTCGTTTCCTATGCACCACATCATTACCGAAGGGTTGTTGCGAAATTGATGAATCATATTTATCATATCTTTCTCTGCCCATTCGTTGAAAAATCTGTGGTATCCGTTTTCGCATTTGGGAACATCCCATTCGTCGAAATTTTCGACTATAACCATAAAACCCATTTCGTCGCAGAGGGCGATTTGTTCGGGAGAAGGCATATTGTGCGAAGTCCTGATGGCATCGCAGCCCATATCTTTCAGGATTGCAAGCTGGTGTCGAAGCGCCGATTTGTTTATAGCTGCTCCTAATGGGCCGAGGTCGTGATGGAGGCACACACCTTTGAATTTTCGATTTTCTCCATTAAGGAAGAACCCCTTTTCAGGGATGACGGCAGTGGTTCTTATGCCGAAACGAGTAGTGTAGCTATCGCAATGAGCACCGTCTGCAAATAGTTGAGATTCTGCAAAATACAGATTGGGAGATTCGGGGGACCACAATTTCGGTGCGTAAACGGTGAAAAATTGTTCTATCATTGCCGTGCCTGAGGTGGCGTCTGTGAAAACTATTGTGGATTCGCAATGAAATGGTGTCTTATTGCCGGAGGCGTCGCTGAGGGATGTTTTTATGTCGAGATGGGGGAGAGAGTCTTTATCCGAATGGGTGAGACCTTCTATCTGTGTTACTACCTTGATAGTTGCGCTGTCGCGCCAAACAGCTTCCGTGGTGATAACAGTGCCCCATACGGGAATATGAATGGGGGATGTTTCGATTAGATGGACATTTCTGTAAAGGCCTGCGCCGGGGTACCATCGAGAGGAATGGGGGCGATTTTGAAGTCGGACAGTAAGAATATTGTCCTTTCCGGACTTGTTGATGTAAGGTGTTACATCGCAGTGGAAGGAGTTATATCCGTAGGGCCAAAAGCACACTTCCGTGCCATTGACATATACCTTCGCTTCGCTCATGGCTCCGTCAAACAAGAGTGTCTGACATTTAGAGGTGTCTGCATCGAAACTTCTTCTATACCAGCCTGTTCCTATATGCGGCAGACCTCCTGTACGACCTGTCTTGACAGTTGCTTGCTTTTCAAAATTTTGAAAAACAGCTACTTCCTGAATATCATTATTTCTGTCGAAAGTACCTTTGATGGCCCAATCGTGGGGAATAGTGACAGATTCTGCGAGCGAGTCATCAAATGACGGTGATTCTCCCAGTCTGAATTTCCATCCCGAATCAAGGAGGGTCACTGTTCTCGGAGATTTATTCAGATGTGATGTGGTGGAGGTACAGGAACCCAATAGCGAAAGCAATATTGCTGCGTATATAACAATTTTTGACCTGCTCATATATTTGTGATTTATTTATTACTATTTGTTTTTACTTCGGACCATGCATCCATCGCTGATGTGGGCTTTCCAGTGTTGTCAAATGCTCCGAGGGTATAGCCGTTCCAGCCGTTGTTGCACTCAGGCTCCCAATAGAATACTCCGAGTCCTTTTTCATCAGGAATAGCATAAACTTCTGTGATAAGAGAGGTGAGGAATGATTTGCAGACATCGGCCTGATCCCACGGCATACCCACTTCGCAAACCATTATTTCGCAACCGTAAGTAGAGATAAGGTTTTTAGCATTGCTGATAAGCGATGTTATTTTTTTAGTATATTCTGATGCAGAAGGATAGAGTGACATTCCGATGACATCCCAGTAGCATCCGTTCTCTTTAAGACCTTTGAAAATCCAATCGTAGCGGGAAGGGTCGTAGCCGTTGTCAATATGGATTATTACTTTTGTGTCGGGAAAGACAGACTTTGAAGCTGTGTAGCCGGCTGAGGTGAGCTGTGCATATTGAGACATATTTTTGGAAGCTCTTCCATCTTCCCACAACATCCCATCGGAGGTTTCATTTCCAATTTGGACCCATTCGGGAGAGATGCCTTCGGCTTTAAGTGCATTTAAAACATCTTTGGTGTGGGTGTATAGAGCTGCTTTTAATTCGGTGAAATTCATTGATTTCCACGCTGAGGGTTTGTTCTGCTTACCGGGGTCTGCCCAAGAGTCGCTATAATGAAAATCAATCATCAATCTCATTCCGAGAGCTTCAGCTCTTTTGGCCTTGGCCAATACATCTTCTTTTCTACACCATCCGTCAGTAGGATTTACCCATACTCTCAGCCTTATTGAATTCATACCGAGTTCTTTCATGAGGGAGAAACAGTCGGTCTGCACATTGTTCTTATTGTAAAACTTTTTACCCTCTTTTTCCATTTCTGTGACCCAACTTATATCTGCGCCTTTAGCAAACTCGTATGTGGAAGGTTCAGGTGTAGGGGTGGGTTCAGTGGAGCATTTGGAAGAAAGTGTTAGAAATACTATCAAAAATATCAATACCATTTTTTTCATACTACAAATATAAGAAAACTAAAATAATAATTACTTATTGAAAAATAATTTGAAAAAATTTGGTAGGTAAAAAAAGAGTATCTATATTTGCAGCCCGTTTCAGAAAAACGGGTATTAAAAAAAGTTCATTGATAGCATTGTACGAGTGAAAAGGTAAGAGGTTAAGTATAATAACCTCGTCAATTTTTAACCAGTCAGGATAAGCTTAAAACATAAAAACATATACAATGAAGAGTTTGATCCTGGCTC
>CAZSXE010000048.1:0-8689 GCA_964611185.1 uncultured Muribaculaceae bacterium | reverse complement strand
TTCATTGCACTAATTATCAATCTGTTAGTATGATTTTTAGAAATTAAAAAAAGTTGTCAATAAGAAAGCTTATGAATGTTTCATAGGCTTTCTTTCTTTTCTGTTTTACCTAAAATAATTCAAGTTGCATGTATGGAGATGGTGGCTGCTTATCTTTTTTACCTACAAATAACTCCATATCACCAAATTGTTTATCTGTAATATTTAAGATAGCGACCATTCCCTTTTCAGGTAAAAAACCTCTAACTCTTTTAGCGTGAACACTCATATTTTCTCTACTGGGACAGTGTCTTATATATATAGAATATTGAAACATAGTAAATCCATCTTTCTGAAGATTTTTTCTAAACAAAGAATGTATTTTTTTATCTTTTTTAGTTTCTGTCGGCAAATCAAAAAAAACTAATACCCACATAATTCTATATTCATTAAGACGTTCCATAAAACTATAACATTGAAGGATATATTATTTTACGTATTTCTCCACTAAAACAACGATACAAACTTGCTGTTGTAGTTGAAGCGGAAATCATCAGTGGACTTCTCTTCCCGTCTATAACAACATCAATTACAGGAATCGTAAGTAATTCAGATTTTATTTCTTTCGTCAAATTATTATAATTATACCCTTTTGCTATTATTCCTATGACAAGTTTATCTACATAAGGCCTATATGGTTCCATAATATCATCAGCAAGACAATAAGCATTATATCTATTATGATGATGTATTCCTATAGTAGGTAGCAAACCTGTAGAAACAATCGAGCGTGCAATTACCGCCCTAAGAATGGCATAGCCATAATTAAGAAGATTATTTGGTGGTAATCCATCTCTACCCCTCACAAAACCAGATATACCATAATTTTTAAATAAATTTTTCCAATAATAGACAGCAGCACGCGCCTCCATATTATCGGCATCTCCACTTTTTACCCTATCAGCCCACTTTATCATATTGAGGTGAGAATCATTCGTTGCACCATCAAGAATGACAGACTGATTTCGTATTTTCTGCTGGATTGTCTGCTGCCATAACTGCTTAACAAGAGGGACTGAAGCATCTATCTGAAATCTGAATCTCTCATTCTGTATAGTATTTACACTTAAAGGCAACATCAACCCAAGAGGCATTCTTGAAGAATCACAGGAAATCAATGCTACATTATTTTGTAATAATGATTCAATCAATCCCTGTGTAATATGTATCTGCTTATTATCCAATACAAGGACACCTATATCCTCTACAGGAATGGTTTTAACCAAATTATCTTTAAAACCCTTAGGAAGAGTTGAATTATTCTCTAGTTCGGGTAATTTTATCACAAGCTGGTCATTCCTAAGAGAAAGATATGCCGGATTCCCAAAATACAGAGTTTTTTTAATCATTATCACATATTTAGGATATTGCCAAGTCTGTCTATTTTTAATTTTATACAGGTTTCTTTAATCATTTCACCAGTTAGTGCCCTTTCCATTTTATTCGCTGAAGAATACTCTCTCTTATCTATAATTAGATTTGCGATATTATGTTTTATAAAAAATGCAGAGATTTTATTCGAAGAAACCATCTTATAAATCCTTTCCCTATCTATAGGCTGATTAATGATGCCAGAGATAACTTCCTCTTGAGTAGGTAGATAAACAAGATCATTAGGAGACAAAATGAATAATAATTTTCTATCTTCTGAGCTATCAACTATTGCTTCTCCCTTTTTCTTTTTATCAATAACATCATTCAAAGGAATAGTTTCATATTCTCTAACAAATCTGCTCTCTTCTGATTTTTTGTCGAAAATTTCTTTCTGATATACAGCATAGAATAGCTTTGTGCCCTTTGCTGCTTCTACATATTTATAGACCTTATTTCCAGACTGACCAACTGCAAATTTTTCAGCTTTTTCATAAATTCTAACTTTCAGAATAGGTTTATGCGGATTACCTCCATTTAGTGAGACTATGTTATCGTTCATCTGCTCTATTCCATCGGGAGAAAAAGCTACATCAGGTTTATTATTTGATAATGCAAGATGTGCCAATAGAATCTTCTGGATACCCGAGTCTGTTACTTTTGCTTTAATAAAATCTTCAGTGAAACTATCATTAACCAATTTACGAGAAGCAAAATATCTGTCATTTGTGTCTTTGGTATAATAAAAAACATCAATTTTAGAAATATTTATATCATTCCACACATCTTTATTATCTTCAAAATATTTCTTAATACTATTTTCATCCAAAGAATTTTTAAAGAATTCATTGATTTTTTGCTTCAATTCCTTATTCACAATAGATTGCGGATTTTTTATTGCCTCTTTCAATGTTACCTGCTTTATTTTTTGAAGGTTTATCTCACCATAAAAGGTCTCTTTATGCATTGATTTTCTTATAGCGAAATTGTTACCATCATTCTGCTTTACATAGACCTTTTTACCATTTTCAATTCTTTGATAATAATTCGTAGTCTTATTAACTACCCTTAGATTTTGTTTAAAACTTACAATTATATTTTCTAACACACATTTAACATCTTGTGTAAATGTATCCCAAGGTTTTATAAATTCCTTAGCTACATCTACTGTTTTCTTTTCTCCCCCTTTGAGTATTTCTACTTTTTCATAATGTCTCAGCTTTCTCGATAACCGATAACGGTTAGTTTTATTTTCAGATTTTGCAGATTCATTATTCAATAAATTGATATGATTTCTAGTTGCACAAGCTATTACAATAGCATCCATAGTGTGATGTCGATGATCTATTCTTTTTTTGTTAAACCCTTTTTGGTGTTCAAGTGGCATAGAGGGAATAATATGTCCCTCTTTACTGACGGCTGTATATAATTGATTCCCATCTATTTCATTCAGCCTTATAAATCTATCTATTATTATAGAATTCCATACATCATTCAATCCCCAATCTTTCTTTAATTTGTCTGTAATTCCTCCGGTACAGGAAATTAAATTCTTAGAAACAGCCTCCTGCTCATATTCTCCATTAATATCTTTACCCCTCACTATGTTAGATAAGAGAGATTTTACCAATTTACTTATGTATCTACTATCATTTAATTGTCTATCAATAAACTTATCAGGTATATCATCCATCAAAAGTTTACTCATCTTATTTTTATTTTTAGAAAAAGATTTTTTGACAATTGATTCATATTCTTCAACAGATAAAAGTCTCACCGAACGACCTCCTCCAACTTCAACTTTCTCACCTCCATGCTCTTTAATAAACTCATAACCAAGCATATTGGATTTTAATCTATTAACTTCAGCTTCACAGATTACTTTATTACCAAAAGAATCATCAAAATATCTTGATTGGGGTATAATATGCTCTATTTCATAAGCAGTAGTAAATAATTTTCCTAAAGGAATTATTTCTCCTGTATATGGAGAGATATATTTCTGTTCCAGCCATAATTTATATTTTTTTACATCTGAATTTGTTGGACGTTTTGCAGAGTCACTTTCGTTGAATTTTTTCAAAATAGTTTCAATATCTTCAGGTACATCAGTAATACCATCAAATACTCCTTCTTCGTAAATTCTTAAAATTTCTTGTTGGCTAGGTGAATAAGGAATAACATTTTCTACGCCAAATTCAGGATTGATAAATTCTGATAAGAGTGCTTTTATTCTTAGATTGGAATTTTCATTATCAATAATCTGCTTTGTTATTTTGGCCCTTTTATCAGCCGGATTTTTCATTTCCCTACCGAGTTCGATATGTATTTCATCAATATCCCCCACTTGCCTCCATATATCTCTTACCACTCTCAATGTTTCGGTAACTACCTGTTCGACAATAGGATTTCGTAAAGAATGTTGCTTAAATGAATTAATATAGAAATCCAGGTTTTCTGGAGTTTCCCACTTGGTTATCTCTTTCGTTTCAGAATGTCTATCATAAACAATATAACAAGCAAGCCATAAAGGTAATCCCTTAAAATCATTAATATTCTTGAGATTTATAGCTTTTTCTCTCACTCTTTCTCTTATTTTAGAGTCATACTCTCCAGAAATAATTTTAGAAATCCTTCCCTTGCTGTAGTTATCAATGTTGTCTTCTTGCCACAAACTTCCCATCCTCATTAAAGGAAGCAATCTATTAATTGCTTTCAGAGAATAAGAACCATAATCAGTTTCCTCAAATTTAACATTCTTGATTCTCTGAACAGATTCTTCAGAGAATACACTTTGAAGCTCCTTATATATACCACATTTTTTACCTTTATCTGTAAATACTTGATTTATTTCTTGTTGTGAATTAATTGAATAAAGTATATGCCATATTTTAAATTCCAATTCTCGAGTCAATTTACCTCTCTCCTCTTTTTTACCAAGTTTTGACAAAATAGCACTTCTTGTTTTATTACAAGGATAAAGCTTGCTATCATCTTCTATATAATTCCATCTGAAATTAGAAACATTCTTCTTAAGTCCAAATTTAGGGTAAGATAGAAACATCTTCTGGTTAACATCTTTCCTGTCATTTAGCCAATAATAAAGCTCAACATAATCATCTTCTGTTTTTAGAAAATCATTCGTTACATCCACATCAAAACATATTTTACCATCTATCTGCTTTTCTCTTTCATAAATACGGATATTAGAAATGAACTGCCACAACCTGAATTCTTGAAAAACAGGATGTGATTTGGCTACACACTTAATTGAAACAGTTGTTCTCTCATTAGTTTCTTTATCAATATAAACCCTTTTCTCATAAGGACAATCACCAATCAATGACTTCTTGGTTTTTAAAGGACGTTGGTATAAAATAATATCATTGACAAATAAATTAATAAAATCCTTGTTAATTCTATCGGCAAAATATCCTGGATTATTTGGGTATAACTCTTCCAGACACTCTTTATAAAGTGAATTATCGTTCAATTCAGAATGAAATGTTTTTTGAATGCGTAAAATTTCACGCAATTCCGCTTTATAATATTTTCTTTCTATCGTAGATATCAGTTTCCCACGAATTTTCTGGTTAGGACTATTAAGTAATGTATCGAAAATATACTCTCCAACATATTTTCCAGAAATCTCTAAATCAGCCTCTGTCTTTTTCTTTATTAAAGTCCAATCACCTTCTTTGGGAACTCTAAACGAACGTTTTATTTCTCCGTCCTTATCTTTCTTAGGTTCTCCGTTTTCATCTAATGAGGTTGTTACTATGAATTCCTTGATTTTGCCAACCCAGTCAAGGGGTTCATTATTTGTTCTGCGATAAATCCAGCCATTTTCTAATACAATATTATACCAAGTTTCTTTTCCTTTTTTATCACCGGAATCTATAACATCTACAACTTTTAGTGCATAAAATTCAACTATTTGTTTTTTATCATCATCCTCCTCCTCCCCTCTTAATTGATAATAACCTCTCTTATGGTTGGCATTAAGTAATAGCCACGATAGTTCTTCTTTTGAAATTTTAGAAGTTAGTGCTTTTTTTCTCAAATAATACAAAGTCCAGTCGTAAGGTACTTTTTTCCCATCAGATACTAAAGATGGTTGATTTTTACTGAATTCATTCAGCATCTCCTTAAAAGATTCTTTAAAGATAAATTCATATTTATTATCAGAAAGTTTCTTCCATGGTATTTTAGGCTCGGCAAAATTTATAAATTTACCATATTTATCTATATTTTTTAAATAATGTTGAGGTAAAAAGCCCATTACTCTTAACACCCTGTGCAAACGCTCTCTACGTAATAAAAATCTCTCTATAAGTCTTCTAACTCCTCTAAAAGCAGTTCTATCAGCTGTTTGAGAAATAGAATTACCTTTATTAAAATCTCCCAATATAGCAGCATCCATAGGAATTATCCTGCTTCCCGCAGCAACAATACCTTTTATCTGCACTTCATTTAAAGAATTTTCTTGGGCATTTACCACTGCCCAACCTATACTATTCGTACCTAAATCTAAACCAAGTATATTTTTCATATTAATAAAGTTTAATTTTTTTCAAATATAAGAAAATTTTTCTATATTTGCAGACGAAAGCAATTCACAATAAGGATTATTCCGTTGTGTTAAACATCTAAGAGACTGCATTTATGTGGTCTCTTCTTTTTATGAAAACCTTTTGTTAATAAAATCCCCTGAAAATTGCTTTGTATTTTAGAATAGGTGTGTACTTTTGCATAATTATGGCAAACGAATCAAAACTTAATTTTACAGACCTTAATTCTGCACAGAAAGAGGCGGTAGAGAATACTGACGGACCATCCTTGATAATAGCAGGAGCCGGTTCAGGCAAGACAAAAGTGCTGACATATAAGATAGCATATCTTCTCGATAAGGGTATAGCTCCAAGTTCTATTTTAGCTCTTACTTTCACGAACAAGGCTTCCAAGGAGATGAAAGAGAGAATTGCTGCTCTTGTGGGAAAAGATAGATGTATGAGGCTTATGATGGGGACATTTCACTCGATTTTCATAAGATTTCTAAGAAAATATGCAGATCTTATCGGATACCCTTCTTCTTTTACCATTTACGATTCGTCCGATACCAAAAGTGCCATTCGTCTATGTCTGAAAGAGCTTGAGCTTGATGAAAAGGTATATAGGCCATCATTTATTCAGTCTCGCATTTCAAATGCTAAAAACAATTTAGTCACCGCCACAGCTTATCAGAACAATGCCTCTGCTATTCAAACCGATACCATAGCTAAAATGGCGCGCTTATGTGAAGTGTATCTAAAATATTCTAAGAAATGTCTTGCCGCAGGGGTAATGGATTTTGATGATATTCTACTGAATATGAACATATTACTGAGAGATCATCCTGAAGTTTGCGACACTCTGAGAAATGAAATTAAGTACATTCTTGTAGATGAGTATCAGGATACAAACTACGCTCAGTACCTAATAATTAAGAAACTTTCATCCTTGTACAGAAATATATCGGTGGTGGGAGACGATTCCCAAAGCATATATGGTTTCCGCGGAGCACGAATTCAGAATATTTTGAACTTTAAAAAAGATTTTCCCGATTCTAAAATTTTCCGTCTTGAACAGAATTATCGCTCTACTCAGACTATAGTTCTCGCCGCCAATTCCGTCATTGAGAAAAATTCCAACAGATTAAAAAAGGAGTGTTTCTCCAAAGGCAATATGGGAGAAAAGATCGAAGTGCTCAAAGCTTTCACCGATCAGGAAGAGGGGACATTAGTAGCATCTTCCATTGCCGGAAGGATATACAAAGATAAAGCATCTTACGACCAATTCGCTGTTCTGTACAGGACAAATGCTCAGTCACGAGTAATCGAAGAGATGCTTAGAAAGAAAAATCTTCCTTATAAAATCTTTGCAGGTCACTCATTTTTTGAAAGAGCTGAGGTCAAGGATATGCTTTCATACTTTAGACTTTTAGTCAATCCGAGGGATGACGAAGCATTTCGCAGAGTAATCAACACACCAGTTAGAGGAATCGGAGCTACCTCGCTAAGTTGCCTCGCAGAGGCCGCCGCCTCCGGCAATGTCTCACTATGGGAAGCAGCTACTTCTCAAAAAGCAGCTGCCCTCGGATTGAGGGACTCAGCATTGAAAAAAATAAAAGATTTTGGTGCGATGATCTCTTCTGTAGCCGCAAAAACCTCCACTTCAGACGCATACGAGATAGCCAATGAAATAGCAAACTGCTCAGGATTAATAGCCTCGTTGCGAAATGAGAACACCATTGAGGCGCAGGCTCGAATTGAAAATATCGAAGAATTGCTCTCGAGCGTAAATGAATATGTAGAAAGTAAAATGGAAGAAGAGGCAGAGCTTGGCAACGAAGGGGTACTGGTGACCATGAGTGATTATCTCGAAAATGTATCATTGCTCACCGACATGGAGAGCTCCGAAGATAAAAAAGACGATGGAAACAAAATAAGCCTAATGACAGTTCACTCTTCAAAAGGGTTGGAATTTCCATATATATATATAGTAGGTATGGAAGAAAATCTTTTCCCCTCTGCAATATCTTCCAATCCTGACGACATAGAGGAAGAAAGAAGACTCTTTTATGTAGCTATGACAAGAGCGAAAAGTGCCATAACAGTTTCATTTTCACGCTCTCGCTTTAAATGGGGGCAGTATGTAAACAATCCTCCAAGCAGATTTCTGAAAGAAATTGATCAGAAATTTCTATCATCAACTATAGAAGATAACGAAAATAAGGGATATTCAACTGAAGATATTTTCACCGATACCAAATCATGGAAAAGCTTCGGCAATAAAAAAGTATATCCCAATGGTAATTATTCAAATACCGGACATCACCCTGTCGAAAAAGTAATTGTCCCCCCTCCCGCCCTTTCTCGACCCGTCCGCCCACAAGATCCGGACTTTATTCCTGACCCTATTTCCTCATTAAAAGAGGGACAAAAAGTAGAGCACAATCGCTTCGGTTTTGGCATGATAATTTCTATAAACGGAGAAGGTGGAAACATAAAAGCTGTTGTAGATTTCGAAGTAGGGGGAGAAAAAACTTTGCTATTAAAGTATGCAAAATTAAAAATTGTGGCACGATAGTTGTAGATATATTAATCGAAGTTTTTCATAGTTTAAGTTTAGGTTAAGTAGCGAGCCGGTCCCGATCTGAAGGGTCACCGGCTCGTGAAAATTTATACCCACCCCATCATCCCTGACCCTTCAGCTCCTCGGAGCTTGCAAAGCAAGCGAC
>CAZSXE010000047.1:0-9138 GCA_964611185.1 uncultured Muribaculaceae bacterium | reverse complement strand
TATTGTGAATGAGGTCTGTATTCAATATGATCGGTTATTGCTATGGCATCCAGCCCATCTTTCCAAGCCTCTGAAACCCTATAATCCGGCCACACATCTCCATCTGAAAAGACCGTATGTATATGAAAATCGCATTTCATAACCTTATATCCGTCAATATCGGGAATCACTATCTCTTGACGACTTTCTACCCTTTTTTCAGGCATAAACACCTTATTTACATTTTGCGAAAATACATGTATCGAAATCATTAGAATTAAAAAAGAAAAAACCAATCTCATCATAATATTCATTTAATTATCGTTAATATTTTTTCTTATTCTCCATCCCTGAGGCCACAGATTATTGCTTCTGTTACCCAAATTCTTCACAAAGCCCAAGGGCAATCCGCAATATTTTACCAATAAATACCCCTTTGGAGCATCTGCAAAAACGAGAGCCTCCTTTGAAAGAAAGCGAAGTGCATCTTTTTTATTTAGCTCTACGCCATTAAACGCCTCATTATTAAGTACTTCCGACAAAGCCAATTCTGCCTCCGGAACCAATATATCTCCTTTTATTTCCGCTACCGCAATGCCTGAGCGAACTACACGAAGCACATTCTCCACACTCAGCATTTCACCGCACATACGCTGAGGATATGCCCTGAGAATACCCCCTCTTTCATAAAGAGAGTAACCAGATTTAACATAATCACACCTTCTTTTAAATTCGGATAACCTAGGCACATCAAGTTTTCGCGATTTTCCCCTTTCACCATGCTTTCTGAGAATAGCCATAAAAAAACCCTCTCCACACCCTTTATTTCCCGGAAAAAATCGCTGAACGACAAGAGCTTCCGCGTGAAACTCATTTATTATCCAATCCACATTTTCATCATCCTCTTTTTTATTAAAAGTACAAGTAGAATATACCAAAAGACCGTCATCCTTGACCGAAGGCCAAATATCAGCAATAATTCTCCTTTGACGCGCAGCACAAACCTCCACATTCTCCTCAGACCATTCATTTCTCGACTGAGGATCTTTTCTGAACATTCCCTCCCCTGAACATGGAGCATCCACAACCACCACATCAAAAAAACAGGGAAGTCTGCTGAAATCGGCAGGATCATTGTTGGTAACAACAACATTGGCACAGCCCCACTTGGCAATATTCTCCGACAACACATTTGCCCGAGGGCGAATCACCTCATTACTAACAAGAAAAGAACTTGGAAAATTCATCAACATAGAAAGAATATGAGTAGATTTTCCACCCGGAGCAGCACATAAATCAAGCACTCTGAGAGGGCGGCAAAAACTGCCGAGAAGAGTCTGAATCACCTCTATAGACATAGAAGAGGCCTCTTGCACATAATACGCTCCGCAATGAAAAAGAGGATCGCTCGTAAAGGAGGGACGAGACTCAAGCATATATCCATACCTCGAAAGAGGCGAACGCGAATCCCCTGAAGCGAAAGGCAAGTCGAGTTCCTCTAAGGGAAAATTTATCTTTAGCGGATTAATCCTTATTGATGTAGAAGGCTCACTATCAAGAGCTTCAAGCAGTCGAGAAGCACACTCCTCCCCCATCGTTTTGACCAAATTATCTATAAAAGGGAGAGGAAACATTTTATCCTAATGATTTTTCAATTTGCTCTGTCAACTTATCTACTAATTCCTGTAACTTATTACCAATCATCATTTTCATCATAGTATTAAGCTGCGCCGAGAGTTCAATGTGAAACAATGTACTCTCCAACCCCACCATCTCTATATGAAATTCAAAAGTGAAAGGAAAAGGAGCCTGACCATCCTCCTTGAAAGAGATTAAAGAATAGGGTATCTTCTTATTGATACGAATCCCGAGATTGAATCCTTTGATATTCGCTGTTATGGAATCACAATCTACGCTAACCTGATTTTTATACTCCTCCGGCAAGCCGTCTGCAAATCGCCTCAGATCGGTAAAGGCATCATAAACAGATACAGAAGACCTATTTATCAGTAAATCTTTCCCTCTAACAGATGTACTGTCCATATTATTAATTATTGCTTTGTCCCCAATTTTCAGGAGAAAAACGCCACTCTCTCAAGAGCTCAAGATCGCTTTCCGAAATATATTTGCTTCTCACCGCTTCATCCAAAAGAGCATCATAATTTGACAATGTGTAAAGCTCGACATTGGCATTTTCAAAAGCCCTTCTCGATTTATCGAAATTATAAGAGAAAATAGCTACGGTACCTCTTACGAGAGCACCACTCTTTTGAAGAGTATCCACAGCTGCCATGCTGCTCATTCCTGTGGAAATAAGATCCTCAATTACAACTACTTTCGCCCCCTGAGGCAGTGGCCCCTCTATTTTATTGCCAAGACCGTGATCTTTTGCAGATGCTCGCACATAAATAAAAGGTTTATCCATCATCTGGGCCACAATTGCTCCCCAAGCAATAGCGCCTGTTGCAATTCCTGCAATTATCTCCACATCACTATATCTTTTCTCAATTACAGATTTAATATCATTACAAATAGCTGTTCTAATCGAAGGGTAAGAAAGAATCTTTCTGTTATCACAATAAATAGGTGATTTCCAGCCTGAAGCCCATGTAAAAGGCTTATCAGGACTTAATTTTACAGCCTCTATATCGAGCAGGCTTTTTGCAATATTTTGTTCTATTGACATCATTTAATTATTTTATGACGACAAATATACAAAGAAAATTAATACTTTTGCGCATTATAGTATAGACTTTAAAGTTGAGATGATTTATCGTATTTTTTTTGAAAGGAGGGCTATCGTAATATGCAGCCCGGATGACAATGTTCTCCAAGATCCCGATGGAGTGGTATTATTCAATTTAGACAACAATAAATTGAACGAAATTATCGAAGAGTTTATAAATTCAGATAAAATTTCCACCCTGTATATTGCATCTGAAGAGATTGAGAAAACATATTCCGAATTTTGTTCACTTTTTACAGAGATTAATGCAGGTGGAGGAGTCGTATGCAACAGCTGCGGAGAATTCCTTCTTATCTACAGAAATGAGATATGGGACCTGCCTAAAGGGAAACAAGAGCCCGGAGAAGAAATAGCGCTTACTGCCATAAGGGAAGTACAAGAGGAGTGCGGAACCATAAATATCTCCATTGGCAAAAAGATATGTATTACTAATCACACCTATCACCGTAACGGACAATTTATTCTGAAACATACCCATTGGTTTGAAATGTCAGACTCTCTGAAAGAATCTCTTCACCCTCAAAAAGAGGAGGATATAACAAATGCTAAATGGGTCCCTAAAAATGAGTTAAGGATGTATTTGAAAGAGACATATCCATCAATATTGGAGGTCTTTGGTCATATACTCTAATTTTTTATTATTTTTGTGAAAATAAAACTAAACCTAATATGTCTGAAACTGAAGAATATCCTTTGAAAGAGGTTAAAAAATTCGACTTTGCGCGCGATCCTAATCGTGTTAAATGGTTCTTAAGACCCATTACATGGGTTATTGCATTCCCTGCCATCTTCCGTCACCACACCAAAATTGAAAAGACGAATATGGAAGGGCTGAAACCACCCTATTTATTGCTATGCAATCACAACTCCTTCTACGATATGAAAGTAGCTACTTGTGCGACATTTCCTCACCAAGCATACTTTGTAGTAGCACTTGACGGTTTTATCGGGAGAGAATGGCTCATGAGAAATGTAGGCTGCATCGGCAAAAGAAAATTTGCCAACGACATAAGTCTCATACGACACCTCCAAAAAGTGGTGGACAGAGGAAAGATTGCTGCTATTTATCCCGAAGCAAGATACTCATTATGTGGAACCAATGCCGTTCTTCCACCTTCGCTCGGAAAACTTGTAAAACTGCTAAAAGTTCCGGTGGTCACCCTAATGACCAGAGGAAATCATATAGTTCAGCCGTTTTATCATCAAAAAGTAAGAAAAATTAGAACATCTGCCATAATGGAACAAATTATAAACAAGGCAGAAATTCAGACAATGTCAGTGGCTGAAATAAATGCTAAAATCAACAATACTTTCATTTATGATGACTTTGAATGGCAAAAGAAAAACCAAGTACGAGTAAAATATAAAAAAAGAGCACAAGGGCTTCACAAGGTCCTTTACCAATGTCCACATTGCCTAAAAGAATACAGAATGGCATCGGAGGGGACAAAACTATGGTGTAATGCCTGCGGAAAAGAGTGGGGAATGACAGAATACGGAGAATTAAAAGCAGCCTTCGGAGAGACATACTTCGAACATATTCCTTCGTGGTACGAATGGGAGAGGAGCAATGTGAGGAAAGAAATCAATGAAGGCATATATCACTTCGAAGGGGAGGTAATTGTAAAGTCATTGCCCAATTCGAGAGGATTCATCAATGTTGGAAGCGGAATATTGACCCACAACATGGAGGGATTTTCATTGATAGGATCCTATGGCGGCAGCGAATATACATTTAAAATCCCCACACAATCTCTCTATTCTGTTCACATAGAATATAATTATCTCAAGGAAAAGAGGGACTGTATCGATTTAAGCACCGTCAAAGAGACTTTTTTTGTATTTCCCAAAGGAGAGGATTTTTCAGTAACAAAAATGTCACTCGCTACTGAAGAGCTATTTGACCACTACCACCAAACACATAAAATTGAGACAAAATAATGAATATTAATAGAAGCGATATCGAAGGAGTATTTATAATTGAACCTAAGATTTTCGGTGATTCAAGAGGCTACTTCTTCGAATCATTTTCCCATAGAGATTTTCAAAAAGAGACAGGTTTAAACACGGTTTTTGTACAGGATAACGAGTCAAAATCATCAAAAGGGGTATTACGCGGAATGCATTTTCAGAAAGACCCGTTTGGGCAAGCAAAATTACTTCGTGTCGTAAAAGGCTCTGTCCAGGATGTTGCAGTCGATATTAGGAAAAATTCACCTACCTTTGGGAAATATATTTCTGTCATACTCAGCGAAGAAAATAAAAAAGAGTTATACATTCCGAGTGGATTTGCACATGGATTTCTTGTACTCGAAGATGATACGATTTTTCAATACAAATGCAGCAATTACTATGAGCCCTCCTCCGAGGGTTCAATCTATTGTTTGGACCCGGAATTAAAAATAGAATGGAATATAAAGGATATAGACTATATTATATCCGAAAAAGATAAAATCGCCCCCCCTTTTTCATCCATATTTTAAAAATACTTTATTAATTTCAATTATCTTTGCATAAATAAAAATAGATATGGATTATAATACACAGAGAGAAAAGCTATTGATGCCAGAATACGGAAGACATGTTCAAAAAATGATTGAACAAGTCAAACAAATACAAGATAGAGAAAAAAAAAATGAACAGATAAAAGCTGTCGTTTCCGTAATGGCCATTTTGAATCCTCAGTTGAAAGATATGAATGATTTCAAACAAAAGCTATGGGATCATGTACAGATTATTTCAGATTTTGACATCGATATTGATTCTCCGTTTCCAATACCTACCAGAGATAACATTCACTCAAAACCCTCACCTATCCCCTACCAGAATAACCCCTTGAAAGCTGCTCATTATGGGCGTAACATTCAGAATATGATAGAAGTTATTGCGGCACGCGAAGATGGAGAGATGAAAGATCTTATGATTAAATCGATGGCATCCTACATGCGTCAGCAATATTTGATTTGGAACAAGGATTCAGTTTCAGAAGAGACTATTTTCAACGACATCAAAAAATTATCCGAAGGTAGGCTAATAGTTCCCGATAACATCCATCTCGATACCATTTCTGACAAAGAAACCTTTTCTCGTCCGGGGATAATGGCTCCGAGTGGTGGTGTAAACCAAAAAAGAAACTCTCTACGAAACAGAAATAAAAACGGTAAAAAACGCTGGAAAAAATAACATAGTACCTTATGTCCACTAAAGAGAAAGAATCTAAAAAGCCCACAAAAAATAAAAAAAAGAATAAAAGTGTTGTTTTATATTCTTTTAACAGAGATGTACTTCGTATATCTACAGGTATTTTCTTTCTTGTCCTCGCCTTGTTTACAATAGTATCTCTAATCTCATTTCTCTTTACATGGTCTGATGATCAAAGCCTCCTTTCAAACGATAATATTTTAAGTAATATTGTATCCGCAGATAATGGTGGTGGTAAGATAGGCTTTTTTTGGTCACATCTGTTAGTATCCAAGCTCTTCGGCATTGGGGCATTTATCATCCCTTTTTTCTTTATAGCAGTATCCATTTTTTGCTTTAAAATTCGTGAGATTAAGCTACTTAGAGTTTTTCTATTAACAATAATGGGATGTATTGTGACTTCAATGACATTCTCGTATATTTTTTCATTTACAAAACTAACATCGATCTTTGGAGAAGGGGCAGGAGGTTCTTATGGTTATTATATCATAGAGTGGCTTCGATCAATGGTCGGAGCTGTGGGGGCAGGGTGCATTGTAATTTTCCTTCTTAGTTTGTGGATTATCCTTTTAAATAAGAAAATAGTAAATATAATCGATACATTCTTCGACTCAATATTTAAAAAAGTTGATAAAGATGGTGTGGACGACATATCCGCCGAAGGCAATAATGACGAAAATGATCAAGAAGATGAGGATGAGGATGATGGGAATGATGATGAAGAAAGTGATGACGATAATCCTGATTTAGATGATAATGACAAAAATGCGCTTGAAAAAGAGGATATTATAACCGGATTAGAAATAATTCCTTCGGAGAATAAGGACTCGGATAAAAGCGAAGAAGATTCATCAGATGTAATTCCCCCTATAGAAGTTATTCCGGGAGAGCAAATAAATCCTGAATTGAATGATGAAGTATGGAAACAACGCTACGATCCGAGATTGAGCCTCTCACATTACAATTTTCCAACTCTCTCGCTTCTTGATGATTATAAAAATTCATGGTATGAGGTTTCAAAGGAAGAACTTGAAATGAATAACAGAAAAATCGTCAATACCCTGAAAGACTATAAGATTAATATTTCTAAAATATCGGCACGAATTGGTCCCACAGTTACACTATACGAAATAATACCTGCCCCTGGAGTAAGAGTATCTCAGATTAAAAGGCTTGAAGAAGATATTGCACTCTCCCTTGCAGCAAGAGGAGTGCGTGTTGTCACTTTAGTAGGTTCCAACGCAATAGGAATAGAGGTTGCTAATGAAAGGCCGAGTATTGTCTCCATGAAATCGGTACTTGATGATGTCAAATTCAGAAATTCAAAGTACGATCTTCCCATTGCCCTCGGGCGAACTATTTCAAATGAGGTATTTACCCTCGATTTGGCAAAAATGCCCCATTTGCTCGTTGCAGGCGCTACAGGACAGGGTAAATCTGTAGGGCTGAACGCTATTATTACTTCATTACTTTTTAAGAAACATCCTGCCGAACTGAAATTTGTACTTGTCGATCCCAAGAAAGTAGAATTATCTCTCTATGAACCCATTAAAGATCATTACTTAGCTAAACTACCCGATGAAGAAGAGGCCATTATCACCGATACGCAGAAAGTGGTATATACCTTGAAGTCTCTTTGCATTTTAATGGATCACAGATATGATTTACTTAAGGCTGCAAGTGTCAGAAATGTAAAAGAATATAATGAAAAATTCCTTTCACGAAAGCTCAATCCCAATAAAGGGCATGAGTTCATGCCCTACATCGTAGTGATAATTGATGAGTTTGCTGATCTTCTTATGACCGCAGGGAGGGAGATAGAAGAGCCTATTGCCAGATTGGCACAGCTTGCAAGAGCGATAGGAATCCATCTTGTCATTGCCACTCAGCGTCCTACTACCAATATTATTACAGGGACGATTAAGGCCAATTTCCCCGCTCGTATTGCGTTTCGCGTAATATCAAGCATCGATTCAAAGACTATACTTGATCAGACCGGAGCAAACCAGCTGATAGGTCGAGGCGATATGCTCGTATCGACAGGAAGCAGTGAATTAGTACGCGTACAATGCGCATTTATTGATACTCCGGAAGTTGAGAGGATGACAAAATTTGTTCAGCATCAGCAAAGTTTCGGTATGTCATATCTTCTTCCAGAATATGTACCACCTGAAGAGAATGGAATATCGGGAGGAAAAATTAATTCCTTTGAAAGAGACGATCTATTCAAAGAAGCCGCTCGACTTATCGTAAGAGAGCAGCAAGGTTCCACATCTCTTATTCAGAGAAAAATGAATTTAGGCTATAACAGAGCCGGCAGGATTATTGATCAGCTTGAAGAGGCGGGAATAGTAGGGCCCTCTGAGGGGAGCAAGGCAAGACAAGTTAGAATCACGAGTCTTGAATCACTTGAACAAATACTATCCACATTAGATTAATGAAACGATTTTTAATATTGGGCACTGTCGCCTTTCTACATACACTATTTTTGTCCGGGCAAGACTCTAAAGAAATTATTTCCAAAGTTTCAGGCATTATTAATTCCATCGAATGTGTTGAAATTAATTTTAGTTTTACCGCAAAAGATGGAAAAGGTGAACTGATTGGGGAGCAAATCGGAGTATTTATATCTCAAGGCGATATGTTCATGGTCAAAGCGCCTCAGATAGATATATATTGTGATGGGAAAAGTAAATGGATATATGATAAGGATAATGGAGAAATAACCATTATCGGCAACGATTCTTCGGTGACTGATATCACTGAAAATCCATTTAACATTTTTAAAACATTTGATACCGTATTTAATTTTCCATCCAAGCCGTCCGATGAAAAAGATGGCTGCCGTACCATCATTATGACTCCAAAAGAGAAAAAGATCAATTACTCTTCTGTTGAAATTGTTGTCAAAATGGAGACATATATGCCTGTATCCATTAAATACACCTCAAAAGACGGCCAGACATATTTTGCCCAAATCGATACCATCACTAAAATTTCTCCCAAAGAAAAATCATTTTTTACAATAAATATTGATTCCTACATCGATGTCATTGTAACAGACTTGAGATAAAAATCAGCCTAATATCTTGATTATATCTTCTTCTGAAATAAAAAGGCTTTTTGCAATATCAGATATCTTCATACCTCTATCAGCAAGTAATGAAATTGAGACTTTCAATTGTTGACTTTGTTCAATAATTGCTTTCTCT
>CAZSXE010000046.1:0-9630 GCA_964611185.1 uncultured Muribaculaceae bacterium | reverse complement strand
CACGACACTCTTAATGTTGGGGTCCAGGGTTCGAGCCCCTGAGGGAGCACAAAACCCCTTGCAGAACACTCTGTAAGGGGTTTGTTGCTTAAAATGCGCATAACAAATAAAATTCCGTCATCTCTGCTAATATTCATTCCAAAGGCTGCATAATTTTTTGATATATGGAGTTATTCAAGCGAAAATTTTAGATTTAGTGCAGAACAGATGGAAATCAAAGTGGATAGTTGCATATCTACATTACCCTGTTCCAGCCTTGCTATATAACTTCTCTGCTTACCAACCTTTTTTGCTAACTGCTCCTGTGTCAAGTGCATTTCTTGTCTCTTTTCTTTTAAGAGTATAGCATAATTCAAGGCTAATGCCTCGTTTGTAAAATCCATCCTTTCCTGTGTACCGATAGCTCCTACATCTTTCGATATTAGGCTTTCAATACCAGGAAGCTTTTTGTCTATTGTTTTCATTTCAGTAATGTATCTAATATATTATTGGCTTTTTCTATTTGCCTGCCATAATCCTTTACACCTTTTTTCATAAAACCGTTAAGAAGAGTTACCTCCCTTGCAAGTATAATATTGTTATCATCAATGGAAAAGACTATTACCCTGTATTCATTACCTGCCGATACCCTCATTTCATAGAAGCGCGTATTTACGAGTTTCTTAATAAACTTCGATGAAATGATGTCGGCACATCTTAACATATCAATAACCTGCGCTATCTTCTTCCTGCTCCTTAAATCAAGGGAAATATAAAACTCCTCAAACTCAGGTGTAAAAGTAATGCTCCTATCCATATTCAAACAATATGTTGCGAATGTAACTAATAAGATACAAACAAGCAAATAAAAATGCCAAAATTGCAATAGTGTAGATATTTTTTTGACACATTTTAGATTACATTCTCGATTTTATGTAGATTATAATTGGGCAATACACCTTAAAATTATTTGCAATTCGGAATAATAAAATGTATTTTTACGAAAACAATTATCTTAAAATTAATATCACGATGTTTAATAAAAATATCTATATCGAAAGGCGTAATGCGCTGATTAAGAGTGTAAAATCTGGCATTTTGCTATTTTTGGGTAACGATGTAAGCCCCATGAATTATTATGATAATCAGTTTAACTTCAGGCAGGATTCATCTTTTTTATACTTCTTCGGATTCCTAAACAGACCCAATGTAGCAGCTACCATTGATGTTGAAAATGGAGAGACCATAATTTTCGCGGATGAAGACCCATTCGATAATATCGTATGGACAGGCCCTACCATGTCAGCTAAAGAAGAAGCTGCTCTCGCAGGGATAGAGAAAGTTCGCCCTCTAAAAGATATTTGTGAATACATAAAGAATGTAAAATCTCAGAAAAGAAGCATACATTTCATCCCTCCATACAGAAAAGAGCACAATGTCATCTTATGTGATCTTCTAAATATTCCCGTCGATGCCCAATGTAAAAATGCTTCCACCGAATTAATTTTAGCTATCGCCAATCTGAGAAATCACAAATCAGAGCTTGAGATAGAAGAGATAGAAAAAGCTGTGAATGTAAGCTATAAGATGCACACAGAAGCGATGAAATATGCTCAACCCGGCATGTACGAATATGAAGTAATGTCCATTGTCTATCAGATGGCTCTAAAGAGCAATTGTACCCTCTCTTTTCCGATTATCTGCACTACCCACGGCGAGACACTGCACAACCACAGTTACACCCATAAATTAGAAAAAGGTGGTATGATGCTTATCGATGCAGGGGCAGAACTGCCCAATGGCTACGGAGGAGACTTATCTTCCACTTTTCCTATCTTCGGAAAATTTTCGGAACGACAGAAAACCATCTACGATATTGTAGCAAACTCCCACCAAAGTGCAGTAGATGCCCTAAGACCGGGCATTCCATTTAAAGAAGTATATTACAAATCGTGCGCTGCCATAGTCGAAGGTATGAAAGGACTCGGAATGATGAAAGGCGACACCATGGAAGCTGTCCACGCAGGTGCCCATGCCCTTTTCTTCCAATGCGGACTCGGCCACCTCATGGGACTTGATGTTCACGATATGGAGAACCTCGGAGAAGTATGGGTAGGCTACAACGGCGAGCCTAAGTCCACCCAATTCGGCATGAAATCCCTTCGCCTCGGTCGCAAACTCGAACCGACCTTTGTACTCACCATCGAACCCGGCATATATTTCATCCCAGCCCTCATCGATATATGGAAAAAAGAGAACAAATTCCCTCAATTCATTAATTATCAAGAAGTTGAAAAATGGAGAAACTTCGGCGGAATAAGAAACGAAGAAGACTACCTCATCACCCCCACCGGAAAAAGAATCCTCGGTAACCCCGAAGAAAAGAAGAGGATGGTGGAAAGGTATTTTTAACTATATATAAAATTGACATACTAATAGTTAAAACCAAAAGTCCATAGTGGAATTGTCCTCATTCCACCATATTCTATACCGTCCATTACAATATAGGAATTTTTTACATCCTTTATCTGTTTTGTACTTTTGCTTTGCCCACCCACTTCAAAAGTATATTCCCCAATTTCAAAGTCTCCAGCACGAGACGATGCAACCATATTTTTAACTGCCATCATAGAAAAGAAAAAAGTTTCTCTTAAATTACCTATATCAACTTTCTCAAAGGATTGAGAATAAATTAGATTAGTATTTGACAAATATACTTTATCTACCTTTTCGAGTAGTTTCATTCCTTCATCTGCGATTCTCAATTGGCGAATCAATCCCGCTTTTTCCATATATACAAAATAGGAAGCAACAGTACCACGATCAAGTTCAGAAGCACTACCTATTTTAGAATAGTTGGGCTTAAATGGAACACTTGTGGAGATAATATATAACAGTTTTTTTAATTTTGACACAACTGATGCATTCATCTTAGCAAATCTTGGGATGTCCACTTCTAATGTTTGATTAATAATATTATTCAAACGGATAGGGTAATTATCTATCTTAAAAAAGGGATAATAACCGTTTTTCACATAATCTTGGAAATATTCCAACGGATGTTCAATTTTTTTAGGAAGTTCTATCTTACCAGCTATAATATCTTCTAAAGAGTAGCATGGCATATCCAATTCCAATGAAAAATTAAGATATTCTCTGAATGATAATCCTTCAAGAATATAAGAAATAGCTCTTCTACTCAAATCCGCATCTACCCCTTTTTTAATATCGAGCATGGAAGAGCCTGATATAATAATCTGCAAATCAGGTAAGTAATCATACATCATCTTTACCTCTCGTGACCAGTCTCCATATTTGTGAATCTCATCAATATATAACACCTTTCCTCCACTTTTATTAAATGCTGACGCAACATCATATAAGGTATTGACACTGAAATAATTATTATTAGCATCAATATATAAAGAAACTTCTGAAATATTGCGAAAAATAATATTTTGCAACATCATAGTAGTTTTTCCTACGCCACGTGCCCCTGTAATAACAATTAATCTTGATTTCCAATCGATTGAATCGTGCAAATAACGCCTGAATGTAATAGGTGTTCTTGAAAGCAAATTTCTATAAATGTCAAATAATTTTTCCATAATGTTATAAATTATTTGCAAATATAACAAAATTGCTGAATCCAAACCGCACTTTTTGATAAAATTGCGGTTTACAATCAGCAGTTTTTATCGAATTATTATTGGGAATAAAATATTTTACCTTCTGTAATTGTTTTTTATCCAGTTCATTACATTGGCGGGGGCTCTTTTGGCGAGAAGTTCTTTTTTCATAAAGTCCATATATGGAGCTACATAATCGAAGAATTTGTAATAGCCTTTGCAGAGATAATTTAATCCGGGCTCTCCATCATTCGTGAAGGCGAATCGGTTCTTCGGGCACTCTCCGTTGCAAGCAAACAAGTAATCGCAACGATTGCATTGGCGGGGAAGAGTGTCTCTCTTGGCATTGCCGAAGGCGGTCTCTTTCTCGCTGTACATCATCTCCATGAGGGTATTGGTATAGATATTTCCGAGTTTGTATTCGGGAAAGACGAAATGATCGCAGGTATAGACATCTCCGTTGTATTCCATAACGCCGGCGTGACCGCAAGTGGGAGCCATAGTGCAGACTCCGGGCTTCTCGCCTATCCAGTTAGCGAGGGTGGAGTCGAAGAGCTGAATGTAATAGCTACCTACATCCTTTCTGACCCATTCTTTGAAAATAGTACATAGAAAATCTCCCCATTTTTCGGGAGTAATCGAAAAATCCGCTATATGAAATTCTCCATTGTCCGAAGGGCAAGCCAAATAGCGGCCGTCGTCGTGGTGGACAATTCTCTCTACAATCGGGGTGAATTGGATGAAATGGCACTGAATACCTTTAAAGAAACGGTAAAATTCGAGCGGGTGCTCAACATTCAAATTATTCACGACTGACATCGCGTTCCATTGTACATCGTACCGATTAAGAAGCTCAATCCCGTGCATAACCCTTGCGAAAGATGGCTGCCCGTCTCTGCTTCGACGGTATGCATCGTGGAATCGCTGCGGACCATCAATCGATACCCCTACAAGCCAGTTATTGTCCTTAAAGAAACGACACCAATCTTCATTAATCAGGGTTCCATTGGTCTGTATGCAATTGCTGATAATGCTCCTTCTCGCATACTTCTGCTGATATTGCACCGCGTGCTCATAGAACGAAAGCGGCCGCATAAGGGGCTCTCCGCCGTGCCAAGTAAACATTATCTCCGGCTGAGTCTGCGAGTTAATATACTGATCTATGAATTTTTCCAAAAGAGCATCCGTCATATCGAAGCGGCTCGTCGTCTCGTGATCCTTATACAGATTTTTCTTCTCCAAATAATAACAATATTTGCACGAAAGATTACAAGCGGCCCCTGTCGTCTTAGCCATAACATATAAAGGCCTTGCAAAAGGGGCGTAGGTGTTCATATAGTCCATAAAAATATTGGTTTTGAGGGGACAAAGATAAGGAAAAAAAGTATAATGGTAACAATTTGCTTCTACAGCCTAAACCCCTCCCTCCTGAACTCGCTTGCCGTTATTCCTACTATTTTTTTAAATAGTCTTGAAAAGTAGTCGGGGTTGTTGAAACCGAGTTTGGCGGAGATTTGGGTAATACTCATATCGGTTTTAATAAGGAGGATGGAGGCTGAGTTTATTTTAAAAGAGTGCGAGTATTTGAATATTCTAATATTTTCATTTGTTGAATGGCTATTTGATTTAACTTTATTAACCTTTCACTTTGTGGCATATTTTCATTTATGAAAACAGCATTCAAATTTTCCATATTCGACAGGCATATCAATTCGTTTATCGTGGCCTCGTCACGAATATTACCTTTTATGGTAGGATTGGCTTCACGCCATTGTTTGGCGGTCATTCCAAACAACGCGACATTCAGCACATCGGCCTCATTAGCATAGATATACGAAATTTGTTGCTGAGTAAGTTCGTTTGGTATTAAATTTTGCTTGATAGCATCTGTATGGATGTGATAATTGATTTTAGATAATTCGCGTTTTGCTGTCCATCCCACTAATTTTTGTTTCTCTTCTTGAAGAGATTGATATTCTTTCACCAATAGCAATTGAAACCGAGGACTAATCCACATTCCAAAATGGTAAGCAATATCTTTGTGTGCGTAAGTACCACCGTATCTACCTGTTTTAGCTATTATTCCGATTGCATTAGTTCTTTCAATCCAAGCCTTTACTGATAATACAAAATTGTTGTTACCTGCCTGATTTTTAATTGTACCGAATTCGGTATAATTAAAATTGGGATTATATAGCGATTCCCATTCGCCGATATATTCAATAGTATTTTTAAGACTCATCCAACGGAAAATTATATGCTCCTGCATCTGGCTATGAGCCATATCTGTTAGTGAAATAAAATCTTCATTCCCTTGCGAGAGCAAAGATATTTCTGAATTATCAATATGAATAATCTGTTTTTTCATACTAAAAAAAATTATCGTTTCACTATTAATTATATGAATGTACATCAAATTTAATCATAAAGATAGTCAGTTAGTTCCAAATATAAAGAAAATAATAATTTATATCCTTCTACAGCCTAAACCCCTCCCTCCTGAACTCGCTTGCCGTTATTCCTACTATTTTTTTAAATAGTCTTGAAAAGTAGTCGGGGTTGTTGAAACCGAGTTTGGCGGAGATTTGGGTAATACTCATATCGGTTTTAATAAGGAGGATGGAGGCTGAGTTTATTTTTAGGTGGATGAAGTAATCTATGGGGGCAAAACCGGTCTCTGCGATAAATTTTCTGTAAAAATATGACTCAGAGTAGCCGGCATAAGAGGCAAGCTCGCTTAGGGTTATATTTCTTTCTACATTTTCGGACATATAGTGTGTGACTCGGCTGATGGATTGAGGGGCGTATTCGGGCTGACTTAAAGTATTATTTAGCAAATCTACATATACAAAGGAACTTATAAAATGGGCAAAGATGATATTTGCATAATTCATTTTTTCAAGTGTTATCTCTCCGCTTAAGAGAGAAAAGCACGATTCAAAAAGTTCCATCCTCTGTTCAATTCTTGAATGGGTGGAAGGAGGTACTGAGATGGGTAATGGAACACTTTTCTCGAATATTTCCCCTTTTTCCCCCATAAACATCACCCAATATATCGACCAAGGGTCAGAATCATCAGCTGAGTATGAGTGAGGCACATTTGCCGGTAATATTATAAAATCATAATCTTTAATCTTATATCTCTTATCTGCAATAGTTACCGTTCCCCTCCCCGATGTGCAATAAATCATTACATATTGACTACACCCATTGGGCCTATGGACATAATGATATTTCCCTTTCGAGATATATCCCAAAGAATGAATATATAAATCACCCGTCAACGGGTTATCTTTCATTAAATCGAGAAAGGGTTGTGCTAAGACCATAAATCTTTCTCCCGGAAAACCTGATTCTATTTTAGCCATAATATAAAAACAATAATAGTGCAGAAATTTTGCAATAAAAGTAATTATAATAATAGCGATATACTAACTATTTTTGCAAAAAATATTTTTATGAAGAATTTTAACTACAATCAGTGGAGCACATCTATTCTAAAATCTAAAAAAAGAATAGCTATTCCCATTATGACCCACCCCGGAATTGAATATATAGGAGCGACCATAAAAGAAGCTTGCTTCAATGGTGAAATACACTCCAATGCAGTATGCGCCCTCAATAAAAAACATCCCTCCTCTGCCACCACCGTGATTATGGACCTCACAGTCGAAGCAGAAGCATTCGGAGCCAAAATAGTCTCTCCCGATGACGAAATACCAAGTGTAGTGGGAAGAGTCGTCACCAACACAGAAGAGATTAGAAACATGAGAGTTCCCTCATTGGACGAAGGACGAATACAAGAATATATTAAGGCAAACCGCCTTACTGCTGAAAAAGTTACCGACAAGCCTGTCTTTTCAGGCTGCATTGGCCCATATTCATTGGCCGGCAGGCTCTACGATATGACAGAAATAATGATGGCTACTTTTTTAGAACCGGAAAGCATAAAACTTCTGCTTGAAAAGTGCAGCGATTTTATAATATCGTATTGCAAAGCATTGAAAGCGACAGGTTCGAACGGTGTGATTATCGCCGAACCGGCAGCGGGCTTGATGAGTAATGAAGACTGTCTCCAATTTTCTTCTTTCTACATAAAAAAAATGGTAGAAGCTCTCCAAGATGAGAGTTTTCCGGTCATATTGCACAACTGCGGAAACAGAGGGCATTGCACGAGTGCAATGGTAGCCTCCGGTGCAGCAGCACTCCATTTCGGAAATGCCGTATCCATGCCTCAAGCAGCCATCGAATGTCCGTCAGACTTAATTATCATGGGAAATATAGACCCCGTATCGATAATGAAGCAATCCGATCCCAAGAGCGTTTATGACTCCGTGTTGAAATTGCTTACCGATATGAAAGGGTACCCGAATTTCATCTTATCTACAGGATGCGACACTCCCCCAAATACTCCTGAGGAGAATATTTCCGCTTTTTATCACGCTCTGAACGATTACAATAATTCATTATAATGGATAGTTCAATAAAAATTTCAGTTCCACCTGCTGAGATAATTCCTCACCTGAAAAAAGTTTACGATTTTCTCGGATACCGTGGCCAGCCTATCGATGAAGAGGTAGCAAAAATTGTAAATTCGCTTATAGGAGAGTGCAGAGAGCATCTTTCTTCCGAGTTCGGATATAGAATAGTGAATGGAAAAGTAATATCAAAAGAGGAAATCGAAGTGGAAGGAGTTATTTTTCGCCCGGGGGCAATAATAGCCCACGCATTGCACGAGTGCAATAAATTCGCACTGCTTGTAGCTACCGTAGGGGATAAATTCGATAAATGGCTCAATGAGAAAAAAAACAGCGGGGATGTTATGGAGATGTATGTTTCAGACGCACTTGGCTCTGTAATTGCGGAAGCAACAACCTCGATTGGGGCACTCTATATTGCCTCACAGGCAAGAAAAAACGATGAAAAAATCACTAACTCGTACTCCCCCGGATACTGTAGCTGGGATGTCTCTCAGCAGCAAAAACTCTTCTCTCTGCTACCTCCCTCTTTCTGCGACATCACACTCAGCACATCATCCCTGATGCGCCCCATAAAAAGCACAAGCAGCATAATAGGTATTGGCATCAATGCCATAAAAAGGCCCTACGGATGCTCTATTTGCAAAAAAACTGACTGCTTTTTGAAGCTCGCTCGAAGTAAAAATCACATAGAATTACCATAACAGAAAGAGATCAGTGGTCCATTTATCCAAAAAACTGCAGCCCTAACCAAAGACCACAGTTTTTTAACAATAATTACTAATCCTGCTATATTTATGTTCTGCTACATTTATGTCATACTACTTTGGCAAGTTTACGAGCCAAGCTAACCGCCTCATTAGCATTTGCGCTATAACCGTCAGCCCCGATACTGCTCGCAAAATTGGCCGAAAGAGGCGCACCTCCCACCATCACTTTAACCCGACCTTTTAAGCCGGCCTCTTGAATGGCAGAAACCACTTCTTTCATATAATTCATAGTCGTGGTCAAAAGTGCTGATAGACAAATAATCTGAGCATCATTATCCTTTGCTGATTGAATAAAACTCTCTTTAGTGACATCCACGCCTAAATTAACAACATTAAATCCGCACCCTTCAAGCATCGAAGCGACCAAATTTTTACCAATATCATGCAAATCTCCCTTTACCGTACCTATTACGACAGTACCCATCGAGGCACTATCATCACCTTTCAAAAGCGGTTTAATAAGCTCCAAAGCCCCTTTCATCGCCCGTGCACTCATCAGTAAATTAGGGACAAAAGCCTTTCCTGCCTCAAAACGGGCCCCAATCTCCTCCATACCTTTTACCATATATCCATTAATAATGTCCTGAGGATTTACCCCTTCGGAGATAGCACCCTTGGTGCAATCAACTGCCACCTCCAGTTTTCCACCTATTATCGCTTCGGTCAATATGTTTAAATCAGTCATACAAATACTATTATTTCGTATTGCAAAGATAGTACTGATTATTACTAATCAATTGCACTATTTGTGCTATATGACAGCACTAAAATTGC
>CAZSXE010000045.1:1493-10313 GCA_964611185.1 uncultured Muribaculaceae bacterium | reverse complement strand
GTGCTCGGGACGGGAATCGAACCCGTACGGACATTACTGCCCACAGGATTTTAAGTCCTGCGTGTCTACCTATTCCACCACCTGAGCATGAAACGGAGTGCAAAGGTAAAAAAAATTTTTAATTGCAAGGTAACTTGCTTGAATAATAAGCATATAATTACGATCTCTTGGAATAGCTTACAACAGCAGCACTGGCGAGCAAAACTAAAAATACAAACAGAGTATATATATCGGGGAGAAGATCATAAAGGGTGCTGCCTTTCAGATAAATAGCCCTCATTATTCGAGCAAAATATGTTACAGGGTTACAATTGGCTATGACCTTTGCAAAGGGAGGCATACTGTCAATAGGGGTAAAAATGCCACTCATCAAAAACAGAACAATGATAAAAAAGAAAGCCACAAACATAGCCTGCTGCATATTATTGGAAAAATTGGAAATCAGAAGGCCAAAACTCGAAATAATAAAAATGTAGAGCATGGAAATCAAGAAAATGGCAAAAAGACTTCCTGCGGGCCATACACCGTAAATCAGCCATCCGAAAAAGATAGAAAGAAAAAGCATCAATGTCCCTATAATCCAGTAAGGTATCAGCTTTCCGAGGATAAAAACACTCTTTCTGACAGGGGTAACATTGATCTGCTCAATAGTGCCAAACTCCTTTTCCCCCACAATATTCAGGGCAGTAAGAAAACCACATATCATAGTGAGAATGAGGACAATAAGCGCCGGTATCATAAATATTTTATAATCCATTTTGGGATTATATCGAAAATATGGAACTACTTTAATCCCTCCCAATCGACTCTGAGAGGGGGAATAATCAGAAACAATACCCTCTTTTTCACCACTGAGCTCATCGGCAAAAATCGAGACTATATTTCCGAGATATGAACTTCCGACTCCGGCCTTAGAGGCATCCACAGCATCGACTGAAATCATAACAGAAGCCATCCCCATGGAAATAATGTCTTTTTCAAACGACGGAGGAATTTCGAGAATAGCATCGCACTTGCCGTACTCTACCATCTCCATCGCCTGATCATTCCCGGCACAAATAGCGGCAATATTGAAATAATCGGTCGATGCTATCTTCTCCACGAGATTGTTGGATGTTACAGATTTATCATTATCTATAACCACCAGATCCATATTCTTAACATCCATCGAAGTAGCATAAGGAAACAAAAGCATAAACAGAACAGGCATACCGAACACCAACTTCGGAATAAACTTGTTTCTGAAGAGCTGCTTAAATTCTTTTTCCAACAAATACTTCAATACCATTACTCAAGCCTTTTTTTAAAGAATATTAAACTAAGCGACATATAAAAAATAGCCATAACTATGAGGATAAGCATATCGTTTAAAGCATATTTTACACCAAGCCCCTGTATCATAATAATCTTCATAGAGTCTATATACCATGTGGCAGGGAAAGCACAAGTAATCCATTGGAGCACTTTAGGCATAGCCTCAATAGGAAAAAGCATCCCCGACAAAAGGATAGTGGGAAGCATCAAAAGCATACCGGAAGCAAGCATAGCGGCCACCTGATTCGAAACAAGTGTAGAAATCAGTATCCCCAAAGAAAGAGAAACAACAATGAATATAATAGAGATGACAAACAGCCATACTATACTTCCCGAAATAGAGACACCCAAAACAAAAACAGAAAGGAGTAAAATAGTAATCAGATTGACAGTAGAGACTACGAGATAAGGTATCGTCTTAGCAATAATTATGGAGAACGGCTTCACAGGCGACACAAGAAGAACTTCCATAGTCCCTCTCTCCTTTTCCCTCACGATAGCCACAGCCGTCATCATCGCACAAATCATCATCAGAATCATCCCCATAACACCCGGCACAAAAGTAAAAGCACTCTTGCTCTGCGGATTGTAAAGCATCTTGATAAGAGGCGTAATGACTATCTTAGGGTAATTAAAACTCTCGCCGGCAAGCTCCATCTGATATGAAGAGATAATATTCGAAGCATAATTTACAGCCATTGTGGCCGTATTGATATTTGACCCATCGACTATTATCTGAACAGAAGCATCACTCTGATGAAGCGCCCTTTCATAGAAATTATTTTCAAAAATAACAGCAAGGTCGATACTGTTGGACAAAAACAATCTGTCTATCTCATCCATACTTGACACATTTTCCACTATCTGAAAATATCTGCTCGCACCAAAATCTCGAGAAATACGCATCGTAGCCTCATCTTTGGAAGGGTCGAAAATCGCAATATTTAGATTCTTTATCTCAGTAGAAAGGGCAAAACCGAAGAGAATAATCTGCACCACCGGCATTATCAGCAAGACAAGAAGAGTCCTTTTATCACGTAAAATGTGATAAAATTCTTTCTTTACAAATGCAAAAAACTGTTTCATATCCCCTTACTGACAAATACAAATATCAATCACCCTGCCTCACCGCTTTTCTGGCAAGCTGCCTGAAAACACGGTCTATGTTATCGGCATTATAAATTTCTTTCAATCTTTTAGGAGTATCCAGCGCCTCTATCCTTCCATCCACCATTATCGTCACTCTATCGCAATACTCAGCCTCATCCATATAGTGTGTAGTAACAAAAACCGTAATTCCACTATCCGCCGCATCGTAGATAAGCTCCCAAAACTCTCTTCTGGTAGCAGGATCCACCCCTCCGGTAGGCTCATCAAGAAAAACGACCTTGGGGGTGTGGAAAATGGCCACCGAAAAAGCAAGCTTCTGCTTCCACCCTAAAGGAAGAGACCTCACCATTCTGTCCCTCTGATCTTCAAGTCCGAGCCTCTTTAAAAGAATTTCCGATTTTTCATTAATATCCCTCTCCTTCATCCCATAAATACCTCCGAAAAGACGAATATTCTCCCACACTTTTAAATCCTCGTACATGGAGAACTTCTGGCTCATATAGCCAATATTACGCTTAACCTGCTGAGACCTTCTCGAAATATCAAATCCGGCGACCGAACCATAGCCGGAAGTGGGCTTGCTTAGACCGCAAAGCATCCTCATAGCAGTAGTCTTACCCGCCCCATTTGCCCCTAAAAAGCCGAAAATCTCCCCTTTACGGACAGAAAACGAAATATGATCCACTGCAGTAAACTTATTGAAGCACTTAGTAAGCTTAACTGCTTGAATAACCGGCGATTCCTCCGGCACTCTACATGATTTTATCGTTTCAGCCATTTCCATTAAGCATCCCTTTTTTATCCCTCGCATCGAGAAGCATAAAACAATCTTCTACTGAGGGTTTGTCTTTGACAATTCTGAAATCGGAAAATCCCTGCCCGCTTAAATATTTGCTCAAAAGAGCAATGCCATCCGAAGAATCCCCCGAAATAACTATATGATGACGATCTCCGAATGCAAAAGCACTCTCCACCTCAGGACAGTTTTTTAAAGCACTCAACAATGCGTGCATCCTCTCCCCCGTCACCGAAAGGAGCGTTCTATCAAATTTACCCATAACATTCTCCGGAGTATCCGTATCCATAAACCTCCCTTCCCTTATCAGGGCAATACGATCGCATATCGTAGCCTCATCCATATAAGGGGTAGAGACCAATATGGACAGTCCATCTGCTTTAAGCCGCTTGAGCATCCCCCAGAACTCTTTTCTCGACACCGGATCGACACCGGTAGTAGGCTCATCTAGAAATAAAACCCTCGGCTTATGAATCAAGGCACACGAGAGGGCAAGTTTTTGCTTCATCCCTCCGGACAGAGCCGCCGCCTTTCTTTTTTTAAAAGGCTCAAGCTGAGAAAAAATATCCTTAATCAGATAATAATTCTCATCTACAGAAGAGCCGAAAAGGGTACTGAAAAAATTCAAATTTTCCTCCACACTAAGATCCTGATAGAGCGAAAAACGCCCCGGCATATACCCTACGATACTGCGAATTTTATAATAATCCTTCACCACATCGTAACCGCAAACAGAAGCCTTTCCGCTATCTGGAAGAATAAGGGTGGTAAGAATCCTGAATATAGTGGTTTTACCCCCTCCGTCAGGCCCTATCAAACCGAATATTTCCCCATAATCCACATCGAAAGAGACCCCTTTCAAAGCAGGATTTTTCCCATAAGAACGGGTCAGCGAATCGACAGATATGGCATGGGAAGTCATAACTGTCAAAATTTAACATCCCCATACATACCTATCTTCACATATCCGTCATTAAAAAACGAAATCTTGACGGCATAGACTAAATTGGCCCTCTCGTCTCGTGTTTGAATGGTTTTAGGGGTAAATTCGGACTTATCTGAAATCCAAGCCACTTCACCTATATATACTTTATAGTCGGTCTCACCCGAGTCGGCATAAATATTGACCTGCTGTCCGAGCTTCAAAGAGGAGAGCTGCCCTGCGGTAATATAAGCCCTCAAATACATATTACCAATATCCGCTATCTTAAAGAGAGGCTTCCCCATGGAGGTAAGCTCCCCCGCCTGAGCATATTTTGCAAGGACGGTACCGTCAATGGGAGAGGTAATATGAGCCCTCCTCAGCTGGTCATCAAGCTGAGCAATCTGCGTATTGAAAGTAGCTATTTCGGCATCTATTACATTATTGCTCTGAGCAATATTGGACTCTGCCGTCTGGAGCTGCTTCGTCAGACCGGAAATGGCAGAATTAATATCATCAAGCTGCTTAGTATTGGCAGCATTCGCTGCAATGAGCCTTTTAACCCTTTCCCTCTCGCTTTTCTGGGTCTCTATCTGCTGACGAATGTACGCAGTCTGTATGAGAACATCCTGCTTTCGCGCTGCCGCAGCGGCAATTCCTGCAACAAGCTGATCTTTCTTTAAGATCAATGAAATAGTATCCACCACACCACATATCTCATTAGCCTTCAAAACATCCCCCTCCGCAATATTTAATGCTAAAATTTTCCCATTAGCCTCCGAAGACACAACCACCTCGGTAGCCTCGAATGTACCTGTAGCATCATATTTGTACCCATTTCCGGCACATCCCGTGAACAATCCCACAGATATTGCTACTGCCGTAAATGAAAAAAACTTCCAAATTGTCCTCATACAATTACTTATTAATACTTGTTTTTAATTCATATATTGATTTCAAGCACTGAATCTGATGAAGAATTTTCTCCTGTTTTGCCACCTCTTCCCTATTGATTTCGAGCATAAGATCGGTAGCATTCTTCATCCCCTGAGACATAGCTGTCTCGGTAGAGAGCCTGATACTCTCCCTAAGGGCAATGATATTGTCATCATCCTTCATTATTTTTACATACTTCGCTATTTCAGCGCTCTCCCTGACTGTGCTGAGAGAGGTGTTGAAAAGGAATGTCTCCCGCATCAAGTCTATCTGCTGCCTCCCTGTCTCTATGATGCGTTTCTCATTTTTCATAGTATATAGTCCACCAAAATTCCAAGTCATCTTCACTCCCCCTATTGCGTAAGCGGAAAAATCATTATTGAAGAAATTCAGACCGGGGAGACCGTACGCCCCGCGGATGAAAAGTCCGAATTGGGGAAGAACGGTCGAATTAACGAACTGCTTCCTCGAAAGAAGCTCCTGCGACTGAGCTGAAAACAGTGCAAGCTCAGGGCGATGGTTCTCGGAAAGGGAAAGTTTCAAAAAAGCTTCAGGGGAAGATACACCGCTGAAATCGGGCATAACAAGAAGAGAAGCGTCGCTTAGCTTTTCGCCAATCATAATCGAAAGCATATCAAGATAGGCATCTCTCGTGGATTCAAGATTCAGTTTACGCTGACCGGTAGTGAGCTGCTCTACGCGAATAACATCTTCATCGGATCTGTTCGCCACACCATTTTCAACACAACCTTTCACTTTTTCCATAGTCGTCTGTAAATCGGAGAGATATAACTCTACCTGTGAAATCTGCTCTCTCACCAACAATACTCCAAAAAACAGATCGTTTATCCTCTCTTTTATCTTATACATATCCACATTATAGCTCTCCCTTGAAACATCCCCCTGCGCACGGATATTTTTTCTCTGGGCAGAAACAGCACCTCCATCCCATATAAGCTGTGTCATCTCAAGATATGCCGAATATTGATCTTTGGAAAACTCAGGAATATCGATACCGGGTATTTCGAATGGAAATTCCAAAACCTGAGTCTGATAAGTGGCGCTGCCATTAATAGAAAACTGAGGAATATATACACGCGAGGCGTTCTGAAGCGAATATTTCTCACTAATAGTGATTAAATCATACTGCTTCACTAACGGATAATTATTCCGTGCTTTTTCATAACATTCCTCTATTGTCACCTGTGCGCTAAGGGACAGGGAGAGGGAAAAGCCCAATATTAATAATACCTTTTTCATCATTTTCACAAAGATAGCAAAAATTACAATCTGTTGTTTTAAAGTAAAAAAATCGTAGATTTGTCCCCCCTTTTATGAAAGAACAATATTTACCATATTTTAAAAGAAATTTAAAGGTAGCCCTTCCAATAATGGCTACTCAGGCGGGACAGGTGGTCGTTCAGCTTGCAGACAATATCATGGTGGGGCACCTCGGACCGATGGAGCTTGCAGGTGTCTCATTTGCAAACGCCATAATTCTAATCTGGATGGTCGCCGCTATGTGTTTTTCTCAGGGAATAACCCCCATTGCAGGGCAATTGTTCGGAAGAAATGAAAAAGATAAAATTTCATCTCTGTTCAAAAACGCAGGGGTGCTTAACCTCGTTATGACTGCGATAATATGCTCCCTGATGATAGTAAACGGTCATTTTATGGATAAGATGGGACAGGAAGAGGTGGTCGTAGGCTTTGCCCGTGATTATTACTATATCACAGTCTTATCGATGCTTCCCACTGTCATATTCTCTTCTATAAGGTTTTTTTCGGAGGGGATAGGGAACACCAAGAATGCTATGTGGATAACTCTCATAACAAACCTCCTCAACATACTGCTCAACTACATAATGATTTACGGAAAATGGGGATGTCCGGCCTTCGGAGTGGCAGGGGCAGCTTATGCCACACTGATAAGCAGAATTTTGGCTGCCGTAGCATTTATCATTCTTTTATATACACACAAAGAGTACAAGCCTTATATGAAAGACAGAGCTAAGCACCCACTCTCATTTAAGACCATGAAAGAGCTGCTAAAAGTATCAATGCCTATCTCCCTTCAGGGACTTTTAGAAATATTTACATTTTCGCTTGCAGCAATTATGGTGGGATGGATCAGTGCCTACCATCTTGCAGCGCATCAGATAGCACAGAATCTGAGTTCGCTTACTTTTATGCTCGCTATGGGGATAGGAAACGCCGCTACTATCAGAGTTTCACATCAATTTGGCGAGGGCAATTTTGTGGGGGTGAGGATGGCCGGGAAGGCAGCCGTAATAATGAGTATTGTATTTATGGGGAGCTTCGGAATCATCTTTATAGTTTTAAATAAACAGATTCCGCTTCTCTATACCAATGACCCGAAGGTGATAGAGATAGCATGGAAATTGATAGTCGTCATGTCTTTGTATCAGATTTTCGATGCCATACAGATGGCGAGTATGAATTCGTTGAAAGGATTGAAAGATATTAATTTACCCCTTGTCATCTCAGCCTGCGCATATTACCTTGTATGCTTACCGGCCGCATATCTCATGGGGTTCATATTCAAGTGGGGAGCGGTCGGAGTCTGGATAGGTCTGATGATGGGGCTTGTATTCGCAGCAGTATTCTTCTATATCAGATTTGACAAACTATCCAAAAGACTTATCGAGAGCAGCCATAAGAGCTAAATCTCAATCGAAGAGACAAATTGTCGCTCTTGGGAGACATAGTCAAAATCGTGGTGGAAGCTAAATTTCAATCGAAGAGACAAATTGTCGGTACGAGAGGGTATTCTTAATGGTAAACGGCTCTGCATTTCTGACTGCAACTGAAAGATTATTCTCATTCTTGAATATTTTTTTCGATAGAATATCGTCACTGTCGATAATGCACACTTTGGACACCTCTCCCTTATCATCAAGTACTATCACCGACCATCCCGTTCTGTTAAGAAATAATTTGCTTATTTGGTCCATGGTGGCACATATCGTATGCATTCCCACGACGGCATCTTCATTGCGAAAAGCTTTAAGCCTCAATGTGTTATCGTTGTATTGCGGAGCGATGAATGAATTCATGGCCTGCGCTCCGAAAAATGCTCTTTTTTGATCAGAAACACAGTTTTTATAACCGTTCCTTAACTGTTCCATATTGAGAATAGGCGCCCTTTTACTCCAAGATTGCATTTTGGACATATCGTTACTCAAAAAAGATTCCATAGCAAGATATGATGCCCACTGCTCTGCTATGAAAGCTATATGAAGATTGCTTTCAAGCCCCTCTTTATTAATTCGCTTAGTGGCAAAATTGATGAAATCATACCCTGTCTTATTGTACTTTTCAATGAGAAGAAGCGAAGTTATGGCATCGCTTGAAAACTGTTCATATCTTGTCCCTTTTTCCCCATTTACCATAAGTGTAAAAGCCTCTACTGCAAGTTTCGTCTTTAAAAGGGTATTATTGGCAACACTTCTCACCTCCTTGACACTCTCTTCCATTTTTGCATTATTTTCATCTTCTTCATCATAAAGATAATCCATGGCAAGAGCTGAAATAGTAGCCAATTCTCCTGCACGAGATTCGATATAAGTGAGGGTAAACAAAAGATTTTGTCTGAAAGAGGCATTTGAAGAGACCTTATTCTCAAATTCCCTCATATCGGAACTCTCTTCGTCCGTAAACATATCTATGCCGGAAATATTTCCCGAAATAACACTCTCGTCGATAATTATTTTTGATTTAT
>CAZSXE010000045.1:0-1393 GCA_964611185.1 uncultured Muribaculaceae bacterium | reverse complement strand
GATGTTTGACGATGCAAATATGGCTATTTTAGTCGTTATTTTTGCGACTTTTTTGGAGAAATTTGCGACAATCGATTCTATTTATTCTTATATGCACCATAACATTTTCTTTTTTGCTACATTTGCAAAAATTTTTGAGTATGAACGATAGAATTGAAGAACTTCTTCGTCAAATCGAGGATCTTCGCGCCAAGAGAGCACAGGAAGTAGAGGAATTACGCATTCGTCTTCTTGGGAAAAAAGGAGAAATCACAAAACTGTTTGAAGAATTCAGGACCATTGCTCCCGAGCAGAAAAAGCTGTTTGGTCAGAAACTGAATCAGCTTAAAAACATAGCCACAGAGAAAATAGAAGAGCTGAAAAAAGCGATGGAAGAGAATCCTTCTCCCTCTCAATGTGCTTTTGATGTCACCAAACCGGGTGATTCTTTTGAACTCGGTACGCGCCATCCTATTTCCATTACCCGTGACGAAATTATCCGCATCTTCAACAAACTCGGCTACGCATTGGCCGAAGGGCCTGAAATCGAAGATGACTGGCATGTCTTCGAAGCGCTGAATTTTCCTCCGGAGCATCCGGCTCGCGATATGCAGGATACTTTCTTCATTACCCCGGGGAAATACGAAGGTCTTTCTGCTAAAGAAGCTCAAGAATCTGCAAATGAGGGAATTATGGGGCATAATCCTATTTTGCTTCGCACCCATACAAGTTCTGTTCAGGTGCGTACTATGGAAAAAATGAAACCGCCCATCAGGGTTATTTGCCCCGGCAGAGTTTTCAGAAACGAGGCTATTTCTGCAAGAGCACACTGCATTTTTCATCAGGTAGAAGGTCTTTATATAGATAAAAATGTCTCTTTCGCCGACCTCAAGCAAGCTATTCTCATGTTTGTCCGCGAAATGTTTGGCGAACACACCCAGATAAGGATGAGACCATCATATTTTCCATTTACCGAGCCGAGTTCCGAAGTAGATGTTAGCTGTAACATCTGCGGTGGAAAAGGATGCAATATTTGTAAAGGGACAGGCTGGCTGGAAATATTGGGTTGCGGTATGATTGACCCCAATGTCCTGGATGCCTGCGGAATAGATAGTAAGGTTTATTCCGGATTTGCTTTCGGAATGGGTGTCGAGCGTATCGCCATGCTGAAATGGCAAGTGCGTGATTTGCGCCAATATTTTGAAAACGATGTCCGCTTTCTTCGCGAATTTGAGACAAGTATTTAGTCTCTTTTGCAATGCCCAAGTAAAATTTTTTGGATAAAAAGAAAAACTGCTTATATTTGCAGTCCCAAAGCGATTTGCGGAAATAGCTCAGTTGGTAGAGCACAACCTTGCCAAGGTTGGGGTCGCGAGTTCGAGTCTCGTTTTCCGCTCAAGGAAGCATCCGTGTG
>CAZSXE010000044.1:2671-10808 GCA_964611185.1 uncultured Muribaculaceae bacterium | reverse complement strand
GGGGGATATCAGCGGAAAGAGGGGGGTTCGAACCCCCGATACGGTACCCCGTATAACGGTTTTCGAGACCGCCCCGTTCGACCACTCCGGCATCTTTCCTTTATAAATCTCGAATAAATTCAACGACAAAAGTACAAAAAAATAGTATCTCTGTAACAAATATATATATGAACTGAACCCAAAAGCAGTACAACCAATTTTTGAGTTAAATGTCTCGTTCTAAAACAAGGTTACCGTTTTATTTAACTCGTTGATAATGTCCCTATTACCAAATCATCCCAGTACAGATTTCGACTGGGATGATTTGGTAACATTATGATTAATAAGATGTTAGAAAATACGGTCGTAAACACAATTTCCCATTAGCCAAATTATGATATAAATCAAATAATAAATAGTCAGTTCACACAACAAATTGCTGAAAATTACAGATTTTCCTGCCAAAACCTAAACATCGTCTGATATAGATGATAAGAAGTATTCGGCCTCTCATAAATGCCATGCGAACGCATAGGATACGACATCAGAGAAAACATCTTATTACACTCCACTAACTTATTAATAAGCATTTCACAACATTGATAATGCACATTATCATCACCTGTTCCGTGAATAAGAAGAAATTTTCCTTTTAAGCCATCGGCAAAATTGATAGGCGAACCGTTATAAAATCCATCAGAGTTGGTAGAGGGTAGCCCCATATATCTCTCCTGATAAATCGTATCATAAAGATTTTGAAGAGAAACTCCCGCCACAGAAATACCCACTTTATAAATATCAGGATATTTAAACATCGCGTGCATCGTAGAAGATCCCCCTCCGCTCCATCCCCAAATACCCACTCTATCCCTATCAATAAACGGATTTTCATCCAATACTTTCCCCACAGCCTCTGCATGATCCTTCGGCCCCACACTCCCCACAGCACCATAAATAGACTTTCTCCACACACGCCCCTTAGGCATATTGGTCCCGCGAGGGTCAATACTCATAACGACATAACCCTGCTCCGCTAAAAAATGATTCCACAAATTCCCCCCACCCCAAGTATTCAAAACAGTCGAAGAGGCAGGCTCACCATAAATATAGAAAATAACAGGATACTTCTTCAAAGGATCAAAATCACGCGGTTTAATCATCCATCCATCAAGCACGGCTTCGCCAATATCAACCCTGAAAAACTCTTTCTTCGAGAGATTAAGAGCATCATAAGTAGCTTTCAAAGCAGCATTATCCTCAAGCACCCTTACCGTTTTATGCTTGGGCAGAGAGACCAAATCATATATATAAGGAGTTACAGAATTATTAAATGTATGAAGAGCATACTTAGCATTCGGAGATATAGAATAACCATTAAAGCCAGCCTCACCCTGAGGAGTAACCCTTTCAGCCTCACCCTTCCCATCGAGACGACTCCGATAAAGATACTGATCCACAGCACTCTGCGGCGAAGCCAAATAATAAACATATCCCCCTTTCAGATCAATACACTCTACCCCTATAACATCAAAATCACCTTTAGTAATAAGGCTCTCCGAAGTACCGTCACGAGACACCTTATATAAATGCCTCCACCCATCTTTTTCACTCGTCCATGTAAAAAATTTCTCCCCTTCCATCCACACAATATTATCATGAATATCCAAAAAAGCCTCATCCTTATCAGTATAAATATTATTCAGCGACATCGTCGCAATATCACCCACAAACACCCTGTTCGTATTTTGAAGTCTGTTCAGCTGCTGAATCATCACCTCGCCCGAGTTAGGAATAAACTCCATTCGAGCAATATAATGATTTCGAGGATCCCCCGGAATATCAAACCATCTGCTCTGAGCTGAAGCAATATCCACCACACCCACCTTCACCGCCGAATTAGGAGTTCCCGCCTTAGGATAAGGGAAAGGAATCACCTTCGAATAGAGAGAATCCACATTGTTAATCATATAAAACACCCCCGTTCCGCGAGTATCGCAATTCCAAAAAGCAATAGATCGACCATCCGGACTCCATCTGAAGCCATCCTGAAGCCCCAGCTCCTCCTCATAAACCCAGTCAAAAGTACCATTGACAATATCATCGCTACCATCAAAAGTCAGCTTACGAACCTCACCGGAAGCCATATCCTCCACATAAATATTATTATAATAGACAAAAGCCACCTTATCAGCAGCAGGAGAAAACTTCGCAAACATCATCCTCGAAGGTTCAAAAACGCCCTCTATCTTTTCTAAGCCAAGGCCAATCTGACGAAACTCCCCGGAATTAAGATTCAGCACCCAATAATCACCCCTCGTATTCGTCCTCCACACCCTGCTCGAATTGGAATAAATCAGCAACTTCGTATTGTCCTCGGACCAATAATAATCCTCCACCACCACCGGTTTTACCTCCGGCACATCTTTCCTTGCAGGAATCTCGCCCTGAGCACCATTGCTCGCAGAGCTATTTTTCACTTCGCCCGAAGGGCAATCGAGACCTTCTGCCTCACCCTGCACCCCACACTTCGATGGAGCAGGAATCAGCATAGAAGCAGAAACAATCACACTCCTCTCACCCGTTTTCACATCATACCGCACAATATCTCTGCCACCCACTTTTTCATTGCGCTCAAGCGTCGAATAAGAAACATTATCCTTCATCCACCTCATCGAAGAAATGCCCTTAGAAGAAAATTTCCGTGTCGTGTAAATATCCTTGAGAGTCAACTCATGGCTCTCCTGAGCATAAGAATAAAAAGTGCCCGCAAAAATGAACAGGCAAAAAGAAAAAATAAAAAGTATTCGTTTCATAATTATATCATATTTTGGACAAAGATAATTAAAATACACATACCAAATCAAATCCAGTCAAGCCGTTTTTTTTAATCCTCTATCAATGAGCTACATCCAAGATTTGCCCAGTCCAAAAATGGACTGGGCAAAATATGGAATATCCACATTATATGCAAGATACAGAAAACGCAAATTCGCCGCCCGATCCTGAAGATCAAGCGGCGAATTACTTTAATAAACTATACCTGACTATTTTGCCAATGCAGTAGCCACATCTACAGCCACAGCCACTGTAGCCCCTACCATAGGGTTATTACCTATACCGAGGAAGCCCATCATCTCCACATGAGCGGGAACTGATGAAGAACCTGCAAACTGAGCATCGGAGTGCATACGGCCCATAGTATCGGTCATACCATAAGAAGCGGGACCTGCTGCCATATTATCGGGATGAAGAGTACGCCCTGTACCTCCACCGGAAGCGACAGAGAAATATTTCTTACCCTGCTCCATACACTCTTTCTTATATGTACCTGCCACGGGGTGCTGGAAACGTGTAGGATTGGTAGAGTTACCTGTAATGGAAACATCCACACCCTCTTTATGCATAATAGCCACACCTTCACGAACATCGTTGGCTCCATAGCATCTAACCTTGGCACGAGGACCGTCCGAATAGGCAATCTCCCTGACAACTTTCAGCTCAGATGTAAAATAATTGAACTCCGTCTGAACGTATGTAAAACCATTGATTCTCGAAATAATCATAGCTGCATCTTTTCCAAGACCGTTAAGGATGCAGCGAAGAGGCTCTTTACGAACCTTATCAGCTTTCGCTGCAATTTTGATGGCACCCTCAGCAGCTGCGAAAGATTCGTGTCCCGCAAGGAATGCGAAGCACTTAGTCTCCTCACGGAGCAATCTTGCAGCCAGATTACCGTGACCTAAACCGACCTTACGGTCATCAGCCACAGAACCTGGGATACAGAAAGACTGAAGGCCCAGGCCAATAGCTTCGGCAGCATCAGCAGCATTCTTGCACCCTTTTTTTATTGCGATAGCGGCACCTACCACATAAGCCCATTTTGCATTTTCAAAACAAATAGGCTGTGTCTCCTCACAAGTTTTATAAGGATCAACACCCTTTTCGTCGCAAATCTGCGCAGCTTCTTCTATACTTTTAATACCGGCAGCATTCAAAGCAGCGAGAATCTGCTTCATTCTGCGTTCTTGACTTTCAAATTTAACTTCTCTTATAGCCATAATCTTATCTCCTTATTCTTTACGTGGATCAATATACTTAACAGCACCCTGCTCCTTAGAGAAACGGCCATAAGTGCCGGTAACTTTCTTCAAAGCCTCGTTGGCATCTGTCCCTTTCTTTATCTCGTCCATAAATTTACCAAGATTGATAAATTCATATCCGATAATCTCATTGTTTTTATCAAGAGCAAGTCTTGAGCAATACCCCTCAGCCATCTCTAAATAACGAGGGCCTTTGGCCAATGTACCGAACATCGTAGCGACCTGACTTCTAAGACCTTTACCAAGATCTTCAAGACCGGCACCGATAGTAAGCCCCCCTTCTGAAAAGGCAGACTGAGTACGACCGTAAACTATTTGAAGGAAAAGCTCACGCATAGCCGTATTGATAGCATCGCACACCAAATCGGTATTAAGAGCCTCTAAAATAGTCTTACCGGGAAGAATTTCGGAAGCCATTGCAGCCGAATGAGTCATTCCGGAACAGCCGATAGTCTCGATAAGAGCCTCCTGAATAACGCCATCTTTAACATTAAGGGAAAGCTTGCAAGCACCCTGCTGAGGAGCACACCAGCCAATACCGTGTGTAAAGCCTGAAATGTCCTTAATCTCTTTACTCTTAACCCATTTTCCCTCCTCGGGAATGGGTGCGGGACCGTGATTTGCCCCTTGAGCCACGCAGCACATCTGCTGCACTTCATGTGAATAAATCATAATAAATATTTATAAAATGTATCAATAATCAATACTTTCAACAAACAAAGATAATGCCTAATTTTGAATAAAAGGAATATTTTAAAAACTCACATCATACTGAAGCCCGAAAATATTTTTATTAGGTGAAACAGCATTATTAAAGCGCTGAGAATAGCGATAATAAAACCCTATATTACTCCTCTGTCCCACAGAGATTTTAACTCCGGCCGTATAACGAATTTTGTCGAGCACATAATGCTTGGGGTTGAATAACAAACAAAACGGCTCCGCAGAGATATAAGGGTCAAATGATGATGGATTCTTAAATTCAATCATAAAAAGAGAGCGAATGACATTTTGCGGATTAAAATTATCATACGAGAGATCTTTGTCAGAATAAAAAGTCTCCTCAAGCATCTCTCTCAGTGAGAAAACAAAATCACCGGCATATAATTTCCCTGTACCTGCCACATAAAATCTGTTACGCAAGCCATAAGTTCCGTCATGGTAGTTATTTCCCATCAGAACATATGCCGCTTCCACAGAGAAATATTTGTTAGAAGAGTAGGAAAAACCGCTTGTAAAAAGGAATAATCCTAAATCCGAAGCATCGTTTCTGAATCTTAATTCCCAGCTTGTCTTAAAATCAAGCCCTTGAATCACTGATTTTTTAGCACTGATGAGTGCCCACACACCGAAATCATCCTCTTTATCCTGAGACCGGACAAGCGATGAAGAACCAACAAGCAGCAGAACCACTGTAAAAATATATGAAAACCTATTGAATTTCACTTGATAATTAATTTCTGCAAATATAAGAAATCATATATATTTGTAACAAAATCAAACTACTTCTATGAATCGTCTTATTATTCCCATTATATTTACTGCCATAATAGCCGCAATCACTTCCTGCAACAAAATCACTCCCGACAGCCCGATAAAACCCGAAGAGGCAGAACAAGTGCCTGAACTCCTCTATCGAGCCCCTGAGAACAAAGGGTTCAAAATGATTGCATATTTCCCATATTATCGCGAACTTGACCCTGTATCCATTCCCGACGAATCCATAAAAAGGGTGAATATTGCCTGCTTCGCTTTCGCCACCATAAAAAATGATTTCACTGTCGATCTGCATCAGCCGGGTAATCTTTACATTCTCGCCAACAGATGCAAAGCCTTGGGAGTAAAGGTATTGCTCAGTTTCAACGGAGAGCATGAGATATTTCTCAAAATGACAATGAAAAAAAAGTATCGAGACATATTCATTCGATCTTTAAAAGATATAGTAAATCAGTACGGACTTGACGGCATAGACAACGACTGGGAATATCCCACAAAAAGAGATCAAAGTTACCTTGGAAACCTTTACCTGATGCGTGAACTCAGCAACTATCTACACTCTCCCGATGAGAACAAACTCCTCACAATGGCCATCACCTGCGGCAAATATATAGGAAACATCTCCAACGGAATAGTTGAAGAATGTTACCCTTGTGTCGATTGGTTCAATGTAATGACTTATGACGACTTCTCTACCACCTCAGCAGGTATCCACCACAGCCCCATGGAACTTCTCGTTACCGGTTACAACTATTGGGTCGGGACACGCGGACTTTCGTCCAATAAATTCGTCGGAGGTATTCCCATTTACGGCAGAGCCTCCGGAATCACACAAAGCGGCACCACATTGACCTACAAAAATATAATATCGCAGGGAGGCGATCCCGATGCCAACCAAGCTACTGTGACATCAAGCAGCTACAACGATGGTAAAACCCCCTACACAATATACTACAACGGACGGCCGCTCGTAAGAGAAAAAGTAGATTTCTGCATCGAAAAAGAGACAGGGGGAATTATGTTTTGGGAAGCAGGCCAAGATATGCACGATGAAAGATCACTGATAAAGACGGCTTTCGACAGGTACAAATCAAAACAGTAACACCTTTCCCCTCTTATGAAGGGAAATAAGCAATCAACCCCACGAGTGCCGAAAGAATAAGGAGCAATATGGGATTCACTTTCTTCCATCCCCCCCAAAAGCATAGTGCAAAAATAGCCACCGTAACAAAATCAAAAAAAGTCTCCCGCGTGCTAAGAAGGAGGAACGCAGCCCCAATCATCCCCACCATCATCGGAGTCATCCACAAAAGGGCACTTTTCATAACTCTGTTATCACGAAGACGGGCATAAAACTTGGAAACGAGGAGCATAAGGGTTAAAGGGGGGAGACAAGTAGCGAAAGTCGCAATAAAAGAGCCCCATACATTACCGGTAACAAGATAACCTACATAAGTGGCACAATTTATGGCAATAGGACCAGGGGTCATTTGCGAAATAGCCACTACATCTGCCAGCTCCACAGCGGTAAGCCACCCCCGCTGGGTAACTATCTCACTTTGGATTAGAGAAATCATAGCATATCCCCCTCCGAATCCGAAAAATCCGATTTTTAAATACGACAGAAATAATTGAAGATATATCATCTCTTAACAAATGCAGCAATAATACCCACAACAGCACCCCCGATAATAAAATATACCGGAGAGATGCCGAAATACCATATAACGAAAGCGGCAAGAATCGCTAACGCAATTCTCCACCACGATTTCATTTCACGAAGATAATTCACAAACGGCACAGCTATCAAGGCTATAACAGCAGGCCGCATCCCCTTGAAAGCTGCCGCTACATATTGATTGTCCCTAAAATCAGATAGATAGACAGCTATCAACAACAGAATAACAAAAGATGGAATTACAAGAGCTACCACAGAAACCACTGCCCCACACCATCCACGCAATTTATACCCTACAAATACAGCAGTATTTAGAGAGAATGGGCCGGGAGCCGACTGCGCCAATGTAAATTGATTCTTAAAATCTTCCCTGTCGAACCACTTTTTCTTATCGATGACCTCCCTCTCAATCAGAGGAATCATAGCATATCCGCTGCCAAAAGTGAAAGCGCCAATCTTTAAAAAAGTAATAAACAACTCCCAAAGCATACCCGCCATGTATTTATTTTGAAAGGGTGGGTTCAGGATCTACAAGACCATCTAAATAATATATCTCATAATGTAAATGATTACCCGTGCTCTGCCCTGTGGATCCCACATATCCTATTAAATCCCCTTTGCGAACCTTTTGAAAGTTCTCAGTAGCTATTTTCTGAAGATGAGCATAAGCAGTCTTATATCCATTTTCATGATTAATCTTTACAAAATTACCATACCCGCATCTAAAATCGGCAACGGTTATAGTGCCGTCAGCAGTGGCATAAATAGCAGTCATATTCGGAGCAGAAAGGTCCACCCCTTTATGATTACTCTTACGGTGGGTTATAGGATGAATCCTCGTACCAAAACGGGAAGAAATACGATTATAATCAGTAGGTTTTCC
>CAZSXE010000044.1:0-2571 GCA_964611185.1 uncultured Muribaculaceae bacterium | reverse complement strand
TTTTTCTTCGCATCCACCTCTTTCTTTTCGATACCTGGAGAGTCTGCCCCCTGCGAAGTCACTTCAAAAGAGCTGTTGAGCTGCTTAATGGCAGAAAGTCCCTCCTGAACTCTTTTTACCTTATCATCAGATTTTGAAAGAACAGAAAGAAACTCCTCCCCTGTCATTTTTGAGACAGAGGCCCTCTCTTTTTCAATTCGAGCCACCTCCTTAGAGGCAGTACTCTGGGTAGTGGAGGGTTTGAATTTCTTATCGAGCTTCTTATTCTTAATATTATCATCAGAAGCCATCAGCTCAATCACAGATATTTCTCCACTGAGAAAATCATCATAGTTTTTCTTATACTTTTCAAATTCGTCATTATACTCTTTCTTGAATTTCTCATATTCGGCATCGCGATCTTTCTTAAATTTCTCAGCTTGCTGTTCAAGAGAATCAAGGCCACGCTCCCGTTGCTTTTTAAACTCTTCATAATTTTGCGCCTCGAGAGATACGAATATTAAAAGTGCTAACGATAACAAAAACAATTTTTTCATAATAAGAATATTTATTGTTAAGAACTCACAATGCCATAAAATGGAAAAAGTGACTATATTTATTAGCAAAGATAATATTTCCGACTCGTATTAAATAAAAAAGTTTTATATTTGTCACTATGCAGTTCATATTATTGATGATAGCATATAAATTTACTAACACTTTAATCGTGTATATATGGATATTTCCACAGAAAGTTTCTTATTAGTAGGCTCAGTCATCATATTTACAAGCATCTTTGTCAGTAAGGCCGGGAGCAAATTCGGTGTTCCGGCATTATTACTTTTTCTAATAGTAGGAATGTTTTTCGGAAGCGACGGACTCGGAATACAGTTTTACAGTATGGAATCGGCACAGGCCATAGGTATTGTGGCCCTTAGCATCATCCTTTTTTCAGGAGGTATGGACACGAGTATAGCTGAGATAAGGCCTATAATAGTACCGGGAATATTACTTGCCACATTGGGTGTTATCCTGACAGCATTAATAACAGGAGCATTTATCTATCTCATATCAGGCTCCGCTATTTTCTCCGTAGCCCTGTCGTTTCCACTCTCCATTCTCCTCGCCTCCACGATGTCATCCACCGACTCAGCCTCAGTATTCAGCCTGCTGCGAAGTCAAAAGATGGGACTGAAAAATAATCTTCGCCCGATGCTTGAGCTTGAAAGCGGAAGTAACGATCCTGTAGCTTACATGTTAACCATCGCCATGATAGGAGCTGTAAATTCTGGACAGGGGATTTCCGTTTGGGATATTATCATTAAATTTATCATTCAGCTCTGCGTAGGAGCCCTTGCAGGTTTCGCATTCGGGAAATTAGCGGTATGGGTTGTCAATAAAATAAAACTCCAAAACACCTCTCTCTATCCGATACTTGTATTGTGCTTTATATTTTTCATATACTCCATGACAGATCTCCTCAGAGGAAACGGATACCTTGCAGTTTACATCGCCGGCATCATAGTGGGAAACCATCGTTTAGTGAAAAAATCAGAGACAAACACATTCCTTGACGGTATGACATGGCTGTTTCAAATCATAATGTTTCTCCTGCTCGGACTTCTTGTAAATCCTCACGAAATGATAGAGATAGCTCCATTTGCACTTTTAATCGCCATCTTTATGATATTAGTGGCTCGTCCGGTGAGTGTTTTTCTCACACTTATACCATTTAGAAAGATCTCAGTCAGATCAAAATGCTTCATTTCCTGGGTAGGGCTGCGAGGGGCAGTACCGATACTCTTTGCCACATACCCCGTAATCGCTAAAGTAGAGAACTCCAATCTCTTTTTCAACATAGTATTTTTCATAACAATATTATCTCTCATCATTCAGGGGACCACCATCCCCAAGATGGCCAAAGCATTAAAACTCACAGAAAAGCTAAAAAAGAACGGAAACGATTTCGGCATCACATTCCCCGAAGAGATAGGATCGAAGCTATGGGATATGGATGTCACAGAAGAGATGCTCTCTCACGGCAATACCCTCTCCGATATGAAAATGCCGAAAGGAATCCTTGTGATTATGATAAAACGAGGAGACGATTACATTATTCCCGACGGCAAAACAGAGATAAAAGAAAACGATAAGTTTCTTCTGGCCACTCAGCAGGAAAAGGTTCAATAGGAAAATAAATTTGATTAATAAGAATTTATCAAGTTTGACACCAAAATGTTAATCTATCGCGATAACATATTTATAATTAAGCATATATATTGAATTATTATCAATTCTCAATCAAAACCCATAGATTCTCAGACCACAGACCAAACCATTATTGATAATTACACATCTGCCGTAAGTCCCAATACTTTATATACTAACCGGCCCGTAAAAGATGCTGTGGACGGATGGTGGGGTACAGGTAAAGTCCTGGGGACAGATATGTTTCTTCCTGCTGCAGGATTTATTCATCAAAACACTTCCCCTGACCAAAGAGATTATTATGGCGAATATTGGATATCAGTACCCAAATCATATAGCCAAATCCTCTACTTCTATTTTGATAACTATTTTGATACTAATGTT
>CAZSXE010000043.1:0-11946 GCA_964611185.1 uncultured Muribaculaceae bacterium | reverse complement strand
CATTGCTTCGCAATAACTTGTCTGGTGCGGCTGAGACTCTCCCTAAGCCACACATTATGGGGGGAGGGAGGACAATTAAGAATTTTATCTACTGTGTATTATATTCTGATAGTTCGTTAAAATTTTTATAAATATTTAAATATCAATGCAATAGTTAGTTAATCGTCTGATTTTCCACCTAAATATGGCAAAAAAATTAGATACAAAAGTTATAAAAACGACTATTAAACCACTTAACCCGTTCAGAAATCTTTGCATTTCGGCTTTTAGTTTCGTCCTCGTTTACATACCTTTTTTGAGGCCGACCACAATTTTCTGAATACCTCATCCGCGTTTGACCCCCCTTTTTGAGGCCGATTCAATGAAAATGCTCCTACATAATGCTGCAATCATAGAAAGATTTATTTTGATGTTCGGAAAACTCCCGAAATCACATTTAAATAACACTATTTTCAAAGAACTTTTATTCTAAGGCGTTAGGAACGCTGGGTAAAAACCAAAAAATTAACGAACTATTGATATTCTGAGATCAATATTTAATTATTTCAAAATGAAAGATATGCGGATTTTTGCCTATTTTTGTAGGGGCTTGCACCTTAAAATATTAAAAATTTTATAACTTTGAAAGTTTTTATAAAATGAGTAAGATTCTCATAAATGACATTTCTCACATAGATGAAGCTGCGGCTACTTTTTTAAAAATGGCCGAAGGTTCGTCTGTTTTTGCTTTTTACGGCTCGATGGGGGCGGGAAAAACGACTTTTATTACGGCTTTATGCAGAGTGCTTGGTGTGGAAGATGTGGTCAATAGTCCCACTTTTACCATCGTAAACGAGTACTGTACCGATTCAGGAAGGGCTGTGTATCATTTTGATTTTTATAGAATTAACAAAATTCAAGAGGCTATAGATATAGGTTTCGACGAGTATGTATATGATAGCGGCGGAATATGCTTTATGGAGTGGCCTGAGAAAATAGAAGAGCTTCTTCCCGAGGAGACATTAAAAGTGTTTATTTCTGTAAAGGAAGATGGTTCCCGGCAGATTGATTTCTAAATATTATATATATCCTATATGAAAAAATTTGTTCTATTTCCACTTTTTCTTCTTTTGCTGACCTCCTGTAAAGAAAATGAGATAAATGTGGGTGCTCTATCTTTTGATAAGTATCTTCCAATTCTTGAAGGCAAAAGGGTCTCCGTGCTATCTAATCAGACAGGGATGGTCTCTGCAAAGACACATTTGGTCGATACCCTTTTAAGTCAAGGGGTAAATATAGTGTCGATTATGTCGCCCGAACATGGTTTCAGAGGGGTGGCAGATGCAGGAGAGCATGTCGGTAGCTCAATAGATGAAAAAACCGGAATTCCCATCAGATCTTTATATGAAAAAGGGATAGACGGCCCTTCTGAGCAGAGTATGGAGGAGTTTGATGTTATGATTTTTGATTTACAAGATGTGGGAGTGAGATATTATACCTATAATGCCACTATGGCGAGGATGATGGATGCTTGCGCTGAGTATGGAAAAAAATTTATTGTTCTCGACAGACCTAATCCTCTCGGTTTTTATGTTGACGGACCAATACTCGATATGAAGTATAAATCGGGGGTAGGTTGGCTCCCTATTCCCATTGTGCATGGGATGACATTGGGCGAATTAGCTCTGATGATAAATGGAGAGGGGTGGCTTAAAAATGGGGCAAAGTGTGACCTTACTGTGATAAAATGTGAAAATTATAGTCACGAAAGTGAATATGTTCTCCCTGTTAAACCTTCTCCTAATATTCCCGATATGCGTTCTGTCTATCTATATCCCTCTACCTGCTATTTTGAGGGAACTCCGGTCAGTCTGGGAAGAGGTACTGATAATCCTTTTCAGATGTACGGACATCCCGATATGAAAGGATATTCATATTCTTTTACTCCCAAAAGTATCCCTGGAGCTAAAAACCCACCTCAGCTTGACAAACTATGCTTTGGAGTGGATTTGAGGACGGAACCGTCGATTGATATAATAAAAAAGAATGGTATTAATCTTGAATATGTAATCGATGCTTATAATAATCTCCAAATGGGAGAAGATTTTTTTAGAAATTTCTTTACTTTGCTCACCGGAAGAGCTTATATAAAAGAGATGATTATGGATGGATGTTCTGCAAGCGAAATTAAGGCGAGCTGGATGGGAGATGTAGAGACTTTTAAAAAGCAGAGAGAGCCATATTTACTTTACAATTAGGAAGATATATGAAGAAAGTTGATTATTTGGTTATTGGTAGCGGATTAGCCGGTCTTTATACAGCCCACAAGGCTTCTCCTTTCGGCTCCGTTCTAATTGTTACAAAAAAGGGGATTCGCCAAAGTAATTCATATAATGCGCAGGGAGGCATAGCCGCAGTTTCAACATCAGAAGATAATGCTGAAATTCATTATATGGATACAATCATCGCAGGTAGAGGACTTTGTGAGAACGATGCAGTCAGTATTTTGGTCAATGAAGGACCTGTTCGTATAAAGGAGATAATAAAAGAGGGGATGAAATTCGATACAGAGAACGGAAAACTCTCTCTCGGGCTTGAGGGGGGGCACCACAGACATAGAATCCTTCATGCCGGAGGAGATTCTACAGGAAAATTCATTACCGAATTTCTTATTTCCAAGGTTCAGGCTGATGCCAATATAACAGTGGTAGAGGATATGACAGTCATCGATCTTCTTGTGAAGGATGGAATTTGTTATGGGGCAAGATGTTATGATGAACAAAGAGGGGAAGAAGAACTGATATATGCGGATCATACATTTCTCACGGCAGGCGGAACATCTGCGATTTATACTCGTACTACAAATCCCGATACTACTATCGGCGATGGGGTAGCGATGGCTTATAATGCCGGTTGTCGTATAATGGATATGGAATTTATACAGTTTCATCCCACCGCTTTGTATCTTGAAAATTCTCCGAGAGCTTATCTGATAAGCGAGGCGGTAAGGGGAGAGGGGGCGTATCTTCTTAATAAATCTAAAAAAAGATTCATGCTCCCTATTCACGAACTTGCCGAATTGGCACCGAGAGATATCGTAGCCCGATCCATTTTTAAACAGATGGCTGAAGACGACAGACCTTATGTAACCCTTTCTCTAAAGCATCTGAACCCCGAAAAAATTAAATCAAGATTTCCCACGATATATGCCGAATGTGCCAAATACGGATATGACCTTACAGATCAGATACCCATCGCACCTGCTGCCCACTATACTGTAGGGGGAATCGCCTCCGACCTTCATGGCAGAACAGACATTAAACGGCTGTATGTCTGCGGAGAGGCAGCTTCTACAGGAATTATGGGGGCCAACAGGCTTGCTTCTAATTCTCTTATTGAATGTCTTGTTTTTGCAGAAAGAGGCATTGCGATATCAAAAGAGTGTGAACATATAATGCGTTTCCCCGATTTTGCAATGGGTTTCATTAAAAATTCCGATGCGGCAGAAAAATATTATGCACTGAAGAGTCAGATTGCTCACACTATGAACAATTGCTCAGGCATTATCCGCTCTGAGTTACTTCTTTCCACAGGGTTGAATCTGATTAAATCAGAGTATAAAAAGCTCGGTGAAGTCAAAAACGAGTATTATGACGAAGCTTCGCGCCGATTACTTACGGTAGCATATTTAATAATGACCGGTGCGCGATTCAGAAGAGAGAGCCGTGGGGGACATTATAGAGAAGACTATCCTATATTAAAAGAGGAATTTGCCTTGCACACAGTTCAGAAAAAGGGGGAAAGTCTTTCGACAATGCCTGTTAATGCTAAAATACAATAAATATGGAATATAAACATTTGATTGAAAAATTAATAGATCTTGCTCTCGAGGAGGATATAAACACAGGAGATATTACGACAGATTCCATTATACCGGAGTCATCGCAGGCTGTGGCCACAATGACAGCAAAAGGAGACGGTGTGATTTCGGGACTTAGTGTGGTGAAGATGGTTTTTAACCGTTTTCAAAGTGATATTATATGGACACAGTATGTCTCTGACGGAGATAGTGTAAAAAAAGGAGATGTTATTTTAAAAATAGATGCTTCTTACCCTACCCTTCTTCGCGGTGAGAGACTCTCTCTCAATATTTTTCAAAGGATGTCGGGAATTGCTACCGAGACTTCAAAATATGTGAAGGAGCTTGAAGGTACCAAGACCAAGCTCTTAGATACGCGAAAAACAGCTCCAGGGATGAGAGTGCTTGATAAAATGGCCGTAAAGGACGGTGGAGGAGAAAATCATAGAATGGGCCTTTACGATATGGCTATGATAAAGGATAATCATATAAAAATGGCAGGATCTATCTCCAAGGCGGTCAATCAGGTGCGTGCCCATATTGATCCGAAGATCAAAATCGAAGTGGAGACCACAAATCTTTCTGAAGTGGAGCAGGCAATCGAATCGAAAGCAGATATTATTATGCTTGACAATATGGATAACCAGACGATGGAGAAAGCAGTAGGTATAATAGGGGGAAGAGCCAAAACTGAAGCCTCCGGCAATATGAATCTTCAGCGGTTGCGCTCTGTGGCAGCTACCGGTGTCGATTTTATTAGCGTAGGCGCTCTGACTCATTCGGTAAAAGCATTGGATATAAGTATGAACATTCAAGTAAAATAATTATGAATAAACAAGAAATTATTGAAGAGATTGCTCGATTGAAAAAAGAGAAGAATGCTATTGTGCTTGCACATTATTATTCCGATCCCGATATACAGGATATTGCCGATTTTCTCGGAGACTCTCTCGAACTTTCAAGAAAAGCTGCTTCTACTCAAGCTGATGTAATAGTTTTTTGTGGAGTTCATTTTATGGCTGAGACAGCTGCTATTCTTTCTCCCTCCAAAAAAGTTCTTATCCCTGTTCTCGGAGCGGGATGTTCGCTTGCAGACGGAGTGAGTGTGGGAGAGCTTCGCAGCTGGAAAAAATTGCACCCGAGGGGTGTAGTGGTAAGTTATGTCAATACTACTGCAGAGACTAAGAGTGAAACAGATATTTGCTGCACCTCTGCCAATGCTTTGAAAGTGGTAAGGTCTATCCCTGAAGACAGGGAGATTCTTTTTGTGCCGGATCAGCATCTTGGTAGTTATATTGCGAAAGCGACTGGGAGAAAAATGGAAGTGTGGAATGGTAACTGTATCGTTCATCATTTAATAACGACAAAAGTTGTGCTTGATATGATGAAACAGTATCCCGATGCAGATGTTCTCATCCACCCCGAATCCTCTTGCTCTTCTGATGAAAGGATACTTTCCAATCCGAGCTGCTTTATCTATTCCACTTCGGGAATTATGAAGCACGCACGCGAATCTTTGAAGAAAAGGTTTCTTATTGCCACGGAGAGTGGCGCTCTACATAAACTAAGAAAAGACAACCCTGATAAAGAATTTATTCCAATAGACTCTCAAACTATCTGCAAGTCGATGAAAATGACTACTTTACAGAGCTTGTACGAGGCATTGGCTCAAGAGCAATATGTGGTTTCGGTCGAGAGTGGCATTGCACGGAGGGCTATAATCCCTGTGAAAAGAATGTTGGAGCTATGAAGAATAATGAAGATAAATGGTGCTGTAACAGTGATGAGTTGAAAGGGCTGAGGTATGACGGGATGTCCCTGGTATATATTCAAATTTTTTCGGTAGAGCAGCAGCCTAAAGAAAGGAAAAATATATGTGAGTATCTTGATGGGGTCAGTAAAGATTTTTTGACCCCCGATGTTTCGGCTATTGATCAACAGATATTTATTTATGATCCTGCCCACAGGCCCGTCCACAGATATAAATTAAGGGGATTTAACTTCTCTATTCACCTTGATGATCCTTATGAGGTGGATATTTCCGGTCATATTCATGTAGAGATGTCTGTCTTCTTTAATAAGACTGTTTCTCTTACATACAGAATGGTAATTGATGGGGATTATTGTAAGAAATCGGAGTTGCTCACCACAGACCATCTTATAGAGATGATTTCCCTGAGTCTCGGTGCGGAGCATTGGGGGAGTGATGATGATGCCGAAGCGACAAATATTAATCTTGAAGTTAATGATGTAAGCATATCAGACCTTTATCTTGATGAGGATGGGGACTGGATAATAGATTCAAAACCGGTTGCCCTTGATAATCTCAGCCTTGGGCGCAGTTCTATGAATGAGGTGTTTATCCGTTATAAGAAAAACATACTTAGATGCAGCCACGATATTCTTTTTAGCAAAATGAAAAAGAAATCTGATTTTACGAGGCTTCACGATATGAGTTATGCCTTTGTGGATGTGTGGGAGAGTGTAAAACATTATGATAATCTTTTTTCTACCCTCAAAGAGGAAAATATCATTTCTCATATCAACGATGAGCATAAGAGAGAATTGGTGGGGCTGATGTCCCTTTATCCTGCTGAGTGGCCGTACAGGACCATAGAATCGTTTGATGATGTATGTGGTAGCAATATTGCCATCGATACTGATGATTTGATCCTTGCAAACCAGAATGTGTGTGTGGTCTTCGGGACTTATGGGCTCAGAGGAGGAAAGGAATCTCCCACGGATTGGGCGGAGCATCTCAAAGAGAGAAGTCATTACCATGTTTCTTGGCCTGAGTATCTTCTTATTCTTGAGATGATTTTAGCGAAAAAATATACTGTTATGTATGCCAATGACAGGTTGCTGGATTCGGTCCTTGGAGAGGCATATTCTAATCCGGAGCGTTCCATAGAAAACAATGCTACTCTGAATCTCGAAATAACCAAACTCCTTATGGAATTGGACGCAGTCAAATATTCCAAATTCGTTTCGCATAAAATAATGTTTGATAGAACGATGGAGAGGCTTTCTATCGAAGCGGAGTCGCAGAAACTCGAAAGTATGATGGAAAGGGTAGATAATTCTCTTACAAATATAAGTGAGGCAAGGGGTGTGAGGCAGGGAACTCTTTTGAATATCATACTCGGAGGTATTTCGGTGGCATCTCTTTTTGAAATTGTTTTTCAGGATCTTAGTATTCCGTTGTTTGCGAGTATAGGGGTGCGTTCAGACAGATTGAGCTCCGGAATTATATGGATAACGATCTTTCTCATTGTGACCGGATTGCTGACTATGCTTGTATTTATGTTCTCTGAAAGAAAAAAGAAAAAGAAATAATGAATAATAAAATAGTAACGGGTGATGAGGCAGATATTCAATCACTTTCAGACATTTTTTGGAACAATCTAAAATCGCAGCCTCAGTATATTTCTCATGGAGAAATACAGATGGGGGTAGCTAAAGCTCCCAATGTTACTGCTGATGACGGACTTGAAATGTGGGAAAAATATATTAAAGAAAAAATCGTATCAGACGATTCTTCTGTTTTTGTCTGCAAAGGGGATAATGATGAAATCAAGGGATTTACAGTGGTGTCGATTGAAGAGGATGGGGCTGATCCTTATGGAGTTATATGTGATATTCTTGTACTTCCGACTGCTCGACATCAAGGTGTGGGGCAGGCTCTTCTTGATGAGGGGATGAATTGGCTTTCAAGCCGTGGAGTGAGAGATTTTTATCTCGAATCGGGGAAGGAAAATCATCCGGCTCATAAATTTTTTGAAAAAAGGGGATTTGAAATAGTGTCGCACATATATCGTAAGGGGTGATATTCTTAAATTTTGTTAAATTTGCATACTAATCTAAATCGTTATGGCAGAGATAAAATCTAATCGTTATGTGGCACTTGATGTCCTTAGGGGGATGACTGTGGCAGGGATGATTGTGGTTAATAACCCCGGATCTTGGAAATATGTCTTTTCACCATTAAAACATGCTCCTTGGAGCGGATGCACACCCACAGATCTTGTGTTTCCTTTTTTTCTGTTTGTGGTAGGTGTTGCTATGGCTTTTTCGTTTGCCAAGCACGAGGAAAAGCTCGATCGTAAATCTATATGGAGACTTTTGAAAAGAGGTATTTTGATTTTTCTTGTGGGGCTTGGGCTGAATGCTTTCCCTTTTTATCCCACTTATCCCGATCCTGAGATGACTTTCGGAGAAAATTATGTTTATTGGCTTGAGCATTTGAGAATCTTCGGGGTGCTTCAGAGGATAGCACTCTGCTATGTGGTGGGGGGTTTTATTGCCTTATGGCTGAAAAGTCAGAAAAAAATTTCAATAGCTCTCATATTGCTGCTTGCAGTACACTGGATTATCCTTCGAGTTTTTGGCGGAGAGGGGTGGAGTACACTTGAAGGGAATATTTCAGGCAAGATAGACATTGCCCTTTTGGGCGAAAATCATGTATATCACGGATTCGGTATCCCATTCGATCCGGAGGGGCTGCTTGGGGTGATTTCAGGCTCCGGAACAGTTTTGCTCGGGTTTCTTATGGGGCAGATTATACGCATCACTCCCGAAAAGACTGAGGCTGTCGCCAAATTATATACCTCAGGCCTTATTTGTCTGGGAATAGGCTGTGTATTAAGTATATGGCTTCCGATAAACAAGGCTCTGTGGACAGGCTCTTATGTCTTCTATGCCGGTGGGTGGGCTATTCTGATGCTTGCTTTGTTTATCTATTTCATAGATATAAAAGGGAGGGAGAAAGCCTTTTTCCCGTTTAAAGCTCTCGGGATGAATCCGCTGTTTGTGTTTGTGATGGCGGGGGTGTTCTCGAAACTTTTTAGCAGAGTTATCAGGTGGACTTATGAGACAGTTCAGGATGGGGCTATTGTAGAAAAAACTACCAATCTTTCAGCGTGGTTCTATAACAATTGCTGCGCTTCCATATTTGGGGACAACGAATATGCTTCACTTATGTACTCATTGGTCTATGTTCTTATCTTTTTGTTGCTTGCAGTGTGGCTGTACAAAAAGAAAATAATTATTAAATTATAAGTTTAAAAATGGCATATATAGGGCTACTTTCCGATACTCATTGTCGTTTTGATGACACCTTGAAAGAATTTTTCAAGCCGGTGGACCAAATATGGCATGCGGGTGATTTCGGAGATTTGAAAACACTTCTCGATATTCAGTCGTTTAAGTATATGATAGGGGTTTATGGAAATTGTGACGGCATTCAGATAAGGGAGAGAGTGCCGATTGTTCAGTTTTTCGAGTGTGAGGGGAAGAAAATATTGATGATGCATATTGGGGGGTATCCGGGAAGGTATGATTATAAAGCATTTGAACTCATTAACGCACATCGGCCTGACATTTTTATATGCGGACATTCACATATATTGAAAATAATCAACGATAAGAAATATAATATGCTTACTATCAATCCCGGAGCAGCGGGTATATTCGGAATTCATCCTGTGAGAACTGCTCTGCGATTTAGAATCGAGAAAGGGGAGATATCCGATATGGAAGTGGGAGAGTGGGAGAGAAACAAGGAAGTTTGGAGAGAATATTAATTAATAAACACCATAATATGAGAAAATATTTATTAGCAATAATTATTGCAGCATCGCTGTTTAACGCTCTTCCGGCATTGTCTCAGCAGAATAAGGTTATTAAGGCCAATTATGATCTTGCGGAACGATTTTCGGAAAAGAAGCTCGGCAGAATGGTCTATTCCTTGAGTGTCAGACCCAACTGGTTTGAAAATTCCGATAAATTCTGGTATCAGTGGAAAACATCTCAAGGAACTCAGTATTATATAGTCGATCCTGTGGCTAAAACTAAGAGAGAAATTTTCAATCTTGAAAAACTTGCGATGCAGATCACCGAAATTACCCGTGACCCTTTCGATGCTCTTCATATCCCTTTTCAGAATCTCAAATTGAAAGATGACCATATCTTTACATTTGATATTCAATCCACTATGGAGGTCGAGAAAAAGGATAAGAAGAAAAACGAAGAAGCAGTATCAGACTCATTAAAAAAGGATACTCCCAAGAAGCGTCCGGAGATGGAGAAAAAGCTTTTCCGTTTTGAGTATGATGTGAATACAGGTAAACTTACCGATGTCTCCGACAATGAGAAAGAGAAAGATTTTCCCCGCTGGGCATCCATTTCTCCTGATAGCAGCTATGTAGTGTATGTCAAGGGGTACGATTTGTATTACACCGATATGTCTAACCTTCGTAAACTTATGGAAGATGAAAAAGACAGTACTGTAGTGGAGACTCGCCTTACTCAGGATGGAACCAAGGGGTGTCCTTACGGAGGTGATGATTACAGAGGTATGGAGGAGCGCGATAGTGCTAAAAGATACGGAGCATATATGCTGTGGTCACCCGATTCTAAGCATTTTGTTATGAATAAATATGATATGTCTGAGGTTAAAGAACTTTGGGTTATTGATGCCCTTGCAGAGCCTCGTCCCAAGCTTCAATCATATAAATATCAAATGCCGGGAGAACCTGGCCCTAAGGTATTTACTCTTTTGTTTAATATGGAAGACAAAACATCTAAAGCGATAAAAACGGCTACTTATAAGGATCAGTCGATAAATTTTGAACGCAAACCTTTTTTGACCAAAGATATGTATGCCAAATATTATTCTAATGTATGGCTTGGAGACAATAGCACCTTCTATCTTACCCGTTCGAGCAGAGATCTTAAAAGAGTGGATGTTTGCAAGGTTAATGTATCTTCTGATAGTGTGGAGGTCGTTATAGAAGAGAGATTGAATACCTATATCGAGACGCGCAGTCTTAATCTGGTAAACGGAGGTAAGGATGTTATCCAGTGGTCTGAGCGTAACGGATGGGCACATCTTTATCTTTATGGGTCTGACGGTACATTTAAAAATGCCATTACTTCAGGGGCTTGGCATGTGGAGGATGTTATAAAAGTTGACAACGCTGCCAAAACAGTTTATTTCACCGCTTGTGGAGTAAATTCTAAGGAAAATCCTTACTATGCGCATCTTTACAGAGCCAATTTCGACGGGTCGAATTTCAAACTCCTTGATGATGGAAATTATGACAACAGAGTGTATATGTGCGATGATGCCAAATTCTTTGTAAACAGCTCTTCAAGAGTGGATACTGCACCTGAGAATGTATTGTATGACAATATGGGGCGCAAGGTGATGGATCTTGGGACATCCGATTTCTCTCAACTTCTTATGGCAGGATATAAATTTCCGGAGCCGTTTTCAGTAAAAGCGGCAGACGGCATTACTGATTTGTACGGAGTTATGTACAAACCTTTTGACTTCGATTCTACTAAGGTATATCCTATTATAGAATATGTATATCCCGGTCCTCAGACAGAAGCTACTAACTATTTTTGGTCCAAGGGGATGACCCGTATAGACCGCCTTGCCCAGATAGGATTTATAGTAGTTACAGTTGGTAATCGTGGTGGTCACCCGAATCGTTCAAAATGGTATCACAACTATGGCTACGGTAATCTTCGCGACTACGGTCTCGAGGATCAGAAAGTGGCAGTCCAGCAATTGGCCGCAAGGCATAGCTTCATTGATATTAATCGAGTGGGTATTCACGGGCACTCCGGCGGAGGATTTATGTCCACTGCTGCCATTCTTACTTACCCCGATTTCTATAAAGTAGCTGTTTCCTGTGCCGGAAACCACGACAACAGTATATATAACAGATGGTGGAGCGAGACTCATCACGGAGTCCTTGAGAAAATTACAGAAAAGGGAGATACTACTTTCAATTACAGTATTAAGACGAATCAGGAACTTGTGGGGAATCTCAAAGGGAGGCTTCTTTTAGTACACGGCGATGTTGATGATAATGTTCACCCGGCCAACACCACCAGAGTGGTAAATGCTCTTATTAAAGCAAATAAACGCTTCGAAATGCTTTACCTCCCCGGTCAGCGTCACGGCTTCGGCAATATGAACGAATATTTCTTCTGGAGAATGGCCGACTTCTACAGCCGCTACCTCCTCGAAGATTACCAAAACAGTGTGGATATTCCACAGATGAATAACGATTAGCGTTTTTTGACGAAGTATAGTT
>CAZSXE010000042.1:0-12747 GCA_964611185.1 uncultured Muribaculaceae bacterium | reverse complement strand
AGAGCATCAGCCTTCCAAGCTGAGGGTCGCGGGTTCGAACCTCGTCTTCCGCTCTCTTAAAGCCAGTGTAGCTCAGTGGTAGAGCGCTTCCTTGGTAAGGAAGAGGTCATGAGTTCAACTCTCATCACCGGCTCTTATTTATATGTAAAATACACAATTTAATATTAAATTCACTATTATGGCAAAAGAAACTTTTAAAAGGGACAAACCGCACGTAAACATCGGTACCATTGGTCACGTTGACCACGGTAAAACTACCCTGACTGCCGCTATCACCAAAGTATTGGCTGAAAGAGGTCTTTCAGAAGTTCGTTCATTCGACTCTATCGACAACGCTCCTGAGGAAAAGGAACGTGGTATAACCATTAACACTTCACATGTTGAGTATCAGACAGCTAATCGTCACTATGCTCACGTTGACTGCCCGGGCCACGCCGACTATGTAAAGAACATGGTAACAGGTGCAGCTCAGATGGACGGTGCTATTCTTGTAGTAGCTGCCACTGACGGTCCTATGCCTCAGACTCGTGAACACATTCTTCTTGCTCGTCAGGTAAATGTACCGAGAATCGTGGTATTCCTTAATAAAGTTGACATTGTTGACGATCCTGAAATGATCGATCTTGTAGAGATGGAAGTTCGTGAACTTCTTTCATTCTACGAATTTGACGGTGACAATGCCCCTGTTATCCGTGGTTCTGCTCTTGGAGCACTTAACGGAGACAAGCAATGGGAAGATAAGATTATGGAACTTATGGATGCAGTTGATGCATACGTTCCCATTCCCAAACGCGATAACGAAAAGCCTTTCCTTATGCCTGTTGAAGATATTTTCTCCATCACAGGTCGTGGAACAGTAGCTACAGGTCGTATTGAGACCGGTATCGTTAAGACAGGTGATGAAGTTCAGATTATCGGACTTGGTGAAGAACCTAAAAAATCTGTTGTAACAGGTGTTGAAATGTTCCGTAAAATTCTTGACGAAGGTGAAGCCGGTGATAATGTTGGTCTTCTTCTCCGCGGTATAGATAAGAAAGAAGTTAAGAGAGGTCAGGTAATCGCTCATCCGGGCACTATCACTCCTCATAAGAGATTCGAGGCTTCTATCTATGTACTTAAGAAAGACGAAGGTGGCCGTCATACCCCTTTCCACAATCACTATCGTCCTCAATTCTTTATCCGTACTCTTGATATTACAGGAGAAATCACTCTTCCTGCAGGAACAGAGATGGTAATGCCTGGCGATAACGTTTCTATCACCGTTGATCTTATCTACCCTGTTGCTCTTAACGAAGGACTTCGTTTTGCAATCCGTGAAGGTGGCCGTACAGTAGGATCAGGACAGGTAACTAAAATTCTTGAATAATAATTATTCAGAAAGACAATAAGTAAGTTCGCAAGAAAGTCTTGCGAACTTTTTAGGGGCATAGTTTAATGGCAGAATAGTGGTCTCCAAAACCATTGATGGGCGTTCGATTCGCTCTGCCCCTGCAAAACGACCGGAGGTTACGCATCGGGCGTTTTAACAAAAGATGTCTTATAAAAGCTTCCACTTGTAAGATGTCTGCAAAAATAAAAAAATGAGCAAAATAACTTTGTATCTAAAAGAGTCTTACACCGAGCTGACAAAAAAAGTAAGTTGGCCATCGTGGTCACAGCTCCAGAGCTCCGCATTGGTAGTTATGGTAGCAAGTGTGATTTTCGCTGCTGTCATTTTTGCAATGGACTTTTGTTTCAGGCATTTAATGACTTTTATTTACGAACTTTTGTACTAAATTATGAGTGAAAATACCAAAAAATGGTACGTTTTACGTGCTGCAGGAGGTAAGGAGAAAAAGGCGAAAGAATACATTGAAAATGAGGTCAAGAGACTTGGCCTTGATGAATATGTATCCCAAGTTTTGATTCCTACCGAGAAAATTTTCCAGGTAAAAAATGGCAAAAAGGTTAGCATGGAAAGAATATTTTTTCCCGGCTATGTACTTATTGAATGTCATCTGACGGGAGAATTACAGCATGTTATCCGTGATGTTCCCAATGTTTCCGGATTCCTATCCGAAAAAGTTGTGAGCGGAAAGACGGACAGACAGCCAGTTCCCCTAAGGACCTCTGAAGTCAATAGGATTTTAGGTCGTGTGGACGACCTTCTCGACAAGGAAGAGGAGAATATCACTCCATTCCTCGTAGGAGAAGCAGTTAAAATCATTGACGGCCCGTTTAACGGATTTGACGGTACCATTGAAGAGATTCTTCAAGACAAGAAGAAACTCAAAGTAATGGTTAAAATTTTTGGTAGAAAGACTTTGTTAGAATTGAATTTTGTTCAAGTAGTTAAAGAATAAACAACAACATTATGGCTAAAGAAATTGCCGCATTTATTAAGTTGCAGATTAAGGGCGGAGCTGCCAATCCATCACCTCCAGTAGGACCGGCATTAGGTTCTAAGGGTGTGAATATTATGGATTTCTGCAAACAATTCAATGCACGCACCCAAGACAAAGCCGGTAAGGTTTTACCTGTAATTATCACTGTTTTCAGCGATAAGTCTTTTACTTTCGTCGTTAAGCAGCCCCCTATCGCCGTACAGCTAAAAGAGGCAGCAAAAATAACAAAAGGATCTCAGGAGCCTAACCGTACTAAAGTCGCTTCCATTACTTGGGAGCAAGTGAGGGTGATAGCTCTTGATAAAATGCCTGATATGAATGCATTTACCTTAAAATCTGCGATGAGCATGGTAGCAGGTACTGCAAGAAGTATGGGTATAACCGTAACAGGAAGTTTTCCTGATGATGTAAAATAATCACACGCTATGACTAAGTTAACAAAAAATCAAAAAATAGCTGTCGAGAAAGTTGATAGTCAAAAACAGTACAAGCTGACTGAAGCTTGCAAATTGGTTAAGGATATGACCTTTACTAAATTTGATGCATCGGTTGATCTTGCAGTTCGTCTTGGCGTTGACCCTCGTAAAGCTAACCAGATGGTACGTGGCGTTGTGACTCTTCCGCACGGAACAGGAAAAGTTACCCGCGTATTGGTTCTATGTACACCTGATAAAGAAGCCGAAGCTAAAGCAGCGGGAGCTGATTTTGTAGGTTTGGATGATTTTATTGAGAAAATCAAAGGAGGCTGGACAGATATAGATGTTATCATCTGTACCCCCTCAGTTATGGGTAAAATAGGCCCTATCGGCCGTATTCTCGGTCCGAGAGGCCTCATGCCTAACCCTAAAACCGGCACAGTTACCATGGAAATAGGTAACGCTGTTAAAGAGGTGAAAGCAGGTAAAATAGATTTCAAAGTCGATAAGACCGGTATTGTTCATGCAACCATCGGAAAATCGTCTTTTGAGGCACAGGCCCTTGCAGACAATGCTCAGGAACTTCTCAATACAATAGTAAAACTAAAACCTCAGACTCTCAAAGGGACATATATTAAAAGTATATATCTCTCCTCTACCATGAGTCCGAGCGTTAATATTGACAGTAAAACCATCAGTGCAGCAGCTGAATAATAATTTATATTATGAGAAAAGAGGAAAAAGAAATAATTATTAACCAGATTGCTTCACAATTGGAGACTACTCCCAATTTTTATATCACAGACATTGCGGGTCTCAATGCAGAAAACACTTCTGCCCTCCGTCGCGCTTGTTTTGAGAAAGGGATAAAATTGATGGTAGTAAAGAATACTTTGTTTATTAAAGCTATTAATAAACTGAATATTCCTGAAGCTGAAAATATTAGCACTACACTTACCGGATCTTCCGCAATTATGTTTACCGAGACTCCCAATGCACCCGCCAAAATCATCAAAGAATATGGCGCTAAGATGGGTAAACCGGTTCTAAAAGGGGCGTTACTTCAAGAATGTGCCTACATTGGTGCTAATTATCTTGAAACGCTTATTAACATCAAATCACGCGAAGAACTTATCGGTGATATCATTGGTCTGTTACAATCTCCTGCCAAGAATGTTATTTCCGCTCTGCAATCACAGTCAGGTGGAAAAATCGCAGGTATCGTAAAGACTTTATCAGAAAAAGAATAATAAAAATAATAGAAACAATTAAAAATTAAAAACCATGGCAGATATTAAAAAATTTGCAGAAGACTTAGTAAATCTAACTGTTAAAGAAGTTCAAGAGTTAGCACAAGTTCTTAAAGAAGAATACGGAATCGAACCCGCAGCAGCTGCTGCTGTAGCTGTTGCAGCTCCCGCAGCCGGTGCCGCCGCAGAAGCAGAACAGACTCAATTTGATGTAGTTCTTACTTCAGCAGGTCAGGCAAAACTTCAAGTAGTAAAGGCCGTTAAAGAAATTACCGGTCTTGGACTTAAAGAGGCTAAAGATTTAGTTGACAAAGCTCCGGCTCCCGTAAAAGAGAAAATTTCAAAAGCCGAAGCTGAACAAGTTAAAGCACAGTTAGAAGAGGTTGGAGCAGAAGTTGAAATTAAATAAACTTACTCTCCCCAACCATAGGGAATACCTATAGGTTTAGAGCCTTACAAGGCTCTAAACCTTTTTGTCGTTTTTTTAAGTTTATTTTCAACTAAGCCACATAAAATGTCGCAAAAAATTAACAATCAGCGGATTACATTCGCGACCTCAAAAGCTCTTCTTGAGTATCCGGACTTTCTCGAAGTTCAGCTAAAGTCATTTAAAGATTTCTTTCAGCTCGATACGACACCTGAAAACCGCAGGAATGAAGGACTGTTTAAAGTCTTTCAGGAGATTTTTCCCATTTCGGACACTCGCAATAATTTCGTACTCGAATTTATAGATTATTTCATTGATCCTCCCCGCTATACCATCGAAGAATGTATAGATAGAGGAGTGACATATAGTGTTCCTCTTAAAGCTAAGTTAAAGCTTTACTGTACTGACCCTGAACACGAAGATTTTGACACATCCATCCAAGATGTATTTCTTGGGACCATTCCATATATGACACCGAGAGGCACTTTTGTCATCAATGGTTCTGAAAGAATAGTAGTTTCACAGCTACACCGTTCACCGGGTGTGTTTTTTGGACAGAGCCTCCATGCCAACGGAACGAAATTATATTCCGCAAGGATAATTCCGTTTAAAGGCTCATGGATCGAATTTGCCACTGACATAAACAATGTCATGTATGCATATATCGATCGTAAGAAAAAATTACCTGTCACCACACTTTTACGCGCCATTGGATATGAAAATGATAAGGATATTCTTGACATTTTCGATCTTGCCAACGAAATTAAGGTGACAAAGACCAATCTGAAAAAATATATCGGTTCCAAAATTGCAGCGAGAGTCCTCAAGACCTGGAACGAAGATTTCGTTGACGAGGACACCGGAGAGGTTGTTTATATTGAAAGAATAGAAGTTATCGTGGAACGCGGTACCATTCTTGATGAAGACAATATAGAAGCCATCATAGACTCCGGTGTAAGCACTATCTTAGTGCATAAGGAAGATGTGGATACTACTGACTTTGCCATTATCCACAACACCCTCCAAAAAGATGTCTGCAATTCAGAAAAAGAAGCCATATTCTATACCTACAGGCAGCTTCGAAATTCAGAACCACCCGATGAGGCCACTGCAAGAGATGTTATCGACAAATTGTTCTTCTCAGACAAGAGATATGATTTGGGAGAGGTAGGTCGCTATCGTCTTAATCGCAAGCTTTCGTTAGATACCCCTTCGGATGTAAGAGTTCTCACAAAGCCCGATATTATTGCGATTATTCGCTATCTTATTCAGTTGATTAATTCTAAAGCTACTGTTGATGATATTGATCACTTGAGCAACAGGCGTATCCGCACTGTCGGCGAACAATTGGCCAATCAGTTCAGCGTAGGGCTTACAAGGATGGCTCGCACCATCCGCGAAAGGATGAATGTCAGAGACAATGAAGTTTTTGTCCCCACCGATTTGATTAATTCAAAAACTCTATCTTCGGTAATCAATTCATTCTTCGGCACAAGTCAGCTTTCTCAGTTTATGGATCAAACCAATCCACTCGCTGAGATAACTAACAAGCGCCGTCTCTCTGCATTGGGACCTGGAGGTCTTTCAAGAGACCGCGCAGGATTCGAAGTACGAGATGTCCATTACACTCACTATGGCCGCCTCTGCCCTATCGAAACACCTGAAGGACCTAATATCGGACTGATATCTTCTCTTTGCGTTTATGCCAAAATCAATGATTTGGGATTCATCGAAACTCCATACCGTAAGGTAGAAGAGGGTAAAGTAGATATGAGCCCCAACGGCTATGTCTATATGAGTGCGGAAGAAGAAGAGGACAAGATGGTAGCTCAAGCAAATGTCAATCTTGATGACGATGGAGATATTCTTGACGAAAGAATCAAATGTCGTTATGAAGCAGACTATCCTGTTGTAACTAAAGATAAAGTTCACTATATGGATGTTGCCCCGAATCAGATCGCTTCTGTGGCTGCATCATTGATTCCTTTCCTTGAGCATGACGACGCTAACCGAGCCCTCATGGGTTCCAACATGATGCGTCAGGCAGTTCCCATTATTAAGCCCGAAGCTCCGATTGTGGGTACAGGACTTGAGGGTGTAGTTGCCCGTGACTCAAGAACACAAATAACTGCACAGAAAAAAGGTGAAATCGTATATGTGGATGCAAAAGAAATCCGTATTAAATACGAGCAGACCGATGCAGAAAAGTTTGTTAGTTTCGATCCCGAAATCACCGTATATAATCTTCCTATCTACAGAAAGACGAACCAAAGTACCACTATTTTCCTAAAACCTATTGTAAGGAAAGGGGATAAAGTAGAAGCAGGTCAGATTCTAACAGAGGGTTACGGCACCCAAAATGGTGAATTGGCCCTCGGCCGAAACCTTAAAGTAGCATTTATGCCATGGAAAGGGTACAATTTCGAGGATGCTATCGTACTTTCAGAAAGAATTATCAGAGAAGATATTTTCACCTCTATCCATGTGGATGAATATACATTGGATGTTCGCGAGACAAAACTCGGAAATGAAATATTCACATCAGATATTCCCAATGTAAGTGAAGATCAGACGAAGGATCTCGATGAAAACGGTATTATAAGGGTAGGTGCTGAAATCAACCCCGGTGATATTCTTATAGGTAAGATTACCCCAAAAGGTGAAAGCGACCCCTCTCCGGAAGAGAAATTGCTTAAAGCTATATTCGGAGACAAGGCGGGAGATGTTAAAGATGCCTCTTTAAAGGCTCATCCTTCTCTCACAGGGACCATCATTGGTAAAAATCTTTATGCCAAAGCAGTTAAGGAGGGAGGTAAGCGAGGTAAAAACAATGTGAAAGCGGAGATTGTTCAGGCAGAAGAAGATTTTAATGTGAAAGCAGTCAGACTTAGAGATGTCTTTATCGACAAGCTTTGTATCCTTGTGGACGGTAAAAAGAGCAGCGGCGTGAGCGATCTTTACGGAGCAGAAATTATTGCCAAAGGAGAAGATTTTACTCGCAGTGGCTTGGAAGCCATTAATTATGAGGATATTAACCCTGTCAAATGGACTTCAGACAAGAATGCCAACAACCAGATCAAGAAACTGATCAACAACTATATCATCGCTTTCAAGGAGTACGATGCGAATCTGAAACGGATAAAATACAATCTTACCATCGGTGATGAGCTTGCTTCAGGCATTATGCAGACTGCCAAAGTCTATGTAGCCAAGAAGAGAAAGATTAGAGTAGGCGATAAGATGGCAGGACGACATGGAAACAAGGGTATTGTTGCGAAAATTGTAAGGGATGAGGATATGCCTTTCCTTGAAGATGGGACACTTGTGGATATAGTTCTTAATCCCCTCGGTGTACCTTCCCGTATGAACCTCGGACAGATTTACGAGACAGTGCTCGGATGGGCAGGAAAAGAGCTCGGATTAAAATTTGCCACCCCTATTTTTGATGGTGCTACTCTTGAAGATATTTGCAAATATACTGACAAGGCCGCCCTTCCGAGATATGGTAAAACATATCTGAGAGATGGTGGAACAGGAGATTTATTTGACCAGCCTGCTACTGTCGGAGTTATCTACATGATCAAACTCGGACACATGGTTGACGATAAAATGCACGCCCGCTCCATCGGCCCCTACTCACTTATTACACAGCAGCCTCTTGGAGGTAAAGCTCAGTTTGGAGGACAAAGATTCGGAGAAATGGAGGTTTGGGCGCTTGAAGCGTTTGGTGCTTCCAATATTCTTCAAGAAATTCTTACCATCAAATCTGATGATGTAGTTGGAAGGTCTCGCGCTTATGAGGCTATTGTAAAAGGTGACCCTATGCCTGCCCCTGGTATTCCTGAAGCATTGAATGTAATTCTTCATGAACTCCGCGGACTCGGGCTAAGCATTCACTTGGATTAATTAATGGATTTTGAAAATTTGAAAAATCAATAATATGTCTTTTAAAAAAGAGATTAAGGTTAAAAGCAATTTCAGCAAAATAAGTATTGGATTAGCATCTCCGGAAGAGATCCGTGAAAGATCCTCCGGAGAAGTACTAAAGCCTGAAACTGTTAACTATCGTACTTACAAGCCGGAACGTGACGGACTTTTCTGCGAAAGAATTTTCGGTCCTTCCAAAGATTACGAGTGTCATTGCGGTAAATATAAAAGGATACGCTATCGTGGCATTATTTGCGACAGATGCGGAGTTGAAGTAACAGAAAAGAAAGTGCGCAGAGAAAGAATGGGGCATATTACCCTTACTGTTCCCGTAGCACATATTTGGTATTTCCGCTCCACACCCAATAAAATCGGTTATCTTTTGGGTATTGCCGCCAAAAAGCTTGAATCGATTATTTATTATGAAAGGTATGTAGTCATCCAGCCGGGTGCCGCTACAGAACTTGGAATAGAGCCACTTGCATTGCTTACGGAAGACGAGTATCTTGAAATTACAGATAAACTCCCCAAAGAGAACCAGTCGCTTGATGATTCCGATCCTAACAAATTCATCGCCGGAATGGGTGCAGAAGCCATTTTCACCCTACTGCATAATTTGGACCTTGACGGACTTTCTTATGAACTCCGTCATAAATCGGAAACAGAAACCTCTCAACAGAGAAAAGCTGAAGCTCTCAAGAGACTAAGTGTCATCGAGGCATTCCGTGAAGCGAAAGAGATCAACAAACCTGAATGGATGATATTAAAAGTCGTCCCTGTCATTCCACCCGATCTGAGACCTCTCGTTCCACTTGACGGAGGGCGTTTTGCTACATCCGACCTCAATGATTTGTACAGAAGGGTAATCATCCGCAATAACAGATTAAAGAGACTTATAGAGATAAAAGCTCCTGAGGTTATCCTCAGAAATGAAAAGCGTATGCTTCAAGAGGCTGTAGATTCTCTATTTGATAATTCCCGGAAATCAAATGCAGTTAAGACAGAAGCCAACAGAGCTATGAAATCGCTCTCAGACAGCTTAAAAGGTAAACAAGGACGATTCCGTCAGAATTTACTCGGTAAGCGTGTCGATTATTCAGCTCGTTCTGTAATTGTGGTAGGTCCGGAGTTAAAGATGCACGAATGTGGATTACCTAAATATATGGCGGCTGAGCTTTATAAACCTTTCATTATCAGGAAATTGATAGATAGAGGAATTGTAAAGACTGTTAAATCTGCCAAAAAGATTATAGATAAAAAAGAGCCTGTTATCTGGGATATACTTGAAAATGTGATGAAAGGACATCCCGTTCTTCTTAACCGTGCTCCTACCCTGCACAGACTTGGTATTCAGGCATTCCAGCCTAAGCTCATCGAAGGTAAGGCTATCCAGCTGCACCCTCTTGCCTGTACCGCTTTCAACGCCGACTTTGACGGTGACCAGATGGCAGTCCATCTCCCTTTGGGAAATGCTGCTATCCTTGAAGCTCAGCTGCTTATGCTCGGTTCGCACAATATTTTGAACCCTGCTAACGGTGCTCCTATTACTGTTCCTTCTCAGGATATGGTCTTGGGGTTATACTATATAACCAAACCAAGAAGCGGCTCAAAAGGGGAAGGTATGACATTTTATGCCCCTGAAGAGGCCATTATCGCCTACAATGAAGGGAGAGCAGATCTTCATGCCAAGGTATCTGTAAGATTACCCAAAGATAAAACGGACCTCTCAAAAGGGACATTTATCAAGAAAGATACCACAGTAGGAAGAATAATATTTAACCAGGTAGTTCCTGAAAATGTAGAGTATATTGACGAAGTCCTTACCAAAAAATCTCTTCGCGATATTATCGGATATGTGATAAAGTCATGCGGAGTAGCGCGCACAGCTCGATTCCTCGACGATATTAAATCCATCGGATACACTATGGCATTCAAAGGGGGTATTTCATTCAACCTTGCAGATGTTATTATTCCTGAAGAAAAGAGCAAGTTGATCGAGGAGGGTTACAAAGATGTCGAGAATATACAGAACAGTTTCAACTTCGGTCTTATCACCAACAATGAAAGATACAATCAGATAATTGATATCTGGACCAATACAAACTCCAAGTTGACCAATATGGTAACCAAACGCATTGAGTCGGATCAGGATGGATTTAACCCCATCTACATGATGCTTGACTCCGGCGCCCGTGGTTCCAAAGAGCAAATTCGTCAGCTATGCGGTATGCGTGGATTGATGGCAAAACCTCAAAAATCCGGTTCTACCGGAGCTGAAATTATCGAAAACCCTATTCTATCCAATTTCAAAGAGGGTCTTTCAGTTCTCGAATACTTCATCTCCACACACGGTGCCCGTAAAGGTCTTGCAGATACTGCATTGAAAACAGCAGATGCAGGATACCTGACCCGTCGTCTTGTCGATGTATCACACGATGTAATCATTAACGAAGATGACTGCGGCACACTCAGAGGACAGATTGCTACCGCCATTAAGAATAAAGACGAAATCGTAGAATCGCTTGCAGAGAGAATATTGGGTAGAACCTCGGTTCATGATATTTACAATCCGCTGACAGGGGAACTCATTCTCCCGGCCGGTGAAGAAATAACAGAAGACATTGCTAATCAAGTAAGTAAGTTACCTATCGAGCAAGTAGAAATTCGTTCGGTATTGACTTGCGAATCGAAGAAAGGTGTCTGCGCCAAATGCTACGGACGAAATCTTGCCACAGGCAGAATGGTGGAAAAAGGTGAAGTGGTGGGAGTTATTGCAGCACAATCCATTGGGGAACCCGGTACACAGCTTACTCTTCGTACATTCCATGTCGGAGGTACTGCATCAAGTACTGCCTCTGAATCTGAAATTACAGCAAGATATGATGGTCGTATTGAGTTTGAAGAACTCAGAACAATTACCGTCACTGATGCGGAAGGTGAACACGATATTGTCATCGGGCGTACTGCCGAAATGGCTATTGTAGATGTGAACACGGGTATTACCCTTTCTCAGCACAATATCCCCTACGGAGCCAAACTCTACCAGAAGAATGACACAATAGTGAAAAAAGGGGACAAAATCTGCGAATGGGACGCTTACAACGCTGTTACCATTTCAGAAGTTGCCGGAAAAGCACAGCTCGACAGTCTTATAGAGGGTGTTACATATAGAGAAGAGGCAGCGGATGAATATTCGCTACACCGTGAAAAAGTGATTATCGAATCTCGTGATAAATCCAAGAACCCTACCATTAAGATAATGAACGGTGAAGAAGAAATCAAACAATATAACCTTCCGGTAGGCGCTCATATCATGGTTGAGAACGGACAAGCCATAAAAGTGGGAGATGTAATAGTCAAGATTCCTCGTGCCATCGGCAAATCAGGCGATATCACCGGTGGTCTTCCCCGAGTTACCGAGTTGTTTGAAGCGAGAAATCCTTCAAATCCTGCTATTGTATCCGAAATCAACGGAGAAGTGGTTATGGGTAAGATTAAACGCGGTAATCGTGAGATTATAGTTAGATCCAAGACCGGAGAAGAGAAGCACTACCTCGTTCCATTATCCAAGCAGATACTTGTTCAGGAGAATGACTATGTGAGGGCAGGAATGCCACTTTCAGACGGCGTAATTTCCCCTTCGGACATACTTGCCATTCAGGGACCTATCAAGGTACAGGAATATATAGTTAACGAAGTACAGGAAGTATATCGTATGCAGGGTGTTAAAATCAACGATAAGCACTTTGAGATCATTGTAAGACAGATGATGCGTAAGGTAGAGATTGTCGATCCGGGTGATACCCGCTTCCTTCCCGAACAGTTAGTGGACAAATGGGAATTCAATCAGGAAAATGATGAAATCTTCGACAAGAAAGTAATCACCGATGCCGGAGACTCAAAAGAATTGAGACCGGGACAGATTGTTACCCTGCGTAAACTCAGAGATGAAAATTCTATTCTCAAGCGTCAGGATATGAAGGTGGTAGAGGCTCGCGATGCGATTCCCGCCACATCCAATCAGATACTGCAAGGTATCACCCGCGCCGCCCTGAGAACCAACAGCTTTATGTCGGCCGCTTCATTCCAGGAAACCACCAAGGTACTCAGCGATGCTGCCATTCGCGGCAAAGTTGATAACCTCGAAGGGTTGAAAGAAAATGTTATCTGCGGTCACTTAATTCCCGCCGGTACAGGGATGAGAGATTACGAAAGACTCATTGTCGCATCCATGGATGACTATAACAAGATGGTCGCCAAGCGCAAAGAAGAACAAGGAATTTAGTTTCACATAATAGTAAGTAGAAAAGGCCGACTAAAATTGCTTTTAGTCGGCCTTTTCT
>CAZSXE010000041.1:0-12769 GCA_964611185.1 uncultured Muribaculaceae bacterium | reverse complement strand
ATATATGAAAAGTATTTTATTGGCCATCAGAAACTTTTTCCACAGGGGAAACAAGAATATTATTAAGGTGCTCTCATTGGGGCTTGGACTTGCGGTGGGAATAATTCTCATTTCGAAAGTCTTTTTTGAATCATCTTATGAAAATTTCTATCCTGACAACGATAGAATTTATATAATTGCCTCTACTATTGAGCGTGGAGAGGAAGGGAAAAAGGATGAAGGAGAGTTTAATCAGGTGAGCGGTGCTATCGCCCTCGGCTTTCAAGACTATGTCCCCGGGATTGAATTTGCTACCCGTATCACATGGCTGGGAGTTGGAGAGGATTATATTTTCACCGAAGATATGAAGAAGTATTCTGCTTCGATGATATGTGCTGATACCAATTATTTCAAGGTGCTCCCCCGTCCCGTAATTGCAGGAGATTTGGTGAAAGCACTTTCTCAGCCTTGGCATTGTGCTGTAAGCAGAAGTACTGCAGAGAAACTCGGAGGAGTGGAAGAGGCTATGGGAAAAACAATCTTTCGTGACGGAATTTTGAATGCCCCCATTGTCATAGACGCAGTATTTGAGGATATTCCTGAAAATTCTGTAGTGAAATACGATATTTACATCTCGATGGAGACTTATCGGAAAGAAAGTCGTGAAAATTGGGTCGGTAACGATCGCTATCGCGCTTATGTGAAAGTAACCCCTGATATGGATCCTTACGGGCCCCAGACAGCTGCCGCAATAAGAAAGATGCAGGAGGATAATCAGCCTCTTGAAGAGTTAAGGGAGTCAGGTTTGGAACTTGGGTACATATTGAAACCTTTTAATGAGATTCATTCGGGCAATACGAATATCAGAAATATGAACATTGTGCTCTCATTGATAGCTTTTATCCTGATTTTTACCGCCTTGATGAACTATATCCTTATAGTAATTTCTACTTTGATCTCGAAAGGGAAGGAGGTAGCCATACGCAAGTGTTATGGTGCCGAAGGCAACAACATCAGGGGGATAATGTTTGCGGAGGCACTGATCAATATCATTGTCTCATTGGCGGTAGCAGTAGTGCTTATTTTCGCATTCAGGGGGAAGATTGAGGAGCTTATCGGAGCATCTTTCTCCTCCGTATTTTCAATGCAGGCTCTTCTTATTTCGGCAGGGGTTTGCATCGTTGTCTTCTTTATCTCCGGTTTCATACCGGCATATATTTTTGAAAAAGTACCGGTATCATCGGTGTTCAGAGGTTATAAAGAGACAAAGAGGAGATGGAAACTCGTATTGCTCTCAGTGCAGATAATAGCCTCTGCCATCCTTATATCTCTACTTATAGTGATTATAAGACAATACAATATGATGACAAACGATGATCCGGGATATAACTATGATAATCTATTGGTATGTAGTGTGTCAGGTGCTAAAGTAGATAATATCCATGGGGCAATTGCAGAATTGAAGGCTCTTCCTCAAGTGATGGGGGTGGAAACGGCGCAATATACGGTGCCGGTGTGGTACGCAAGCGGAAATAACATCTTTCTGCCGGGGGATGAAAGAGAACTTTTCAATATCGCCGATCTTTATGGGTATAGCGAGGGTTATTGGAAGATGATGGGAATAAAAATAGTCGAGGGTAATGAACCGAAATTGCCGAATGATGTGATTGTTAGTAAATCTTTTGTCGATAAAATGAATAACTACACTGACTGGAGTGAAGGGGCAGTAGGGAAACAGATAATTATAACAGAACACAGTCAAAGCAGTACCGATTATTTTACCATATCAGGTGTATATAACGATATTAAGATAGGATCGATAGCTGACCCCGATATCCGTCCGAGCATAATGTTTTTGGATGATAAATATGTAAGTATCGTTTTGGTTAAACTGAAATACTTTGATTCGGAGAGTATCGCTATGGTGCAGCAGGTAGTAGAGAAGAATATTCCCAACAAGAGCGTTTCAGTGGCTTCCTATGCCGAAGAGATGCAAGCCCTGTACCAAGGAGCTCAGCAGGTGAGAGACTCAGTCTTTGTAGGGGGGATAATCACCCTCCTCATTGCCCTGATAGGGCTTATCGGTTACACCAATGACGAAATTCTTCGCCGCAGCCGCGAAATCGCCATAAGGAAGGTGAACGGAGCAGTTCCTTCGGAAATTTATGAACTTTTCTCAAAAAATATGCTCTATATCTCGATTCCGAGCATTATCGCAGGATGTGTGGTATCGTATTTCATAGCCTCTAAATGGATAGAGCAGTTTTCGCAGAAGATACCCCTTTCCCCATGGATTTTTATCCTGTCGGCTCTCTGTCTGCTGGCGGTAATATTAATAGTAGTATTTTTAAGAGCTTTCCGTATTTCTCGTGAAAATCCGGTAAAAGCTATAGGTAGGGAATAATTAAATCTAAAAATAGTAATGAAATTTACGAAGGCCACTTTTTCCAATTGTCTGAATATTATCGGATTGACAGTCTCTTTTGTAGCATTTATCATAATAATAATCCAGGTTAGTTATGATATGAATTATGACAAATGTTATAAAGATTATGATAGAATTTATCGTTTTGAACATACATTTCATCAGCAAGAGGGGAGTTCGATGCGTTCAGCTAATACTTCGAGGCCTTTGGCAAGAAATATAAAGGCGGCGTGTCCCGATATTGAAGAGTTGTGTGAACTTTCAAAAATGAATGGTTCCGATCTTTACAAATTCAGAAAGAGCGAGAGTCCCGATGCTTCACTGATAGGCATCAATATGGAGACGGCTACTGCCCCTATTGTCGCTCTGCTGGGGATGGAGATGGTCTCCGGTGATTCTGAAAAGCTGAAAGAACCTGGAAATGTTTTGATGTCACTGAAAACAGCTAAAGAATTATTTGGGAATGAAGATCCGATAGGAAAAATTATAATATCGGAAAATGGAAATAATAGCACAGTAGTTGGTATTTATAAGGATCTTCCCCTTAACTGTTCGTTTAAGAATGGATTGATAGCTGAAATAGGAAAAGAAAACTATGATAATTACTCAAATTATAATTATAGCACACTTATAAAAATCAACAATAACGACAATATAGGCAAGATTATTGACGAGATTGCTGAAGTGATGGTTAAAGAGAGCTCCGATGAGATTCTCTCACTTGATAGAGATTCTCTTTTATCTGTGGTAAAAGGCAAAATATTTCTCACCCCCATTGCCGATATTCATTATTCGAAAAATGTCAGGTATGACTGGGCCGAGAAGGCCAATAAAGCTACTCTTTATACATTGTTGAGCGTTTCCATTCTGATAATTTTCATAGCTATCATTAATTTCATAAATTTTTCCATAGCGAGTATTCCTTTAGTTATCAAGGATATAAATACGCGCAAAGTGCTTGGTAGTACCAATTTTGAGATAAGAGTGAGGAAAATTTTGCAGGCGTGTGCCATATCCCTAATTTCCTTTTTTTTGTCCCTGATAATTATCCATTTTCTCGCAGGAAGTTCGATAAGTTCGCTTTTCTCTGCTTCGATGGTCCTGTCGGACAATATACCTGTTATCATTGTCGCATTGGCGATAGCCGTAATAACAGGAATAGTAGCAGGAGTTTATCCTGCTGTTTATAGCAGTTCGTTTCCCCCCGCACTTGTTCTGAAAGGGAGCTTCTCACTCTCTCCGAAAGGGAGGGCTCTTCGTTTCGGGTTGATTCTCTTTCAATATGTAATATCTTTTGTCCTGATTATCGTAGCTCTGTTTATGAATATACAGTCAAAATATATGAAGAAATATGATATGGGATATACGAGCGAAAACATATTGACAGTCAGTGTTAATAATAATATCTCTTCAGATAGGGCTGGATTCACATCCAAGCTACAGAAGAATCCGCAGATTCTCGATGCTACTTTTGGAAGCGGAATGATTATATCGAATGGTAAAATGGGATGGGGAAGAGGGTATAAAGGGGAAGATGTTCAGTTCGACTGCTTCCCGGTAGCTCCGAATTTCATCGACTTTTTCGGAATGAAGGTGGTGGAGGGGCGAGATTTCACCGAGTCTGATGACACCAAAGCGGCAGGGTCATTTATTTTTAATGAAACAGCTGTCAAATCATACGGTTTTAAAGTGGGAGAAAAACTCTATGGTCATGTCGATGATTGTGAGGTAGTGGGAATAGTAAAAGATTTTAATTTTATGCCACTTAACTATGGAATCACCCCCATAGCATTATATGTTTTCGGTTCGCAGATGTGGTATTATCCCTCTTTCTGCTATATTAAACTCGCCCCTGAAGCTGATTTGAAAGGGTGTATGGTGCATATCAGAGAGTCTATTAAGGAGATGTCACCCGCTACTACCGATGACGATATCAATATACGGTTTATGGATGAAAATATCGGTCGTCTTTACGCCAAGGAGGATGCCCTGAGTACTATGATTCTCATATTCTGTGCATTGTCTGTATTTATTTCCATAATAGGTATCTTGGGCCTTATTTATTTCGAAACTCAGTTTAAAAGAAAAGAAATAGGCTTGCGCAGAGTTATGGGCTCGACTGTAAATCAGATACTTATGATGCTTAATATCGTTTATATAAAGATAATGTCGATTAGTTTCATCGTAGCAGTACCTATATCGATAGTCATTATTAAAATATGGCTTAAGAATTTTACTTATCAGAGTCCGATTCCGGTGTGGATTTTCATCGCCGCATACGGTGCCATCTTCATAATTACCGTTCTCATAATAACACTCAGAAGTCTTCAGGCAGCTTATGCAAATCCTGTTGAATCTCTCAAGTGTGATTAATGAACTATAATTCTATGCATTCGCTTACTTTATTGAGCCATTGCGGTAGAGTATTGATGAAAGAATGTCGCTGATTGTCGGACTCGGGGGCGAAATAGTGAATACCCAGATCCTCACACTTTTCTTTGATTAGTGGTTCCAACGGGTAGTAGCTTGCTAATGCTGCTGTAGAAATCTCTCCTCCGTAGGTGTTTTTGACAGAGTTGATTTTGTAAATATCCTCTTGAAAAATATGACCTGATTTACATTCGAGAAAGATAAGACTGTTGTTATTGTTAATCAAAACATCTATTTCGTTTTTAACCTTATCGTTATTATTGGTTGACTGAAATACTACGCTCTGCCACGCCTCAGTCCCTTTTCCTTTCAAGTTAACCCATTTTTTGACTTGTGAGCCGACAAGGGCTTCCCACCATCTGCCACCGAAGAAGAGATATACGCTATTGTGGTGGCTAAGGCTCAAAAGAGGACGATGTTTCTTAAAAATTTTCACCCTCCCGCGCTGAATTGTGACTTTCAGTCCATCTCCTGCATCAAAGGTAGATGGGAGATTTGTTATTTGCCTTCTGGCTTGGTAGCGAAAATAATTCTGAATTTTGGAATAATCGGAACGATATCTCTCGATAAAATCTTTGATTGCATAGGAAGTCTGGACGGCGCTTTCCGGAAGCTGGTGGACACTGATATAGGTCCAAAGTCTGTTTCCGCTGAGGTTAAGCAGCTCAGTGTTGTCAATGGTGGTTGAAAGGGCACTCAATTTGAAAGTCATAAGATCCACCACCTCACCTGTCTGAGTAAGATATATCGCTTTAACCCCTTTCTCTTTAGCGACACAGAATGCAGCCATAGACATGATTTTCGTCCCCTCAGAAAGATTATATGTAATATCAGTTTCACCCTCTTGTGGCATAGAAGCTATATCCTCGTGGATTCTACGACATTGTTTTATGACACTTGCCCCATCGTATGCGTCGATCATATAGGCCTTCCATTGGATATTCTCCTGAAGGGTATCAAGCACTTTCAGATGCTGCTCCGACACCTCCTTCGTAATGAGGAAGTGAAGAAAATCGGGTTTAAACTCTTTAATGGCGTGATATACCGAACTTACCTCTTTACCTATTGTTATTATCTGATGCTTCATATTTTTCGAGGATTTTGATATTCTTTTTTATGTTTTTCGGTAAAAGAGGGGCTGAGGGAACATGATCTCGCACCGATTTCCCCATCGCATCTTTGTGATGAACATCTGCCCCCATTTTTATCAATTCCTCAAAATCTTTCGGCTCAAGTCGTTTGATATTAAGCTGTAAAATATTGAAATTACTCCCGGGGCTGCAGGTATTAATGTCTATTCCATTTTTGACAAGAAGTTTTATCATCTCGATACTTGAAGCATAATTCCACAAATATCCCCCTTTATCGCCCCATTTATCGATTTTTGCACCATTGTCTATGAGCCATTGGGATAGTTTCAGACGGTTACTCTCCACCGCCATATCGAGCAGTCTTCTGGAACCGTATTTTTTCAAAAAATCAATCTGCTGTGTCAACCCCTGACTTTGGAGCACTTTAATGGATTGATCTGTAACGGGAATAGTGAAATTCACATCGAAATTCCTCTTAATGAAACTTATCAGCACACTCTCATATTCAGGATATGCACCTTTGATGCATAAAGCTATTTGATCTACAGAACCCTCAAATTCATTGTTGGTGTTCAGTTTCATTTTCGGCTTCTTAACTTTTGCTTCTACAAGCTCGGCTATTTTATTATTATCTTTTGACCATGTATTAAGGAGCGTATTCAAAAATACCGAAGTTTCAGCCTCTTTAAAAGTCTGACCTGAAGATACTGTGGTATGTCTTATAACGGCATCTACATCGGCTCCTTTGTCGAGAAGAGTCTGGACCATTTCGAGATTTGCCACATTTACAGCATCCGCAATAGCACTCTTGCTGAAAATATGAAGGGCGTCACCCAACTGGCGTTCTTCGTATCTTTTATTCACCTCAAATTTCGGGTGATTGACAATCATTTTGAAAATTTCCATATTATTTCGCCGTATGGCAATACCGATCGGTGCATCGCCATTCTGGCTTTGGTTCGGATCAATGCCGCTGTCTATGAGTTCTTTCACTTTGGCTACATCCTGCATATAAATAGCTTTTCCGAAATCTTGAAATTTGTCTTCCTGAGCAAACGAAAATGTCGCTAAAAATGCAAATCCGGCGAGAAATAAGATAAATTTTTTCATTTTTTATAAAATTAAATCAGCGTATAAAGATAATAATAATTTGCTTAAATAGCTATTTAACCTTTTCTGGGTGGGCTTTCAGAAAATCATTCCACGAAGTGGATGTCTGGAGGTCTGAAAGAGGATTAGTGAGCTGGTAAAAGTGGCAGAGGGCTATCGAGACAGCGTCCGATGCATCGAGAAATTTCGTTTCGAGCTTCGTTTGAAGAGTTTTTTCCAGCATTATGGCGACTTGTTCTTTAGAAGCGGCACCATTGCCTGTAATGGCTATTTTGACTTTTCTCGGCGCATACTCATATACCGGAACAGATCTTGAAAATGCCGCAGCAAGAGCTGCTCCCTGGGCACGCCCCAGCTTGAGCATGACTTGTGGATTTTTCCCGTAGAAAGGTGCTTCTACAGCGAAATCATCAGGCTTGTACTTATCTATAAGATCTCCCACCTCGCTCATAATGATATTAAGTTTAGAAAAATGATCCCCTGCTTTCCTAAGATCAATAACACCCATATCCACCAAGTGAACTTTCTTTTTATCCACGAGGATTACCCCAAAGCCGAGAATATTCGTTCCGGGGTCAATGCCCATAATTATTCTTTGAGAATTCATCATCATAATCTTAATAGCAAAAGTACAAAAAACATCCCGATAGATAGCATAATCGATGAAATTATAGGAAGAAGTAAAAATGATTGGTATTACATTAATATTAAAGTAGTGGAGTGCATCAAATAAATGGTATTATGGCGAGAATTTTGCAGATAAAGGATTAAAAATTGAAAAATATGAATAGTGGATTTCTTTTGATAATAATTATCGCCATAGTCGGTATAGCCGTTCAGGCTAAGCTAAGCAGTGTTTTTAAGAAATATTCTAAGGTTGTATCCCCGGGGGGACTCTCCGGAAGAGAGATAGCGGAAAAGATGTTGAGAGACAATGGCATTTATGATGTAAAGGTCACTTCAGTCAGAGGTCAGCTGACAGACCATTACAATCCTGCCAATAAGACAGTCAACCTGAGCGAGGGCGTTTACGGGTCAAATAGCGTATCTGCCGCAGCCGTAGCAGCCCACGAATGTGGACATGCCCTTCAGCATGCCCAAGGATATGCCCCTCTTAAACTCCGTACGGCACTCGTGCCAATAGTACAGTTCTCTTCTATGTGGGCACAGATTGTTTTGTTGATAGGAATTTTTATGATTCAGTCTTTTCCCGTTCTTTTTTGGATCGGAATTGCTATGTTTGTAATGGTACTTCTGTTCAGCCTCATCACCCTTCCTGTCGAATATAACGCTTCCCACCGAGCCCTTGCATGGCTTGAAAGTTCCAGCTCGCTGAGTTCCATGGAAGTTTCTCAGGCAAAAGAAGCACTGTCATGGGCAGCAAGGACCTATTTGGTAGCAGCACTTTCCGCTCTTGCCACATTGATTTATTATTTAGGTTTCAGACGAGATTAATTAAAAAATTCATACCTTTGGATAAAATCTGAAGGTACTATGACAGAGGTAGAGACAAGTGAGCAGAATATTGCCTGGAGATATATCCAGAGCACATCAGTAAATATATTCTTAACAGGAAAAGCCGGTACGGGGAAGACTACTTTTTTAAAAAAGGTAGTTGAAGAATCTCCGAAAAGAAAGGTGGTACTCGCTCCTACCGGGGTAGCTGCCATAAATGCCGGAGGAATGACCCTCCACTCATTTTTCCAGCTTCCATTCGGTATTTTCCTCCCCGAATTCAGACATTTACAATCTTTCGGCAATAAGGATCGTTTTCAGTTCCAGAAAAAAAAGCTCAGAATGATCCGATCCCTCGAGCTGATTATCATTGACGAAGTCAGTATGCTAAGGGCCGATATGATGGATGAAATAGACTCTGTGCTGAAAAAACTTAGGCGTAGTTCCCAGCCCTTTGGCGGAGTTCAGCTTTTGATGATCGGCGACATGCAGCAGCTCCCTCCGGTGGTAAAAAATGAAGAGTGGGAAATAATGAAAAAATACTACTCTTCGCCCTATTTCTTCGACTCCAAAGTTCTAAAAGAGAACCCATACATCTCCATCGAATTTAAGCACATCTATCGTCAGAGTGACAGAGTCTTTATAGACCTTCTCTCGGCGGTACGCGAAAATAGGATGACAATGAAGCATTTCGATCTGTTGAACACTCGCTACTTACCCGATTTTAAAGAAAAAGATGGATACATCATCCTCTCCACTCACAATAGCACTGTTCGAAAAATAAACGATTCCCGCCTCGCGGCAATAGATTACCCCGAATATACTTACAATGCTACCGTTACAGGCAATTTTCCCGAAAATATGTACCCTCAAGATGAGGTTCTAACCCTTAAAAAAGGGGCGCAAGTGATGTTCACCAAAAACGATCCGGATCCACGAAAAAGATATGTAAACGGCACCTTGGCAGAAGTTACGAGTATCGATGATGAACAGATTGAGGTGACAACCTCTGATACAGGCGAGCTGATAGAGGTAGAGCCTGCACTTTGGGAGAATCTCAAGTATGAAATCGACAACGAGACTAAAGAAATAAAAACGACAGTTGATGGATTATTCTTCCAATATCCCCTCAAAACCGCATGGGCCATCACCATTCATAAAAGTCAGGGGCTTACATTCGATAAAGCCATAATAGATGCCGCATACTCTTTTTCGCACGGGCAGGTATATGTCGCTCTAAGCCGTTGTCGCAGCCTTGAGGGTGTTGTTTTGAAATCTAAAATTTCGCCTGCGGCAATAATAAACGATCACAAAATTTCATCCTTCTGCCACGAAGTAGAAGAGCTTGCTCCCTCTGAAGAGCGTTTGGAAGAGGATTGCAAAAAATTCTTTTTCGATCAGTTAAAGGATCTTTTTGATCTGTCGGAAATAAGAAAAAATTATTACACATATTTGAAATTTGCAAAAGAAAACGCCGTTAAGCTCTATCCGAATGGGGTGCAGCAGTGGGTTGAGGCGAGGGAGCCGATAACAGGAGAATTGGTAGAAGTAGGGGAGAAATTTGAAAAAAGTCTTGACAAGATAGCTCATCAGAAAGATGACAATGATGAGTATATTCAGGAAAGGGTAAAAAAAGCCTCAGAATATTTCAAAAATAAAGGGATAGAGATATTGCTTCCTTTGATACTGACAGCATCGAAATTTGATTTTGATGATAAAGAAAATAAGAAGCTGCACCGCCAATTCCTTAACACCTTTACAGTATCATCTATTCTCAAAATCAGACTTTGGAATAAATGTGAGAGCGGATTTGAAATCAACGACTATTTGAAAGAAAAAACCAATCTTATCGTGGAGTATGAAGGGATGAGCGAGACAAAAGTACTAAACTCAGCTAAGAGTGGCGGACATATTGCCGCAGGCGGGAAGGATGAAGAAAGCGAGAGAATTGCTGAAAGCAGTGACATTGCCGCAGGCGGGAAGGATGAAGAAAGCGAGAGAATTGCTGAAAGCAGTGACATTGCCGCAGGCGACATCGAAGCCGTATCGAAGAAAAAAAGGAAGAATGGCGAAGATGGTGACATTGCCGCAGGCGAAAACAGCGACATTTTGCATCCTGAAGTTTTCGAAGCACTGAGGCAGTGGCGTTATGAGAAAGCATCCGCCCTCACTCTGCCGGCGTACTGTATCCTTCATCAGAGGCCATTGATTCAAATCGCCAACACCCTTCCGCGAACTTCGAAAGAGTTCCTTGCGATTAAAGGTATAGGAAAGTCATTTGTCGAAAAATATGCTGCCGAAGTGCTCGAGATTATCGAAAAATATGTATAATCCGCTGTAAAACAGATGAAAATGGTGAGATAATATTATTAATACATAATTAGAGCCAAAATATTTCATCCGTAGATTTTCCGAAGTAGTGTGAAACCTTCAGAGCGAGGAGGGTAGAAGGGATGTATTTCCCTGATTCTATGGCATTTATGGTCTGGCGGCTTACGCCGATGGCATCGGCCAAATCCTGCTGAGTTATCCCTTTTTCGGCGCGATTGATACGAATGGAATTATTCATCGATATTCCTCCTGAATTTGTAGAGTTCGCAGTGGAACTTAACAATAAAAAGTAAGTAGATGATGAACAAATAGATAAATGTGAAATTCAAAAATGCGAATTCGTAAAAGAACATAATTCCGAAAATCAATATTCCCGAACTTACTATCAAAGACCATATCAAGGAGTTCATTCTGATACTTTTAATCATTTCATCTTCGTTTTTTTCCTTTGAAAAGCAGATTAGCAAAAATGAAATGATAAGTCCTATCATACATATTTCATCGAGAATGCCCCCTCCGTCATATATGCCAAACCACTTGGTGTGGCTAAGTCCTTCCGAGGCTATGGCAAAAGTTTTACAAGGTAACTTGTCTGCTCCGTCCCAAAACAGACAGTAAAGGCACCCTGCAATAAATGGAATACACAATCCGAGACCGATTTTTTTGAAATAATGTGGTAATAAGTAATCTTTTTTCATAACAGTTAATTTTAATTATTGTTGTTTATTAAATCTAATTACGCAGCAAATGTAAAACAAACTTTACAAAATAGCAAGTAAACTTTACAATTATTTTTAATAAGGGGATTTTCTCACTCATTCAATAGTTGCGATTGTTTTTCTATCTTTGCGCAATTTATTATATGTTATGAAGAAGAATTTTTTATCTAAAAAAGCTGTTATCGCTTATGTGTATATTGTCATCGGCTGTATGCTGTTTGCGGTAGGTGATGTGATGTTTGTGAATCCTTACAGGCTGGCACCCGGTGGGACTTATGGTCTAGCCAATGTATTCAATACCCTGTGGCCGTGGAAGATAAGTTATTATGCCTTATGTATGGATATACCTCTGCTTCTTCTCGGGACATATATCCTCGGTCCCCGTTTCGGAGCCAAAACAGTAGTTTCCACTATCTTAATTGCCTTTTTTATTTTCATTTTGGAAAGTACTTGGGGATATGATCCTGTTATTCACGAAGGTTTTATCGAAAATCCGGCTCCGGGAGAATTGACTTTTGTACCCGATTATTTTCTTAACACCATAGTAGCCGGACTTATATACGGTGTCGCAATAGGATTGATTTTCAAATCAGGAGCCACTTCCGGCGGTAGTGATATTATAGCGATGATAATTAATAAATATTTTAAGCTCTCGTTAGGGACACTGGTACTAATAGTCGATTCTATCATTACTCTTACTACATTTTTCGCCTTCAAACAGGTACGCCTGCCGATTTACTCCATATTTCTGATTTTTGTCGAAAGTAAAGTGATAGACATGGTAATCGACGGCATAAAGACATATAAAACTCTCTTCATCATCACTGATAAGCAAGAGCAAGTCAGAGATTCCATTATCAACGATTTAAACCGAGGAGGTACTTGTTTCAAGGGGACAGGACTATATGAGGGAAAAGAGAGAAATATGATCTACACGACCGTATCAAGAAGTGAATTTGTAAAATTAAAAGAAGGAATTTACAAAATCGACCCGGCCGCATTTATCAATGTCATAGACAGCAGTGAAATAATGGGCAACGGATTTAAAGCTCTTCCCAATCAAGAAAAATAATCGAGAAATCGGCTGAAGGAACGCCATTAATCCGATGAGGATGATATAATGTTAACAAATCTGATAATTACACCAAATTTGAAACAAAATACCATATCGGAGGAGGGGAAATTACACCTGTATTTGTTCTACAGAATTTTACGAATCATATCTCTTT
>CAZSXE010000040.1:0-13323 GCA_964611185.1 uncultured Muribaculaceae bacterium | reverse complement strand
AATTGGGATGCAGCGGCATCAGTTCCATTCGTAACTGTTAGGAGTAATAACTCTTATTATTGTGGTTATGACAACCCAAAAAGTATTGCGATTAAAGCGCAATGGGCTCTTAATCTCGGTCTGAAAGGGGTTATGTTTTGGGATTATGATGCAGATGACTCCAACGGAACTCTTCGCAAGGCAGTTTGGGAAAATATTATGAAACCGTAGTTTTCTTCCCGAATCCTACCCCCACGATGAATAGTACCACAATCATAATGATAAAGCAGCAAAGCATAACAGGAAGATAGGTTAGCCCTACATATCCCAGGAGGAGGTTCATAAGTGTATTCCCTATGAGGGCAATCACCAAAGCGAAACTGAATGCCGTACCTGACAGATTTTTGAATATCTCTCCGATTTGTCCCAGGACAATGGGGTAGGTAGAGGCGAATCCCATCCCTATGAGTATAGCTCCTGCTACGACAGCAGAAACATTGCTTCCGTGTAATGTAGGGATGATTCCACTTGCAGATAGGGTAATAATCGTCACTCCGATAATGGAAATGCACATACTCGTGATTAGAACGCTTTTCCCGCTCACCTTTTTTAGGACGAAGCTCAGCAGAAGCCTGCTTATCCCCATCCCCACTACGATGAAACTCAGTGCATAGAGAGCCTGATTGGGGAGAAACCCGTGGCAGTCAGATAGATATTTGGGCATCCATGTCTGCGATAGCCCCTCGAGGGAGCTTTGAAAGAAGAGTACAAAACTCAATATCAGTAGGACAGGCTTTTTGGCCATCAGCAGAATCTGCTTCAACGGCAGTCCCTGTTTGTATTTAGCCTGAGGGAAGTTAATGAACATAAAATATATGGCAGCGCAAAACATCACTACCCCTGTGACACACACAATAGGGGAGTAAGTGAAATTTTTAGAAAGAGAGGCGAGGATAAATGGAATGGCAAAAGCTCCTACGCAATAGAAAAAGCCGAGCAGACTCAAGTTGGCCGACTTTGTCTTGTCGGATGATGAATCGGCCACAAGGGCATTAGTGACTCCGTTAAGCATCCCTCCGCTTATTCCGAGAATGAATATGGAGAATCTGAGCAGATTGGGGGCAGTAATGAATGCGAGCATCTCAAGACCTGCGGCTCCCAGTATGGCCGAAACTATCATAAGTGATTTGTACCCGTATCTGTCAATTACGGGGCCGAAGATGAGTGAACCCAATAGAATACCCAAGGGAAGAAGCCCTGCAAGTGTGGAAGATTGCAGCTCGCTGAGATTTAAAGAGCTTGATAGAGAGGGAAGTATGGCTCCCATAACTGTAAATGCCACTCCGAAGAAAAACATTCCGGTAAAACCGGCAATCAACACCTTCTTATCTGTTTTTGCAGTCATATCCATATTTGCTTATTTGTTTCTTTCTTTATATGCTTTCATGGCAGCAGCACCGGCACCGTATAGACCGGCCATCTTGGGGAGCTGAGTGGCCACAAATTTGGTCTCCTTGATACTGATAGGCTGTGCCCATTTGCAAGCTTCGTCATAGATTCTGTCTATAAGAGGTATGGCGGGGCCAAAAACTCCACCTCCGAAGATTACGAGTTCAGGATTGAAAAGACTTACCATATTGGCGGCAGCCATTCCCCACATCTCCACAGCCTGATTAATCACCTTTAATGCTATAGGATCACCAAGTAGATGGGCGGCAAACACCTCATAAGAGGTAATTTTGTCGATTTGATATTGGCGAAGCATTCCATTGTAATTCTTATCCTGAGTTAACAAGTATTTGGCCTGTGAGGCCAATCCCTCTCCTGAAGCATGAGACTCAAAACATCCGCATTTGTTATATTTATCAGAATATGGGGGCTTCAACGCCATCCAGCCTATGGCCCCGATGATATCAGATGCTCCGTGGAGAATATTACCGTCAATGATAATACCTGCCCCTATCCCTGTGCCCACAGCTAAGAAAATGGCATCGTTGCACCCTTTTGCCACACCCATAGTGATCTCTCCGAGAATGTAGCAGGTTCTGTCGCTTTCAATAGTAATCAAAGCCTTGGGGAAGTGGCGCTTCATTTCACTCGCAATAGGATAATTCTCCCAGTTAGGGATATTGGGAGCCCACACACATCCTGTCTTGGAATATGCTATTCCGGGAACGCACACCCCGATGCTCATCTCCCCTGTAATATCTATTCCCCCTTTGGAACATATTTTTTTACATAAAAAAATTATGAGTTCACCCACCTCTTTTCCCTTTCTATCTTCAATAAGAAGACTGTCTTGAAATAGAATATTTCCATTTTCGTTAAATATGGCACCAGATATTTTAGTACCGCCGAGATCTATTCCGATATAATGCATAGTAAAATAAATTAAATATTATGTTTTGTCTGAATAACAAAACAAAGATATTACTTTTATTTATTAAATTTGCGAAAAGAATATAAATGTTTGTGCAAATAGTATCATTTTTGCGAAAAATAATATTATAATTTTATCTATGAAACGAGTTGAATCATTATTTGAGAGATATACAGGCGAAAAAGCCAAAGAAATTATAGAATTGCCCTCATCGGGGAGCAATCGCAGATATTTCAGAATTACAGGCAAAGATGGCAGGACACTAATTGGAGCCCTCGGTACTTCTGTCGAGGAGAACAAAGCCTTTTGGGCCATTTCCAAGCATTTTGCATCAAAAGGATTACCGGTCCCCAGGGTTTATACACATGATGATAAATTCTCTTGCTATCTTCAGGAAGATTTGGGAGATGAAATTCTTTACAATACTGTGGCCTCCGGTCGCGAAAGGGGGAATTATGATGATTCTCAGAAGGCTCTTTTGAAGAAAACCGTCTCTTTTCTCCCCGCTCTTCAGTTTGAAGGGGCTGACGGATTTGATTTTTCAGTGTGCTATCCTCAGCCCGAATTTGACGAGAGGATGATCTCCTTTGATCAGAATTATTTCAAATATTGCTTTTTAAAAGCTACCGGAATAGATTTCAGCGAGATTAAGCTTGATGAAGATTTCAAAAGGATGAATGATGTACTGATGCGTAACTCTTCGAGTACATTCCTGTATAGAGACTTCCAAGCTCGAAATGTGATGATTGTGGGAGGGAATCCCTATTTTATTGATTTTCAAGGTGGTAGAAAAGGACCTATATATTACGATGTTGCTTCTTTCGTGTGGCAGGCTAAAGCCAATTACTCGGAAGAGCTTAAAAAGGAGCTTATAGATACCTACATCGAGTCTCTCAGCAAGTATCTTCCTGTGGACAGAGCCTATTTTTATAGTCAGCTCAGGCATTTTGTTCTCTTCAGAACTCTTCAAGTCCTTGGAGCTTACGGCTTTAGAGGCTATTTTGAGAAAAAGCCCCATTTCCTTCAGAGTGTCCCTTTTGCGATAGACAATCTGAGAAATCTCCTGAAAGAGCCATTCAAAGAGTACCCTTATCTTTCAAAAATTCTACTTGAACTCACCCGTATGAGACAGTTTTCAGAAATGGGGGATGAAAAGAAGCTCGAAGTAAGAATATACAGTTTCGCCTACAAGAAAGGTATCCCCAACGACATTACAGGGAATGGAGGTGGATATGTTTTCGATTGCAGGGGGATTAACAATCCCGGAAAGTATGAGCATTTTTTCCATTTTACCGGACTTGACAAGGAGGTAAAGGATTTCCTCGAAGAGGATGGTGGTGTCACGAAGTTTCTGAAAAATGTATATGACCTTGCCGATGCCCATGTTCAGAGATACATCGAGAGAAAATTTACCAATCTGATGTTCTCTTTCGGCTGTACAGGGGGGCAGCATCGCTCGGTCTATTGTGCGGAGCACTTGGCAGAACATATAGCGCAGAAATACGATGTGAGGGTATTTCTATACCATAGAGAGCTTTCCATCGAAAAGGAGTTTTGATGATAACATCCGATAAAACATCTCAGCGTACCGCAATGGTGTTTGCTGCAGGTTTGGGTACTCGACTCAAGCCTCTTACCGATTCCATCCCTAAGGCACTCGTCCCGTACCGCGGCACACCCCTTATAGAGGAGGTGATAATGAAACTTCGCTCTTTCGGGTTCGACCGCATAGTTATAAATGTGCACCATTTTGCCTCCATGATTGAGGATTTCATCGCTTCGCACCATGGCTTCGGTGCCGAGATTCTCTTCAGTGACGAGACCGATTTGCTTAGAGATACCGGAGGGGGGATTAAGCACGCTGCCGCAATATTGGGGCGTGCCCCGTTTCTTGTTCACAATGTGGATATTATTTCAAATATCGATCTTGATTGGTTTTATGGGAGGCACATCGTTTCTGATGGGGCAGTGGCTACATTGCTCGTGAGCGAGAGGGATACTTCGCGATACTTTCTCTTCGATGAAAAGATGGTTCTTGTGGGATGGATGAATATTGCCACAGGCGAGGTTAAAAGCCCTTTTGAAGAGATTAGAAGAGAGAAATGTGAGATACTATCTTCAAAATTCAAAATGCTCGCTTTCGGGGGGATGCATGTTATTTCTCCGGATATTTTTCCATTGATGGAATCGTGGCCCGAAAAATTTTCCATTGTAGATTTCTATCTTTCTATCGCAGACCGCTTTAAAATATGTGGCTGCAAAGCACCTGATGGCACGAATATTGTGGATGTAGGAAAATTGTCGCAGTTACTTTAGTTTTGGTAGGTTCGGTTTCTTTATCGAGCTTGTATTTTTTTATCCTTGTTTTAAAGAAATTATATTATATTTGCGGAAATAGCTGTTATGAAAAATTTTTTATATATACTTGGCTTATTTTCAGTGATTTCTCTCCTTTTTTCTTCGTGTGAGAAGAGAACTAAATATACCGACACTATCGGTTTCCAGACAGATGTGGAGACAAAGGCTATGATTGGTAATGTATCTGATATTCAGAATGATGCTAACGGTCTGAGTGTTTACGGTGTCAGGGTGGATGCTTCTTCCCAAACTTCGCTTGTTTTTGATAATTCTCAGCTCAAGTATGAAAGTAGTGCATGGAGTTACGGTAGTGTTAAATACTGGATTCCCGATAACACATACTATTTTGTCTCTATTTACCCTTATTCGGCATCGGATTATACATTCAGCACCTCTTCCAAGAGTGCTTCTTTCAACTATGAGTCTTCTCTTCCTGCCGATTTGAATAATCAGAAAGATATTTTGTATGCCTATCACTCCCGGTCGTTTGTCTCGGGGGGAGACGGTTCACCGGTGCCCCTTAATATGGCTCATGCGTGTGCTTCCGTCTCGTTCAGAGTGAGAAATGTTTCTAATACTCCTGTTGCCGTTTCGGCTATTTATCTTGATGGACTTTATAACCATGGCACTTGTTCTGTGGGTAGCACTATAAGTTGGGCTCAGAGTGGAAGTGTAGTCTCGGGCTCTGCTGCCTATCCCGGCGTGACGAACCTCACCTCTATTGCTGTAAGCGCAAGTACATATCACAATATGTTTTCAGATAAGATTTTGGCGGTGCCTCAGAGTATGACCCCTTCAGTAAAACTCTATTTTACAGTAACTCCCTCCGATAATACTCCGGCATACAGTAAGACTGCACAGCTTTCATTGGCTACTTCTGTACCCAAGTGGGAGGCAGGCAAGAGTTATACCTATTCGGTCGCCATTACTGAGGATAGAATAGTGTTTGAGGTGGATGTTCTTGACTGGGTGGATGATAATATAGAGTTATAAAATGGAAATTTCGATTATGATAAAAAGATATTTATATGTTTTTTTAGTGATTAGCGCGGTTCTCATCGTCTCTTCGTGCGATAAAGAGAGAACAGGGGAGGGTGCGCCGATTTTGTTCGGTATAGACCCTGTCACCGTAGTATCCAAGTCTGCTCTGACTATTGATGATATTAATGCAAGCGGTACGACTTTGTATGTATATGGGACTAAAAATACAAGTACTTCTGTCTTTGCCAAGGAGCCTATTCAGAGAAATGCCAATGGGATTTGGTATCCTCAGACGAACATTAACCCTTACAAAAAATGGGAGAATGGCTCTTCCTATTCTTTTTATGGAATCGCATCCTCTGCTGATTTGTCATCTGATAATATGGAAGCTCAGGCGAGCAGTGTCTCCACACCGGGTATTGATGTATATAACAAAGGATTTGCCATAAAGGTTAATCAGCCCACTTCGTACGATAATTCTCTTATGATAGACTATCTCCTTTCTCGCAGCTATACAGTAAGTAACGGTCAGACAAAGCCGCTTGTTAAGCTCGCCATGGAACATTCGATGCCATCTGTGGAGATTTATGTGATAAAAGCTGAAGCTATGTATGGGGCGAGACTGAAAAATATTACCCTTTCCGGTTTTTATTCTTCGGGAACTATGACTGTCACTTCTCTTTCTCCATGGAACAGCTCTTCACTTAATCCTTGGACCTGTACCCTTTCGGGAAGTGCCAATACTTCATATAACATCACAGGAGATTTATCATCTTCCCAGATAAATATTGAGAACGAAATAGCGGGGACCACCCCTACCGAGGCGAAAATGCAGATTATCACTATGAGACAGCAGCTTACACAAAGTGCCAAACTGGCAGTAGAATATTGGATAAATGAAAGGACCGCTTCTTCTTCCGGTGATAATTATGTTTTATATAGTGAGACATTTAATCTTTATAGCTTCACCCCACAGGTATGGGAGTTCGGACACAGAATAATATATACATTAAAAGTCGATTCCGGTATCCATCTTACGGGGACAGTAGTTCCATGGACAGATGTCGATTATATTGAAGGTACCATATTGCCGGCTCTATAATTTAGTTATGATTATGAGAAAAATTATTAATATATCATTTATGGCATTCATTGTGGTTTTTTCCGCTGTTTCTTGCCATGGTATCGAGCCCGATGTAGATGACGAAGTTCATCTTTCTGCATCCATCCCATATCTCACTACTATTACGAAAGGTTCTCCCACTTCCGACTCAGGGATTAAAAATGTGGATACAGACGAAGTTCTTGAGATTGCTCTTGCCCGTATAGATCAGAATCTTGATGTGCAGTATCCCGCTTTTGTCAATGCGGGAAATGTTCTCTATGCAGATATGAAAAAGCCGAATTCGACTTATATGAGAGATATCGAATTTACCAACGAAGCACAGTACTTCAGAAACAATTCCGATGCTATAAAATACGCTGCATGGTATCCTCAAGAGGATTTCACTACAGGCCCTGACTCTACCTATATAACATTTGATATTGATGGACAGACAGATGTTATGTATTCCAATGTATCGACAGGGACGAAAAATGAGAGTTTTAATACGATGTATTTTTCTCATGCACTCTGCGTTTACAGGGTATATGTATATGCTATGCTCTATGAAGACGAGGATGGTAATCAGACCAATATGGCGGATAAATGGGGAAAACTCCAGACGATGCAGTTAAAAAACCTCCCAAATCAATGTATTTTGAGACTCCCATTAAGCGACGGAAAGACTTTTCATGTCTCTTACCCCGGCACTACCAATACTATTGATATAAGCGATGCTTCGAATAATATCTTTTTCGATCCCGGAGATGCTCTCCCATTGGGCATAGCCAATAAAAGATATGTCGCTAAGGTGGTGGCTGCTCCCCCTTCATCAGGGGTGCTTGATATCGCTCTTACTACAGAAAATGCTTCTGCTTCGCAGAATGTTTCCATCGCGAGAAACTTTAAAGCGGGGTGTGCTTATGATATTATTTTAAGATTTTCGGACCACGGTTTTATCAATGCTGATGTTTCGGTGAGCCAGTGGAATAAGTTCGATGAGGATGTAGATGTGGAGGCAGGTGTAGATATGTTTTATAATCTAAGTACTTACGGCACAGCCAATTCTTATATGATAACTTCGGGTAATTACGGATATTCTTTTATCGGGAATGTCATGGGAAACGGGAATGGAACTCCTGTGGGGGTTTCAAATACCACTATTAATCCGGGATATATAGATATTCTATGGAGCGATATGCCGGATGTCTCGCTTGATATAACGAGAGATAAAGTGAATAATCCTGTTGATATGCAGACTGTCCAGCTCGTGTCCAATGAATTGTCAGAGGGGAAAGTGCTCTTCAAAGTATATGGTAATCAGGCAGATACTACTAATAGAGAACTTCTCGCAGAGGGAAATGTGATAATAGCTGCTTATGATAACCAGACCGACAAAAATATTTTATGGACATGGCACCTGTGGCTGTGTGACAAAGTGAAAAATCAGGGTTATACGAACGGTTATACTGTTCAGGATAGAAATCTCGGGGCGATTGCTAACTCTCCCACAGGTAGTGACTATTCGGCTATGGAGGGACTTTACTATCAGTGGGGAAGATTCTCTCCGCTAAAAGGTTCGTCATTTACCACCTCTACTGCTACGGCCACTGTCAGCGAAGCGGTGGCGCACCCCACTACCTTTTATGGGAAAGATGCATCCGACTGGCTCTCTTCAGGCAACACTTACGCCGATCATCTTTGGGGATGGACTACCGACTATACTGATCCTGTCAAGACCATTTATGACCCTTGTCCCCTTAACTATATGATCGCCGATTACAGAATGTGGAGAAATATGGCAGATTTTCAGATAGAGAGCGCCTATACTGCTAATTTGGGAGTGAATCTTTCCATAGCATCAAATAATATATGGTATCCGTTCAATGGTGCGATTTTATCAAACGGTTCTATATCCAAATCTCCTCACCAGCTCTATATGTGGTCCAATTCCATTTCGGAAGATGATAAGCCCTATTATTTCATATATGATAGTGCCAATAGCTCTAAAGTCACTTCTGACGGGAAGAGAAATGTGGCTGCCCCTGTGAGATGCGTATATAACAGAGGAGTCTCTGTCGTGAAAAACTTGAGTGCATCGCAGACAGCTAACTGCTATATGGTGCATAAGGATGGCTATTATAAGTTTGATGTGACTGTAAGGGGTAACGGAGTAGGTGTCCTTTGGCCATTAGGAGGAACTTATGCCGCTAATATAAAAGGTGATCTTTCTTCCGTGAATATATCACCTGCTAAGGTAGATGTTTTATGGTGGCAGGGCGATTTGGCCACAGGCAATACTACCCCTGCTACTGAGATGTGCATAGATATACTTGATGGTGGAGTCCCAGATTCCGATGGGTATGTGACATTCCTTGTAGATAATTTTTATAAAGGTAATGCTATTCTTGCCGCTTATGATGCGAGCAATAATATTTTATGGACATGGCATATATGGCTCACCGATAAGCCTGCAGATGTAGCTACCGGTCAATATTCGCTGATGGACAGATTTTTAGGAGCTACTTTTGCCCCTGCGATTACTTCGAGTATTGCTTTTTCCTCGTCTGCCCAGCGCCTCTCTACCTACGGGTTTTATTATCAGTGGGGGAGAAAAGACCCTATTCCCGGACCTCCGGATTATAATTCCGGAACTCGTTCAGACAGTAATTCTTCTAAATGGTGGAAATGGAATGGATCGACATGGACAGGGGTTACTGCGGTAACTACGGCAGATGCAGCGACTATAGCTACTGTTACTGCCGCTCCGATGGCTTTTTATAAAGGTACCACTGCTGCGGGGGCAAATACTACAGGATGGTATAATTCAGATTTTATTGACGGATATACCAATGTGGCGATGTGGGGATATGCTGTGGCAGATTATAATGCTCAAGGGCAGAACTTTTCAAAGACGATGCATGACCCATGTCCTCCCGGGTACAGAACTCCTTTCCATTATGCGTGGGATGGGGTAGTAGATGGGGCGGGGTATAGCTATATTCCAAGTGGTGAAGCACAAGGTAATGTTACTTTCAGTAATGGTGAATCAGGATACGCCTCTAACGGAATTGTATTAAATCAAACTAATTTCAGTAAAGCTTGGTATCCTTTTACGGGATACAGAAATCCTATTAATGGCTATTGTACTTCTGTTGGGTCTCAAGGAAGAATGTTTACAGGTATGCCTATGACGGACTATAATACCCGTTATTATAATTATAATTCCACCCAGACTGGGCAGAGAGGAGCTGGTGAATGTGGGGCCGGATACGGTTTTGCTATCAGATGTCAAAAAGATTAAGGAGAAAAGGTGAAATGAAAACTAAATTTTTTAAAATATCTTTTACTGTATTGGCGGTAGCTTTATTTTTAAATTCTTGTAGAATTAACGAAATAGATAAGCCCATCGAGGGTAATGTGAATATAAGCACTACTATTTCGGCTTCCTGCCTTATTGACAATACTTTACCGGAATTAGCCACCCGTTCTCTTATAGATCAGGTGACCACTAAGGCGATGGATGCTAATTTCGTGAGGATAGATGAAGATGTAAAAGGTGGAACAGGCCAAGACAAGCAGGATGGACTCTATACTTTCCAAGGTGGAGTAACGAGTGAATATCACTCTGTCAACTGGGGTAGAGGGCATCTTTTGGAGGCAACAGTCATCTCTTCTCCTGATAATACACAGAATATTTATTATCGTTCCATCACTTTCGACCCCGTGCAGTCTTACAATATCATAGTAAAAGGGGATGTCAGTTTGGGGACAGAAGATACTACCCATTTTTATCACACGAGGATGGTGGGATGGTATCCCAAGAACTGTACACTTGCACGAAATGCACAGGGGAAGGCTGTCTATACGCTATTTGATAATTCTCGGTTTGATGCGGTAAGAAAAGATGAAATCACTCCTCAAGGTTCTTCGAGAAAAAGGATTGGGGTGAAGTTTACAGGGCTCGACGGCTCCAAGGATCTGATGGTCAGCAATGTATGCGAGGCTCAGAACTGGCACTCCAAAAGTCGTGTATGGAATGGAATAACTCATGGTACGGTACCTCATAAAAGCGATGTGCATCCTGAAAATGGTAGTGATATTTATCGCTCCCCTCTCGGACACTATACCACAGGTCCTGTCTATTCTAATTATTTTACATTCAAACACTATCTTTCAGCTGTTAGAGTATGGGCTTATGCCGACCAAAGTTTGCAAAATCTTAATATGTGGGGTGATCTTACTAATGTAGTCCTTCAGAAGCAGCCTCATTCCTGTACTATATGGCTTCCTGAGGAGACTGATAGTGAATGGGGAGAGGTTCAAGAATGGAGTGATAATTCTTCTATGGATATTATCCGTACTCCGATGTTCGGAGATGATACTAACCACGAAGATGAAAATTTTGAGGCAAATTATCCTATTTCCATAAGCGGAGCAGGTAGCAAAGAGGACAAAACATATCTCGGATATGCACTGATTCGTCCTGATAATACACTTTCGATGGAGTTACATACCACCAATGGTGTCTATGTAGTATCGGTTCCGTCTAAATATAAGAAGCTCGACAACACGGAAGTGGACATATTTCAAGCTGGCTATGTATATGATGTCATGCTTAATCTTCAGACCAGCGGTACTATAGCGGTATTGCTTGAAAACGAGAGTAATGAGCATTTTTATGACCTCACTACCCTTAAGGAATTTACCGTAAGTGGGCAGGAATTGTTGTCATATAAATATTCCAATTGCTATGTTGTAAGTCCGAATGATGTTTCACAAAAGCGTGATGACGGTACGGGAACTCTTGTCCCTTATGATGGATTCTGTTTCTCTGCCACTACTGTGGGAAATGGACAGAGTGGCATTATTTCTTACGGAAGTCAAAATATGTATCCTACCGATGCCGATATTTCTCCTACATCGGCAAGAATAATATGGGAGTCATCCTTGGGACTCATTTCAGATGTGGAACTGATATACGGATATGTGCGTTTCAGAGTGCCTGATAAAGATAAAGAGGGGAATGCGGTTATAGGGGTATTTGATGATAATGACAATATCCTTTGGAGCTGGCATATATGGCTGACCGATTTTCCGAAGGAACAGACATTTACCGTAGGTGGAACCAATTATACATTCCTTGATAGAAATCTTGGAGCTACTGCCCCTACATGGAGCAGTGCAGGTGATGTTCTTCAGACTTACGGGCTTTATTACCAGTGGGGAAGAAAAGATCCCTCTATGGGCCCCCCTGAATATAATTACATACAGAGAAACTTGATTACCGCCCCTTATTACGACTATTCGTCTGAGCAGCACAATTCTGCGCATATAAAACAGTTTGCCTCCCCTACACTAAGGGATGGCGTGGAGAATCCTTTATATATCATTATGCCATCGGGCAACACCAATACTTATGAATATAATTGGCTGTACGAAAATTATAATCTTTTGTGGGGATACAACAGCGATGTGGGTACTATGACCAAGACCATCTATGACCCTTGTCCTTTTGGATACAGGGTTTCTGCTTCGGAGTTGGGAATGGTATTTGCTGAAGGAACAGTGACACTTACCGATTATGGTCAAAAATATACTGTCAATGGTGTCGATTTCTATTTTCCATATACCGGATATAAAGGTGTGGACAGGGGATTGAGTTCTATGGTGGGGGAGTGGAGATATGTCGGAAGGAAGGCTGATTATCAGACGGCGCTCTACAGTTCCACTACAGGAGGCAATTTCCTTCACAGAGGTCGTTTTTATCTCTCTAAATCTGATAGCTGGACAGAACCGGGAGTTCAAACCTATTCTGGAAATTTACAATCCGATTATACAAATAAGCGTACTTCAGCACCTTTAAGATGTGTTAAAAATGAAGATTACGGAGTGATTACCACCGATTTGAATATGGTAAATGCTTTTGATCCCGATCAGCATGTCGTTATAAAGACTACTGCCAAATCAGGTGAAAGTTCCATAACCCGTGTTAAACTCTATGTCAATTATACATTGTCCGGAGGAGAAGCGCGTACTGATGTGCTCTTTGACAACACTTCTCCCTCTTGCGGTTCTGTTTGGAGCAATAACATGGACTACACTTTCCCCAACGAGGCATTCCTTGGCAATACCACCGGTATATTTGAATTTGTATTTACTGCTCAAAACGAACATGGGGTGGTTAGTACCACTACCAATTCTGTATCAAGAAGAACTGTTACTGCCACGTATCTTTCATGGGCTCCTTCACTCTCCGGACTCGGAGGTCCGGTTGTCGGCCAGCCAGGAAAAATCAGTGTGCGGATAGAATCTAACGCTTTATTAGATGTTTCTTCGGTTACATTCGATGGTCAGCCTACCCAATCAATAGCTAATTCCTCTAACAACGATGTCTATAATGTTACCTTCCAGAATACAAGTAACATCTCTTTCAATACCGCCGGAAATAATACAGTAGCTGTAAAAATTACATTATCCAACGGATCGGTTATAAATAAGAGTGTTACGGTACCGGTGTCTG
>CAZSXE010000039.1:0-13799 GCA_964611185.1 uncultured Muribaculaceae bacterium | reverse complement strand
CTAAACCATCTAAAAGTGCCCCTGAGGTCGATTTAATGGTTTAGCTATTGTGGTTTGCATTTTGGTATGCAAGTCTGGTTTGATTTATCGATTATGAACGGCATCGCCTCCATAATGTACGATCTCTATCTTATGACAGCTTTTCTACCTTGGTAATAGACAGAGTATTTTATACCTGCTTTATGGAGCATCGGTATGAATCTCTCGAAGTGTTCACCTATCCTTTCATATCCGTGGGCATCGGAGCCGAAGCTGATAAATTCACCTCCGAGTTCACGAAATCGGTGGAGGAGATCGATATCTAACTGAGGTTCTCTTCCGCGAAATGTCTGGTATGTTTTGGTATTTATTTCAAAAGTTTTCCCGTCGTAAATCAGTTTTTTAAATATTGTGTCGAAAATATCGCTGAATTCGTGATACCGGATAGTGGCTTGAGGGTATGGGGCATAGCGCGCTATGTAGTCAAAATGTCCCAGTATATCGAAATCGGTGAATGAATTTATGCACTCATAGATGGTCTCAAGGTAGTGGCCGTAGGCTTTTTTATATTCGTATCCTATATAATAGTCGCCGTGATAAGGGTCTTTTCCATCTATAAAGTGAAGGGAGGCGACCACGGTATCGAAGGAGTGTCTCTCCATCAGCTGATTCATCTGAGCGAGGCAGTGTCTCTGCATCCCTATCTCTATCCCTTTTAGGACTTTAAAATCTGCCGGTAACCCTCTGCCGATAGCTTCAGAGATAGCTTTTTGCTGCTTTTCAGGATCAAAGGTAAACATCATCACCCCCTTGGGAACATCGAAATCGTAGTGATCAGTGAAACATATCCCTCCGAGTTTTTTATCGATAGCGGTAGAGATGGCATCCTCGATGCTCATCTTGCTGTCGTCTGAAAAGAGTGAGTGAGTGTGATTGTCGAATAGATAGTTCATATTATATCTGAGAGATTCGCCACCCCTCTTCTTCTTTCTTTAAAGTCAATGTGCTCTCTATGGGCTTTTCCTCTTCGGGTAGAGTCATATCATATTTGACGATAATAGTCTCTTTGTCCACAGATTCCACAGATTTAATGTGTGTCTTGACATTGGACGAGATGTCCTTTACCTCCTCTTTCGCATCTTCCTCCATATTATAATACTCCTCGACAGCCTCCATCAGTGTTTTGGACATCTCTTCCGTACAGCAGGAAGCTGCTCCCTGATAATCGGTGGAGAAATATGAGTTGAGAAAATCTGCGGCCACTGCGGCAGCCTCTTTCGTGTTGTTGTTGCAGCCAGAGACCATCAGCATTAAAGAAAATGTACCTAAAATAAGGCAATACTTAATAGATTTCATTTTATGTTTTTTTAAATTTATTATCAATTTTCAAGTTCTACAATAGTTATTCCTGTCCCCCCTCTTTCGATATGTTCATCTCTGAAAGACTTAACTCCATCTGTCATACGAAGGTATTTTCGAATCTCCTCTCTCAAAATCCCGTTCCCCTTCCCGTGAAGAATCGATACTTCTCCCATTCCCACCATAAGTGCATCATCAATAAAACGGGTAACCGTCTCGATAGCCTCTTCGAGCCTTTTCCCTCTGATGTCGATAGAGGGAAAGAAATTATTTCGTCTTTCAGACAATGAGCTCCCTTCGTAGGTGCTTTTTCTCGATGAAGGCTTTACCGACTCCTTGTATTGTCTCGATGAGATCGCCTCTACGCTCTCTCTCCCCATTTTGGAAATAATCGATCCTATGGCTACGCTCACTTGCTTGTCTGTGAGCAATACCACCTCTCCCACAAGGTCGCTCCCTTTGATTTTCACCTTCGCACCCTTTTCAAGAATCAATTTCTCTTTCTTCTCCCCCTTCGGGGCAATAGTGCTTTCAGACGACGACCCTCTCTTTTCCTCTGACTGCCGATTTTCCCCCTCTTTTAGGCGAGTTTCGCTGCTTTGTCGCTGATCCCGTCTCTTCTGCTGCCGTTTTTTCCTCTCAATAATCTGTGCCATCTTCCTGTCAATCTCAATATCCGTCTCTCCCTCAGGCTTTTCCTTAAGTGTTTCGTGAAATGTATCAAGCTCTTTCCGCACCTCTTTCGTCTTTTCTTTTTCGGCCTGTGTCTCACGGATCTCCTTGATGGTCGCTTCGATTTTTTTGTTGGCTGTCGAGAGTATCTCCTGAGCCTCTTTTCGTGCCTCGTCGATCATCCCTTTTCTCAGTGCTTTGATATCTCCGAGTTCTTTTTCGTATTTTTCAGTGATGGATTCGAGGGTTTTATCTGTGTTTTTAATCTTAATAAGCCTCTCTTCTATCTGCTTTTTATTCCTTGCGATTTTCCTCAGATGCCTCTCTATCGTCACGAAATCTGTCCCTGCTCTCTCCTCCGCTCCGTGGACTATCGCCTCCGGCAATCCTATTTTTCGCGCAAGCTCAAACGCAAACGAGTTCCCCGGAAGGCCTATTTCGAGTTTGAACAGAGGTTCGATCTTCTGAACATCGAAGAGCATCGCTCCGTTAATTACTCCGTTACTCTTTCCGGCGTAGAATTTTAGATTTGTATAATGTGTTGTAATTACTCCATAGCACCCTTTTTTCTCAAAGTCGCATAGGATCTCTTCGGCGATGGCACCTCCGGCTGTGGGTTCCGTCCCCGACCCGAATTCATCTATCAGGACAATACTCTCTGCTGAGGCATCAGAGAGCATATTTTTCATATTGACAAGATGAGAGCTGTATGTGCTCAAGTCGTTTTCTATCGACTGGTCGTCTCCGATGTCTATGAAGATGGCATCGAAAATACGCATCTCCGATGACTCCGAGGCTGAAATAAGCATTCCCCACTGAAACATATACTGAAGCAGTCCCACAGTCTTGAGACATACCGATTTTCCCCCAGCATTGGGTCCCGAAATCAGAAGTATCCTCTTTTCAGGGGTAAGGGTCATATCGAGAGGAACAATTTTTTTACCCTCCTTGATAAGTGCCTCTTCGAGCAATGGGTGGCGTGCGCTTTTTAATCTTAGCTCTTTTTCGTGAGAAATTACAGGTTTACCTCCCTTGAAAATAGCTGCTACTGAGGCTTTTGCACTGATAAAATCGAGCTCCCCCATATATTCCTGAGAAGCGATAATCTCTGGGAGGTACGGGCGGAGGAAGTCGGTAAATTCAGTGAGTATTCTTACTATTTCCCTCTGTTCGGAAAATCGAAGTTCGCGTATCTGATTATTGATCTCCACGATCTCCATCGGCTCGACAAAAGCAGTCTTCCCCGAAGCAGACTCGTCATATACCAGCCCCTGAATCTTCTTTTTATTGCCTGTGGCAATAGGTATGAGCACCCTTCCGTCTCTGACAGACACAGAAGCATCTTCGTCTATGAGGCCATCTTCCTGCGCTCTTCGCATTATCGCTTGAATCCTCCGAGAAACCGTATTTTCTTTTTCTCTTATGCTTCGGCGAATTTCAAGTAATGGGGCACTTGCATTGTCCTTAATCTCTCCGAAGCGATCTACAATGGAATCGATTCTTCTCGAAACCTCCGGAAAGCCCATAATCGGAGCACTCATTTGCCGAAGGCGAGGGTAGAGCCCCTCTTTTACATTTGAAAAGAAGTTTAAAATCTTGCGAAGGGTCTCGAGGGAGTCCTTCAACCGGAGTAGCGACTGAAGATCAATGAATGAATACCCTACTTCAAGCGGCTTTAAAAAAGTGATACAGTCGATAAAACCGCTATCGGGAAATGAACTTTCGAACATTCTGATAAGACGCATTTCGTCTGTCAGGGCAAGTCTGTTTTCAATCTCCGCTTCGGATGTGGAAAAGCTCTCCTGAGCCACTCTTTGCTGACCATACAGTGTGCCGCATCTTTCGGAAATTCTGTGGCGTATCTTGTCAAATCCTATTTTTTCTTCTATCTTTTCAAAACGAATCATGTTCCAAAGATGTGGAATTATTTTCTCTGTAAAGGCATAGTCATACAGCGTGCTCCGCCACCTCCGCGGGGGAGTTCGGAGCCGTCGATGGTTACGACACATTTTTTATTCCCCTTAACGCTCTTTTTCCCCTCTATGACATCCCATGCAGGGATAATATCAAATCCGTAGGAGGATAATTCATTAAGTGTGTGCTTGTTACGTGCATAAGAAATGACTTTGCCGGGGGCAAACGAGAAGAAGTTTGCTCCGCTGTGCCACTGCTCGCGCTCCTGATCCCATTCGTCTGCCTGCCCTCCGCATACTATCGGTTCCAGGTCCATACCGAGGCGTTTGAGGACAGAGGGGATGTTGGCTACGGATTTGATTTTGGATACTCTTCCGTTGTCGATGGTGATATGGACTGTCTGATACTGGTTGTCACCGAGAATGAGGGGTTCAAAAACCATACATTTGTCTTCATCGAGAAGGGTAAAAACCATATCGAGGTGGATAAAAGATTCGGGTGAGTGAGGAAGCTGCTGTACGATGACATGGCGTTTTCCCTCCGGAGCTACCTTGCAGAGACGATTGACAAGCATATCTATCCCCTGAGTGCTGGTGCGCATTCCATTGCCTAAAAGTAGAATGTCTTCGCGGGCTATGAGGATATCTCCCCCTTCCATAAAGATGTCATTGTTACCGGGCTGGAAGTCGTAGGCATTTATGATGCCGCAGTCAAACATTCCGCTGCCGCGGTAAATGGCCTCCATAATGAGAGATTCGCGCATACGCACTTTGCTGGCCATTTTACAAATAAGGGCATTGTGGCCGATGGTGACTGATGAGTCTCTGGTGAAGTAGAAGTTATATAGAGGCTTGAGGGCATAGTATTCATCGTTAAGAAAGGCTGTCAGGGTGTTAATTTTGGCAGGTAGTCCCTCGATGAGAACTCTCGCAAGCTCTTTTGAGCTCATGTCCATAAGGATGTCGAAATAATCTGTTACCTGCTCTTGTACGCATATATTTCCTATCAGGGACTGCCTTTCGGATTCGTTTTCAAGAACATTTATCAGCAGATCTTTTACATAATAGACATCTGCTACTTTTGAAAGTACGCCGCTGAGCTGTTCATATTCCTGCTGGGCGATGGATAGATTTAGAATGTCGCTGTAGAGTGCTCTCTGAACATTTTTAGGGGTCATATTTTCTACTTCTGCGCTCGGCTTGTGTAGAAGAACAGACTTTAATTCTCCAATTTCAGACTGGATATTTATTTTAACAGGTTTTTTTTCCATAATTATTGAAATTTAGTTTTATCATTAACTGCCAGATCGGTCAGCATATTTTTAAATCTTACATCATCTCTCGGACAGATCATCAGGACATCGGGGGTGTTGATAATCATAAAATTATCGAGTCCCTTAATCGCTATCAGCTTTTCTTCTTCGGTAGAGGCGATGATTGAGCCTGAAACCTTATCCATCATAAGTTCTTTACAACGAATGTAGTTATTGTTTTTATCTTTTTCAGAACGGAGATAAAGTGAATCCCAGCTCCCCATATCCGACCATCCGAATGAAACTTTAAAAACCGATGCTTTGGAGGTTTTTTCCATGACACCGTAATCGATGGACATACTCGGGCAGTCGTTATATACTTTGTCTATATAGCTGCTTTCGGCGGGGGTGAAATAGTATTTTTCTCCATCTTCAAACAGGGTGGCTATCTCCGGAAGCCACTTTTCAAGCTCTTTCCGGATGCTTTTTATGTTCCAAATAAAGATGCCGGAGTTCCACAGAAATTCTCCGCTTTCGACAAATACTTTGGCAAGTTCCAAATTCGGCTTTTCGGTAAATGTCTTTACGCCGTATGCTATGTGTCCTTCTACATTTTTATAATCTTTTACCGACATCTGAATATAGCCGTAGGATGTTTCCGGGCGTGTGGGTTCCACTCCGAGGGTGAATAGCTCGTTATTGCGCGAAGCGAAATCGAGAATGTTTTCTATAGTGTTCAAGAAGAGATTTTCATTGGAGATGATGTGATCGGAGGGGGCTACTACCACAGTGGCATCGGGGTTCTTCTGGTAGAGCTTGTATGTGGCATATGCGATGCAGGGTGCGGTGTTTTTCCTCGATGGCTCCAAAAGTATGTTCTCTTCTGTGATGTCGGGCAGCTGCTGGCAGACGATATCTTTATATGAGGTGGCAGTGACAATAAGAATGTTTTCTTTGGGTATGATTTGGATGAAGCGTTCGTAGGTCTGTTGAAGAAAAGACTTCCCGGTATTTAAAACATCGAGAAACTGTTTTGGTTTTGAATTTCTGCTGACAGGCCAAAACTTGCTACCGGACCCTCCGGCCATAATTACACAGTAATAATTCTTATTCATGTAGAGTTACTTAATGGTTAATTTACATAGGTAAAAAAGCATTTTCGATATATTCAACTTCATACTTGTTATTACTGAAAACTACTGATACTATATCGAATATCACCTCTTTTTCTATCCTTTTTTTATAAATATATGATGCTGCGGCACGGATAATACGCTTTTGTTTTTTCTTAATCACTGTATCCCGGGGAAACACCTGCTCTGAGTTCTGCAAAGAGCGTACCTCAATGAAATGGATGCTGATATTGTTTTCCATAATAAGGTCGATTTCAAGATGCCCTGTTCTCCAGTTACGCTCACAAAGTGTCAAACCACGCTTTAAAAGATACCTCAGTGCGATATTCTCCCCCTCTCTGCCTGTTTCAAGACGATTCATCATAATCCACAAATATACAAAAAAAAAGCATCCTTGCAAGGGATGCTTTTTTAATATGAATATCTTTTTATTTAAAGATGTATCTTAAGCTGAGCTGCATCATCCAAGTAGATGCAGTGCTGATAGAAGGGGTGAACTGAGTGGTGAGAACTTCTGTACCGTTGGTTTGGAACTGATATACAGGAGCAGCATCCTGACCTGCCGAGCCACCTTTGTATCCATTGGAAGCGAGCTTCAGGATAGCAGTATTGTTGGTGGACCAGAAGTTACCGAAGTTTTTAGAGATAAGATTTCCGAGATTCCTGATATCAAGTCCTAACTGGATGATATTGCGCTGACCGTTGCGGCAGTTGATATAGAAATTCTGATACACTCTTACATCGATCTGGTGTGTCCAAGGAGCTATAAGTCCGTTACGCTCTGCATATTTTCCTTTACGGGTGCTGAGGTATTTGTCATTGTTGATGAAATTCCAGAAATCAGTGGCCTGAGCTTCAGCTGTGTAAACTTCTTCCCATTTGTCAGGTGTGTAGTCTGAGAATTTTAATTCGTCTTTGCTCTTAGGTACATAGATAAGGTTATATGCTCCACCATCGCCTACTATGTTTTTGGTGTAGGTATAGGAGTATCTTCCGCGAGGGCCACCTTCATAGAAGAGGCTGATTCCGGTGCCGAAATTTTTACCATAATCGATTTTGTAATCTACAGAAGCGATGATACGGTGAGGCATTATATAACCTGCATATCCCAGCTCTTCCATGTTCTGTCCGTTAACGGTGTAGGCATTCTGCCATGCAGAATAGACCTGATCACCGAAGCCGTCTCCCAAGCTCTTGCCGTTACTGTAAGTGTAAGCAATCATGGCGCTAAGACCGTGCCAGTTGTTTTTCTCAAGCTTGGCAGTAATGCTGTAATAGTAGCCGTGAACATCGGTATTGTTTAAGAGGTATGCGTTTGAAAGTTTTGAGTCATATTTGCTTCCCCATACCCAGCGGTTATCTGCGTAATTATTAATATTGGAGTAAACAGGATCTTTTAGACCTACATTGGTGATAACGACAGGATTAATGTCGTAGTTGTATATTCCTTCCAAAGAGAAAAGAACATCACCGGGGAGTTTGTAATCCATAGCCAATGATGATTTCCATGTCTGGGGCATCTTAAGGTCGTTGGCCATAAGAGTTATGGAGGAGATGCTGGCAGTAGAGGCGTTTACGCCGTTCGGGTAGATCTGTTTCAGCATATCGAGGCGATCTTTGGTAAATGTGGGAACGGTGTTGCTACCCCCTTTTACTGCAGTGTATGTAGCCTGAAGCACTCCTGAATCGCCAGCCTGAGCTACAATCCATACAAATGGAAGACGGCCGGTGAATAGACCTGATCCTCCGCGAAGTACCAATTGGCGATCGCCGAGAATATCCCAGTTAAATCCCACTCTCGGTGAGAACATAACTTTTGTGGAAGGAAGCTGAGTAGTGTCGTATTTGCCTCCGTTGCCATTGTAATCTGCGAGGGTGGCATCAGCTACTTGCTGGCTGAAGTTGTTGGAAAGACTGGGGTAGATAGGAAGCTCGACACGAAGTCCTAACGATAGTTTGAATCTGTCGCCAAGGTTCATATCGTCCTGTGCATATACTGATACTTGATGGAAGTCAAATTGGGGAAATGCTTGTGAAAAGTCTGATTTCATCGAGTGAGTGATGGCAAACTGGTGAGGATCGTTGAAAACTGTACCATTGCTGATAGCGGTATTCAAAGCAGCTTCATCGTCAAACAGGAATGTGTAGTATCCGGCGCCGAATCTCTGGAATCCGTTCTTGGTGCGATTCCATTCGTATTGAACACCGCCGGTAAGGTTATGGGCGCCTAAGTTGGCACTGATTTCGTCAGTGACATTTATAGTGTTTACATCTCTGAGGTTACCGTAAGAGAAGAGCTCTGTACCGAATGAGGTGTAAATATTGTCGGCTACGACAACATCCACAAAAGGCATTGTGCTCCCTTCTGTGCTGCGAGGTTCGTATTGATGAGAATAGGTACCGCGTAGAGTGTTGTGGAGCTTTCCGTCAAGGAAACTTGAGTTAAGCTCGGCTGCCACTGTGGAGAAGTTTTGTTCCTGATAGTAACGCGCATTCTGATAGTACATGGCAGTCATTGCCGTACGGCTTTTTGAAGTAAAGTTCCTGTCTCCGAGTCCGCTGGTAGAGGTGCTGGGTGAACTTGGATACTTGGAATGGGTGTTACTGTAACGAACATTGAATTTATGATTTTTGTTAATGTTCCAGTCTATACGGGCGAGAAGTCTCCAGCTGGGGCTTTTTGAAGAGTAGCCTTGGTATGCACCTGTGCTGTATTCGTATTTATCTTTAAGATAGGTGGATAGAGCATCGAGGGTGGAGGCTGAAGGACGAGCTATACCGTCTTTTCCGGTAGTATATGGGTTTTCAGGGGTGGATGCTACGCTTGATGGTCCGGGGTTAGTATCGTCTTCCATTTCAAAACTTGCGAAGAAGAAGAGCTTGTCTTTAACGATGGGGCCGCCTATGCGAACACCGTAGAGAAGATGCTGTTCTTCATTGAGCGTGAGCTCGTTATTACCTATTTTTTTACCTCTGAAGGCTTGATTGTAGAAGTAGCTGTAAACTGATGCTTCGAAGTTATTTCCTCCCGAACGGGTAACTGCGTTCAATGAACCTCCTAAGAATCCGCTCTGGCGAACATCATAAGGGGTCACGCTGACAGATATCTGTTCCAATGCGTCCATTGATACGGGAGATCCGCCTGCAGGCATGGTCTCGCCGATACCGAATGCGTTGTTGGAAGCGGCACCGTCTATGGTAAAGAAGTTTTGACGATATGTACCACCGCCGATAGCAGGACCGTTGCCCGAATTGAATGCTTGAGGGGTAAGCTTGGTAAGATCTGAAAGTTCACGGCTGATGGTGGGGAGAGAGGTAATCTTGCTCTGGTCGATGGTGGTCATCGCTCCTGAACGGTCTGATCTCATGTTGGAAGTTTTACTTTCAGCAGAAATTATTACTTCTTCGAGATTCATAGATTCCTCTGTCAAGATCGAATTGAGAACATAATTATCGGCAAGTGCGATGTTGATGTCGGTGATCTCAGTGTTGTGATAACCAAGCATTTGAACAGCCACCTTGTATGGGCCGCCGGCGCGCATATTGGCAATACGATATACGCCCTTGGCATCTGTAATGGCGTAATACTGAGAGCCGGTGGGGGTGTGAATAGCAACGACGGTAGCTCCCGCTACATTTTCGCCATTGGCATCAGTGATTTTACCACTCATTGATGAAGATGTTACCTGTGCAAAAGCAAATACGGCAACAAACATACTAATAACAACGAGTGCAAATTTTCTAAGTGTTTGTTTCATAGACTTTTAAATAGTTGATAATATAATTTTGCCGCAAAGTTAGCAAAACGGTGTGTAAAAATCATTACATTTTGATTAAATTATGAACAATTTGTTTGTTTTTATGATAAGTTTCATAACTTTGCAGTCTAAAATAATTGTGGAAAGATTTGACTGCTTGCAACCACTGAAAAAAATGCTAAAACGATATCTATCGATATTATATTATAGTATGTCAAATCTCTTCCCGTGAAAAGAAGAGTTTTTTTATTTTAAATACTATATTATGTCATATTTATTTACTTCAGAATCAGTGTCAGAGGGGCATCCTGATAAGGTAGCGGATCAGATTTCAGATGCCATTCTTGATGATTTTCTTCGTCAGGATCCGGAATCTAAGGTGGCTTGCGAGACTTTTGTGAGCACGGGGTTAGTGGTAGTGGGGGGAGAGGTTAAGTCCGATAGGGCTTATGTGGATATTCAAAGTGTTGTTCGTAGAGTTATAGACAATATTGGTTACAACAAGGCGGAATATATGTTTGATGGTAAGTCTTGTGGTATTCTTTCTGCTCTGCATGAGCAGTCGCCCGATATTAATCGCGGTGTGGTGGTCAAAAAGAGGGAAGAGCAGGGGGCAGGAGATCAAGGGATGATGTTCGGTTATGCCTGTGACGACACTGAGGAATTTATGCCTCTGCCGCTTACATTGGCACATATTACATTGATTGAGCTTGCCGCTATTCGTAAGAAAAACGCTTCTCTTTCCGACTCCAAAAAGATTATGCCGTATCTCCGTCCTGATGCGAAATCCCAATATACTATTGAGTATGATGATGAAAATCACCCTGTAAAGGTGCATACGATAGTGGTCTCCACTCAGCATGATGAGTTTGCGGTCTCTCCTGATTTTCCGATTGGCTCTCTTGAAAATGATGCCTTGATGCAGAAAAAGATAAAAGATGATGTTAAAAACATCCTTTTACCGAGAGTTTTGAAAAGGCTTCCGGCAAAGACTCGCAGGCTTTTCGGAGATGATATTATTTTACATGTCAATCCGACAGGAAAGTTCGTAATAGGAGGGCCTCACGGAGATACCGGTCTGACTGGCAGAAAAATCATAGTCGATACTTATGGCGGTAAGGGTGCGCACGGCGGTGGAGCTTTCTCGGGAAAAGATCCGAGCAAGGTGGATCGTTCGGCCGCTTATGCCGCAAGATATATTGCTAAAAATATGGTGGCAGCAGGTGTGGCGCGCGAGATTCTTATACAGATTTCTTACGCCATCGGGATTGCCCGGCCTGTAAGTATTTTCGTGAATACTTTCGGCACCTCCAAAGTGGGGAAAAGCGATGGCGAAATTGCCGATATTATAGGTGATATTTTCGACCTCCGACCAGCCAAAATCATAGAGAAATTTCAGCTGAAAAATCCCATTTATGAGCCGACAGCCTCTTACGGCCACATCGGCCGAGATCCATTCACCGCTGAGGTGGAGCTTATCAGGGGTGGAAAGACCATTAAGAAAGAAGTTCAGTTTTTCGGTTGGGAAAAGCTTGATGCCATAGATAAAATCAAAAAAGCATTTATAATATAATATAAGGTGCTCCCTTGGCGGATTATCCCCTTTTGTAGGAATTTTCAATATTGAGCTTCAGCTCGCTGATGCTTGTCATGGTTTTGATCTCTCCGTTCGATACGAAGGAGATGTTTCCTGTCTCTTCCGACACGACTATTGCGTCAGCATCGGTTTCTGAGCTTATGCTGCAAGCTGCCCTGTGGCGCATTCCGTATTGTGGAGGGATATTGGGATTGTCGTTAATGGGGAGTGTGCAGCGAGCTGCAATCATCCTGTTGTCTTCGATAATCAGCGCTCCGTCGTGAAGAGGGGTGTTTTTGTAAAAAATATTTTCGATGAGGCGCCTGTTTATGATGGAGTCTATCCTGTCGCCGGTGTTGATGACATATTCCAGTGAGGATACATGACTTAGGACAATTAGTGCTCCGGTGCGTGTTTCCGACATTCTGTTACAGGCTTCCGCCAATTCGTCCACCGATTCGATAGGTATCTCTTTTCCCTTTCCGAATAGCACTTTTGTGAGTTTACCTGGGTCCGAGCGAGATATCGACTTACTTCCAAGATGAAGAAGAAACTTCCTTATTTCCTGCTGGAACAATACTATGAGTGCGATAATTCCTACTCCGAGAATCTGTCCGAGGATGGAGGAGAGGAGATTCATATCGAGTGCTTTCACCACAATCCATGTTACATACAGCACAATAATCCCGATGCCGATATTCAGCGCAGCCGTGCCTCGTATAATTTTAAATAGCTGAAAAATCAAGAGAGCCACCAACAGAATGTCGATGATGTCGATTACGGATATGTTAATAAAGTCAAACATTTTTTCGATATGTAACGCAAACTTAGTGATTTTGCTCGACATACGCTAATGTTGCCACCGTTACTTTAATATTTTTTATTTTTTTCAACTCTTCATAGCAAGCCTCTACGGTAGCTCCCGTGGTCAGGACATCGTCCACAAGAAGGATGTGCTTGTTTTCTAATGATTTGAAGTCTTTTAGTCTGAATGCTCCTTCCATATTCTTCCATTTCGACTCCACACCTACTTTGGTCTGAGTTTTCGTGAACTTGACTCTCCTTATTGCGTTAGCGACAATTCTTTCACTCAGCATCTTTTTCTTAGTAGCTTTTTTATTGCGAGTATCGCAATAGGATTCTTTCCACAGCGCAAGCGCAATCCCCTTGCTGATCTCTTCTGCCTGGTTGTATCCCCGTTTCCATTTTTTTAAAGGGTGCAGAGGGACCGGAACTATGCACTCTATCTCCTCCGAGGGGAGTGAAGTGGCATTTTTAAGGTAGTTCCCAAGCATCACACCTAAGTATTGCGCCAGCGCAATATCCCCTTTGTATTTAATGCGATGAACAAGCTCGGAATATGGACTTTCCCTCACATAAAAGTAGAGCGGTATCACCCTCTGGATGTATGTCCTTCCCCAAAGCATCTTTTCTGCCGGATTTTCTCTCCAGTCCCAGAAATATGTAAGCGGAATGTCTTTCAGACAATAAAGACAGATGTGCTCCTCTTTCAGCAGCAGCATCCTTCCGCACACTTTGCAGGTTCTCGGATAGAGAAAATCGAGCAAGCTCTTTAAATATTGACTGAAAGTGGTATTATTCATATTTTGACTTTATAATTTTGCATCCGTAAAGCTAAAAAAATGTTACTTTTGTCTTCACTCTGATACAGATTATTTCGTCCGAATTATTTTTATAAAAATGGAAGCAATTGATTCTAAGATAATTACATTTATAAAAGAACATCATGTCCTTACTCTCGCCACAGCCGCCCAAGGGGATGTGTGGTGCTCAAATGCCTTTTATGCCTTTGATGAGAAAGATGCATCTTTTGTCATTACTTCCGATATAAATACAAGGCATATCTCTATGGCCCGTATCTCCCCTTGTGTAGCAGGAAGCATAGTTCTCGAAACCGAAACAGTCGGCCTCATCCGTGGATTGCAGTTTACTGCCACCATCGACCTCTGCCAAGGCGGAATTGCCGACAGCCATCGCCTCCTCTATCTGAAAAGATTCCCTTATGCCGTCCTCAGCGTTAGCGAATTATGGATTTTAACTATTTCAGAACTTAAATACACCGACAACCGACTCGGCTTCGGAAAGAAAATCTGCTGCAGGGTGCGGTAATGATTAGGTTTTTCGTTTGGTGTGAA
>CAZSXE010000038.1:0-14508 GCA_964611185.1 uncultured Muribaculaceae bacterium | reverse complement strand
AACGCCACTTTAGAGAAAATGGCAGAAACACTGTTTAGACAATGGTTTGTGGAAGAAGAAAATAATGGCACTTTAGAACAACTAATAAATATACAAAATGGTTACGCTTTTAAAAGTAAAGATTTTAGAAGTACGGGCAATAACGGAGTGATAAAAATAAAGAATATTTCTGGAGGCGTAATAGATATTGAAACAGTAGATTATGTTGATGATATTGTCATTGCAACTGTCCCTGATAGATTTAGGATTACAAGCGGAGATATATTAATAGCAATGACAGGTGCTGAAATTGGTAAGTTAGGCATTATTCCTAAATCAAATAAATCTTTATGGCTAAACCAACGTGTTGGTTTATTATCGGAAAAATACGAAGGAGCCAAATATTTGGCTTATTTGCAATTGAAATCAGATTTTGGACAAGATTATATTGAGAACACAGCAACAGGAAGCGCACAACCAAATATTAGTGGCACTGGAATAGAAAAATGTGGTTTCCCAATAATTGAAGAATCAAGGATAAAAGAATATTCTCTACAAATAGGAGAATTATACGATAAAGTTATATATAATTTAGGTCAAATCCGCACTTTAACGCAAATGCGTGATACGCTGCTGCCAAAGTTGATGAGCGGAGAAGTGGAGGTTAAAGAATAAAAGGAGGAAATGATATGATAAATTCAATAACCTTAAAGAATGTTGCCACATACGATAATATTGGTGTCCAAATCTCTGATTTGAAGAAGATAAACTTTATTTATGGTGCCAATGGAAGTGGGAAAACCACAATATCTAATTTAATTGAAGCTCCTCATAATGAGTCATTCTCTCAGTGTTCTATTGATTGGAAAGACGATTTACCAATTAAAACCATAGTTTTTAATAAGCATTTTAGAGAGAATAATTTTGGAAAAGGAAATATGCCGGGAGTTTTTACTCTTGGGCAAGCGACAAAAGAAGAAATTGAAGCTATTGGAAAAATGCAAGATGAATTATCCAAGATAAAAGAGAGTGGAATTCAAAAAAAAGCAACCATAAAAACACAAGAAGAAGAAAAAAAATCTGAAGAGGATGGTTTTAAAGAAAAAGTATGGTCTATTATTTACAAAAAATACGAGTCTGATTTTAAAGATGCATTTGTTGGTTCAATATCTTCAAAAGAGAAATTCAAAGACAAATTGCTACATGAGTATAGTGAAAATTCAAGCTCACTGAGAAAAATAGAGGAATTAAAACAAAAAGCGCAAACGATATTAGGTAAAGTTCCTGAAAGGATGGAGTTAATTACTATTCATGATTTTACAAAACTATTGGAAATCGAGAATGATAAAATCTGGCAAAAAAAGATTATTGGGAAAGCAGATGTCGAAATTGCAAAGCTTATACAGAAATTAAATTTAAATGATTGGGTTAATGAAGGGATAAAACATATACAAGGAGATAGTGATATTTGTCCATTTTGTCAACAACCTACAATAAATGCCGATTTTAGAAAGCAATTGGAAGATTATTTCGATGACTCTTTTATTGCTGATACGCAATCCATTAAAGATAATGAAGAAGAGTATAATATAATTGCTCAAAATTTAATAAATACTTTACAAGGGATAGAAACGAAAGAGAAAGCAAATAAAGAAACAAAATTAAATTGTGAATCATTCTCTGCCGATATTAAAACATTAAGTAGTCTATTTATTTCTAACAAAGAACTTTTAAATAATAAAATTAAAGAGCCAAGTAGAAGCATTGACTTAATCTCTATAAAAGAACAATCCGAAAAAATTCAAAGCTTACTTAAAGAGGCAAATACAGCAATTGAAAAGCACAATAAAATAGTTGATAATTACAAAACAGAGAAAATCCAACTCATTTCAGAAATTTGGAAATATATTGTAGAAGACAACAAAACTTTAATATCTGATTTCATAAAAAAGACAACCGGCTTACAAAAAGGAATTGATGCTTTAAACAAACAACGAGATGAATTATTGGAGCAATATAAAAATTTAGATATAAAAATAAAAGATGCTAATAAAAATGTTACAAGTGTTCAGCCGTCAGTAGATGAAATCAATAAAACACTTAAGTATTACGGGTTTTTGAATTTTGAGATTGTCCCTTCTAAAACAGAAGTTAATCAATATAAAATTCAAAGAGAAAATGGTGATATTGCCGAAACCACCCTGAGTGAAGGTGAAGTTACGTTTATAACCGTTCTTTATTTTCTTCAATTGGCAAAAGGAGGTATTTCGCAAGAAGTGGTTAATGATGATCGAATTTTAGTAATAGATGATCCTATTTCAAGTTTGGATAGTACTGTATTGTTTGTTGTAAGTTCTTTATTAAAGGAAATAATTAAATCTATCAAAAATAATGAGGGACATATTAAGCAACTAATATTACTAACCCATAATGTGTATTTTCATAAAGAGGTATCGTTTATTGATGGAAGGACCAAAGAAAACAATGATACATTCTATTGGATATTAAGAAAAAAGGAAAATATTTCTAATATTGACCCTTTTGAGAGGAAAAATCCTATTCAGAATTCATACGAATTATTATGGCAAGAGTTAAGAAATAAAGAGCGCAATTCTGCTATCACAATTCAAAATATTATGAGACGAATAATTGAAAGTTATTTCAAAATTCTTGGTAAATATACCGATGACAAATTGATTAATAATTTTGGAAATAAGCAAGAACAAGAGATTTGCAGGTCATTATTGTGCTGGATAAATGATGGTTCACATTGTATTCCTGATGATATTTTTATTGAAAATCAAGAAAATACAATTGAAAAGTATTATACTGTATTCAGAGAAATATTTGAAAAAACAAAACACATTGAACACTATAATATGATGATGCAAAAATCAATTGATGAAAAAGAAAATGCTGAATAAAATGTACACCCCACCATTCACCATATCGCCCCTCGCCACTAACCTGATTGCCGAAATTTCGGCACAGATGGAAAGGTGTGTTGTTGGGTGTAGAGACGCAAAATTTGTGTGCCAATTAAATAACAAACCATTATGACCAAACTAACCGAATCCGCCATTGAAACCTTTGCAATCGAGCTATTCCAAAAGCTCGGTTACGAATATATCTATGCGCCAGATATTGCACCCGACGGTGAGAATCCTCAGCGACAATCGTTTGCCGAGGTGATTCTGCATGAGCGGCTGCAAAAGGCGGTGGCTCGCATAAACCACACGTTGCCCAAGGCATTGCAGGACGAGGCGATAAAACAGGTTGAGCGCATAGCATCGCCTGAACTACTTGCCAACAACGAGGCGTTTCATCGTCTGCTGACTGAAGGCGTGACTGTGTCGCACTTCACCGAGGGCGAAGAGCGTGGCGAGCAGGTTTGGTTAGTAGATTTCGACAATCCCGAAAACAACGACTTTGTAGTCGCCAACCAATTCACCATAATCGAAAACGGACACAACAAGCGTCCAGATGTGATATTGTTTGTCAATGGGTTGCCGTTGGTAGTTATTGAATTGAAAAATGCTGCTGATGAGAATGCTACAATTCAAAGTGCGTTCCGTCAAATCGAAACCTACAAGGTGATGATACCGTCGCTATTCACCTACAACGCCATAACCATAATATCCGACGGATTAGAAGCCCGTGCCGGCACTATATCGTCGGGATTCAGCCGTTATATGGCGTGGAAAACCGCAGACGGCAAAGCCGAAGCATCAAAGCTCGTGAGCCAAATGGAGGTGATGATAAAAGGAATGCTCGGCAAAGCTACACTGCTCGATTTAGTATGTTCGTTCATCGTATTTGAGAAAGACAAAACAGAAGATGCCAAGACAAAAGTAACCACGATAAAGACTATCAAAAAGATAGCCGCCTATCACCAATACTATGCCGTAAATAAGGCGGTGGAATCTACTATACGTGCCACTGGGTTCAATCAAAGTTCAAATTGCATAACAGACCCTCCGGCTAAATACGGTCTCCGTGATGTAGTAGAACAACCGATAGGAGATCACAAAGCCGGAGTAGTGTGGCATACACAAGGCTCAGGAAAATCACTTTCGATGGTGTTCTATGCCGGAAAGATTGTGCAAAAATTAAATAATCCTACCATTGTGGTAATCACAGATCGTAATGATTTGGACGACCAACTGTTTGATACATTTGCTGCTTCTAAACAATTGCTTCGTCAGACACCTGTTCAAGCTGAGAATTGCGAAGAATTAAAGACACTGCTCAAAGTAGCATCAGGAGGTGTTATCTTTACTACTATACAGAAATTCCAACCCGAAAATGGCAATATTTACGAGACATTAACAAAAAGGAACAATGTTATTGTAATAGCGGACGAGGCACACCGCACGCAATATGGATTCAAGGCAAAAACTGTCGACATTAAAAACGAGGCTGACGAGGTAATAGGTTCGGAGATTAAATATGGTTTTGCCAAGTATCTGCGTGATGCTCTGCCCAATGCCACATATTTAGGTTTCACAGGAACTCCCATTGAGGCAACAGACGTAAATACGCCTGCCGTGTTTGGTCATTATGTCGATGTGTACGACATAGCCCAAGCCGTGCAAGACGGTGCAACGGTTCGTATATTCTATGAAAGTCGTTTAGCTAAAGTTGAACTATCTGACGAGGGAAGAAAGTTGGTAGAGGAACTTGACAAAGAACTTGAAACGGAGAATATGAATGATGTCCAAAAAGCAAAGGCTAAATGGACACAACTGGAAGCACTGATAGGAAGCCCCAACCGCATAAAAAACATAGCCAAAGATATAGTTGCGCATTTTGAGGCTCGTCAGCAGGTGTTCGAGGGAAAGGCAATGATTGTGGCAATGAGTCGCCGTATTGCCGCCGAACTATATGATGCGATTGTTGAGTTGCGCCCTGAGTGGCACTCCGATGACCTTGCAAAAGGCACTATAAAAGTAGTGATGACAACTTCGTCGTCTGACGGTGCAGACATTTCAAAGCATCACACCACAAAAGAACAGCGCCGAGAGCTTGCCGACAGGATGCGAGATGCTGACGATGAACTCAAATTGGTCATTGTGCGTGATATGTGGCTAACAGGTTTTGATGCGCCGTCGCTACATACGCTCTACATAGACAAACCAATGCAAGGGCACAATCTGATGCAGGCAATAGCACGTGTAAATCGTGTATATAAAGATAAACCGGGCGGTCTGGTGGTCGATTATTTGGGCATTGCCGCAGACCTCAAAAAAGCATTGGCGTTCTATTCCGATTCGGGAGGCAAGGGAGACCCTACATTACAGCAAGAGCAGGCGGTAGAGCTTATGAGAGAAAAACTCGAAACAGTTTCTCAAATGTTCCACGGTTTCGCCTATGAAAACTACTTTGGAGCAGATACATCTGAAAAACTATCGTGGATTCTTAAAGCAGAAGACTTTATACTTGAGCTCGAAGACGGCAAGAAACGTTTTGTAAATGAAGTGAACGCATTAGGTAAAGCCTTCGCAATAGCAATTCCTCACGAAGAGGCAATGGATGCAAAAGATGAGGTTTCGTTCTTTCAGGCGATAAAGGCACGTCTATGCAAATTCGACTCCGCAGGCTCGGGACGCAGTGATGAATATATAGAGACAACAATTCGGCAAGTGATTGACAAAGCCTTGGTCTCGGAGCAAGTGGTAGATATTTTCGATGCAGCAGGAATCAAAAAACCTGACATATCAATTCTGTCAGAGGAGTTTATGGAAGAGCTCAAAGGTATGGAGCATAAAAACATTGCTCTTGAGGTGCTCAAAAAACTTCTTGCAGATGAGATAAAATCACGCGCCAAACGGAACCTGGTAGAGAGTAGGTCGCTGATGGAGATGCTCGAAAATTCCATAACAAAATATCACAATAAGGTACTTACGGCAGCAGAAGTAATTGAGGACTTGATAGGCTTAAGTAAGCATATTGTTCAGCAAGATGCGGCTGCAAAGGATTTGGGATTAAGTGATTACGAATATGCTTTTTATTCAGCAGTAGCGGCAAACAACAGCGCAATAGAATTGATGGGTAAGGAAAAGCTTAAAGAATTAGCAGTTGTGCTTACTGAAACAATACGCAACAATACATCTATTGACTGGACGATAAAAGAAAACGTACGTTCAAAGATGAAAGTGGCTGTTAAACGCCTGCTTCGCCGTTATGGCTATCCACCAGATATGCAACTATTGGCAACCGAAACCGTGCTTAAACAAGCCGAAATGATTGCTGAGGAGTTGGTAAAATAATATTAGTCTATTATGGCTAACTAAGCCTCGAATCAAATGTGCTTGTCGGACAAAAAGATAGAATGTTAAATTACCAACTTTACGGACTGACCCATTTTGTTTCTGTGGGGAAAATGTGGGGAAAATCAAGAATGCAAAAATGGCTAACCGATTCCTCATCTGTCAGCCATTTTTTAGTACCCGGAGCCGGGGTCGAACCGGCACAGCCTTGCGGCCACTGGTGTTTGAGACCAGCGCGTCTACCGATTCCGCCATCCGGGCAAATATTTGGTAAACGAATTGGAGTGCAAATGTATTAAAAAAATACTAAAATCAAAACCTATTTATTTTTACTATATTTGTATTTTATGTTTTTGCTTAAAAATGGAGAATATAAGACTTAATATTGATTCAGGAATGTCAAGCATCGTCTATGTGAGAAATTCTTTTGATGACTTGTTGCCATTACTTGCGAATGAGGGCGATGTGACGGTGATTATTGATAAAAATGTTGATAATTATTACGGCGATGTTTTCAGCAATTACAGAAAGATAATAATTGAAGTTTCTGAAGCGAACAAAACTTTAAAACTTGTTGACAGTATTGTGGGAGAGTTGCTGGATAAGGAAGTGGGGAGAGATACTTTAATTCTTGGCGTAGGCGGGGGGATTACGACAGATGTTGCCGGTTTTGTCGCATCCATTTATAAGCGGGGAGTTAGATGTGCTTATGTTTCCACATCATTACTCGGGCAGATAGATGCCTCTTTCGGCGGAAAAACAGGGGTTAATTACTCAGGTTACAAAAACATTATAGGAATCATTAAACAGCCTGTTTTTTCTTTTATTAACACTTCTGTTTTAAATACTCTTCCGGAGCGTGAATTTAAATCGGGCCTAAGCGAGATGTTAAAAACTTTCATTATTGCCGATCGAAGTGCCTATCAGACATGTGTAGATATGTTTTCTCAGAAAGACTCATACTCCCTTTTGATGAATAACATAGAAGCGAATGATAATTTCAATAAGCTGATAACTACCGCTATACGGATTAAAAGCTGGATTGTGGAGCGTGATGAAAAAGAAAAAGGGGAGAGACGACTTCTTAATCTCGGACACACTTTCGGTCACGCTATCGAAAAATGCACATCCCGAAAAGGAAAGATTCTTCACGGGGAGGCTGTGTCGGTAGGGTTGTTAATATCAGCCGCCATTTCCCACAAGCTGAATCTTCTTGCTTATGATGAATTTGAAAAGCTAAAGATTGATTTTAAAAGTATAGGCCTTCCTTTTGAAACAGATATATCGGCAGAGATGCTTCTCGATGCCGTGAAAAATGATAAAAAGAGAGAAGGAGATACGCTCCATTTTGCCCTTATTAAGAACATAGGTTCCGCTATAATAAAAGACATCAGTATTGACGAAATAATAGAATTGTATAATGATTTGTGTTAGCATAACGGAAATTACATACGAGGATTGTTATAAAGCTGTAAAAAAGTGTGAAAAGCTTTTTAAAGAAGATCCCTCAATAGTAGCTGAGATAAGGCTTGATTTATGTGATATGACTCAGGCGCAGGTCAGGAAACTTTTTATGGATGCCAAAATTCCTCTCATTGCAATATGCAGAAAGAGTACTATTCCTGTTATCGAGACAGCTCTCGAATCGGGGGCGAAATTTATAGACATAGATGCCATATACTCAGATTCTTTTTACCGAACTCTTGCCCCTATTCTTCGAAGAAGAAATATTAAAAAGCTGTTTTCCTACAGAAACTTTAACGAAACACCTGATATTGAGGAGCTTGTAAAGATTTATAAAAGGTCTGTAAAGAACGGAGCGGATGTTGTAAAAATTGCGGCTACCGCCAATACGATAGAGGATGCAGAGCGTATAATCAGCCTTTATCGCCTCCAAAGAGATGGAAAATTGGGAGATAATGTTCCATTGATTGCGTTTGCTATGGGGAAAAGAGGAACATACACAAGACTTGAAGCATTGAATTTAGGTGCTCCGATGATGTATTGCTCGTTAAGAGAAGAAAAAAGATTTTCTGTCGGTCAGCTTCCTTTTAAAAAAATGATGGACCTCTATTCGGGCTATTCTGCCAGAGGAGAGGTGAAAATTCCCACATCTAAGAGTGTAGCCCAAAGGGCAATAATTTCGGCAGCACTCTCATCAGGGGAGAGCTTTTTCAGAAATTTCAGTTCTTGTAGAGATATAGATTCGGCACTTGGTGTTGCAAAGCAGGTAGGTGCATCAGTAAATATTGATGGGAACAGTCTTACAATTATTGGAAAAGGATTTGATTTCATAAAGAAAAAAGCAAAATCTTCCCCCACTTCTCTCATCTCTGCCATTGTCCCTACGGATACATTGAACTTGTTCGTGGGGGAATCGGGACTTTTATCGAGAATCTGTATCCCTATTGCAGCACAGCTTGGAGAGGGGGTGAATATTACCGGAGAGGGTAGCCTTATGGCCAGAGAGATGTACGGATGTAAAGAGACTTTAGAACAATTCGGAGCCAAATGTATCCTCACAGCCCTTAATACCCTTCCTGCGATTGTCAGCGGTCCGTTAAAGGGAGGTAATTTTACTGTATCGGGTAGAAGTGGCTCCCAGCTCATTTCAGGGCTTCTGATGTCTCTCCCTTTATGTAAAAAGGATAGCACACTCACGGTAACTAATCCCACGAGTATTCCTTATATTGATCTTACTCTCGAAACGCTCGATTTCTTCGGTATCAAAATAGATAAAAGCGTATCTGAAGCAAAAATTGTATTTACTATCCCTGGAAAGCAGCATTATTCGCCTGTGGATATGACTCTTGAAGGGGACTGGAGCTCAGCATCTAACTTTTTCGTTATAGGGGCACTCTTTGGAGATCTTTTAATAAAAGGGCTAAACATTAACTCTTTACAAGCAGATAAAGCTATTTTGTCTGTTGTTAAAAATTGCGGAGCCGATATAATATTAGAAAAAAACGGCATAAGAGTGAGAAGATCTCATCTCATACCATTTGAGTACGATGCGACCAATTCACCCGATTTGTTTCCGTCTCTTGCCATTATGGCTTCGCTTATCGAGGGCGAGAGTGTTATTACCGGTATTGACAGATTGAGAAACAAGGAGAGCAACAGGACAGATGCCATATTTACCAATTTAAGCAATATGGGCGTCTCTGTAAGTCTCAATGCCGATTCAATGATAATAAATGGTATTTCCCCCGCAAGACGAGTTGTAGAAAGCAGACTTTTAAAAGGAGGGTCTTATTCATCATACAATGACCACCGGATAGCTATGATGCTTAAAATTGCCTCATTGTGCTGTGACGGTAAGGTCGTTATCGATCAGGTAGAATGTATAGAAAAATCATTTCCTCTATTCAATGAGCTGTTTAATTCAATTATTACTTTAAAGAAAAAATGAATTCGTACGGAAACAATTTCAAAATAACCATTTTCGGAGAATCTCATTCCGAATATGTGGGTGTGGCGATTGATGGAGTAACCCCCGGGATTGATATTTCTGAAAAAGATTTTATAAATGATATTCAAAGAAGGAAAAGTGGTGCTTTGGGCACTACTCCGAGGATTGAAGAGGATGTTCCTGAGATTATATGCGGGGTAAATGAGGGGAGGAGTACGGGTTCGCCGCTTGTTGTTCTTTTTAAGAACAATAATGTGTGCAGTGCCGACTATGAGCATTTCAGAGAAGTTCCACGCCCCGGTCACGCTGATTTAGTCTCTTCTGTTAAATTCAATTATTTCAACGATATGAGGGGAGGAGGTGAGTTTTCCGGAAGGATGACCCTTCCATTGGCGGTAGCCGGAGTGGTGGCTAAAAAGATGATAGCACCCATTTCCATCAGTGCTTCTCTGATTCAGGCAGGAGGTATTGACCTGAAAGGTAAACCGGAAGATAATCCGGAGTTCTGCGAATTGCTCAAAAAGACTATTATGGAAGGTGATTCCATCGGAGGAATAGTAGAATGTGTGTGCAATAATGTCCCTATTGGGATTGGAAATCCTTTTTTTGATTCGATGGAATCTCAAATTTCACATCTCGTTTTTTCGATTCCCGGAGTCAGAGGGATCGAATTCGGCGACGGTTTTGCTGCTTCATCCATGAAAGGGTCTGTTCACAACGATCCATATATTGATAAGTACGGACACACATCTAAAAATGGGGCAGGAGGAATCAATGGAGGTATTGCCAACGGCAACCCTATTATCTTCAGAGTAGCTTTTAAACCTACCTCCAGCATCAGGGTTAAGCAATGCAGTTTTAATTTCATTACGGAGACGATGGAGGAGTTTTCGATTTCCGGAAGGCACGATGCTTGTTTTGCACTCCGCACCCCCGTAATCGTAGAGAGTGCGGCGGCCTGTGTATTGTGTGATAATTTATCTATTCGTCAGTAGCTACCCTCGAGTATATTTGTGATTGATCCACCGGACCGATGTACCAATTCGGATAACTTTCTCCGAGCGACTCATACCACGCTTTATAATTCGTATATGCCTTTTCTATATTAACAAGTTCGATAGGATACCCTATTGATTGGGGTACTCTGAGCATCCACATCATACCGGTATTGGAAAGATATATGTCGTTTTTGCTCAATCCTTCTTGATTATTAACAGTCGAAGAGGCTTTAGATGTGCGTTTGAACCCGGGAAGATGAATTTCCCAGTCCCTTTTGGGAGAGTCAAAGTCTGTTACGACCACAAAAGGATTGATTGTGGAGAACAATGTGGAGGAGTAATCCACAGGTTCGGTAAATGTCATTCTAAAAGAGTGAGTTTTCACGGGATGAGCTGCCAATTCGGGATTAGTGTTAATTAACTTACTGTTTCCGCTGCCAAACAGCTCTTCAGGGTCGTTGAATAGAGGAATGACAGGAAGACTCTGTCCCGGTTCAAGACCATTAGAAGATGAAAGTGGGAGCTCTCCGACAATAGAATGGGTTGTGTTTATAGAAGCGACTTTAGATAGAGGTAAAGCATCGAACTGCACAGCCATGGCCACTTTTTTAGTAGTTCCTACCGCTCTGAGTTTCCAAAAGTAATCTAAATATACTACTTTGTTGTTAGCGTTGGAAGTCCATTCTACATGGTAATCGCAAACAACATCATTCATATCGTAATCACCGGTATATGGCCACAAATCTTCCACGAGAATTGTTCCGTATTCGGAGTTATTGGGGAAATAAGATCTGTATGCAATTGTAGGATCATTATCGTCTATATCCATATCGCTTTTAACTCCGTCTCCATCTTTATCGTCCGAGGGAACAGGGGCCAATTCTCCAAGCCCTTTGTTATAATCATTTTTAGGGATATTGACTACACGATCTTCATAATCCTTTATCCAAACTACTTGGCTGTTATATTTTCCGGAGTAATTCTTTTTCAGCTCATTTCCTTTAGAGTTAAGAGTTTTATGCCATATTTCAACATTACCTGAGATATAACTTCTACTGTCCATATACATATTTTCGTTTATTATGAGCAGTGAGTAGTTACCATCTTCGTTGATAATGTTATAGCCACTTGAAGAAGTTTTCAAATCATTGAAAGAGACTATGCTCCCCTCTTTCATCATTAGATAGCAGCTGATAAGTCTCACTATATTCGCTTGTAGGAGAGATCCGTCGTAATTGGTAAATACAGCAGCATAATCTATAAGCAGATCAGGACTGCTGTCATCATCTCCCTCTTGAGCGCTTACGCCTATATATCCGTAATTATTAACTCTTCCCAAAATGTGCATATCTTCACATTCGATATGACCATAATTATTTAACACTATCTGTACACTCTGCTGATAATTATAAATAGAAATATCACCATTGGCATAATTAATTATAGAACCGAAATATGATAAAGACATATCCTCGGCATCGACAACGCCATCGTTATAAATCGTCGAATATGAGGATATATATATATTATAATTGTATCCGTTATAATTTGAAATTGTCCCTGTATTGTACAACTTGGGATATCCGTTGGTAAGCGACATATTATAACCGTTCAGGAGGATTCCCTTATTAACCAAGGAATTGGTTCCCTCTAAAAACAACCCTTGTTTTATAGTGACTTTGCCTTTTTCCATTATGTACAGAGAAGGCTTAGCGGAGGGGGCATAACTGTATGTGGCTAAATATCCGGAAATAACCAACTCTCCACCATCAAGTACGACTATATTTGAATGAGCCATCTGAGCATTGCTTGTCATTGTTAATTTTCCTGCGACATACAGTACGGCATTGGAGTTGGATTGATTGGTGCAGTCAAGGTATCCTGATACATTATACCCTTGGGGAACATAATAGGTCTTTCCACCCTCGAGGTTCTTGGATGCGAAATTGTCATTTATGACTTCGTCAAATGATGTTGGAATTTCTCCCCATTCAGGGACATCAATAGATGGAATGGTTTCCTCGCCGGATTTAGTGACTAAGGTGCTTTTAGCAGTCACGCCCACTCTTTCTGTGTTGGAGGAAATATCTTCAACAAGCTGTTGCTTAGTGCCATTAGGGTATATTATCTCCAAATAAATTTTCTTATATGAAGAAGGTATGATAAGATCGCACTTAAAAGGATTGTTAGGCAGGGCTGAACCTGAAACCATCAGCGATTTCTTTTCAAAAATTGGAGAAGAATAGACATTAACTGTTCTATAATAATTATTTAATGTCCCCGAAATAGTCTCCACTTCCACATTCAATTCGATAGTAGAGGTGGTTTCCCAGTCAAATAACTCTTCTTCGGGATCTATAGGATTGTAAGGATTATCTAAACATGAAACAGCAAATAGTCCAAAGAGGAGCAATAATGATGTTTTTTTTACAATTTTTATCATAATAATAAATTTAAAAGTTATAAAATTGAAAAAATCATACCACAATTTTTAACTTTGTGATATTAATACTTATACATATATGAACAAATTATTTTACATTTTGTTTACTGCCATCTTAATATTTGGTTGTAATAATTTCAGTACGGGTCTTAAACGAGTGTCACCCGAGTCGGTAGGAATCAATTCCAAATCTATCCGGCAAGTGGATGAAGTGATAAATAGTGCCATTTCGAGAGGAGAAATTCCCGGTGCTGTCTTAGCAGTAGTTCGATACGATAAGATAGCATATCTTAAAGCCTACGGCAATAGACAAGTAGTACCTGATACTGTAAAAATGTCAGAAAATACTATATTTGACATGGCCTCTGTCAGTAAATGTGTAGGAACGACCCTTTCTGTTCTTCAGCTTGTGGAAGATGGTAAAATTCGTCTCACAGACCCTGTTCAGATGTATATTCCCGGATTTCAGCAGTGGATTGATCCCCAAACGGGAGAGCATGTTTCCATAGAAATTCAGGATCTCCTTTCGCACTCATCAGGCATAATACCATACATAAATGTAAAAAGCTATCTTGAGAAATACGGGCCGAATACCCCCGACTCTTTAATAAAGCACATCGCCACCGAATTACCCTTAAAATATAGACCAAAAACAGGTTATACATATAGTTGCTTGAATTTTATTACACTTCAGAATATCCTTCAAAATGTTACAGGCGAGACACTCGCCGAATATGCTCAAAAAAATGTATTCGGAGTTTTGGATCTTAAACACACGGCCTATCTTCCGTTGGAGCCTGTTGCCTTGGAGAAGAGTCTTTCTTCAGTTTCCCCCGATTTTTTATCTCTCGTAGCGCCTACCGAAGTGCAGGAAAATGGCCTACCCCTCCTCGGAGAGGTACATGACCCTACAGCGAGAATTGTCAATATGGGAAACTCCGGAAATGCCGGTGTTTTTTCAAATGCCGAAGATCTTTCAGTTATCGCTGCCGCAATAATGAATTACGGAGAAGTGGGTGGTCATAGAATCCTTAGTCCACTCATGGTGAAAACCATGCTTACCAACCCTCGTGAAAACGATCCATCCATCGAGCGTTGTCTCGGATGGGATACATATACTTACGGAGCAGGGACCAAAGGTGATATTTTTCTTACCCAGCCCCACTGTTTTGTCCACACCGGCTATACCGGTACCTCTATGATGATAGATATGGATTCACAAACGGCCGTCATCCTTCTCACCAACAGAGTCCACCCATCAGACGAAAAGGGGATTGTGGCACGAACCCGCGCCCTTGTAGCCAACATTGTCGCCGGATCCATCGTTAAACTATAAAACAAAATCTTAACAGAAAAAATTATAAACATAGATTCCTGTAGGAAAGACAAAACTCATCACTTTTGTTT
>CAZSXE010000037.1:8906-14739 GCA_964611185.1 uncultured Muribaculaceae bacterium | reverse complement strand
ATAAAGTGAAAATGGTAAATATTATGAAAAGATACATATTAACTCTCTTTCTATTGTTTTCGGTCTCTTTGTTTTCGATGTCGGCTCAGGAGGCTGATTCACTTGGTCGTGCAGATGTTCAAAGGGTGAGGGTGAAGCTAAATGCTTTGGCGGTGGTGGGGGTGGTGAATCCGGCGGTGGAGGTGAGAGTTTGGAATTATTTGAGTGTACAGCTGGACTTTATGGGGGTGTTCGCGCCTAAAAATTTTATGGGGACGGGGTATCCGCTGTCGCTGGGGACGGGGTTTGCGGAGCTGAGGTATTATCCGGTGAGGACATTTAAGGGATTCTTCTGTGCGGCAAATGTGGGGTTCGGAATATTTAGGATGAATAAAAATATCTATCCCAAGTTTATTACGGGGTATGAAAAGAATCCTGACAGCATATTTGTCGGGCAGTCGCTTCTGACAGGGCTTACTATCGGGTGGAGTTTCAATCTGCCAAAGTGCTGGGGGATAGAGATTTTCTGGGGAGGTGGTTATACCTTATCGGGATATGAATCTTATACACCGATGGAGGACGGAGGTATCTCTCATAGAGAATGGAATAAGAGTGCAGAGTGGCTTCCGGCATATAAAGGCGGGGTATGTGTTTCTTACACATTTTAGCAAATATAACAAATAGTTGTAAATATAATTTGAAGTTATAAATATTGTTTATACCTTTAAATTCTAATTAAATTTAGTATTGAAACAACTTTTCTCCTTAACCTTAATGAAAAAGATTTATATTTTATTTTTCCTTTTCACCGTTTTATTTTTGGGCGGGTGCACGACATCTAAAGAGATCGTCTATTTCCAGGACATAGATGAGGCCAATCTTAAAAATCTTACTACCGAATATGAAGCTTCGATAAAAAAAGATGACCTACTCTCCATTATCGTTTCAGGACCTGATAAGACTGTAATTCAGCCATATAATCTCACTCTCGGTGAGCTGACCAGCAGTAGCGGTAGTACAGATCCGGAACGCAGTACCCTTGGATACCTCGTAGGTCCCGACGGATGCATAAACTTTCCTATTCTCGGTAAGATTAAAGTGGAAGGGATGACACGCTCAAAGCTCATTAATTTTCTTACACAGGAGATAGGGAAAGATGTGAAGGATCCTATCGTCTATGTGTCATTCAAGAATTATAAAATCACAGTACTGGGCGAGGTTCGCAGCCCCGGTACTTATACCATAGACTCTGAAAAGATTAATATCCTCCAGGCGCTTGGAAAAGCAGGGGATTTGCTTATTACAGCTAAGAGGGATGATATTATTCTGATGAGGGAGCTGAATGGAAAGCAGACTCATATCCGTATTGACCTGAGGTCAAGTGCGATACTTGAATCTCCTTTCTTCTATTTACAGCAGAATGATGTTCTGTATGTACCGCCAAGTGCCTCAAGAGTGTCCCAGGGGACAACAGCGACCGGTATTTGGAGCATTGTCCTCTCATCTATCACTACCGCTGTTGCAGTCGTTTCACTCGTTATTGCGAACGCCAAATAAGTTACCACAATGGATAATAATTCTATGTTTGAAAAGGACCCTTTTTTCTTCGAGGAGGAGAAAAGCAATTTTAATATTCGCGACTTTGTGCTGTTTTTCTGGAGGCTGAAGTACTGGATAGTGGCAAGTGTAGCTGTCGCATTGGTGATAGCCTATTTCATCGGAAAAATAGCTACTCCGGTCTATACCCGCTCCACTTCTGCCATATTGGTCAATGAAAACGAAGGTTCGGGAGAGCTCGCTCTTCTGGGCGATCTTACAGGGAAGAGTGTTTCTAAAAAGATTGATAATGAGATATTTATCCTCTCTTCTCCCTCTCTTATGAACAAGGTAGTGGAGGAGCTTGGACTCAATACCCGTTATTTTCAGTATCGTATTCCTATTTTTCACTCATCTATTCATCTTTTCAGAAATCTTCTAAATGTGAAGGTGTATGAGTTTTATAAAGACAGCCCTTTCTCATTTAATCTCACCACGGATGCTCTTTTTCCTCAGGAAATGCTCCCCGGAAGTATTGTTGTAGAGTTCAAGGCTATAGATGACAGACAGTTCAAGGTAAGAAAACTTAGTATTAACGGTGATGATATTGATCTGGATAACCCTCTGTGCGTATATGGAACACAGATGAATTTTAACGGTTTTTCATTTTCTATCAATGTCACTAATCCCGCTGGAATGATGGAGGGGGATATTTATATGTGTTCGTGGTCCAAGCCTTATTCTTTGGCAATAGGACTTTCATCCAAGCTCACCGTGGAGGCTGTCGGTAACAGAACAAATCGTTCCGATGTTATGACACTTACATTCGAGGATTCTAAACCGTTGAGGGCTGAAGATGTGCTTAACACACTGATTTCTAAGTACAATCTTGATGCTCGCACATTTAAAAACTCGGTAAGTGTAAACACAATTTCTTTCATCAATACTCGTCTTGAAGCGATTTCCAAGGAATTAGGTGATGTAGAGAGCGATTTTCGCAATTATCAGTCGAGCAATGTGCTGGTAAATCTTGAGTCGCAGTCGGAACTTACGATGACCTCAGATATGCAGTACGAGAATCAGCTGGCCGAAGTGCGCCTTCAGGAGAAAATTCTCGATATGGTAAAGGATTATCTTGCGCAGACTCCTTCGGGAGAGTATAGAGTGATACCCTCCAATATTGGCGTAGCCGATAACGGGCTTAACGCTATCATTTCGCAGTACAATACTCTTGTGGCTGAGCGCAATAGGCTTATTTCCAATTCGAGTATCTCTAATCCTCGGGTGCTGAATATGAATCAGCAGCTTGAAGGGGGAAGGGAAAGCATAGAGCTTACGGTGGGAAATCTCGGTAAGGTATATTCTATCAGGGAAAAGGAGCTGGAGAAGACTTTAAAGGAGAGTAAGGCGAAGATGGCTTCCATTCCTGAGCAGCAGTTTGATATTCAGCAGATGTCGCGCCGTCAGCAGATAATAGAACCGCTCTATTTGTTGCTTCAGCAGAAGAAGGAGGAGGCGCAGATCTCTATGTATTCGCAGAACGACAATGTCAGGGTGGTAGAGCCTGCTTATGGTTCTCCGGCCCCCACGAAGCCACAAAAGAACAAAATATATCTCCTGGCGTTTATCATTGGTTTTATTTTGCCTCCGGCAATAATATGGATACGCAAGCTCGCGCGGTCGAAGGTGGAGACTAAGAAAGATGTGGAAGATGTGATAAAAGCCCCTGTGGTGACCACAATCCCCAAGAACGATATTCAGCAGGGGAAGCGTATTATAAATTCTGCCGGAAGGGATGTAACATCCGAAGCATTCAGAATGTTACGGTCCAATCTGCAGTTCATCCCCGGGAAGGTGATTCAGGTTACCTCTTCCATTTCGGGGGAGGGTAAGAGTTACATTTCTGCCAATATAGCACTTTCGCTCGCTCATATCCAGAAAAAGGTTCTTTTACTGGGTCTCGACTTGAGAAAACCGACTCTCAAGGAGTTTTTCCCTAAAGTAAAAGTGGACAATGTAAATAGTATAGTGGGTTATATTATCGGGAAGAGTAATGATCTCTCTTCTCTGCCTCTTAACTGCGGAGAGAGTGAAAATCTCGATGTTATATTCTCAGGGGCTGTACCCCCGAACCCTTCGGAGCTCCTCTCCACAGATAGACTTTCTGAGCTTATCAGCTATTACAGAGAGAAATATGATTATGTGATATGTGACTCTGCGCCGTTTTTCCCGGTATCGGATGCTATGATAGTTAATAGATTTGTGGATTATACCCTCTATGTGATTCGTGCCGAATATACTACTTTAAAAGTGCTCCCGGATATTGAGATGGCAAATAAGGATAAGAGGCTTAAGGGGCTCAATATTGTCCTTAACGGAATGGATTTCGCTTCCAAGAAGTACAAATACGGGTATGGGTACGGATATGGGTACGGATATGGGTATGGCCGGAAAAGTTACGGCTACGGCTATGGCTATGGCTACGGTTATGATAATGATAAGAAAAAGAAATAGTTTTTTACCTCTGAAGATTGATATTCACAATCACATACTTCCCGGAGTAGATGATGGTTTCAAATCTGCGGGTGACTCGCTGAATGTCCTTAAGAAACTTTCCATGGCGGGATGTAAGTCAGTATGCTTCACTCCTCACATTAATCCGGAGATATATAACGCAAATTCCGAAGAGAATTTGAGATCTATTTACAAAGACTTTATCGTTAATATCCCTTTGGAGTGGGGTATCAGTACCCATTTGGCTGGAGAGTATATGGTCTTCGACGGATTTGAAAAAAGGGTGGAAGATGATTTGTTGTGTTATGAAGATGGATCTGTACTGATAGAGATGTCGTATTTTTACAGGAGTGACAATCTCGAAAATGTACTCTTCGGACTCTCAATGGCAGGGAAAAACCCTATCTTGGCCCATCCGGAGAGGTATCTTTATATGGCTGATTCTCTTAGGGACTTTGATAAGTTCAGGGATATGGGTTGCAGATTTCAAATCAATTTATTGTCTCTTTCCGGGTGTTATGGCAAGAGTTCGATTCACATTCTTTCATATCTCAGGAAGAATAATTTCTGTGATTTTTTCGCTACGGATCTTCATTCTGCGCAGCAGCTTGAGAGTATTTTTTCTCTTCGTCGCAGTCGTGTATGGGCTGATCTGATGGTTTAGCGTTTGTCGTGCAGTACCGCTTTTCTCAGTTCAAAATTCTGTCCTAAGTATTTCCGGCGAACTTCAGGGTTGGCTGCAAGCTGTTCGGCTGTGCCGCTTTCGAGGATGGAACCCTCGAAGAGGAGATATGCTCGATCGGTGATGGCGAGGGTTTCGTGGACATTGTGGTCGGTGATTATGATACCGATATTTTTGTATTTGAGCTTGGCGATGATGTGCTGGATATCTTCTACGGCGATGGGATCTACTCCTGCGAATGGCTCGTCGAGAAGGATGAATTTGGGATCGATGGCGAGTGCTCTCGCTATTTCACATCTGCGCCTTTCTCCTCCTGAGAGCTGAATACCATAGCTTTTCCTAACTCTATTCAGACCAAATTCGTCTATTAGCGATTCGAGTCTCTCTTTCCTCTGTGCTTTGGTGTAGGTGGACATCTCCATCACTGCCATAATATTATCTTCTACACTTAATTTTCTAAACACCGATGCTTCCTGAGCGAGGTATCCGAGCCCTTTTTGTGCCCGTTTGTACATAGGGAGGTGAGTAATTTCTTCGTCATCAAGATAAATTTTACCCTCATTGGGCTTGATAAGTCCGGTAATCATATAGAAACTTGTGGTTTTCCCGGCTCCATTGGGACCGAGAAGACCCACTATCTCGCCTTGTTCCACCTCAAATGAAACACCTTTTACCACAGTTCTGATTCCGTATTTTTTAACTATATTTTCACAATGAAGTCGCATAATATTATTTTATATCCAAATCCAAGTCTTTTTTCAATTCTCTCAATTCTTCATCTGATTTAAGGAGCATTTCCCCCTTTTGGGTGGGGGTAAGCATTAGGTTAGAAAGCTCTCCCTCGATGGCAGGGGCCACATCTACTTGCATATTTATTTTCGAGTTTTGTAGCTTTTCTCTGATGAAAGTGATCATTTTCAGAAGGCGTTTCTCTTCTACCCATTGTTTTTGGGCAGCATTGCTCACATAAAATGTAATGATGTTTTCATCGATTTCGGGGGAATATTGGAGCAATGTGGCTGCGAGAACTTTCTTTCCTGAGTTTTTCTCCCTTTCGATGAGCTCTTTCCAAGCCGAATTGAAGTCATCGGTGGTGAATTCCTTATCTTCGATTGATTTGAC
>CAZSXE010000037.1:0-8806 GCA_964611185.1 uncultured Muribaculaceae bacterium | reverse complement strand
GGTGCAGTTTGGGGAGCAGTCTGTGGAGTGCTTTGAGGGGCAGTCTGAGGAATACTTTGAGGAGCAGCCTGTGGAACATTTTGTGATGCAGGAGTCTGCGATACCGCAATAGGGGCAGCAGCGGTTATAAATGATAGTTTCATTAGTGCAAACTCAATCAGCAACCGCTGATTTCCGCTCTGTCTGTATGCCGCTTCGCAGGCGGTAGTGATGCCTAAGGCGGAGTAGATAAATGGAATATTGCAGTATTGAGATTGATCTTTGTACCTTTTAATCAGTGTGGGGGGGAGCTGCAGAAGTGACTCGGAGGCGTGGTTTCGACATACGAGCAAATCTCTGAAATGCGAGCTTAGCCCTGAAATGAAGTGAAGGGCGTTGAATCCTTTTGAAAGGACTTCGTCCAATAGCATAAGTGCGCCGGTATAGTCGCCTTTCATAAAGAAATCGGTCAGACGGAAGTAATATTCGTAGTCCAATACATTCAGATTCGTGATAACCTGATCGTATGTAATATTTTTCCCGCAGAATGCTACCATCTGGTCGAATAGCGTAAGGGCATCGCGCATGGCTCCGTCTGCCTTTTGGGCTATTATATGAAGAGCATCTTCTTCTATTTTTATATCTTCTTTTTCGGCTATGCCACTCAAGTTTTTAACCATGTCCATGATAGAGATGCGGTTAAAATCGTAGGTCTGACAGCGTGAGAGGATGGTGGGGAGTATTTTATGCTTTTCGGTGGTGGCAAGGATGAAAATGGCGTGCGCAGGGGGTTCTTCGAGCGTTTTGAGGAAAGCATTGAAAGCGGCAGAGGAGAGCATGTGCACCTCATCTATTATATATACGCTGTATTTTCCTATCTGAGGGGGAATCCTTACCATATCGGTGATATTTCTAATATCATCGACGGAGTTGTTCGAAGCGGCATCAAGCTCATGAATGCAGTACGATCTCCCTTCGGTAAATGAGAGGCACGATTCGCATTGGCCGCAAGGTTCCATCTCCTTCGAGGGATTAAGGCAATTTATAGATTTGGCAAAAATTCTCGCCATAGAGGTTTTCCCTACTCCGCGGGGTCCGCAAAACAGATATGCGTGCGCCAACTGCCCTCTGATGATGGAATTACGAAGGGTAGTGGCTATATTTTCCTGCCCGATAAGGGAGTCAAATGTGTTTGGCCTGTATTTTCTTGCCGATACGATGAATTGTTCCATACCATACAAAAGTAAGAATAATCCGTATATTTTACTATTTTTGTGCCATAATTTAAAAAGAGAAAATGATGAAAAGATTGATTACCCCTTTCTTAATGCTTTTGATTGCTGTTTCATTATCTGCCCAGCAAAAATCTTTCTTCGACAAGAAAGAAGATTTAAAGGATTTTACAGGCAAGACGACAAAGGTCGTTTTGGCCGATGATAATTCGCTTCTTGATCTTATGCTTAAAGATGCAATCAGTAAAAACTGGTTTATCTCTCCGTTTGAGTTCTTATCCAAAGCTGATTTTGATAAGATGAAAAGTGATACCAATTATTATTTTCTTATGAGAGTAAATGGGAAATTCAGTAAGGAGAGTGAGCCGGCGATGGAATTTCTTACCCTTTTGAAGGGTGGACCCGAAGCTGAAAAGGGGCTTGACGCTATGCCTGAGATTCTTTCCATTCCTCTGCAGGCGATAGATGATACTCAAGGACGCGTTTTTACATTTCTTCCCGCCTTTGTCAATATCATTCAGGCACATGTCTTAAAAGTGACGAGAAATGTCCTCTCTGCATATATAGGTATTTCGGCTTATTCCAATCTTTTAGACGGGGTCAATGATAAGAAAATTCTCTTCGGAGAAAGCGATTTCGCTTTTGCAGTCGATCAGGCTAAGATGGAGAGCGATTTCAAAGGGATGGCCAAGCTGGCCTCTGAAGAGGAAATAGACAAAGCTCTCCAGGAGAAAACTCCTGCTACTTTGGTCTCCCTCGTAATTGCTCCAAATATTAATCAGAAAGGGTCGTATTGCTATAAGATGCTTATAAGTACCGATTCCCGTGAGCTTTATCTCTATAGAAAGCATAAGATGGGGGGAAAGAATAAAAAAGGATTTATTACGGAAGATTATAAAAGGATGTCGGCACCTTACGCTTTTAAAAAATAATGTCTGAATTTTTTTACAAGGGATTGCGCTTTGCTTTTAAAAGAAGTGCTTCACCTGTAGCATATTGCTCCCTTACTATTCTCTCCGGGACGAGGAATGAGGAAAAGCGATACGGAGGACTTTCGCACCTGATAGAGCACACCATTTTCAAAGGTACAAAGTTTCGTAGCGCTAATACTATCAATTCTTGCATAGAAAAGCTCGGAGGAGAGTTGAATGCTTATACCACCAAGGAAGAGATCGTCATCCATTCCACAGTCCTAAAGGAGGATCTTTCCAAGGCAGCTGCCCTTTTGGTAGAGCTTGCTTTTTGTCCTGTTTTTCCTGAGAAAGAGGTTGAAAAAGAGAAAACAGTGGTTTTGGATGAGATAAATTCTTATAAGGATTCCCCGTCGGATCAGATTTTCGATGATTTTGAGGAGTATCTTTTCGAGGGAACTGATCTCTCAATGCCTGTTTTGGGGAAATCTACCACATTGAAAAAGATTAAAGTAGAAACTCTGAAACAATATGTAAATGAGCATTTTATCCCTTGCAATATGGCATTTACAGTAGTGGCCGATATGGAAGAAAAAATAGTAAAAGGGATGCTCTTGAAGATTTTAAAGAAATATGTTCCACAGGGCGAAACGCCCCAATTAGAAGAGCTTCGTTCGTTTAGTGTTCCGGGGCGGCAGATAGCAGTGGGGCATCCATTCACCAAGACGGTCGTAAGGCGCAGTCATCAGACACACTGCATTATTGGGGCACCCGCATACTCCTATTACGATTCGAAGAGAATGGCATTAATTCTTCTTGTCAATATTCTCGGTGGGCCTGCGACCAATGCGAAGTTGAATCTACTTCTGAGGGAGAAAAATGCTCTCGTTTATAATGTTGAGGCCTCCTTCGGACAATATTCCGATACAGGCGTAGTAACTATTTATTTCGGCTGCGATAAAATTTATTTCGAAAAGTGCGTAAAGCTTGTGGAGGGAGAACTCGCCGTATTCAGGGAGAAATTGATGACGGAGAGGGCCCTGAGTGGAGCTAAAAAGCAGTTGTTGGGGCAGTTGGCTATTTCTTCCGATAATGGCGAAGCCCAATGTCTTTCCATGGGGAAGAGTCTTCTTGTTTTTGGTCGAGTCCTTGAGATGGATGAAATTAAAAGAAATATCGAGGGGGTTACTGCCCAAGATGTGCAAAATGTTGCAAATGAGATATTTGCCCAGGAAAAATTAAGTAAATTGATGTATCTGTAATGAATCCCGATAATTTACAAAGCGCCCTCGAATGGGTAGAAAGGGAGACAAATTTGAGAACTAAGCAGTGCAGGATGTTATCCAATGGAATACAGGGAGAATTTCTGCAAGCTTTCTCTCTGATGGTGCATCCATTACGCATACTCGAAATCGGAACATTTACCGGCTATTCTACCCTTTGCCTCTCAAGAGGGCTTGCAGAGGGTGGAATGATAGATACAATAGAAATTTATGATGAGCTTGAAGAGTTTATCATCGAAAGTTTAAAAAAAGGGGGGCTTATTTTACCTGATGGTAAGGGTGATAAGGTGAGATTGCATATAGGGGATGCAAAAGAGATAATTCCCGATTTGTGCGATAATTATGATATTGTCTATATTGATGCCAATAAACGGGAGTATTCTCTATATTATGATTTGGTCTTCGATAAAGTACGAGAGGGAGGCTATATTTTAGCGGATAATGTCCTTTGGAGCGGAAAAGTTCTCTTGGAAAATCCTCCCAAAGATGCGCAGACTCAGTCTATTATCGCCTTCAATAAAAAAATAAGGGAAGATGACCGTGTGGAAAATGTCATTCTTCCCATAAGAGACGGTATTAATGTTATTTACAAAACTTCCATATCGTAATTCCATCTGTCGAAGTACAGATTTCCACCCCTCCATTCCACTTCTCCCCTTTGGAAGTCGATAGTCTCGCTTCTTGGAAATATCTTGGCGGGATAAAATGATCTTGAGTAGTCGGTATTAACGATAAATCGGTAAGCGTCCATGCCTCGGGTAAAAAAGTGATAGACTTTTTCATTATCTTGAGAATTATCGCTGTTAAGGTTTTTCTTTCCGCGACGGACATCGTTTTTCAAATCATCAGGTGTAAGGACTCTTCCGAAAGAGGGGTCAACACCTACCCAGCCTATACCCTCGAAAAATACTCTGCACCAGTCGTGGAGATTGATCTCCATCGGATGAAGCATCCACCCGCTTTCCCATTTGGCAGGTATGCCGGCGTACCTGGCCATGGTAATAAATAGCAAGCCTACCTGACCGCAATCTCCGTGATTATTGTCGAGGACATATTCGGGGATATTGTCGATAGTTGAGTATTCACGAGCACTTGCCCATGGGTAATTGTCGCAAATCCAGTCAAAAATTATAACAGATTTTATGTAAGGATTTGTCTCCCCTTTGGTAAGGGAATCTGTTACTGTTTTTATTCTGTCGCTGAAGACGATATGTGGAGGGCGCTCAGATGTGTAATATCTGTAATTTTTGCTGTATTTGTCGTATGGAGAAATATCTGATGGATCAAAATTTGAAAATTTATTATACGAAGTGAATGAAAGTTCGTACCAAAAATCGGTCGATTTTCCCTTTTCAGCCTTTTTTTCCATATATATAGATTTGTGGGAGGATCCCTCCGGTGAAATAATGTAGGAGGGCTGAGATACATTGACCAATTTGATGTTTTTATAGATGTCTTCTTCTTGAATATATGGCATCCATACTCTAATTACCTCTCCAGAAGGGACTTCGTTCGGTTTAACCGAAAGGGTATATCTAATCTTCATATCGACAGGATTAGTCAAATAAGTCTTTTTCTTTTTGGACGATTTGACCACTTCGGGGATGTAATCGGCAAGGAAAAGTCCTAAATCATCTTTGCTGTCAGGGTGTATCCTCTCGAAAATGAGATTCGCCTCAGGATCGATTCTGAACACATTTCGTGCGGCATTTCTGAAGTACATTTTCTCTCCCTCGATTACCTTGTGTTCAAGAACATTGTTTTTTTCCCATTTTGCAATCTCTTCTTCGGAGACAATAGGGTAGTATCTCTTTAAATCAGCTTTTACTGCCGATTCGTTTTTATTGAAATCTTTTCTTATGCGATCCATTTTCTCAATCTTATAATTGAGATCCCATATCTGCTCAGGAGTGAGTTCTTCGGTGGCTATTTTATATTTTATGAGTTTTTTGGCGGTGGAATATTCTCCGGAGGAGATAACCTTGTCGATATTCTCATCGGTAAGGGAGTCGTTATAAGAATATTGTCCGCAGCTTGTAGCTACTGCGGACAATATTATCATGATAGTTAGAAATTTTTTCATAGGCTGGTTTTAAGTACTACTTTACGCGCTCTCCGTAGGATCTATCCACAGTGTTTACTTTAATTCTGTCTCCCTGATTGATGAACAGAGGGACCATAATTTCAGCACCTGTTTCAAGAGTAGCGGCTTTAAGTGCGTTGGTCGATGCGGTATCGCCTTTGACGGCAGGTTCCGTATATTTTATTTCCATCTCTACATAGGTGGGGAGCTCGCAAGTAAGGCATCTCTCCTCATCTGCAAGGAACATCATCTCTACAGTCTGTCCCTCTTTCATCAGATCGGCGTTCTCTACAAGATCTTCCGGAAGAGAAATCTGCTCGAAAGTCTCACAATGCATGAAATTGAATCCCATATCATCCTTATAAAGGAACTGATATGGACGACGTTCTACATTGATAAGCTCGATTTTTTCACCTGCTGTGAATGTTCTGTCAAGAATTTTTCCGTTTTCAAGATTGCGTAATTTTGTCTTTACGAAAGCTGGTCCTTTTCCCGGTTTAACATGTTGAAAATAAATAACTGAAACCGGTTTCCCTTCATAGTTAAAGTAAAGGCCATTTTTAAAATCTGCTGTTGTTGCCATATATCATATATAGTTCTAAATATTTCTTTTAAGTCGCAAATATAGTAAAAAAGATGATAATTGTTCCATTTACTGATGACCGAACTCGCTGATTATATATCGGGCCACCTCCTCTATCTGCCATTTTGGGGTGGAGGTCGCTCCGCATACCCCGACAGAATCATTTTCTTCAAACCATTCTTTGCTTATTTCTCGGCAGTTTTCTATCATGTAGGTGCGAGGATTTACCTTTTTGCATAGCTCGTAAAGAACTTTTCCGTTTGAGCTCTCTTTTCCACTTACGAAAATGATTACAGAGTGTTTTTCTGAAAATTCTCTCAAATGGGGGTGTCGAGATGATACTTGAGAGCATATAGTGTTGAAGACTGTGATGTTTGTATCGTCGATTCCCCTTTTTCGTATTTCGGAAATTATATGACTGGCGAGCGACTCGTACATGGCCGGGTCTTTGGTGGTTTGTGAAAAGAGGGCAATAGGCATCGATAGATTGAGTAGCCCGCTTGAAATGGCACGGTCGAAGTCGTTATTGTTTTCTACTACTGTTGCATCAGAGTTCACTTGTCCTATCAGACCATTTACCTCGGCGTGTCCGTTCTTCCCGAAAATCACTATTTGTACACCTCTCTCTTTCCCATCCCTGTATGTCTGAGCGATTTTCTGCTGTAGCTTCAATACCACAGGGCAGGTGCAGTCGATTATTTTCAGATTATTTCTTTCGGAGAGCGAATATATTGCCGGAGGCTCGCCGTGTGCTCTGAATAGAACCGTGCAGTCGTGCAGCGACTCAAACTCCTTGTAATCAATGATTTTGAGCCCTTTTCCCTTTAATCTTGAGAGCTCTGTCCCATTGTGAACTATTGCTCCGAGGGAGAAAAGACTTCCCTCTTCGAGCAATTGTTTTTCTGCCTGCTCTATTGCGCGAACCACTCCGTGGCAGCATCCTGATTTATCGTCGATACAGACTTTCATTGTAGCTTCGACAGAATATTTAAGAACCATTCCATCTGCTTGTCGAGGGTCATATAGCTATTGTCGAGAAGTATGGCATCGGAAGCTCGTCTTAAAGGGGCTGTATCTCGATGTTCGTCAATATAATCGCGCTCAATGATGTTCTTCAGCACTTCGTCATATTGGGGGTTCTCACCCTTTTCAACCATCTCATTGAGCCTCCGCTCTGCCCTTATCTTAGGGTCTGCGGTCATGAAAATTTTAAGCTCCGCTTGGGGAAATACGGCTGTGCCAATGTCTCTCCCGTCCATCACGACACCCTTGTTTTTACCTATTTCGCGAAGACGGCGATCTACAAATTCTCTGACAAAGGGGATGGCGGCTATGTAGCTGACTTTGTTTGATACTTTCAGTGTACGAATCTCTTTCTCTACATTTTTCTCATTGAGATATGTCTCGCTTTTACCGTTTCGCCCTGTCGTTTTAAAGTTAACAGAGAGATTTTCGAGTGATTTTTGAAGCTTTTCCTCATCTATGGTATTATTTTTGGAAATCAACTCGTTTTCGATGGCGTAGAGGGTGACGGCGCGATAGAGGGCACCGGTATCGATGTAGATATAACCGATTTTGGAAGCAATCATTTTCGCATAAGTGCTTTTTCCTGTGGACGAATGGCCGTCGATGGCTATGATTATTTTATGATTTAGCATTACTTTACAAAAGTATAAAAATTAACTATCTTTGTATCCTTATTATAAGAAAAAATGAAAATACTCATTATTGATGACGAAAGAAGCATCAGAAATACTCTGAAAGAAATACTTGAATTTGAGGACCATGAAATATCGCTTGCCGCAGATGGGGCAGAAGGGGTGGAAAAAGCACTTGCGGGCTCGTTTGATGCTATTTTCTGTGATATAAAAATGCCGAATATGGACGGAGTGGAGGTGCTTGAAAAGCTCTCTTCGGCTGGATGTGAGGCGGCCATCATAATGATTTCCGGGCACGGCTCTATAGATACGGCAGTCGAATGTATTAAGAAAGGTGCTTTCGATTTTATTCAAAAGCCACTTGACCTTAACAGAATTCTCATTACACTTAAGAATGCCACTGATAAGACACAGCTTGTGAAGGAGACTAAAATATTGAAACGAAAGGTTTCGGGCATTCAGGAAATAATAGGCGAGTCTGCTCCTATCAAGAGGGTAAAAGAGATGATTGAGAGGGTTGCTCCCACAGATGCGAGAGTCTTGGTGATGGGGTCCAACGGTACAGGTAAGGAACTTGTAGCTCGCTGGCTTCATGAGAAAAGTGACAGAGCCGCTATGCCCTTTATCGAGGTCAATTGCGCAGCTATACCGAGCGAACTTATCGAAAGTGAGCTGTTTGGACACGAAAAAGGGGCATTTACCTCTGCCATCAAGCAGCATAAAGGTAAATTTGAGCAGGCTGACGGGGGGACATTGTTTCTTGATGAGATAGGAGATATGAGTCTTGCCGCCCAGGCGAAAGTCCTCAGGGTGCTTCAGGAAAACAAACTTACAAGAGTGGGTAGTGATAAAGACATAAATGTCAATGTCAGAGTGGTGGCTGCCACGAACAAAAACCTCATGGATGAGATCCATAAAGGTTCCTTTCGTGAAGACCTATATCACAGACTCAGTGTTATTGTCATAAATGTTCCACCTCTTGCCGAAAGAAGAGACGATATTCCCCTTCTAATTAATCACTTTATAGTTCAGATCTGCACCGAATCGGGAAAATCCGTCAGAGCCATAAATCAGGAT
>CAZSXE010000036.1:10637-15482 GCA_964611185.1 uncultured Muribaculaceae bacterium | reverse complement strand
GCCCTTCGTAGTTAGTGTTGTCGGCGTAGGGGACTGTGGAAAGGAAGGTCTGGAGAAGGGTTAGGGCTTCGTCCATACGCTCTTGCCTTATGGCTGCTGACATCAAGGCTACTGTGGTCAGACCTCGTGCGGTATCTCGTTCCAAGTAATATGGTAAAAGACTATTCATAAGACCTACGCGGACCTCTTTATTCGGAATATCCAGATGATATAACTGTGTAAATTCATCATATCCCTTTATGGTGATATAACCACTTTGATACAGAAGAGGCTCTATGGTGGTCATCCGTTCGGTCGGAGCATCAAATGAAGAAGAAAGCACACTGCTATTTCCTATCCTATCAGGACTAACATCGAACTTCCGAAGCATCTCGATAAGATATGTGGGGGTGCCGCTGCCGAACCAGTAAGAATCGAAACGCTGTTTATTCATAGCATTCAGCAGGCTGAACGGATTAAAAACATCCGGAGATGGCCAGCAGAAATGGTAACCATCATAGTTTAGCTTTAGCTGATTATAAACTTCTTCTTCTGAAATACCTGCTTGTGCAGAAAATTCTTTTATACCTACCTGAAAATTTGACAATATCTCTTCTGATGTTATACCGCATATAGCTGCATATTTACTATCCATACTGATATTATCAATATTGTTCAGCTCACTGAAAATACTCAGCTGTGAAAACTTAGTTATACCTGTAAGAAACACAAATCTAAGATATGGATCACAGGCTTTCAGTGGACTATAAAAATTCCTCATTACATCACGAAGTTTCGGTAAATCTCTCTCTTCGTGCATAACATCCAAAAGAGGGGCATCATATTCGTCGATTAGAACCACCACCTGACGGCCTGTCTTCTGGTAAGCTCTCTGAATAAGCCCTTGTAATCTCTGATTTGGATTTACCTCTTCCTCCACCCTACCATAAATGTCTTCGTATTTATGTAATTTTAGTTCCAACTCTAAGATAAGATCCTCTTTTCCAGCGTGCTTAGCTGTACTCATATCGAAATGCAGCACAGGATATTCCACCCACTCTTTCTCTAACTCCATTATCTTAAGACCTTCGAAAAGCTCCCTCTTTCCCGAAAAATAACTAACTAAGGTAGAGGTAAGAAGACTTTTCCCGAATCTGCGAGGACGACTAAGAAAATAATATTTCGAAACCCCGTGGCTCAGATTATACACATATTCAGTCTTATCGACATAAAGATAACCCTTGTTTCTAATCTCTGAGAATGTCTGTATCCCAATAGGATAGCGTGTAGGCTGCATTTCCATAATCATACATTTTTACTAAACACAAAAGTAACATTTTCTAATCTTAATATCAAACATCTATTCGCCTATCGGCAATAAAAAAGCTGAGGCACCTCCGATTTAGTTTCGGGAGATGCCTCGATGATTGTTTAATCCAAATTATATAACCGACAGGCGTTTTAAAAACAGGAGTTATAAAAATCGTTATCAATATCCTACCGGTGGGTTACCGGACTTATCACTCCTCTCGGAACGACCTTAGCCTGCCCGACTCTCGAGTATGCTCTGCTTAGAAAATTCGACTGTTTTTTCAAGGTGGCTTTATATGCCACCCGAAAAAACAGTAAATATCATCGCACGCCTAACGGCTTGCTCGGGGACTTATTAAGTGCTCCGCACTTTTCCTCCTTCGCACCTCAGCAATTGCTCAAGAGAGCTTGGCATTGCATTCGGTTTGGCGTCGGTTAGTCCCTGACACAACGAACAGATAACCCGTAGGCACGGTGATTGAAGTTTACCTCAGCAAAACCAAAGAAAAAGTACAAGTAGTACGCGTAGTCATTATTGGGCGTACTTGACCAATAGTAGCCGTCTTCACCACGAGAGTAGGCACTGCCATAGGAGCCGCGGTCGCCAGCAGCGGGAAGGAAGACACCAGTGGTACCTGGATTATTTGTACCGTTGAACCATGCTCCAAACTGACTATTGTATGAAACCAATGAAGGAGATAAATTTCCACCAAGCAAAGCTGTTAATTCGGCACTTGTAGGTACTCTCCAGCCAGCAGGACATGGATCGTAAGTGGTTTTGGTCTTCCAAGGATCGGATGTGCCCCAAGTACCATCAGGAGCTATAGTATTATTCCAAGTTGTATAGAATGTATTAGCATCAGCTGAAGCTAAATCTGCAGGATTAACACCAATAACTGAAGGAGTAGTTGCATCTTTGTATGCACCATCATCATATCCCTGTCCATCCTTTCTGCCCCACTGATAGAGCTTGCCATAAGGGTAGCCCTTATAACTTCCATCTGCAGGCTGATAACCACAGTTGACCGGTGCCCAGATATAATTAGTGCTGCTAACAGTAATAGTCGTTCCGGCTTTCATCTCTCCGTTTACAGGGTAACCGTAATCTGTCTGTGCAGCAAAGGCAAGAGTTGCCATCGGCTTAATCCTTGAACGGGTAACTGCTACTCCTGATGACGGTGATGCCTGGTACATTATCTTTTTGTTAGAACCATCCATCGCCTCTATACCGATTGTGAATTTGTGAGTACCTGCGGGAACGAGGAAGAAGAAGGATGTTGCTTCTCCTGATAGTGCTACACCTTCCCCGCAATTCAACTCAATGGTATTATCGCCTCCGGTCATTGTGACCACCGGTTCACCATCTGTGTAATTCATTGCAACCTTGGCAGGTCCGCTTATTACATGGTTAGCGGTAAGGGTGATGGTTTTGATGGTAACGCTTCCTGTAAGTTTGATCTCGTACATACCACATACATTCTTAAAGGAGAGATTTGTACTATTGCCGTAGGCGACCATTATACTCTCATTAGAGGCGAAGGAATTTGCTTTATAGGTCTGAACAGTAGGAATAGTGAAATAGAGGTAGTTTACCGAACTTTCTGCTCCTATTGTTGTATTATCCGAATAAGGATAAACTGCATAGTAAGGGGTAGCTCCGAGGTCATCTCCGCTCTCTTTTATGAATGTAGCGTTGGTGGTTCCTCCATCGGTAGTTTTATATTTACTGACGGTAGCACCATCTGTGCCTGAGAATATCTTAATGGCATCATTTGCAAGCCATTTGGTTTTCAAGTCGGCGGTCATCTCTGTCTTGGTCTGCGAAGATTCAGTAGAGGCTGTGATTACAGGCGACTGTGATTCATCGCCTTTAAATTCATCTTTTGTACAATTAGCGAACAATGGCATTAACAACACCATCGAGGCAGCATAAAATAAAATCTTTTTCATCTTTTCTTGAATTAATGGTTTGTTAATGATTACCATGACTGTTCGCCATCTTTTCCCCAGCCTTGAGCGCCTCCCGATTGGGCGAAGCCCTGCTCGGTTTGAATCATTATTACATCAATTTCGGGTGCGATGTATTCACCTTTTGCATTTTCTTTCATAAGCATCTATTTTAAAATATATATAAATTTCTTTTATAGTATTAAAACAATTATTAATCGAAATTGTTCATTAGCTCTTCAATGTTTTTCGATTTTTTTGCGGAGCTTTGGTTACGGTGAAGCATCTTGTAAACTACAGGTACCACAATGAGTGTTAATAGTGTGGAGAGAATCATACCGCCTATAATCACCCAGCCCAGACCGTTGCGCAGTTCGGCGCCGGCGCCTTTAGATATCGCAACAGGTATCATACCTATGATTGTGGACAGTGCGGTCATAAGTATCGGACGGGTACGCAGACGAACCGCACTTAGCAGCGACTCGTTTACAGAGTTACCGTTGCGCACGAGTTCGTTGGCAAAATCGACCAGCAGAATAGCGTTCTTGGCCACAAGTCCCACCAGCATAACCAGTCCCAACATAGCGTAAATATTGAGCGATGTGTTGGACAATGCAAGAGCAAGTATAGCTCCCAAAATGGAGAATGGGATGGAGAACATAACGGCTAATGGGTCACTCCAGTTGTTGTAGAGCAGCACAAGAGCCAAATACATCAGCACAATCGATAGCAGTAAAGCACCGGTGAGTACTCCCATCGAATCACCCATCGATTTTATATCGCCCGACGACTCCAAATATACTGCTCCGTTGTGGTTTAACTCGTCGAACTGCTGCTTGAAAAGATTCGATACATGACCTGCCGAAACGCCCAATACTTGTGTTGATACATTGACCGATCTGTTGCGATTGTATCGTTCCAGTCTGTTGGGGCCAGTGCCTAAGCCAATAGTTGCAAACTGATCCATTCGTATAGGCTCGCCACGCTGATTTATAAATGTTAACGACGACACATCGTCAATATTGTTGCGATAATTGCTTTGGGCGCGAATGTTGATGTCGTATTGGTAGTCGCCCTGGACAAATTTTATGGAGTTGTTGCCCTGAAAGGCCAGTTGCATAGTCAGCCCCACATTGTCGAGTGTTAATCCAAGAGCAGACATCTTGTCGCGGTCAACCTCCACATTTATCTGCGGAGTTCCGTTTTGAGATGAGAGTTGCTGCTGCATCGTTCCTTCAATGGAGCGCATTATATCCAATGCCCGCGAAGCATACCAATCCACAGAGTCGGCATTGTTGCCAGTAATGATGTAGTCAACTGCAGCAGAATTGCCTGTACCATGGATTTTTTTGGAATAAAGGCTAATTTTTGCATCTACAAGGTAGTCGGTCAGCGGTTCGCGAATTTGGGCTATATAACGCTCAACATCCATTTTTCGTTGTTTGGGAGGTACCATTTTGACAGTTATCTGTGCCATATAGGCCATTCCCTGTGTACTCTCGCGTTCTTCGCCTGTCATACCTATTGTGGTTATCAGCTGTTTTACTTCGTTTTGCTTCATAAGCCACTGCTCGGCTTTAGTAACCAGTGCGGCTGACTGTTCGATCG
>CAZSXE010000036.1:0-10537 GCA_964611185.1 uncultured Muribaculaceae bacterium | reverse complement strand
TGCTTCATAAGCCACTGCTCGGCTTTAGTAACCAGTGCGGCTGACTGTTCGATCGAGTTCTCCTTGGGCATCTCCAATGTTATTGAAAACTCGCTTTGGTCAACATCCGGCATAAACTGAAATCCTATGAATCCCAGCGGGAATAGTAGCACCACAACCACAGTAAGGGCAATCACTATGGTCGCTACCCAGCCTTTGTGCCCCAACGACCACTCCAACAGTCGGGCAATCCACTCTGAAAACTGTTTTATGATTCGTTCAAACCATCCGAAGAATCTGTCAAAGATATTTTTGGAATTCAATTTGTTCAGTTTACCAAACCGTGAAGTGAGCAGCGGAATAAGTGTAAGGGCAGCCAAAAGACTGAAAAGGATGGAGAATATGATTACTCCGCAAAACTGTCTGAGGATATCCGATACGAGTGTGTTGGTAAGGGCTATGGGCAGGAAAACTATTACCAGCACCAAGGTTATGGAAATGACTGTGGATCCTATCTCTTTCATTGCATCTTTACTTGCTCGCACTGCGTTTTTGCCCATTTCCATGTGTCGGTAGATGTTCTCGATTACCACAATCGCATCGTCAACCAGCACACCTATCACCACCGACATGCCCAACAGCGACATTAGGTTCAGCGTGAAGTGGAACAGTTGCATACCTATGAAGGTACCGATAAGCGATACCGGTACTACTATCATAACAATAAGTGCATTGCGTAAGTTGTGCATAAACAACAGAATGACCGCTGCGACAAGTATAATGGCCATCAGTAAATCGACAAGCACCGAATTTATAGAGTCTCGAGTAAAGCTGCTTGTGTCGTTGGTAATCTCCATTTTCAGGTTGTCTGCCTTGTAATCATTTTCCAATTGGGCTGTACAGCGGGCTATGCTGTTGCTTATCTCTATTGCATTGGCATCGCTCTGCTTGAAAATATTAATCAACACGGCATCGTGTCCGTCGATTCGTGCAAGTCGGTTGGCATCTTTGGCAGTGTCTATCACTTCAGCGACATCGTTCATCTGTATCTGTGTGCCGTCTGTAAGGGTTGTTATCACAAGGTCGCGTATCTGCTCCACATCGCTCAATTTGCCCGATAGGCGTACCACAGTGTTGCTCTTGTCATTGCGAAGGCTACCGGTGGGAAAATCGAGGTTGGAACTCCGCAGGATGCCCTGTATCTGAATGGGCTGTAACCCATAAGCACGCATCCTTTCCATATCAAGATTTATCTCTATCTCGCGCTGTTGTCCCCCCACCGCAATGGCTTTTGACACTCCCTCGATACGCAGCAGTTCGGGAATAACCCGTTTGTCAATCAGGTCGTAAAACTCAGTCGCTTCGTGAGAGGAAGTTGCCGATAGGGTGATTATGGAGCGATCATCCATGGATATTTTGTTTATCATAGGAGAGAGAATGGTGGGCGGAAGCTCCATCCGTTTGGCATCTATCTTGTTCTGGGCATCGGCAATAGCCTTGTCAATGTCGGTTTTGTAGGACAATGTTACGAACACCATCGACATACCCTCAAAGGAGTAGGAGTGCATCGATTCAATCCCTTCAAGTCCAGAAACGGCATCTTCCACTTTGCGGGTGAGCGAATTCTCAACCTCAACAGGCGAAGCACCCGGATAGACTATCTGAATATTGATCGACGGTGGAGTGAACTTGGGCATCAATTCGGCGTTCAGACTCCGATAGCCCATTATGCCCAATATACCGATTACCACAAAGAGTACCGTTATGTATATAGGCCTACGAATTGAAAGTTCGGAAATTTTCATTTTACACTTATTTATTTTATTGTTACCGCTTTGCCATCAGACAAGTTGACAATTCCAGCCACCGCTATCTCTTCTCCGTGGTTTAGACCTTCTGTTATCTCAACATTCTCGCCCTCCACCATGCCAAGTTTCACTTTTCGTATCTGGGCTTTGCTGTTGTTGATAACATAGACAATAGATCCTTCTGTGCTGCCTGTAACTGCTGAGCGGGGAATCATTATTCCTTTACGCTGTTCGTTGCTCTCAAAGGTGGCCTTTGCATATATTCCGGCTCTGAGTTGCTTTTGCGGATTGGTTTTGAGAGTCAGCTCCACAGGGTAACTCAACGCTCTGCCTCCCTTTGCGCCTACAAAAGTCACCGTTGCATCAAAAATGCTATCTGGCAGGGCGGAGCAGGTGATTGTTGCATGGTTGCCTTTTTCAATCTCTGCCACCTGTCTTTCGGTTACATTGCATTTAAGTTTGAGTTGCGACAAGTCGGAGATGTCGTACAGATGTGCTCCCGGATTGAGGTAGGACCCTACTTCGAAGTATCGTTCGTTGATTGTTCCGTTCATAGGTGATTTTATGTGCGCATCTTCCAATCGTCGTTTACTTACCGTAAGGCGACTTTGTGCTGCTGTAAGTTGAGTTTTCAGGTTATCAAGCTGCTGATCGGATATTCCGCCCGTCGAGTGAGCCTGTTCAAATCGCTTGCAGTCGGTTTGGAGGGCGTTGAAAGCGGCCTGTGCAGATTGATAGTCGGCAGCCAACAGCTCGTCGTCAATCAAAGCTAATAATTGTCCCTTAACGACTGTTTGACCTTTATCGACAAAGATTTTTTTGACACGCCCCGCGACATCGCTAACAAATGTCAACTCGCTGATTGGTTCGAGAGTTCCGTTAGATGTGAACGATACTTTAATCGTCTGGCTCTCGACCTTGATTGTCCTGATAGTTGTAGTCTGCTCTGTAATGTGAGTCAGTGACTGTCGCTGAAGGTTCGAATGGCGGTTGAGCAGTAGTATGGCTACTATGGCTGCTATGATCGCTATGATAGAAATGATGTAAATTGTCTTTTTCATAATATTTTTTTTATTATTTTGCAGTTATTGGATGTTGCTTCCTCTCAGCTCGTCGCTCTTTCCACCGGCCTTTTTCAAGTCGATGCAGGCCTTTATTCCGTTACCTAATGCTTCGGCGTAACGGACTTGAGCTTCGATTAGTGATGATGAGGCATTTAATACATCGCTCAGAGAGGCCAATCCCAGCGAATAGTTGTTTTCAGTCATTTCAAATACCTCTTCGGCCAGTTGTTGATTTTTGCGCTGTTTGTCGATTGTGGCGATGTTGTCGAATAGTTTAAGTTGCGAATTGCGATAATTCATCGTCAGCGACTGCATTAATTGTTTATAGTCAATATTTGCTTTCTCAATCTCTACTTTGGCCTGGTTGAGCTTTGAGCGGCGCGAACCTCCCGCAATTATCGGAACACGCAGGTTAAATCCCACCATCGACATGGGCAACTTGTAGAATGTGCTTCCGCGGAAAAATTCGTTGCTCATCATATTGAGTTGATAATTTGCACCGAACGACAGCATGGGTAGATTTTCGTACACTGCCGATCGTTTTTGTAGCGTAGCCATCTGTTGTTTCTCACATACAATCTTTAATGCTGTCAGCCTTTGTGCATCAAAAGAATCAGTTTGAGTGTCAATCAGCAGTTGTTCCATGGCCTGCATATCGATTTTAACAATGGCAATCGGCTCGTTTTGCTCGATGTTCATCTGCAACTTCAACAGATTTTCCTGAACCTTGGTTGCCGTCGTAAGGGATTGCCTTTGAGTGGTCAGATTGGTCAAAGCCACCCTAACTCGATCGACATCGACCTGCTTTACTAAACCGATTTCAAGATTTTTTTCCATCATTGAGAGCATCGTTTCGAGCAATTTCTCACTGCGAAAGAACTGCTCGACTGCGTAGTTGGTCACCTGTATGGAGTAGTAGAGTGATGCGGTCTGTGCAATCACCTCTTCCTCGCTTGCCACCACTCCCAATTCGGCCATTTTTGTGGCTGTGGAAGCTATGTCAAGTGCGTTGAAGAGGGAGAAATTTACAATTTGTTGTGTGAGGTTTGCTCCTGCAGTAGCTCCCCAGTTCATCGCCATTGTGATTTTCATGTAATCGGCTGCATTGGGGCCAAGTATTGACTCCGGCATAAATTCTTTCAAGAAGTTGGGCATCACAAAGGCCTGCTTCTGGATATTATACTGTATGCCTGCTTGACCGCTAAGTTGTGGTAGCAGGCTGCCTGTTATCTCTTTGCGAGCCCAGCCTGCTTTCTCAATGTCCAAGCGCGATTTTTGCAGAGAAAGGTTGTTTTGCAGTGCATAATCGATACACTGCCGAATCGTCAGAGGTTCCTGTGCTGTCGCTCCGATCGTAATGATGATGGTCAACAGTGTGATAATTACTCTTTTAGACATATTCTATATATTAATTTTCAATGTTGTTTCAATCCGTTAACATACAGTTCTATAATGTTGTCGAAATAGTAGTCAGCTGTGTATGTGTGATTACGCATAATGTGGTTGACAAAGTATGCGAACAACGAATAACTCATATATTGTGCGAGCAGTCGAGGGTCAATAGAACTGCGATAGACACCCTCTTTCATTCCCATTTTGATGTTTGCTTCAAGCCGCTCCTCCACAATGTGCATCCCCATGAGGTGAGTAGATAAGGCCATATTGCCGTATTGTTTTTGCAGGTCGCGAAGGAATATTGGCGATAGACCGGCAAAATAGACTTTCAATCCGTTTATACCCATCACAAAATTATCAACTGCAGATCTGCCTGATGTTGTGAGTATATCGGAACATTTGGTAAATTCGCTTATGATTGTTTTTATGCACTGCTCAACCAACCCCTCTTTCGAGCCGAAACGATTATAAAGTGTTTTCTTTGTTACGCTCATTCGTTGTGCTAACATTTCCATCGATATGTTCAAACCTTCCGATTTGAATATTTCGATTGCCTTTTTTGTGTATTTATTACTTTCCATAGATTTTATATTTTTCGCAAAAATACACAAAATATACTAAAATAGTGTAAAAAGTAAAATTATTTTTAAAAAAACAAAGTTGCTCAGCTTTTTATAATATTACTAAACCATCTCCACTGAGGGTGCTTCGTAAGATTTGATTATTATTTTTTATCTTTGCGCCATTATGTCTAAGGCAAAGAGTAAAGTAGAGATAAAAAATAAGAAGGCCTCTTTTGAATATGAATTTATTGAGACCTATACCGCGGGAATCGTTCTGACGGGGACGGAGATTAAATCCATCCGTGCGGGAAAGGCTTCTCTTTCTGATAGTTACTGCTATTTTGTGGGGAATGAACTTTTTGTGAAAAATATGCATGTTGCAGATTATTGGTGGGGGACTTTTAATAAACACGATCCTAAGAGGGAGCGCAAGCTGCTTCTTCAGAGGCGTGAGCTGCGTAAACTCCAGAGAGCTACTAAGGAGAAAGGGCTTACTATCGTGACGACTCGTCTTTTTATTGCCGAAAACGGATATGCGAAATTGAATATTGCCTTGGCAAGGGGAAAGAAAGAATACGATAAACGCCAGTCTATCAAGGAGAAAGACCAGAGGCGAGAGATGGATCGCGGTGAATGAGAGTTTTTATTTTATACCCATACACTACTCCACGGAGCAATAATGCTTTCGACTGGTTCTGTGAAGCATTTTCAAAATTTGATATCGAAGCTGAGGTTTATTTCTGGGGTGTTCCGAGGGTGCCAAAATCGTCGCTTGTCTCTCTATCGGGTGAGGAGATGCAGCTATCAAACAGAAATCGTCCCGATTTGGCGATAATTCGCGGATATAATTCGGGTCTTTCTATGTGGTTTGAGATGAAAAATATTCCTGTTATAAATCGTTGTAAATCAATGGAATGGTGCAGGGATAAAATCTATACGGTGAGACTTCTTCAGAGGAGCGGGATCGCGGTGCCGAGGACGATAGAGGCTGATGAATGTCCGGAGGCGAACAAGTACGAATGTGTCAGTGAGGCGTTCTATGGAAAGCCGTTTGTGATGAAACTCGCTTTCGGTTCGAAGGGGGAGGATGTCTATCTTGTGGAGAATAGGGAGCAGTTTGAGAGTGCGATGGAGTGTGTTCGCGCAAGCGCAATAAGAAGGCTTGCGGAGTATGATGCAGGTGGTGGTCGGTGGACAGAGGAGGGGGCGTGGAGGGATGAGGTGCTTAAGGGGTGCAGGGTGCTGTTTCAGGAGTATATTGCGACAAGTCGCGGACGAGATTTCAGAGTGTGGGTAGTGGGTGGAAAGGTAGCAGGGTATGTTCTTCGAAGCAATTCGACCTCTTTCAGATCGAATTTTGCCCAAGGGGGGAAACCGCTCTATCCGCCATTGCCGAAGGAGGCTGCACAATTGGCGATAGCCGCCACGGGGTGTCTCGGGCTTGATTTTGCGGGGGTGGATCTTTTATTATTGGACGAAAGTCCGAATCCTGCTGATTGTCATCGCTTTACGGTGTGCGAGATAAATGGGAATGCGGGTTTTCGCACTGCAAATACTTCAATTCCGGAGGCTGTGGCACTTATAGCGCATAATATTTTGAACAATAAATAAAATTTTACGAGAATGAGAAAGCAAAAGTATTTTTATATCCCGTATCTTGTTTTTTTATCAGCATCGATAGTCTATTTGTTAGTGAGTGAAAAATGGGCTATTCATCTCACTTTGAACTCTTTTCATAGCCAGACACTCGATTTGATAATGAAATATGTGACGGTAATCGGGGGGTGGATTCCGTTTGCTGTGGCGGGGGTGATGTTTCTATGGAAAGTGGGGCCGGCCATTGGGATACTGTCCTCGCAGCTTGTCGTGACGATTATCGTCACTCCGCTGAAACACATTTTTAGGATGCCTCGACCTGTTCTCTATTTTTCCGATAAATTTCCCGATACACTTCTTCCTATTCCCGAAGGTGTTACGGCGCATCTAAGCAATAGTTTTCCTTCAGGACATACAGCTTCTGTTTTTGCGCTTTTGTTTTCTCTCTCTCTTCTGACAAAGAATCGCGCTTTGCAGGTGTTTTATTGCGCTTTAGCGATAGTGGTAGGGTATTCACGGGTTTATCTTTCTCAGCATTTTTTGATGGATGTGGTGGTGGGGTCGGCGATAGGTGTTTTTTCTGCATGGATAATATGGTATTTTATGCCGAAAGAGAAGGAGTGGATGGATAAATCTGTTATCTCTTTAATTCGTAATCGTAAGGATGGTTCTCGAAGATAGTGGGTTTGTGGAATGAATTTTCTATATTTGTAGGATATTAAAATCATTTGTCGATATGAAACATTTTTTTCTTTTCACCTTTATTTCTCTGCTTTTTTTTGCATATAGTCATTCATTTGCCTGCACGGCCATAGTCGCCGGAAAAAAGGCTACAGTCGATGGGAGTGTTCTTAATTCTCATACGGACTGTGATTCAGATAGTAGAATCAGGATTATACCTCGTCAGAAATTCCCTAAGGGGGCATTTGCCGATGTTCACTGGGGACTCCTTAAAAGCGGGAGGCCGCTTGATGATAATGGTCAGGTTATAGGGAAAATCCCACAGGTAATGGAGACTTATTCCTTTTTTCGCTCCGCTTGTTCGCAGATTAACGAATTTCAGCTTTGCTTTGGAGAAAGTACTACAAGTCAGCGTGAGGAGCTTAGACTCACTTTGGGTGAGGGTGATCAGATAATGACGGAGGAGCAGGCGGTGGTGTTCGCCCTTCAGCGTTGCAAGACTGCGCGTGAGGCTTTGGAGCTGATTACTTCTCTGATGGAGGAGTACGGATTTCTCCCCTCCTGTGCCGATGAATCGGAGCTTCTGACGATAGCAGATCCTGATGAAGTGTGGATTTTGGAGCTGGTTTCAGTAGGTAAGGGGTGGAAGAAGGGGAGCGGAAAGCTCGGTGTAGTGTGGGCAGCCCAGCGACTTCCTGACGACCATGTCGCAATTATATCTAACTGGAGTATAATCAAGGAGATAGATCTTTCTAATCCCGATTTCTTTAAGGCAAGTGCCAATTATCAGAGTTTTGCCATGGAGAAAGGGTGGTGGGATCCTAATGGGACTATGCCTTTTATATGGAGCAATGTATATGCAGGAGTTACCCCTTTGGAGGCGCACACTTCTCGTCAGTGGCTTTTTAATGCTATGTATAACCCCGATTTAGAGGGACTTCCCGACAGATGGACAGATAACCCTTATCAAAATTTGAATCAATATGTGGCCACTATTGAGCCGATATCTATGTATCCATTCTCTTTTAAGCCCAATAAGCTCTTTACCATTAAAGATATTATGGATTTCCAGCGTCAGACATTTACCGGTACTATTTATGATAAAGAGAATGATGCTGTGTGGTATATTCCCGGTGCAGATGGAAAAACGCTTGAAAAGAGCCGTCTTGCTACCCCTTTTCCCAATTCAGATCTTCAAAAATTGTTAAAAACCAACAGAAGGCGCTTGACGGCGCGTGTGGATGGGCAGTATGGATATTGTGCGCAGCTTCGCGGATGGCTTCCGGATGAGATAGGGGGCGTTTATTGGGTATATCAGGACAATGCTTATACTTCGCCGTATATTCCGTTTTACTGCGGAATGACCTCCACTCCGGCTCCTTATCAGGAGTATGACCCTTCGCAATATTCTTCTACCTCTGTCAGATGGGTTATTGATGAAATCGATAATATGCTTAATATGTGTTATCAGGAAGCTAAAAAAGATCTTCTGAGTGTGCGTGAGCCGATGGAGGCATCTTTCTTTAAAAAGAATGTGGAGATTGAAAAGCAGTATTCAGAGTTGAATAAGAAAAATCATTCAAAGGCTGTGCAGCTTCTTAACGATTATGCGCAGGAGTGCTGTGATACCATTATGGATGTGTATCGCACTCTTCACAATACCCTTATGGTAAAATATACAAATAACAAGCTCAGATAATCCTCTCTCTTACCGTAATAATAAATGAGAATATTAATTTTTATATTGTTTATTATTTCTGTTTCGGCTTGTGGTCAGAGGGATAGGGAGTCTTCTATAAAAGTGGCGGTGGAGCATCAGATGGAGTTGTACCCATGCTCCACTCTACAAGATATTTATAAAAATTTCTTTCAAGATCGTTTCGGTCCGGGGCATATAATAAGTGATACTGCATCGGCAGGGGAATATCTGAGAGAGGAGCTGAACTCTTTAATTTCTTTTTCAGGGGTTCCTTATGAGCCTACGGGGTATATGGGTAATTTTTACAGGGTGAATCTCTCCGTAATAAAGGAAGGAAAGGTGGATTACGATACTTTTTTTAAGACATTTATAAAAAGTGTAAGTGGTTTTGAACCTATTTCTGTTCAGGAGTGGAAAGATGAGTGGGGTGTTATAAACGGTGTTGTCTATAAAATGAATTTGAATCTGAAACATTATTCGCGGGATAGTCTTGAAATAGCACATCTCCTCCAAGAGGGAAAATATGTAATGCACCACAGCCGTGAATTTTCCGAGGCATACAACCCTCATTACCGCATTGTCCGTAAGGAATATTTTGAAAAAATGTTATTACCGCTGATTAATAAATAAAGGGGTGAAAGGTGATTTTAATGCTTGTTTTGAGGTACTTTGGTATTACAGAACTCGGAGGGAGACATCCCTGTATGTTTCTTGAATGTTCTGCTCATTCCTTTAATATCGATAATGTCAAGCTCTTGTGATGTCTCTTGAATGGAATATCCGTCCATAAAAAGTTCTGTCATTTTACCAACTTTCATTTTAAGAATATATTGATATATGGATATGCCCATTTCCTTTCTGAAGGTAGTTTCGAGCAGTCTTCTCGACATATTTACAATGGAAACTATATCTGTGACGGTGATTTTTTTGTTGATATTGTGATTGATGAAAGTGAGTACTTTACTGATAATCGGGTTGTCGTGGATGTAGGCGTCAGTGGAATTTCTTGTGGTAATAAATGTGACTTTTGTCACTATGTTGTGAAGAAAATTAAATTTTTTCTCTGGTGGAAGTTGAAGTGCCTTTTCTATCATTTTAGCGGTATCATAGCCTGCTTGCTCCGTATTTTGATTGAGAGATGAAATCTGAGGAGATGATAAAAGACATATAGACTTGTCGTTGTCAATCCCGAGAATCGAAATATCATCAGGAATATGAATGTTTTTGCTTTGCTGAGATGCTTCGATGATATGGTATGCCCTGCAATCGTCGCAAGCTAAGATTGCGACCGGTTTCGGAAGCGATTCGAGCCAAAGGGTGAGGGTGGAAATATCGTACCACCATGTATTGGCTAAATTAAATCCCTCTTGTACATTAATCGTGCAACTCTTAATCCTTTTCGTGACTTCGTTGCAGAATCCTTCCCTCCTTTCGTCAGACCACACCATCCCTCTTAGACCGTAGAAGGCAAAATTTTTATACCCTCTTTTGATAAAATAATCTGCACAGATGCTCCCTCCGCGTTTATGCTCCCCTGTAATGTTAGGAATATTGGTAAAATCTGACTGATAATTCTGTGCTATCGCAATTATTCCGTTTTCGACAAACAGCGAAACATCGTCTGTGTCGTAAAATTGTCCTATTATGGCATCAGCCTTCCATCTGAGAGCAAAAGAAACCACTTCTTGGATGCCGTGCTTGTCACGGAAAGATAGAGGCATCTTGCACACCACCCACGGTTCGTGCCGGCGG
>CAZSXE010000035.1:0-16567 GCA_964611185.1 uncultured Muribaculaceae bacterium | reverse complement strand
GGTCTTTCGGAGCGTTCTCCGAATGATCTTTTCGGTCTGTCAGAAAATGGTCTGTCAGAATGTGGTCTTTCGGAGCGTTCGCCGTATGACCTCTGAGGTCGTCTTTCGCGATCTTCAGCAGGTTTCTCTCCATATCTCCTTCCGAAATTTCTTTTAGGGATGTCGTAGCTTTCTATCGCTCCGTTTTGTTTTTTTTCGGCCGTGCCTTCTTCAGCAGGACCTCTTTGAATTCTTGTTCTCATTATTATTTATAAAATTAGGGCGCAAAGGTATGTTTTTCAATTAAATATTCCTACTTTTACAATCTAATTATTAAGGTATGGAGAGAAAAAGAGTGTTGGGGTTGTCTCCCTTATTCAGAGAAAATTTTCATGTAGCAGTCAGATCTATCAGAAGCAATGGCCTTCGTTCTGTCTTGACGATTATTATTATTGCCATCGGTATAACATCCCTCGTAGGTATCCTTACTGCGACTGATGCGCTAAAGAACTCTTTAGAAGATAGTTTCGGAAAGCTCGGGGCGAATTCTTTCTATTTTCGTGCAGAGTATTCAAATACCACCTCTTCTCAGAAAAGAAGGATGAAAAATAAAAGGAATATCTCTTATTCTCAGGCAAAATATTTTGTAGATAATTTTAAATTAAAAGGAAGTATTGTCACATTGAGTACCGGTGCTGCTTATGGGCAGACAGTAAAATTTGAATCTCAGAAGACAGACCCTAATGTCGATATTATTGCTTCAGATGATAATTATCTCCTCTTTAAATCATACGAATTGGAAAAAGGGAGGAATTTTTCAAAAAATGATATTGATAATTGCGACTATGTATGCATAATAGGTGATGTTATTAAGAAAAAACTTTTTAAGGAGAAGATGAATCCTGTAGGTGAAGTGATCACCATCGGCGCTAGGAGATATAAGGTGATAGGTGTTATAAAAAAGGTGGGTGAGTCTTATTCCGAAAATATTGATAATTCTGTTTTAATTTCGGTAACCAATGCGAGAGCATCATTTATCGATGATAATACTTCGTTTACGGTAGGAGTTATCCCCCCGTTGGGGGCCGATCTGAATAAAGTTATCGATGATGCTACGATGGTTTTTCGTGCTTCAAGACGGTTGAGTCCCTACGATCCTGATGATTTTAGGGTTTCGAGGAACGATATTATGGTCTCAGAGAGTATGAAAACTATGAAAACCGTCACCATAGCTGCTGCTGTAATCGGTTTTATCACCCTCCTCGGAGCTGCTGTGGGACTGATGAATATTATGCTTGTCTCGGTAAAAGAAAGAACACGCGAAATCGGCACGAGAAAGGCTCTCGGAGCGTCTTCTAAAAGGATACATCAGCAGTTTCTCATCGAAGCGATAGTGATTGGACAGCTCGGAGGGATATTCGGAATAGTGATAGGAATTATAGTGGGAAATGTGGTTGCTTATGCGATGAAAGTGGATTTTGTTATCCCTTGGATTTGGATTATTTCTGCCGTCTTGGTATGTCTTGCAGTAGGTGTGTTATCCGGTTTTATCCCCGCCAAGCGAGCTGCCGCTCTCGATCCCATAGAGTCTCTGAGGTATGAGTAGTGATTATTTAGCGAAGTCTGAAAATATATGTTATTGTGCCGCTCTGAATGGTGGGAGCACTTTGTGAGTTGTTGAATTTAGCATCCAAAGCTGCTTTTCGGGCTGCTTCCCATAAAGTCTTGTCCTGAACTGTGGTCCCTTTGTAACCGGGGATGGCATTTGTTACTTTTCCGTATTGGTCAACACGAATTTCTACCACTACTTTTCCTGCTTTTTCTACATTATATTCAGGTACAGGAAGATACCCCTCCACTGTTCTCCCCTGAAGTCTCGCAGTCGGAGTCCCGTCAGTATTTCCAAAAGCGGTATTTCCCTCAGGATGTCCCGCTTTCAGCGCATCTGATACTTTATCGGCACTCTGAGGAGCTAAAGTATCTTGTTTGCTGTTTTTCGCACTTGAAAAAAGTGCTTTGCGGTTAATCGGCTTCGGCCTCGGCGGTTCCGGGACAGGAACATCCCCCTCTTGCCCCATAGTAGCCTCTGCGCTGTGGTTTTCTTTTACCCCTACATTGGCCGCTTCGGACTTTTGAACGAGGCGAATTTCTTTTTCAGGGTCTGCCTTTTTCGCTCTCGGCTCTACACCTGTCTTTACTTGTATCGGTTTTGGCTCTTCTTCAGGAATAAATTCCAATAATATGCCTTGTTCGGCAGGGGGAGGATATATGTATTTTAATCCTACTCCCGCACCGACAAAAAGGAGCGTAGCGTGGATGAGAATCGTTAATACGATACCTACAACTCGCCCCTGTTTATCGAAAGGTGAAGCATATTTATTGTTCCGAGTCATTTTTATTCAGGTGATGTCGCTAAAATTACCTTATATTTATTGCGTTTGGCAATATTCATCAGATTCACTACCTGCTCGATGGGAACACTTTTGTCTGCATATATTGAAAAAGTGGGATCATCGGAGTCTTTAAGTAGATTTTGCAGCTGAGGTTCGATGTCGTTGTAGGGTATCGGCTTCTCAGCACCGTTAATGTGGTATGAAAAGAAGTTTCTTTCTGGATAGTGCTTGACGGATACGCTTACGGTAGCTTTTGCAGATATTTGGTTTGTGCTCTTGGGGAGGAGTAGCTTTAGAGCATTGGGATTGACCAGTGTAGAGGTGACAAGGAAGAATATCAGCAAAAGGAATACAATGTCTGTCATCGACGACATTGAAAAACTTGAGTCAACTTTTGTTCTTCGTTTAATAGCCATTTTCTAATTATTTTTCGGCAGGTTCGTGAAGCATATCCATAAATTCAATAGTATTGCTCTCCATCTTAAATACCAAATCTGAGATTTTGGAGGAGAGGTAATTGTATCCAAAGTAGGCAATAATACCCACTGTCAAACCAGCTACGGTCGTAACCATCGCGGTATAAATACCTCCGGACAGGAGCTGAATATCGATATTGTTACCTGCCTGAGACATATCGAAAAAAGCCTGAATCATTCCGATTACTGTCCCGAGGAATCCTATCATTGGTGCCCCTCCTGCTACTGTGGCGAGCATCGGAAGCCCTTTTTCAAGTCTTGCTACCTCTACATTTCCCATATTCTCCACCGCAGCCTGAATATCCGATAGGGGGCGGCCGATTCTCTCAATCCCTTTTTCTATCAATCGAGCTATGGGAGAGTTGTGGCTCTGGCACAATGTGATGGCTGCTTTTATCTTCCCTTCGTGAATGAAATTGTGTATTTCTTTCATGAAATTATCATCGATTTTGGATGCTTTTCTTATCGCCCACCATTTTTGTCCGAAAATATAGATGGCCAAAATAGATAGAATGAGCAGAACAATCATCAGCCATCCCCCTTTAACGGCCATTTCCCAAAGGGTGAATTTTGTCTCCTCTGAGGTGACAACCTGCGAGATGATTTCTGAGTTAGCTTGTAATAGTGCTGTTAACATAAGTATTAATTATTTTAAAATTGTTTCATTAAAGTTATATGGATATTTAATCTCTGTGAGGGTAAGGGCATATCCCGGAACCGACTGGCCTGCGGTATCTCTCTTTTTCCCCTCAATTAATGAGCCTATCCACTCCGGCTCTTTTCTTCCCCTTCCTATTTCGAGCAGTGAACCGACAATGGCACGAACCATATTTCTTAAAAATCTATTGGCAGTAATAGTGAATACAAGGTGCGTGCCGTTTCCCCTTATTTGGTCACCTTTTGGAATTATTTTCCAATATGCCTGCGAAATATTGCAAATAGAGGTGACATTCCCTCCGTGGAGCTTTTCAAAGCAGCTGAAATCGTTCTCTCCAAGGAGATATTGTGCCCCTGTATTCATCGAGTCGATATTGAGGGGAAATTTGTAGAAATATGAAAAATCGTAACAGAAAGGATCTTTATCGCTATGAACAAAATATTGATATGTACGACTTACAGCATCAAATCTCGCGTGTGCATCTTTTTTTACAGGAAAAAGATGATTAACGCATATTCCAAGGGGTAGAATGGCATTTAATTTGTATAAAAACATTTCCGGTTCTTTGATGAGAATTTCATTTTCAGAATCGAAGTGTGCTATATAATTTAAGGCATTCACTCCGGTATCAGTTCTTCCGGCTCCTGTCAAATCTGTCGAGGTAGTGAGGAGAGTAGAAATAGCTTTTTCAAGCACCCCTTCGATGCTTGAAGCATTATTCTGAATCTGCCACCCGCTGTAGCCGGCTCCCCTGTAAGATATTGAAATGAAGTACCTCATTAAATAAGAAAAAATACTAAATTTGCGATTTGTTAAAAACTCTGCAAAAATACAAATATTTTAATATGGATACTGTAAACATTAAAGAATTAAATGATCGAATTCAAAAAGAGAGCTCTTTTGTAGATATTCTCTCTATGGAGATGAATAAAGTCATTGTCGGGCAGAAGCATCTTGTAGAAAATCTACTTATTGGACTTTTGGCCAACGGACATATTCTTCTCGAAGGTGTTCCCGGATTAGCTAAAACTCTCGCTATTAATACATTAGCGAACAGTATTAATGCTAAGTTCAATAGGATACAGTTTACTCCCGATCTCCTCCCTGCTGATGTGCTCGGTACTCTGATCTACAGTCAAAAGACTGAGCAGTTTCAAATTAAAAAAGGGCCTGTATTTGCCAATTTTATCCTCGCGGATGAAATCAACCGTTCCCCCGCCAAAGTACAATCTGCCCTTTTGGAAGCCATGCAGGAGCGTCAGGTGACTATTGGAGATGAAACATTTAAGCTTCCTGATCCGTTTTTGGTGATGGCTACCCAAAATCCTATTGAGCAGGAGGGGACTTATCCTCTCCCTGAAGCTCAGGTTGACCGTTTTATGCTCAAGGTGGTAGTCACCTACCCTAAGAAAGAGGAGGAAAAATTGATTATCAGGATGAATAATGGCGGTACTTTCCCCAAGGCAAGTCCCGTTCTTCAGCCTGAGGATATTGTCCGTGCGAGAGAAGTAGTCAGGGATGTGTATATGGATGAAAAAATAGAGAAATATATTGTCGATATTGTCTATGCGACAAGAACTCCCGATGCTTACGGGCTTGCACAGTTAAAAGACCTAATCTCTTACGGAGGGTCCCCGAGAGCCTCTATCTCTTTGGCCATGGCCTCGAAGGCTTATGCCTTTATAAAGAGGAGAGGATATGTGATACCCGAAGATGTCAGAGCTGTCTCTTATGAAGTTCTTCGTCACCGTATCGGTCTGACTTATGAAGCTGAAGCTGAGAATATTACCACAGAAAATATTGTTTCCGACATAATGAATGCCGTAGAAGTTCCTTAGTATTATGGATAACGATTTGCTGAAAAAAGTCCGGAAAATTGAGATTAAGACCAAATCTCTTTCTCATCAAATATTTGCGGGAGAATATCATTCTGCATTTAAGGGGAGAGGTATGGCCTTTAGTGAAGTGCGAGAATATCAGTACGGTGATGATGTGAGGAATATGGACTGGAATGTAACTGCCAGATTGAGAGCTCCTTATATTAAAGTCTTTGAGGAGGAGCGTGAATTGACGGTGGTATTACTGATAGATGTCAGCAGTTCGAGGTTTTTCGGAACGAGTTCCAAAATGAAGAGGGATCTGATGGCGGAAGTGGCAGCGGTTCTCTCATTTTCCGCCTCCGTGAATAATGATAAAGTGGGAGCACTTTTCTTCAGTAGCAGGGTGGAAAAATTTATTCCCCCCAAGAAAGGGAGGACACATCTTCTGAGAATTATCAGAGAGCTTGTGGAGTTTGAGCCACAGGATAAGGGGACTGATATAGGGGAGGCGTTGCGCTACCTTACAAACGCCATTAAAAAGAGATGTACCGCTTTTCTCCTCTCTGACCTTTTAGATGTGGATGATGATTTCAGGCCCAATTACGAGCAGGCCTTAAAGGTAGCTGTAAACAAGCACGATATTTCGGTTATCAATATTTACGATCCGCGCGAGAAAGAGTTGACAGATGTGGGGCTAATCCGTGTGAGGGATTCGGAATCAGGGGAGGAGAGATGGGTCGATACTTCGAGTAAATATGTGCGGGAGTACTACGGCAACTGGGATAAAAAGGTATATGAAAACACTTTGACTACCCTCAGAAAGTATAAGGTGGAGTGTGTAAGCATCCGTACAGATGAGGATTATGTCAAAGGTCTTATTATGTTATTTAAAAGCAAATGATGAAGAGGTTAATTGTATTTTTTACATTTATTTTAATAAGCTGCTCTCTATTTTCACAGGAGCTTATCTCCTCTATTTTTTCTAAAGATACTATCCTTATAGGTGACCAGGTAGAGTGGAGCGCCAGGGTAAATGTTCCGAAAGAACTCACCCTCTGGACCGATTCTTTGTCGAATCCTTTAGTGCCGGGAGTAGAGCTTATAAAGGGTTTTGAATACGATACACTCTCTTCTAAGAAAAAGGTATCGGATATAGAGGTTAAGGCGATTATTACTTCATTTGACAGTGGCTCTTATTATATTCCGAGGCAGGTTCTGTATTTCTATAAGGGGGAAGAGTTGATAGATACGATAGTGCTTGAAGCTAAAACACTCGAAGTGACTACTATCCCTGTGGATACAGCTACATATCAGATGTATGATATTAAGCCTCAGTTTGATTATCCTGTCACTTTTAAAGAGATTCTTCCGTGGATTTTGGGCTTTATAGGGCTTGTAGTCCTTATCTTGCTTATAATTAAGCTAATCAACAATAGAAAAAGTAACAAGACTCTGTTCGGGAAGCCTGTTGTTAAAGATCCTCCGCATATTACTGCTCTTAGAAATCTTGAGAAGATAAGGAATGAAAAATTGTGGCAGAACAATAAAGAAAAACAATATTATACTGCTATAACGGATACCCTCAGGCAGTATATTGACAGCCGATTCCATGTTCAGACTATGGAGCGCACATCTAAGGAGATTTTGGATTCTCTTTCCGACAAGACAATACAGGCGAATGAATACAACGAACTTAAAGATTTGTTCGAGATTTCCGATTTGGTAAAATTTGCCAAATATTCCCCCTCCTCAGATGAAAATGAGCGTGCCATTCCTTCGGCTGTTCGATTTGTAAACTCTACTTTTATGCAAGAATTGGAGGGTGATAATAATGAGAAAAAGGAGGTAGGTAGTGATGGAAAATAATGTTTTCTTTGAATATCCGAACCTGCTCTATCTGGAGTTTATCCTCCTTCCGATGCTTATTCTTTATCTCTATAGAGAAATTAAGGGGAAAACTCCTTATATCATTGTCCCTTCCCTCGCCCCTTATAAGAGTAATAGCGGAATTATAAAGCGGATAGTCAGACATATACCCTTTGTCTTGGAGATGATTGCCGTAGCAGCCATTATTGTAGCGATAGCTCGCCCGAGGTCCTCTTCTACCTTTGAAAAGGTGGATACGGAGGGTATTGACATAGTCCTTGCCATGGATATTTCCACAAGTATGCTTGCGCGGGACTTCACCCCTGACAGAATCGGAGCTGCAAAGGATATAGCTATTCAGTTTATTGCCGAGAGGCCCTCCGACAGAATAGGAATTGTGGTGTTTGCAGGGGAGAGCTTTACGCAGTCCCCCCTGACCACGGATCGTGCTACACTGATAAATTTGATGAAAGAGATAGAGTGCGGACTTATCGAGGACGGTACCGCCATAGGCAATGGTCTTGCTAACGCAGTGGCCAGATTGAAAGATTCTCAGGCTAAAAGCAGGGTGATTATCCTACTGACTGATGGAGTTAATAATCGTGGAGAAATTGCCCCTGAAATGGCTATTGAAATAGCTAAAACTTATGGTATCAGGGTATATACCATCGGCGTGGGTGCTATGGGGGAGGCCCCTTATCCTGTTATGACCCCTTATGGTGTCAAGGTGATGAATGTAAAGGTGGAGATAGATGAGAAGCTTCTTAAAAGCATAGCCGACCAGACCGGAGGAGCGTATTTTCGTGCTACCGACAACACCAAACTTCTTGAGATATACACAGAAATCAATAAGATGGAGAAGAGTAAAACCACTGTAGATTCCTTCCCTGTATATCAGGAACTTTTTTTACAATATGGCTTAATTGCCCTTTTTGCATTAATTTTAGGGGCTGTTTTTAGATTATTTGCAGCAAGGAGGATAATATGATACATTTTGCACAACCTTTATTTCTTTATCTGCTGATACTTATTCCGCTGTTTTTTATTGTTTTCGGAGTTATCAGAAGCGGTAATAAAAGGAGAGTATCCCGTTTTGGCGACCCTGTCCTTTTTGAAAAACTTACCCCTCTTGTTTCAAAACGAAAAGGGTGGGTGAAACTCACTTTCTTCTCTCTCGGACTCTTCTTCTTAATCATTGGGCTTGCCCGTCCGCAGATAGGAGCTACTTTGAAAGAGCAGGAGGTAAAAGGGGTGGAGATTATGATAGCATTGGATGTTTCAAACTCTATGCTCGCAGAGGATTATTCTCCCAACAGGCTTGAAAGGGCTAAACTTGCCATTTCTAAAATTGTAGATAAGTTGCAGAGCGACAGAATAGGACTTGTAGTATTTGCAGGTCAGTCGTTTGTTCAGCTTCCGATTACCACTGATTATGTTTCTGCCAAGATTTTTTTAAATACCATTAATACCGAGAGTGTCCCTGTTCAGGGTACTGCTATGGGGGATGCTATCGTCACTTGTATTAAAAGTTTTTCATCTCAGGCAGAAAACAGTAAGGCGATAGTGATTATTACTGATGGAGAAAATCACGAAGATGATCCGGTACAGGCGGCGAAAGATGCCGTGGAGATGGGTATAAGGGTATTTTGTGTGGGGGTAGGTTCTTCGGAGGGAAAACCCATTCCATTTAAAGGAGAATTATTAAAGGATAAAGAGGGCAATATTGTGGTTACAAGACTTGATGAGACCATTCTTCGAGAGGTGGCAAGTGCAGGTAACGGGGTCTATGTCAGGGCGGGTAATAGCGAGTTTGGTCTTAATCCAATTATAGATGATATTAAAAATATGGATGCACAAAAGTTTCAGTCTGTGGTATTTGAAGATTTTGATGAACAGTATATGTACTTTTTTGCGGTTGCTCTATTTTTCTTCCTTATTGATTTCCTGATAAGCAGTAAGCGCAATAGAAGAAAACTATTTAAGGGTAGCCGCCCTGCGGCAATAGTGACTTTGTTCTTAATTTCATCTCTCTCCATGTTTGCACAGGTTGACCGTTCCCAAGTAAGAGCAGGGAACAGAGCTTTTAAAAAGGGGAATTTTCAAAAATCTGAGGTAGATTATAAAAGGGCACTTATTGACGATTCTACATCTGTAACAGCCCATTACAATCTGGGCAACACCCTCTATAAGATGGAAAACTTCCCTGAAGCGGCAAAATCTTATCAAGGCTTGGCCGACACTCTTAAAAAGGGGGACCCTCTAAAGGCTTCGCAATACTTCCATAATTTGGGAAATGTCTCCCTAAAGGAGAAAAAATATCAGGAAGCAGTGGATGCATTCAAAGAATCTTTGAGAAAAAATCCTTCTGATATTCAGACAAAGTCCAATTTAGCTTATGCGCAAAAACTGCTGAAAAATCAGCAGCAACAGCAGCAGCAAAATCAGGATCAGAACAAAGATCAAAATCAGGATCAGAATCAAGATCAAAACAAGGATCAGAATCAAGATCAAAACAAGGACCAGAATCAAGATCAAAACAAGAATCAGAATCAGGATCAAAACAAGGACCAGAATCAAGATCAAAACAAGGATCAGAATCAGGATCAGAATAAGGATCAAAATCAAGGAAATCAGCAGCAAACTCCTCCTAAAATTTCACCTCAAGCAGCCCAGCAGATGCTTCAAGCGATAGAAGATAAGGAGAAAGAGACTCAGGATAAGGTGAAAAAGGAAAAAGCAGCTGTTTTGAAGTCAAAACAAAAGGAAAAAAATTGGTAAAAAATGAATAAAGGAATATTGAAATTATTGCTGATTGTTCCGTTGTTAATGAGTTTTTACTCGTTGAGGGGTCAATATGTACTTGGTGTCGATGCACCGGCAGTGGTAACAACAGATGAAGCTTTCAGGGTGGTTTTTACTGCAACCGGTAAGACACAGGAGTTTAATCCTCCTCAGATGGATGATTTTCAGATACTTGCAGGGCCTACTTCTTCTACTATGAGTTCTACAAGCATCATTAATGGTAAGCGCACTCATTCTTACGAAGTAAGTTATACTTTTGTTCTGCAACCTATGAAAGAGGGGAAATTCACTATACCTTCAGCTTCGGTGAAAATCGAAGGGAAATTGTACTCAAGTACACCTGTTACCATAGAGGTGGTAAAGGAGCAGACCTCCTCTAATTCTTCTTCGGGTGAATCGGGGGTGGATAAAAGAGAAAATTCTTCAGGTATAGGTGCCAACGATTTAATCTTACTTATGAGTGTAGATAAAAAGAGTGTCGTAAAAGGTGAGCCTATTGTTCTTTCTATTAAGCTCCTTACTAAAACCAATATAAGCGGTGTGGAGGATGTTAAATTTCCCACATTCAACGGCTTTTGGAGTCAAGAGACAGAGTCGCCGGCTAACCTTTCGTTTGTCAGAGAGACTTACAAAGGGCAGATATATGATGCCGCGCTACTTCGTAAATATATGCTTTTACCTCAGCAAACAGGGGTGATTTCAATAGAGCCATCAGAAATGGTCTGTCTGGTACAGGTGCGTAATAATGCCCCTTCACGCTCTCCGTTTGATGATTTTTTCGATAATTATCAGACATTGAGAAAGAGGATAAGTACTCAGAAATTGGATATTAATGTCTCTCCCCTCCCTTCCGGTGCTCCTGCTTCATTTACTGGAGGTGTGGGTGAATATAAGATGGATGTGAAACTTTCTCGCGATTCCTTGAATGCCCATGAAGCTGCTTCTCTGATTGTTACTATAACAGGTACCGGAAATATAAACCTGATTGAGGCTCCAAAGGTGGTATTTCCTCCAGATTTTGAAGCTTATGATGTGAAGAGAAGTGATAAAATCGCTTCCGGAGATTATGGCTCTACCGGTACGAAAACTTTTGAATATCCGTTTATTCCGAGGAGCGCGGGAACTTTTGAAATCGACCCTGTCCATTATTCCTATTATAGTATAAAACAGGGGAAGTATGTGACACTGTCATCCAAATCGTTAAAAATAGGGGTGGCAAGGGGTAATGAGACCTCTGCCACGGTTATTGCCTCGGGGGTGAATAAACAATCAGTAAAGAGTCTCGGCGAAGATATAAGATTTATATCCACGGATAGTTCCACATTAAAAAAAGGAAAATCTTTCATTGTCTTTTCGTATTCTTTCGGACTCTCTTTGGGGGGGATAATTATTCTTTTTATAGTGGTGTGTTATCTCCTCGATAAGAGTGATAAGATGCGCAGAGATGTGGCAGGGACGAAGAATCGAAAAGCTAAAAAAGTAGCCCGTTTAAGGTTGAAAAAAGCAGAGATATTTCTTAAACAAAATCTTTATTCTGCATTTTACGAGGAGTTGCATAAGGCTGTTTTAGGTTACATTTCCGATAAATTTACAATTCCGGTGGCGGAGCTTAATCGTGAAAACATTTCAGTGAAGCTGCTTGAAAAGGGGGCAAAGCAGGAGTTGATAGATGAGCTTTACGAAGTTATCGATGCTTGCGAATATGCCCGTTATGCCCCTTCCTCCGGCTTTACAGCGATGGAAAATCACTATAAAAAGGCTATTAAAGTTATATCAGAGATTGAAAGTTAACAGATATGAGAAAATTTTTATTAATTGTGGTCGTACTTACCGTAAATATTTCACTATACTCTCAGGAGAGTGCCGTGGATTCTTTGTGGAATGATGCCGTAAGTGCTTATTCTGAAGCGAATTACGAAAAAGCTCTGAGCGGTTTTAAACAGCTTGAAACCTCAGGCTATATCTCACCGGAACTGTTTTATAATATCGGTAATTCATATTATAAAATGCAAGGTTATCTCCCGTATTCGATTTTGTATTATGAAAAAGCTCTGAAGATGGATCCTTCTTATGAAGATGCAAAGAATAATCTGATGATTGCTCAGCAATTTACAATAGATAGGATAGAGGAGGTCCCCGAATTTGTGCTGATTACATGGGTCAAAGAGGTTCGTAACTTACTCTCGTCCAATACTTGGGCTTATATTTCTATTGCGATTTTTGCAGTAGTGGCTCTGCTGCTGATTTTTTTCAGATATTCCCGTTCACTCGTCAAAAGAAAATTGTCTTTTATTTTCGCCCTCTTTTTCTTTATTCTGTTTATGGTATCCATATTTTTCTCTATTTCTCTAAAATTAAGGGCGGGGAAGGCAGATGAAGCGATTATCATCAATCCTGTCAGTTCCGTAAAAAGCTCTCCAAGCGACTCCGGTAAGACTCTTCTTATTATTCATGAGGGGACGAAAGTGGATGTTCTCGAAGATTTGGGAGAGTGGAGAAAAATCGAATTATCGGATGGAAGGCAGGGATGGCTTGTTAAAAGAGATATTGAAGTTATTTAAAAAAATTAAATATAAGATGACATTAATTAAATCTATCTCCGGAATCAGGGGAACCATTGGCGGTGAGCCAGGGAGTGCCCTCACCCCTGTTGATATTGTAAAGTTTACTTCTGCTTATGCGCAGAGGCTAAAAGTAAGAATCCCCGATAAAAATCGCTATAAAGTGGTAGTGGGGCGCGATGCTCGTCTTTCCGGTTCGATGGTGGATAGTATTGTTTGCGGAACGCTCCGTGCTTGCGGTATAGATGTGATTAATGCTGGGCTTGCTTCTACTCCCACGACAGAAATGGGGGTTATTTTTGAAAAAGCGGATGGTGGGATTATCCTTACTGCTTCGCACAATCCCAAACAGTGGAATGCCCTCAAACTTTTGAATGAGAAAGGGGAGTTTCTTGATGCAGCCGAAGGCAATGAACTTCTTATGGTAGCCCAAGCTGATAATTTTGATTACAGCGATGTGGATGAGCTTGGAGGGATTGAGTATAAGGATTTTACTCAAGCTCATATCGAAGCTGTGGTCAATAATCCCCTTGTGGATGTCGATGCGATTTATAAATCCGGCTTCAAGGTGGTCCTCGATGGTGTAAATTCTGTAGGTGGGGTGATTATGCCCAAGCTCTTCGAAGCGTTGGGGGTAGAGTGTGTCTGTCTTAATTGTGAGCCTACCGGCCATTTTGCCCACAATCCCGAGCCACTTCCGGCTCATCTCGTGGATCTCTCTGCGAGGGTAGTCTCCGAAAAAGCCGATTTGGGAGTTTCGGTCGATCCCGATGTGGATAGGCTTGCTTTTATCTGTGAAGACGGAGTCCCTTTTGGAGAGGAATATACTTTAGTTTCCATAGCAGATTATGTTCTTGATAATAAAAAAGGCCCTACTGTTTCTAATCTTTCTTCGAGCAGAGCCCTTAGAGATATAACTGAGGCTCACGGATGTAATTATTCGGCTGCTGCTGTGGGAGAGGTTAATGTTACTACTGAAATGAGACGAATAGGGGCTGTGATAGGCGGCGAGGGGAATGGAGGAGTTATCTTTCCCGAAGTTCACAGCGGTCGCGATGCTCTTGTGGGGGTAGCTTTGTTTTTAAGTAATCTTGCTCATAAAAAGATGCCGGTATCTAAATTGAAAGCTACATACCCTCAATATGTCATCTCCAAGAACCGTATAGATCTCTCAGATCCTGTACTTATTGACAAGATTCTGAATAAAGTTAAAGAAGAATTTGCCGGGGAAAGAATTACCACAATTGATGGAGTTAAGATAGATTTCGATAAAGAGAAAATGTGGGTGCACCTCAGAAAATCAAATACCGAACCTATTATTCGTATTTATAGCGAAGCCTCCGATGAGGCTAAGGCTCAGGCACTTGCGCAGCGTATTATTGCGATAGCTAACAAAATAAACAGGTAATGTTTTCATTTAGAACCACCCCCTTGGAGCAGCAGCCTGATCTTGTCCTGAGAAGCGGTCGGGTAGGGGTTCTATGTAATCAGGTGGCGTGGAATCCGGAAAAAGGGGAGTATCTTTTCGAGACATTGTATAAAAAAGGTAATCTGAAAAAGGTATTCACTCCCGATGATGTTACAGATGCTTATTACTCGCTGGGGCTTGACGGATGTGAGTTTTTTTCATTTAACGGTTATGATGAGACTTCTTTAAGCCATCAGGCTCAGGAATTGAGCGAGCTTGATGCTCTTGTTGTGGAACTTCAAGATGTAGGTTCAAGATACTATCCGGTCTTATCCATACTGTTTAATCTATTTCTTACCTTACATCACAATGATATTAATCTGTCCGTGTATATTCTTGATAGAGAAAATCCGGCAGGGAGGTGCGTGGAAGGCACTATTATTGACCCTCAATACGCTTCTTCTATATGTGTGGAAGGTATCCCTCACAGGCACGGACTCTCTATCGGTGAGATAGCAAATCTGTTCCACAGTGAGATAGGAGCTAAGTTTCACCTTCATATCGTCTCCTATCTTGTCCGTTCAGCTACGCAATATATGATGCCGTGGAGCATCCCCCCGTCCGAGGATATTGCAGGGCTGTTTACTTGCAATTTTTACAGTGGTCAGTATCTTTGGGAAGGGACCAATGTGAGCAACGGGATAGGGACTACAAGGCCATACGAGATGTTCGGAGCTCCGTTTTTGAGTTCACTTGCAGGCTATAACCTAAGTCATCATTTCACTTCGTGGAATGATCCCGATAATCCTGTTTCCGACCCGGGAGTATTTGTCCGCTGGACGAAATTCATTCCCGCTTTCTCCCGATATTCGGGTATAGGCTGCTTCGGATTTCAACTTCTTTCCAATCCGGGGGTCCAGTACCATGCTCTCGCTCATCAGCTTCGTCTCATGAGATTTGTAGCGGAAAATGCACCTCAGTTTTGCTTTAATGAGAAAAATGATTCCATTGTAGGAGACTCTGTCCTCATTGATTTTTTACGCAATGGAGGAGATTGGTCAGAGGTCAAGGAGCATATTAAGGTAGAGGAGCAGAAATGGATTAGGAAAGCGAAGCGTTTTTTACTGTATGATAATCCTCTTTGGAGGGTAAAAAGTATAATTTAATTATGGTGAATTTGTTAAATATTGTCTCCCATTTTCGCGTAAATGGAAAAATTGATACTATCAAACCTCTCGGAGAGGGCTTTATTAATGACACTTATGTGGTGAAGACATTCGGAGATTCGCCCGACTATATCCTTCAAAGGAAGAATCATCAGATTTTCCCCGATGTTCCATCGATGATGCAAAATATCTCTAAAGTTACCTCTCATATAAAGACTAAGGCGGTAGCTTTGGGGGATGATCCCATGCGTGCTACACTCACGGTTATTGAAAGTACATCGGGAGAACTTTACTACAAGGATGATTCAGGGAATTATTGGGTTTTAACCCTTTTTATAGATGATACAGTTACATATAGTAAGGCTGATTCTCCTGCTCTTGCCCTTAAGGGAGGGGAGGGACTTGGTAAATTTCAGCTTTCTCTTTCAGATTTCAAAGAGCCTCTTTTTGAGACGATTAAAGGATTTCATAATATAAGGTGGAGATTCTCTCAATGGGATGAGTCGATTCGGAGAGATAGTGCTTCTCGTGTTGGTTCTCTATCGCAGGAGATAGGGTGGGTGGAGATGAGGCGTAAAGAGATGCTTGATTTTTGGAGACTTGTCGAAAATGGAACCATCCCGTGCAGAGTTACTCATAACGATACCAAAATCAGTAACTTCCTTTTCGATAAAGGGACAGGGGATGTCCTTTGTGCCATTGATCTTGATACTGTTATGTCTTCTACCTGTCTCAATGATTTCGGAGATGCTATCCGGTCATATACCAACACCGGAGCTGAAGACGATGAGTGTCTTGAAAATGTCACTATGGATATAAAGATGTTTGAGGCATACTCGAAAGGTTATTTGAAATATATGGGATCAGTACTTACAAAATCCGAACTCTCGTATTTAGCATTTTCGGCACGATATATAACTTACGAGCAGGTACTGAGATTTCTTATGGACTATATAGACGGAGATACATACTATAAGATCAAATCGCCTGATCACAACCTTGTTCGCACTCGTGCTCAATACCAATTACTTAGAAGTATTGAAGAGCAGTATGTCGAAATGTGTAAAATAATTTGCAGTCAAAATAAATAATTCCTATTTTTGCAGCCCATTAATAAAAATTATATAAATGAAAAAAGCAATACATCCCGAAACCTACCGTCTTGTAGCTTTCAAGGATATGTCCAACGAGCATGTTTTTATTACTCGCTCTTGCGTTAATACCAAGGAGACCCTCGAAGTAGAAGGTGTTGAGTATCCTTTGGTTAAGGTCGAAATTTCCAATACTTCTCACCCTTTCTATACAGGTAAGATGAAGCTTGTGGATACCGCCGGCCGTGTGGACAAATTCTATCAGCGCTACAAAAAGAAATAAACTTCACTATTTCAGAAGTTTTAAAAGATATTCAAGCCGTTTGCCTCTGCATTCGGCTTTTTTA
>CAZSXE010000034.1:0-16908 GCA_964611185.1 uncultured Muribaculaceae bacterium | reverse complement strand
GCGTACGCCAGCAGATTTACAGTCTGCCCCAGTTGGCCACTTTGGTATCTCCCCAAAAAAAAACTATTTGAAAGAACTTTAGAGCCGACAGAGGGAGTCGAACCCACGACCTGCTGATTACAAATCAGCTGCTCTGACCAACTGAGCTACGTCGGCATAATGCTCCCCATTAATCCTTACCGGATTTTTTGGGACTGCAAAGATATGCTTTTTATTAAAAATACCAAAAGAATTTTACTTTTTTATTCAAAAATTATTTTTTGATAAATATCTTCGGTATCGAATTCACATTCTTTGTATAGTTCGGTGAGTGTCCCCTGTTCGATAAATCTGTCAGGGATACCCATTGAAATAACTTTTTTATTTAATCCGTGATCGGCAATATATTCCGAAACCGCGCTGTGTAGTCCGCCAATGGTAGTACCGTCTTCCACTGTGATAATTTTATCTGCTTTTTCGCACGCATCCTTGATGGCATCTTCATCTATCGGTTTGAGAAATCTCATATCGTAGTGGAGCACTTCTATCCCTTTCATTTCTGCTTTCTTTACCGCTTCTGATGCCTTATTGCCGACAGGTCCGATGGTTAAAATGGCTATCCCTTTCCCTTGGTGCAGGAGTTTGGCTTTGCCGAGTGGTATTTCTGAAAATTTCTCCCCTCTCCAAGCGATGCCGGAGCCTGTCCCTCGCGGGTATCTTATAATTATAGTTCCATATCGGGGAAGGGTGGCAGAATACATGATGTTCCTTAGGTCGAGCTCATCAAGCGGAGCAAAAATCGTGAGATTCGGTATGGGTCTGAAGTATGCCAAATCAAATGCTCCATGATGTGTAGCTCCGTCTTCCCCCACTAATCCTGCTCTGTCAAGACAGAATATTACTTTTAATTTCTGAAGAGCGACATCATGAATGACATTGTCGTATGCTCTCTGCATAAATGATGAGTATATGTTGCAGAACGGCAAAAGCCCTTCAGCGGCAAGTCCGGCGGAAAAAGTGACAGCGTGCTGCTCTGCAATGCCGACATCGAATACTCTTTCGGGCATCTCTTTCATCAGGATATTCATACTGCTTCCACTGGCCATTGCAGGGGTTATCCCTACGATTTTTTCATTACTTTTTGCAAGCTCAAGCAGTGTCTCGCCGAATACTTCCTGGTATTTGGCTACATTTCCATGAGCAGTGGATGTCCTTTTACCGGTTATAGGGTCAAATGTACCGGGGGCGTGCCATGCTACCTGATCCATCTCTGCAGGCTTGTATCCTTTTCCTTTGGTGGTGGCTATGTGAAGAAGTTTCGGGCCTTTAATATTTTTCAAATTCTCCAAAGTAGTTACAAGCTGAAAAATATCGTTGCCATCAATGGTCCCAAAATATCTAAAACCCAAAGACTCGAAAAGTGAACCGTTTTTTAGAAAGGCCATTTTCGTGCTGAACATGAATTTCTGAACTAAACTTCTAAGGTGGTTGGCTCCCAGTGCCTCCCAAACATGGTTTTTTATCCTGTTGTAGGTAGGGGAGGTGGATATTTTTAATAGATGGTTATGGAGCGCACCGATGTTCTTGTCGATGGAAATCTGATTATCGTTTAATATGACGAGTATGTCTGTCTTCATAGACCCTGCATTATTCAGCCCCTCAAAAGCGAGACCTCCCGTCATGGCTCCGTCTCCGATTACAGCGATAACATGATTGTTTTTCCCCTCCATTTTAGAAGCTACCGCAATACCGAGTGCAGCTGAAATCGAGGTAGAAGAGTGTCCTGTTCCGAAAGAATCGAAAGGGCTTTCGGACATTTTAGGGAAGCCGCTCAGACCTTTATACTTGCGGTTTTGCTTAAATGCTTCTTTTCTTCCGGTTAATATTTTATGTGCGTAAGCCTGATGGCCCACATCCCATACTACTTTGTCTTCCGGGGTATTGAATACATAATGTAAGGCTACCGCCAATTCGACAGCACCCAAACTTGCCCCTATGTGCCCAGGATTTTGAGAACAGCACTGAATAATGTATTCGCGAATCTCGCAGCATAGGAGTTCAAGCTCTTTTTGACTAAACTTTTTTAAATCTTCGGGAGAGTTTATTTTGTTTAGTATCATTCTGCTATTTTCCTTTCCTTTTTTCTACTTCTCTTATTATGGTCTGTTCTCTGTCGGGACCTAATGAGATAATGTAAATGGGTACTCCAAGTTCTTTTTCTATAAAACCGATGTAGTGCAAAAACTCTTCGGGGAGTTCTTTTTCACTCTTTGCTCTTGAGAGGTCGTCTTTCCACCCTTTAAATTCTTTATAAACGGGGAGTATCTCGGCGTAGGTATCAAAAGGAACCTGATTTGTCTCTTTTCCATCCACGATGTATGAGGTGGCGACTTTTATGGTGTCAAATCCGTCAAGAACATCCGATTTCATCATAATAAGATGAGTGACACCGTTAAGCATAATGGCGTATTTCAAAGCAACCAAATCGAGCCATCCGGTGCGACGAGAGCGTCCGGTAGTCGCTCCATATTCATTTCCTTTCTTACGCAGTTCCTCGCCGATACTGTCATTCAGCTCAGTGGGAAACGGACCGCTACCAACTCTTGTGCAGTAGGCTTTGAATATTCCGTAAACATTACCGATGGAAGAGGGGCTTAACCCCAGTCCGAGGCATGCTCCGGAGCAGATGGTAGTGGATGATGTTACGAAAGGGTACGATCCGAAATCGACATCAAGCATTGAGCCTTGGGCTCCTTCCGCAAGTACACCCAAGTCTTCCGAAAGCTTCTCATTTATAAAATATTCACCGTCGATGATATTGAAACCTTTCATATATTCGGCAGCTTCCATCCACTCTTTTTCGTTCTGCTGGGGGTCGTATTCGAAGTCAAACTGCTTTAAAAAAGCAATATGTTTGTTTTTTAAGGCGTTAAATCTGTTCTTAAAATCGGGAGAGAGTAAATCTCCCACTCTCAGACCGTTCCTTCCTGTCTTATCCATATAGGTGGGACCTATCCCTTTAAGGGTGGAACCTATTTTGGATTTGCCCTTTGAGGCTTCTGAAGCAGCATCGATAATTCGGTGAGTGGGAAGGATGAAATGGGCTTTCTTAGAGATATAGACTCTTTTTTTGACCGGAACATTGATAGCTTCTAACTGACTACATTCTTCCTTGAAGATGATAGGATCGATAACTACGCCATTACCTATTATATTAATAGAACCATCACGAAAAACCCCTGAGGGTACTGAATGGAGTACAAATGATGTCTTGCCGAAATGAAGCGAGTGACCGGCATTGGGCCCACCCTGAAATCTTGCAACGATGGGGTAGTTTCGGGCAAGAACATCTACTATCTTGCCTTTTCCTTCATCTCCCCATTGCAAACCTAATACTACGTCTGTTTTTTTCATCCGTTTTATAAATTGGTATTTGATAATTGTGTTTACTTAATTAAAAAGGAAGGTCGTCTCCTCCGTCATCTTCAGATGCTGTTTCAGGCTCTGACGGTGCTATGTTTTGCGCAGGAGCGGGCTGCTGATAAGGATTTACCGCTGCGGGGCGCTGCGAGGGTGTCTGAGGAGCATAAGAACCTTGATTGTCACTTTTTCTCCCGAGCATTTGAAGAGAATCCGCCACTATTTCTGTAACATAACGGGTGATTCCGTCTTTGTCGTTATACGAACGGCTTTTAATTTTTCCTTCAATATAGAGCTGTGTCCCTTTTTTTACATACTTCTCTACGATTTCTGCCAATGAACGCCAGCAGACGATATTATGCCACTCTGTCTGGTCTTTCATCTCTCCGTTTCTATCTTTGTATCTTTCAGTGGTAGCGATTGTAAATGAGGCTGTTACAACTCCACTTTCAAGATGTCTCACTTCTGGGTCTTTGCCCACATTGCCAATAAGCATTACTTTGTTTAACGACATAATTTTTTGATTTAAATTCAGACTGCTAAGTTAAAACTAATATGTGAGAATGGAAAATAAAAATGGAGATGAAATTTTATTTTGCCAATTGGGCGATTTTGCATAATTTCGGCAATTAATATTGAAAAAATTATCTAACTAAATTTACCAAAATGACACAAAAAGTACAACAATTGCTAAAGGACAATCCTATCATTAGATGGATAGCTCTTATCCTTATCGCCTTAATGATGTTTTTCGCTTATATGTTCGTGGATGTTATGTCTCCGCTTCAGTCCCTTATCGAAGGGCAGAGGGGATGGACTCCTGATGTTTTTGGAACTTATGCTGCATCTGAATATTTCTTGAATGTATGCGGCTTCCTTATTCTCGCGGGCATTATTCTTGATAAAAGCGGAATTCGTTTCACGGGGACTCTGTCGGCCTCTTTGATGGTGATAGGCGCTTCTATTAAATATATAGGTATATCGGAATGGTTCCAGGCTACGGAGCTGAATGAATGGTTAAATACATGGTGGGTGGCTCTTCCCGGAAATGCCAAGTTAGCCTGTCTCGGTTTTATGATTTTCGGATGCGGGTGCGAGATGGCCGGTATTACTGTTTCCAAGGCTATTGCCAAATGGTTTAAAGGTAAAGAGATGGCTATGGCTATGGGTGTGGAGATGGCTATTGCGAGACTTGGGGTTTTTGCAGTTCTCTCTCTTTCCCCTTTCATTGCCGCCAAATTCGACGGTTCAGTAGTGGCTCCTGTGGCTTTCTGCACAGTTCTTTTATTGATAGGACTCATAAACTTCGTGGTTTTCTCATTTATGGATTCCAAGCTCGATAAACAGCTTGGACAGATAAAAAACAGTGAAAATGAGGAGGAGTTTAAGATCAGCGATATAAAGTATATTTTCGGAAGTAAGATGTTTTGGATTATTGCTCTTTTGTGCGTTTTGTATTACTCCGCTATTTTCCCATTTCAGAGGTATGCTACCAATTTCCTTGAGTGTACACTCACCATACCTGCAGATGCGGCGGCAAATCTCTTCAGATGGTTCCCTATTTTGGCCATGGTCCTTACTCCGTTCCTCGGATCTTTTATTGATTATAAAGGAAAAGGGGCTTCGATGCTTATGTACGGCGCATTGATAATGATTTTATGCCATCTTGCTTTTGCTTTTGTACTTCCTGTATTCCCGAAGCAGTGGTTTGCTCTCCTTATTATTGTCGTTCTCGGTGTTTCGTTTTCTTTGGTTCCCGCTGCCTTGTGGCCGAGTGTTCCTAAAATAATTGATTCCCGTTATCTCGGAAGTGCTTATTCTCTTATTTTTTGGATTCAGAATATAGGTCTTTGTTTTGTTCCGAAAATTATAGGTAATGTTCTTGATTCGACTAATCCCGGCATTGCTGCGGCTCGAAAGGACATCGGCCAGCAAATTGCCGCAGGCGCAACAGGTCTTCAGCTCCCTTCATACGATTATACGATTCCGATGATAATATTTGCTTCATTCGGCGTAATAGCCTTTGTCCTCGGGATATATTTGAAAATTGAGGATAAGAAGAAAGGGTACGGTCTCGAACTTCCGAATGTTAAAAAGTAGTGGTTATGGATACTAAATCCGGTTCTCTGAGAAATTCTACCGCGGCGCGTTGGGTCGTTCTTCTGTGTCTTGTCGTGCCGATGTTTGCATCCTATTTCTTCGATGATATGTTTTCTACCCTTTCTCATCTATTCAAAACACCTGAATTGCTTGAGCTTGGCTGGAATTCTCAAAATTATGGATTTTATGCCGGAGGATACTCTTTTCTCTGCGTGTGGGGAGGGTTGATTATTTGCGGAATGCTTCTCGATAAATGGGGTGTCCGTTTTACCGGTTCTCTCTTTGTAGGGATGATGGTAGGGGGGGCAGCACTTGTTGCTTACGCAATATCGGGAAGTTTTGATGGAAGTTCTCTTCAGATATGGATGAACGGATTTATGGCGAAGCCCTCTTTGACCCTCGCTTATGTGGGCTGTATGTTTTTCGGTCTCGGAAGTGAAATAGCGGGTGTGGCTGTTACGCGTTCTATTGCCAAATGGTTTAAAGGGAAGGAGATGGCTCTCGCTATGGGATTGCAGCTTGCTGTGGCCAGATTGGGTACTGCTATGGCATTCGTCGTCTCTCCCATGTTGGTAGCTGCCCATGATGCGTCTGCAGCTGGTTTTCAGTATCCTTTTTCTGAGACGATGAAGCCTGCGCTGCTCGGGCTCGGTTTGTTGTTTGTAGGGGCGATAGTGTGGAGCGTGTTTATAACCCTTGATAATAGGCTTGACAGACAGACTCATGCAATTGAGAATAAAGAGATTCGCAATGAGGATAAGTTTAAGTTTTCGGATATTTTCAAGGTGCTTTCCAATAAGCATTTTATCTTGATTTCTCTTCTTTGCGTATTCTTTTACTGCTGCATTATTTCATTTAAAAAATTCGCTACTTCTATTCTCATTCCCCGCTTTGATATTCCGATTGATGCCGCTAAATGGATGGTGGCGATGATCCCTTTCTTCACTGTCGCTTTTACCCCTTTATTCGGCGCTCTTGTTGATAAAAAGGGGAGGGCTACAAGCTGGATGATATTGGGATCGTCACTTGTTTTAGTATCTCATTTAATTATCGCTTTTGCTCCTGAGGGGGTGGCGTTTTACGGCTATTTTGCGATTTCATTGTTAGGTATCGGTTATTCGCTGGTACCGGCGGCTATGTGGCCTTCGGTTCCTAAAATCATCCCTGAAAAGAATCTCGGTACGGCGTATTCTCTTATTTACTGGATACAGAATATGGGGATGTTGTTGGTTCCTATATTTGTGGGGATGGTATTTACCAAATATTCAGGAATTGCCGCATCTGTAAATGCCGAGTTTATTTTTATAGGTCTTGGTATCGTTGCGGTAATCGTTTCCATCCTTCTGAGGTCTTCTTCCATGAAAAATCCTCAGCTCCAGATAGACGAGCCTAACAAGAAGTAATAATTTTCCAGGTGGCTTCACCCTGGTATAACAACCACTCTTTACCATCTATGTAAAGGGTGGTTTTTTTTATCAATTCAGGAGTTATGGATGGATTTCTGTAATTGGCCTCAAGAACGATTTTGTCTGAAAAATCACATTGGGCGAGTGCTTCAATCCTAATGGGAACAGTATAGATAATTATTTGATTTTCTTTTACTGAATGTACTATTTCAGAGTATGGAGAAGCAGATATGTCAAAGGTGCGTTTGCGGGTAATTCTGTTGATAAATTCAAGTGCTTTTGATTCTGTCCTGTTGGTGATGGTGGTTTTAAGACCCAGATAAAGACTTGCAAGTGCAGCTGCTTTTCCAGCTCCGCCCATCCCTATTACAAGTGTGGAAAAGGTACTTAAATCATCTTTGAGCGACCCTTCTTCGGCCTTTTTCCCGATGGCCTTGAAGATACATTTCATAACCCCTTCTACATCTGTATTGTATGATTTGATCTCTCCATCTATTTTTACAAGCAAATTTGCGGCACCTGACAATGCACTTAAAGAGTCGTGTCTTTGTGAGGCCTCAAATGCAAGCTCTTTAAAAGGGGCTGTTACATTTACTGCGTCGTATTTCTCTTTGAAAATATTAAATGCCTCTTCAAATGAGTCAGACTCTATGAGGGTGTATGTGTCTCGGGTGGAAGGGTGTGCTTCGGCAAATAATCTCGGACTTTGGCTGTGAGTGATGGGATGACCGATAAGCCCGAAATGTCGCGGAGATGGTGATTTATCGTCCATTTTGCTTTTGTTTGCGTTGTCTAATAGCTTCGTAACAAAGGATAGCGGCTGATACAGAGACATTTAGCGAGTCAAGCTTTCCGAGCATCGGAATCTTGATTTTCTTGTCTGAAGCTACCCTCCAAAAGGTGGAGAGGCCTTCCGATTCGGTGCCGAACACTATGGCCGTAGCGGAAGTCATATCTGTTTCGTAATATAGTTCAGAGTCTTGAAGCTGGGCCGATAAAATAACAAAACGATTTAGGCGAAGCCAATGGAGAGCCTCTTCGGATGTGCAGACTGCCAATTGATTGGTGAATACCCCCCCTATGCTTGCGCGAATGAGATTTGGATTGTAAATATCGGTAAGTGGATCGCACACTATTACGGCATCTGCACCTACGGCATCGGCAGTTCGAAGGATCGCACCTAAATTTCCTGGCTTCTCGACAGATTCGAGGACTATAACTAAAGGTGTCGCACTAAGTGCAATGTCGTCGAGCAGCAGCTTTCTCTCTTTAAAAATGGCTACTGCTCCCTCAGTGGTGGAGCGGAGAGCAATCTTGGCGTAAACATTGCGTGAAACGCTGAAAATGGAGGGGGCGCCGGTGGCAATCGCTTCTTTTTCTGAGAGTAATTCTTCGCAGAAGAAGAGAGAGTCAATCTTATAACCGGAGTTGATGCAATTTTTAATCTCTCTTGTCCCTTCAACTACGAAAAGTCCCTCTTCCCTTCTTTTGCGAGATTTTTCGCAAAGAAGGAGGAGATCTTTTATTTTCTGGTTTTGAAGAGAGCTTATCCGGTCGATATACATAATTTATTACTGCTTATCTTCGGTAGTGCCTGTTTTTTCGGGGCGCATCTGAGGGAAAAACAATACATCCTGAATGGAGGCAGAGTCGGTCATAAACATGGTGAGGCGGTCTATTCCGATGCCAAGTCCCGAAGTGGGGGGCATACCGTATTCAAGAGCGCGTATGAAATCCATGTCGATGAACATCGCTTCGTCGTCTCCCTTATCTTTCAACTCAAGCTGCTTTTTGAAGCGGTCGAGCTGGTCGATGGGGTCGTTAAGCTCGCTGTATGCGTTGGCAAGCTCTTTCCCGTTTACAAAAAGCTCGAATCTTTCCGTAAGGGAGGGGTCTTTGCGATGTCTTTTGGTAAGAGGTGACATTTCTACAGGATAATCGATGATGTATGTGGGCTGAATCAGGTGCTTTTCGCAATATTCGCCGAAAATGGCATCAATCAATTTCCCTGCACCCATGCTCTCGTCTGTGTCGATTTTTAATTCGGAGCATACTTTTCTAAGTGCCTGTTCATCCATCCCCGCAATGTCAACCCCTGCATATTCTTTTATCGCTTCAAGCATGGGAAGTCTTCTATATGGCTTTTTGAACTCTATCTCTTTTCCGGAAATAGTCAATAAAGTCTTTCCCTGCACTGCTATGGCAATCTTTTCGATAAGCTCTTCCACAAACTCCATCATCCAGATATAATCCTTATAAGCTACATAGATTTCCATACAGGTAAACTCGGGATTGTGGGTTTTATCCATCCCTTCGTTTCTGAAATCTTTTGCAAATTCATAAACACCTGCAAATCCTCCTACTATGAGCTTTTTAAGATATAGCTCGTTGGCTATACGGAGGTATAGAGGGATATCGAGAGCGTTGTGGTGTGTGATGAATGGACGGGCATTGGCTCCGCCTGGGATAGATTGCAAAATAGGGGTTTCCACCTCAAGACATCCGTGAGAGTTAAAATATTCTCTCATGGTGGAGATAATTTTAGTCCTTTTAATAAAGGTATCTTTAACTTGCGGATTTACAATTAAATCCACATATCTCATCCTGTATCTCAATTCTGAATCGGAGAACGCATCATATATTTCCCCCTCTTTTTCCTTAACGATGGGGAGGACTCTCAGCGATTTGCTTAGAACTTTAAGGGATTTTGCATGGATGGAAAGCTGTCCTGTCTGTGTGATAAACGCATATCCTTCGATCCCGACTATGTCGCCAATATCAAGAAGTTTTTTGAAAACAGTATTGTACATGGTTTTGTCCTCATCCGGACAAATCTCATCTCTTTTTATATATACTTGAATTTTCCCTTCGGAATCCTGAAGTTCCATGAATGATGCAGCACCCATAATTCGTCTGCTCATTATCCTGCCGGCAATGGAAATATCTTTGAAATTTCCTTTTTCGGCATCATATTTCTCCTTAATCTCGCTCGTTGAGGTGTTTACATTAAATGCAGCGGCCGGGTAGGGGTCGATGTTTAGCGATTCAAGCTGCTTTAGAGCGTTACGCCTGTTAATCTCCTGTTCGTTGAGGTCTAAATTCTCCATTTTTATAAAAATAAATATTAATTGGCAAATTTAACTTTTTTTACCGAATTATGAATAAATGTTCTATTTTTGCAAAGATATGTCGATAGATAGAAAATGGATTGTAAAAGAGCCGGGTAATCCCGCATTAGTCCGTCAGCTTTCAACTGAGCTTGGAGTTGATCAGGTTTTGGCCAATCTTCTCGTTCAGAGAAACATAAAAACCTATCAGCAAGCTCGTGATTTTTTCAGGCCTGACCTCATGAAGTTAAATGATCCGTTTCTCATGAAGGATATGGATAAGGCTGTTGAAAGACTTGAGAGGGCGATAAAAGATCACGAAAAGATTCTTATTTACGGAGATTACGATGTGGATGGCACTACTGCTGTGGCATTGATGTATTCTTTTATCAAGAATTTCAACGATAATACCGAATATTATATACCTGACAGATATGATGAGGGATATGGTATATCTTACAAGGGGATAGATACTGCTGCCGAAAATAAATATACCCTCGTAATAGCCCTCGATTGCGGAATAAAAGCTGTTGAAAAAGTGGAATACGCTTCCACCAAGGGGATTGACTTCATTATTTGTGATCATCACCTTCCTGATGAAAAGCTCCCTCCGGCGGTAGCTGTTCTTGATCCCAAGCGAAGCGATTGTAATTATCCCTTCGATGATTTGTCCGGGTGCGGGGTGGGTTTTAAATTTATTCAGGCTTATGGAATTCGTAAAAAAATGCCTTTTGAGTGGATAACTGCTTTTTTGGATCTCGTAGTGGTGAGCATCGCTTCCGACCTTGTTTCCATAACAGACGAGAATAGAATTCTTGCCTATTACGGGCTGAACAGACTCAATGAAAATCCGAGGAAAGGCCTTCTCTCCATAATAAAGCTCGCCGGACTTGAAAAGCATAAAATTACTATCGACGATATTGTATTCAAGATAGGTCCGAGGATAAATGCAGCAGGGAGAATGGAGTCAGGCAGAACTGCGGTGGATTTGCTGGTCTCAAGAGATGACGAGGATGCCAAAACCATAGGTGACACCATAAATATTCACAATAACGATAGGAAAAGCATTGATCGCGAGATCACGATTGAAGCTATAGAAATGGTGAAAAATTCCATCGGATTCGAAAATAAAAAATCGACTATTGTATATAACCCTCAGTGGCACAAAGGGGTAGTGGGGATTGTAGCTTCAAGACTTGTAGAGGCTTTTTATAAGCCGACCATCGTTCTTACTGAGTCCAACGGCTTTATTACAGGTTCTGCGAGAAGTATTCCAGGATTTGATTTGTATGATGCCATAGAACATTGTTCAGAGTACTTGGAGAATTTCGGAGGGCATATCTATGCAGCCGGATTGACCCTTAAAGAGGAGAATCTTGAACCTTTTTCCAAAAAATTCGAGGAATATGTTTATGATAAAATTACAGACGAATTGTTGATTCCGGTAGAAAATATTGACACATATCTCGATTTTAAGCAGATAACGCCCAAGTTTTTCAGAATATTGAAGCAGTTTCAGCCTTTCGGCCCCGGTAATCAGTCGCCTGTATTTATCACAGAAAATGTTTATGATAACGGAAATGGGAGAATAGTCGGCTCCGATAACGGACATATCAAGCTTGAACTCATTCAGGAGGATGAACCCTACAGATCCATCTCTGCTATCGCTTTCAACGCATCTTCTCATTACGATCATATTCACAATGGTAATCCTATCGATGTGTGCTATTCCATCGCAGAAAACTATTATAGAGGAATAGCTAATATTCAGTTGAGAGTTAAGGATATAAAAGAGCGTTACGAGCCGTTCTAAAGTTTGATAATCTTTCTTGCAATGGCGTTGTAGAGCGGTTCTCTTTCGTAATAAAGTTTATTTATTATCTCCTGAAGTGTCCCTTCCCCTTTTAACATCGGACGGTTTTCACTCTCTTTTTCTAATCTTGACAAAATGGTATTAATGTCTGTCTTTATATACAGACAATATGTAAATCTTTTAATCAGTTCCACACATTCTGGGTTGGTCACTATCCCTCCTCCGATCGATAATACGAGGGAACACTCTCTGTGGGGAATAGATTGGTCATCTTTACTCTCTGAAGCATCAAAGGGTGGGAGGTCTTCTATGGTCTGAGGATTATCGCTAATGTGGTTCTCAAGCACATCTTGGAGGGAGTTCTCTTCTATTTCACGAAATCCTGCCTCACCTTTTTCTTCAAATATTTCGGCAATGGTCTTTCCCTCTTTCTCTTGAATATAGGTATCCAGATCAATAAAGGGAGTTTTCATTATTTCAGAAAGTTGTTTACCCATTGTTGTCTTTCCGGCTCCCATAAATCCTATAAGTGAAATGATCATAAGCAAGAAGTGTAAAAATGGTTAGAAAAGAGTTAAATCGTCAGAGTCGAGATCTATTTCGATAGAAGTTCCCGGAGGGTAACTCTCTTTGGAATTATCTTTTTCAGGAAGGTCGGAATCGAGCAAATCATCATTCAAATCGAAAGTATCGATAGGAATCTCTTCCAATGCAGGTTCCAAAAATAATATAGTTTCAATAGGATATGAAGAGAGTCGCTTTCCTTTTGCCTTAACCCCTTTTACTCCGATGAAAGACTCTGCCTCAATGGTTTCGGGTTCGCGTTCTTTTTTCCCCTCTTTCCCAAAGGAAATCTGTATTCTCGGATGTTTATCTTGTGAAATCTCTTTTAAGAAAGAACCTTTCGATTCGGATATGAAGTTCTGAACGGAATTATCGCTTATTTCAAAGGTAAACCTCTTGATATAGAAGCACTTAAGCTCTCCGTCCCAATACACTGCCGTATATATCTTATCGGTATCGAGTTTTACTACTTTCATCACTTCGCCCTGAAAACGGCTGCTCAAATCAAGCTTGTTTGTATAAAAAGTGCCATCTTTACATATAGCTAAAATATGTTCTTCACCGCGAAATTCGCCGAGAAGTTCGCCGCGCCCATCTTCGTTGAGCCTGTTTATATCCCAGTCGAACCACATCTGCTTTCCGCCGATTGTAGATGTGCCGTTGGCTTTCAGCATAATTTTTTGGACAGGATTCTTAGTGACAATGTTACCCATCGACCCTCTGTTTTTTATGGCAAGGGTGGCGAAATCAAATTCAAGTATGAGCTTTTTTAATTTGGGCTTAGGTCTTAAATATACCCTGAGAGACTCTGCTTCGCCGTTGGGATTGGCTGTAAACCACATAACAGAGGAGCCTTCTTTTCCTTTTGTGATATTATACCATTTATCTCTTGATACCCCCGTTACAGAGAATCTCTTGGCATAAAGAGTCCCCCCTTTACCATCTTTGTATATGACATTGTAGATGGTTCTGTTATCAGCTTTGTCAAAAACAGCAATGTGTATAATATTTCTATCGACAAAGAGCTTGTCGTTGACTTTTTTTACTGTGTAGCGCCCATCTTTGGTAAATACTATCACATCGTCTATGTCAGAGCAGTCGCATATATACTCTGCTTCATCGATTTTTTTCTGAGAAAGTCCGATAAAACCCTCTGCTTTGTTAGCGTAGAGCTTGGCATTGTTTGCTACGACCTTTACCGCTTCTATGTTTTCAAAAGGTTTGATGATGGTGCGTCTCGGGAATTTTGCGCCGAATTTTTTCTTTAAATCGGAAAAATATTTTATCGTGAAATTGGTTAGATCGGCCAAGTTCTTCTTGATAATCAATTCTGACTCCTCTATTTTCTTTATTTTCTCGTTAACGGCTTTTACATCGAATCGAGAAATCTTTCTTACAGGCTTTTCGACAAGTCTGTTTATGTCATCTTTGGTGATAGGGGAGCGAAGCAGCTGCTGATAAACGAGCATACCGTCCATCACATCAGATAATTGCATCTCCCAAGTCTTGGCGTTGTTTTCGAGAATTTTATATACTTTTTCTTCAAAAAATATCTTTTCGAGTGATGAATAGTGCCATTCGGATTCGAGCTCCGACAGCCTTATTTCAAGCTCTTTTTTAAGAAGCTCTTTTGTGTTTTCGGTGTTGTAGATCAGGATCTCATCGACACTGATAAACTGCGGCCGTTTGTCTTTAATGACACAACAGTTCCCGGATACGGATATTTCACAGGCTGTACAGGCATATAGGGCATCTATTGTCTTGTCGGGAGAGATGTCATTGTAAAGGGTAATAACGATTTCAGCATTTTCAGCAGTGTTGTCGTCTATTTTTTTAATTTTAATCTTCCCTTTTTCATTCGCTTTAAGTATCGAATCGATAATATCGGAGGTAGTGGTTCCAAATGGAATTTCACTAATGACGAGGGTGTTTTTATTGATTTTTTGGATTTCCGCGCGAATTCTCACCTTTCCACCTCTGATCCCTTTATTGTACCCTGTAACATCGGCAAGTCCTCCGGTGGGGAAATCTGGATACAGAGTGAATGGTTCCCCTTTCAGGTAGGAAATGGAGGCGTCTATGAGCTCATTGAAGTTATGCGGGAGAATTTTACAGGCTAATCCTACGGCAATACCTTCGGATCCTTGTGCGAGAAGAATCGGAAATTTGATGGGAAGGTTTACAGGCTCGCGGTTTCGTCCGTCGTAGGAGGATGTCCACTCAGTGGTCTTGTCGTTGAATACTACTTCTTTGGCAAATTCACTCAGTCTCGCTTCGATATAACGACCTGCTGCAGCCTGGTCTCCCGTGAGGATATTTCCCCAGTTACCTTGACATTCGACAAGCAGATCACGCTGACCCAGCTGAACAAGGGCATCCTTAATGGACATATCTCCGTGAGGATGGTAGTGCATAGTCTCACCCACAATACTTGCCACTTTATTGAACCTGCCGTCATCTTGAAGCTTCATGGCGTGTAGAATACGCCTCTGAACAGGTTTGAGACCGTCAATAATATGGGGAACAGCCCTTTCGAGTATGACATAAGATGCATAATCAAGAAACCAGTCTTTGTACATCCCCGCAAGCTTGTACTTTTTGGTCTCTTCATTAATTATTTTATCGAATACCCCTGTACCTTCTGAAGATTTTTCTTCACTTTCTTCTACGGGCAATTCTTCAAATTCTTCGTTTTCGTTAATTGTGGTCTCCTCAGTGCTCATTTCTGTAAATTAAAAAAAATCAGGTCTGCAAAGTTATGAAATGCAACGAAATAAAAAATTGCAATAAAATAAAGTTATTAACAAAAAAGAATACTACTCAATGTATCCGAATGATTTTAACTTCCTTTTGTCTTCTCTCCAAAATGGATTGACTTTTACGAATGTTTGAAGAAACACCTTTTTTTCAAAAAAAGATTCCATATCAATCCTTGCCTGTGTCCCTGTCCTTTTAAGTGCTTCACCTTTCGAGCCTATGATTATCCCTTTTTGGGAATCTCTCATAACATTGATGACGGCGCGGATGTCATATCTTTCGGGATATTCCTTAAATTCTTCTATGACTACCTCAGTGCAGTATGGAATTTCTTTGGAATAATTGGTAAGAATCTTTTCTCTTAATATTTCAGAAGCGAAAAAGCGAAGATTTTTATTGGTGAAAGTATCTTTATCGTACCACGCTTCGTTCCCCGGGAGTAATTCGATAACCCTTTCGAGAATGGGATCGAGATTGAATTTCTCCTTGGCCGAAACTACGAATATTTCCCCTTTCGGAACTTGCTCTTTCCACCATTGCGATAGCTTGATTACCTCTTCCTGAGTGCTTAAATCGATTTTATTGATAACAATGATTACCGGACACAGTAGAAGATTCAGTTTCTCAATGTATTCTTTGTTCTTATCTGCTTTTTCTACGACATCTGTTACATATAGGATAATATCGGCATCTCCGATGGCTGTCTCCACGAATTTCATCATGCTCTCTTGCAGAGTGTATGCAGGATGAAGTATCCCCGGAGTGTCGGAATAGACTATTTGGTAGTTATCTCCGTTTACAATTCCCATTATTCTGTGACGGGTGGTCTGAGCCTTTGATGTCACGATGGATAGCTTTTCCCCAACGAGGGTATTCATCAATGTGGATTTGCCCACATTGGGGTTACCTATTATATTTACGAATCCCGATTTAAACATATCAGAATTAATTAGTCTTCATTTCTTCTAAGGAGAGCCACTTCGGCATCAGTCATGAATCTCCACTGTCCTCTTCTTATATTTTTCTTGGTCAGTCCTGCAAAATAGACTCTGTCAAGCTTCTTAACATTATATCCTAAGTGTTCAAACATTCTCCTGACGATTCTGTTTTTTCCGGAATGAATTTCCATACCGATTTTACTTTTATCTTCTCCCACGAATGCGAGGGCATCGGCCTGAACTAAACCATCCTCAAGCTCTATGCCGCTAAGAAGGGCATCAAAGTCGGGTTGTTTCAGATTTGAATCCAATGTTATTTCGTAGATTTTTTTTCTGTTGTAGGATGGATGGGTGAGAGTTTCGGTCAATTCGCCGTCATTGGTAAATAGAAGAATCCCTGTTGTGGATTTATCAAGTCTTCCGACGGGGAAAATCCTTTCAGGACACAGTTCCGGATTTATCAAGTCCATAACATTCTTTTCGGCGTGAGGATCGCTTGTCGTAGTGACAAAGTCTTTCGGTTTATTCATTATTATATAAACCTTTTTTTCCCCTTTGAGTCTCTCTCCGTTGAAACGGATATCATCATTTATATTAACTTTTGTCCCAAGTTCTGTAATAATATTGCCGTTTACGGTTACAAGTCCCGCTGTTATATATTCGTCAGCCTCTCTGCGAGAACATATTCCTGAGTTGGCGATATATTTGTTCAATCTGACTTCGTTAGGATTTTTGGGCTGTTTAGCGAGGGGTGTCTCTCCTTTCTCTTTTTTAGTGTATGACGATTTCTTATATGGTCTTTCGTGCCCTTCCGAGTATGAGTG
>CAZSXE010000033.1:0-17752 GCA_964611185.1 uncultured Muribaculaceae bacterium | reverse complement strand
GCTCCGCAATACCAAACATCAACGAGTCTGGAGTTTTATCTATAAGTGACAATATATTATCATTTATTTCTGTTTTCATATATCAAATGCTATTATTTGAGCATTTATAAAGTTAATCAAAGTTTTTCAATTATCAAACCAATCGAGACGAAATAACCTTTTATATAGAATCAAATTTCAAAATTAAAAAAAGGGTAACTGATATTTCAGTCACCCTCAATTGTAGAATCTATAGTTTAAGCATTATTTTTTAGCTTTTGTCCACCATAGAGGAGTTAGGGATTCATCTGCTCCGCCTAAAAGCTGAACTGCTTTGGCATATCCGTCAGGGTTACTGTTTTCAAGAGATGAGGGATATTTCAATCTTTGAGGGAAGTTACCCCAGCTGTTGGAGTTTTTAGCATTGGCCTGGGTCAGAGCGGGAAGGGTCTGAATGGGCTGTTCAACAGCAGGATTCTCGAAGAAAGGAAGTCCGGTACGACGATGGTCACTCCATGTCTCGATGGGGAGCCAAGGGGTATTGGCAATAAACTTCTGAGTCATAATCTTGTTCATATAGTCGTTATTGTTCGCTCCATAAACAGTATTATTGGGCTTAGTCCAAGTATGGGTAATGGCATTGCCGGTATATCCGTCTTTAGCATTATATACGACAGCAGATGCTTCGGTAGTGTGACCCCACGCTACAGAAGTACCAACTCTGTTATAAGATTCGGATGCTAAGTACTCATCTGCAAACTCAGATACTCCATTATACTCAAAACTTGCTCTAACACCAGCTTCGTATGCATCTTTTGCACTCATAGGAACCGCCCACCCCTTAACAGCAGCTTCTGCAATTAAGAAATATGACTCCCAAGAAGCAAACATGACCCTCTTATTCTGCGATCCGTTTATCTGTCCGCCTCTGAAATGATTTCTCAAAGCAGGCATTTTTCCGGTCCAAGCATAAGGTTCATTAACAGAACCGGCGTCTCCCCAAGAACCGATAGGGAAAGCATTCCAAGTATATGTAGCATCCAATTCGATATCCTCAGTATTGGGTGTATAACCATCTTTTTTCAACATTTTACAATCCTGAGTTCTTGCATCATTAGTCCAAGTGGGATAATAGCAATATTGATCATCAAAAGTTTTACCGTCGGCGCCTTTCTTATCGTGATTACCGGGGATATAATACATCGCATAAGCACGAGGGTCTATTACATTATGAAGTCCGTCAAACCAGAAACCGGTAGAGGGGTCATTGGTGTAAGTAGGATAGTGCTTTGCAAACTGAATACCAAAATAATCAGCAGGTTTAACAGCTTTTTCGATAGGATATTTACTTCCTATTGATTTAATGGTAGTGACTCCGCCAAGATTAATCATCATATTGTTAAGGGTGGCAGAAAGGAAGTTACCATTCCACTGACGAGACATCACAGCTGTCAAATTATCCCATCCGTTGTTTTCGATAATTGAGAAAATATCACCTTTATCAGAGATGTAAGAACCTTTGGCTGCATCTTCAAATTCTGCTTTTGCATAAGCTGCATCAGCATTTGAAATACGCATAGCAATTCTCATTCTCATAGAGTTACCATATTTTACCCATTTGGCAAAATTATAACCATAAGCATGGTCGGTATTTGTGTCACCGCCGAAAGTCTTGGTAGGATCAAGTTTAGAAACGGCATCTTTAAGCTCCGAAAGAATAAAATGATAGCACTCCTGCTCCGATTTGAACTCAGGAATTTCTCCTAACTTCTCATTGAAAGCTCCGGGTCCGAAATTATCGACTAATTCGGTATATAGATATGCTCTCCATATACGAGCTACCTGCTTCAAATTATCGGTATATGTAAATCCCGTACCTTTAGCTACCTGATTATCAGCAATTTGGATAGCTACAGAAGCATCTTTAACCCATCCCTGTAGATAACCGGTACCGTAATAGTCACCTGTCCAGCCATCATTGGGATTGGCAACAGCTATACCTCCTCCAAAATCTTGTCTTCCTGCTCTTTTCCAGTAAAGGACGAAAACACGCTCTGCTATATGAGGGTCCATCATGGCCCCTACCATAGATTTGTTGATAAAATACTCAGCCTGAATCTGATCCTCACTTGCAGCCTTAGGATTGGTATTTATCTCTTCAAAATCAGCACAAGATGCAAATAACAATGCTCCGAGTGCGATAGTTATATATGTAAGTATTTTTTTCATATTATACTAAAAATTAAGAGTTACATTAAATAAGAAGCCACGGGTTGTAGGGGAAGAACCGCTTTCAAAACCTACGGCATTAGTACCTGTAGCATATACAGACTCAGGATCTATACCATTCATATTACTGTGAATCATCCATACATTATTACATGTAAAGCCGAAACGAATCGACTGTATAGGAGCTTTTTTCAGCACTGACTTGGTAATGGTATAACCCACCTGAATATTTCTCAGACGGACATTGGTAGCATCATAAATATTGGCCTCGACAATACCCACATTACCCTGTCCTGCAACTGATTCCCAATACTGCTGAGCAGTAATTTCCTTATCATTAACTACAAAAGAATCTCCGTTAGCGATGACTCCAGGAACTACGATATTGGCACGCTCTCCATTAACAACTGTCTGAGCAGAAGTACCTTGAAGCTGAGTTAACTGGTTGGTACCTGAGAACATATAACCTCCGAAACGGGCATCAATCAAGAAACTGAGATCTACATTAAAGAAGCTGAACGCACTTGTGATACCTAAAAGACTGTGAGCCTGTTGATTGCCCAAGAATGACTTTTCTGTATTACGCTGAGGAAGTCCATCGGGAGAGAGTAACAGCTGTCCTGCATACTCACCTTCTTCTACTCTCTTGTATGTAGTTCCATAGATATCACCATAAAGAGAACCTTCTTCTGCTACGATTTGAATATCATCATATCCACCGAGGCCATACTGCTGAATATCGTCAGCTAAAGAGATAATCATATTTCTGTTCAATGAGAAGTTAGTGATAATATCCCAAGTAAAACCGCCGGGGGTATTGGAATCAAAAACACGAGCATTCAACATGAATTCCCATCCTTGATTCTGAATATTACCTGCATTAATTTTTCTCGAACCATAACCGCTTGAAGGGTCCATGGGGAGATTTAGAAGCTGATTAGTAGCATTTGATTTATACCATGCTACATCCAATCCCAAACGATTATTCCAAAAACGAACCTCAGCACCTACTTCAGTAGAGGTAATAAGCTCGTTTTTAACATCGGAATTAAACAGAACACCACCAATGCCTCCTGTAGGAGCTCCGGTAGGGTCAGTTCCGATCGAGTATGTATTATATAACTGATAAGGAGAGAGGTCGTTACCCACCTGAGCCCAAGAAGCGCGTACCTTTGCAAATGAGAACCATTCGGGAACGCTAACCCCTATCTTATCTAACATTTCGGTAATAATCCACGATCCACTTACTGAAGGATAGAAGAAAGATCTGTTTGCTTTACTCAATGTAGAAGTCCAGTCATTTCTGAATGTAGCATCCAAGAAAATCCACCCGTCCCAGTTCAACGAAAGTAAACCGTAAACCGAATTGATTTTCTTATGTGAATATGATTCACCTACACTCGGCTTGCCGTTTTTGGCATTATTGATAGAGAACAAATTGGGTACCAAAAGTTCGCCGGAGCCACCGCTTATACCATTACTTACGGTATTCATAAGGTTACCTCCAAGCTGGAAGATAGCGCCGAATTTAGAGCCCCAAAGGTTATCTTTTCCAACAGTAATCAAGGCACTGAGGTTGGTTTCGTTAAAACCGCTCTTACCATAGCTGTAACGACCTGTAGAAGTCAACGGGCTACCTGCATAAGTTTTACCCTCGGTATCGGTATTATAAAGGTCCATACCACCTTTTATCTCTGCTTTCAACCAATCTGTAAACTCATATTTTAATGAACCGGTTAAAAGGAAACGGTCACGAGTATCGGTACTCAGATTATACTTGCTCATCCAGTAAGGGTTCATCTGCTGTCCGCCACCGTACCAAAGCATATTTCCATCCTCTTTTCTACCATTATTACCTTCAAACCATTTAATACTCATAGAGCGAGGAAGAAGATCCATCGTCATAAAGGTATTGGATGTGTTGTTACCGTTCAAAGGTCTGTTTGTAGCACCCTGACGGATATACTGAACCTTGGTATCAAGAGTCCATTTCTTATCTTTTCCAAATTTGGAAACGGCACGTGTAGTCAAATTGGTACGATTCAGCTTGGCTCCCGGGATAATGGAGAGATCATCCGTACGGGTCAGTGATGTGAATACGGATACATTTTCATAAGCCTGCTGGAAAGTGATGTTCTCAGTATAGTTCATACCGGGCTTGCTAAAATAGTCACCTAAGTTATCATAAGCCTTCATTGCAACTTTCTCATCGTTGGCTACGCCGTCATATTTAACCACTTCCTGACCTTCGATCTTGGGACCCCAGCTCAAAGCAGAGCGGTTGTCATAGACACCCTGACTACCTTGTCCAAATTCATTTTGGAACTTAGGAGACATGAATAGAGTTTCAACACCTACAGTGGCAGAGATACTAAGACCGAGGCCCTGCTGTTTCTTACCGCTCTTGGTGGTGATAAGGATAACACCGTTACCTGCGCGCGATCCATAAAGAGCAGCAGCAGAAGCGCCTTTAAGTACCGACATACTTTCGATATCTTCAGGATTGATATCGGACATACCGTTACCCATATCAGGGGATGGATTCCAATAGTCGTTATTTGAAGAACCGGTGAAGTTATCCATAGGGACACCATCGACTACAATAAGAGGCTGGTTGGATCCGGTAAGAGAGTTGTTACCACGAAGGACGATCTTAGAAGATCCACCCGGGCCGTTACTCGAACGGATGACTTGAAGTCCTGATACCTTTCCGGAAAGAGCATTGGCGACATTGGTCTCTCTTGCCTGAAGGATGTCATTACCTTTAACCTCCTGAATGGCATAACCCAACGCTTTTCTCTCTCTTTTTATACCGAGAGCTGTAACAATGGTCCCTTCAAGCTCCTGAGCTTGCTCTACCATAGTTACTTTAAGAAAACTTTGATTTCCTACAGTAACTTCAACCATTTCCATTCCAATCATTTGGAATTCGATAACATCGGTTGACTTTACACTTGGGAATTCAAAATTTCCATCGGCATCGGTAACAGCAAAATGGTCTGTACCTTTAACCTGAACGGTAACACCAATTACAGGTGCACCATAATTATCAACAACTGTACCTTTGATTCTCGACTGAGCAAAAGCATCGATAGAAGCTAAGCTCATCAAAATCGGAACAAGACACAATGTTAACACGATTTTAAAATGTTTTAAGATCATAAATGTAATTTTGGTTAGTAATTATTGTTTAAAAAAAACTATTCAAAATAAAGCAGGAAAATAAAAATTGGTGACTTGTGGATGACTTGTGGATGACATAAGGATCAAAAAAATCTATCAGTCATAGTGTGAGAAAAAGTATCACTGAGATATAAAAGTAAAGTTTAGAGAGATAAAATACTTCTAACTCATCACTATTTAACCCCGCAAATATACAGAAATAAATTAATATACAATATTTCTGAAAAAACTTGTAAAATAAACAGAACAGTGTTAATACTTTTTTATCGGATCACTTCCCATCACCATTTTGAGGATACCCCCTTTGGAGACATCTTTAAATGGGATACGGAGCGAATTTAATGGTTTTTCGTCAAAAAGAACACTCTGAATGAAAATATTAGACTTGGAATTATTTTCCGTCTCTATAACAAAAGCATCACCCGAATAATACTTTGAATTCAGAGAGATAACTATTTTGTCGAATACAGGACTTCCTACAGAGAAAGATGGTTCAGCATCTGTCAGCCCCTTGACATCGAAAAGGCCAAGTGAACTTAATGAATACCAAGCACCTAACTGCCCCTGATCCTCATCCTGTCCATATCCGTAACCATGAATACCATCCGTTCCGTAAAATTCATCAAGAATGGCGCGTACCCATTTCTGAGTAAGATATGGCCTCTGAGTCTCGTTGAAAAGCCACGACTCGTGAAGACAAGGTTGATTTCCCTGATTATATAATGTTTCAAGCCCTGCAAAAGCGCCTATATTTCTTCCTCCGCTGAAAATCAACTTCTGCGATTCGGTAAAAATACTGTCAAGTCTGTTATTAAAGGTATCCTCGCCCACCATAGATGCAAGAGTCTTAATATCGTGTGGAACATAGAATGTATATTGCCATGCATTCCCCTCCTGAAAACCTCTCCACACCTGCATAGGGTTGAATTTGGAAATAAAATCTCCGTTGGCCAGGCGCGGTCTTACAAAATTGGTCGAAGGGTCATAAATCCTTTTCCATCCATCGGAGAGCCACATCAGCTTCTCGTAGTCATTAGTTTTTTGGAGCTCGCCTGCCCACTGGGCCAGGGCGTAGCAGCTGAAAGAATACTCAAGAGTATGCGAGGCAGAAAACATAAATGTCTCATCATACCCTCCCATATTTTCAAGGTGAGGAACATACCCGTATTTCACGAAATAATCTGTATCCACCCTTCCCGCTCCGAAAGGTCTATCCTTGCCGTCAATTTCGTTTTTCAGACAAGCCTCATAAGCTAAATCGAGGTCAAAATCACGAATACCGCACTGATAAGCTGCTGCTATTAAAAGAGTTAATTGATTGGTTCCCACACCTGATACATAACAGCTGTTAGCTAAACCATCTCCGAGCCATCCCGAATCCTGATAAACCCTCAAATGACTGCTTATCATATCTGAAACATACTCAGGATAAGCAAGTATCCAAAGCTGATTAATATTCCACTGCGCCCCCCAGAAAGCATCTGTATTATATAGATTATATTCAGGCAGACCATCTTTAACGGGAATGTGTCCTACACTTCCGTCATGTTTGGGATAAGCTCCATTTACATCACTTGCCATTCCACGCCCCAAAATGGCATGATACAGACCGGTATAAAATTTAACCTTATCATCATAATTATCGCTTTCGACTGCAATTCTCCCGAGATGTTCATTCCATATTTGGTGGGAAGCCTCTCGCACCTGATTGAAACTCTTATTTTCAGCTTCGCTCAATAAATTGGCGCGAGCATTATCCACAGAGGTGTATGAAAGCCCCACTTTAACAGTAATCTGCTGATTTTCAGCAGTATCGAAATTCAAGTAGAGACCTGCCCCCTTGCCTACGGCAATTCTATCCCCGGGGCGAACATCGCAACCATTGAAAGCTCCCCAATTGTCCGCAGGAGAATCTAAAACAGCATAGAAGTACATTTTCACATTGGCCCCAGGCTGATACTTTTTTACATACTCCGGTGCTGTAATTACAAATCCCTCCACACTCCCATCTTCCCTGTACTCAACTCTCGAATCAAGCACTTCGCCACTTTCCCCCTGTCTGTTTCCTATATCGAACAATATTCTGTTTTCTCCTTTGGGAAATGTAAATCTCTGAAATGCAACACGCTGCGTGGCAGTAAGTTCGGCCTTGATATTGTAATCCTTTAACAATACAGAATAATAACCGGCAGTAGCTATTTCATCTTTGCGGTCAAACCTCGAACGATAACCTATCCCCGTGGTATCATTCACAGGGCCGGGAATCGTCTTCAATTCGCCATTGGCAGGCATAAGGACGATCCCTCCCACCTGAAATTCGTGAAGACACGGAAATCCCTCTATGGTAATATCCCTGTAATCATAACCGGTAGCTTCCCATCCAGATTTATTGCCTAAATGGGCATTGGTGGCAGCCCCCGGCTTCGCCAATCCAAAAGGGAGAGCCCCAGGAGCGAAATGAAACCATCTGCAGTGGGCAGTACCTATATAAGGATTGACAAACTTCGTATAATCCTCAGGCTCATTATTTATACACGAGACAAATAATAAAGTAGAGAGTAGAATGGTTAAAAAAGCAAATTTTTTCATAATTTTAATTATTTAAAGGATAATTTTCTTTTAATGTTCCGAAATCGGAGGGGTTGTCACTCATAAAGAACTCTAAAGTACCACCCTTGACAATATCGGTGTGATTAATATAGGACTTTGCATAAGGGATGCCGTTTAATTTTACGGACTGTATGTATTTATTTTCCCTGCTGTTGTTATGTGTAATAATTGTAAATAATTTATTATCAGGAAGATGTATCACAGCTTTATCCATAATTGGAGAGCCGAAGATATATTCGCCACCGGCCGGGGCCACCTGATAAAAGCCCATAGCGGACATAATATACCACGAGGACATCTGCCCCACATCTTCATTACCGCACAGGCCGGCCGGGGCATCGTGATAGAGGGTAGTCAGAACTTCTCTCACCTTTTCAGCACATTTCCACTGCTGTCCTGCATAAGGGTATAGATAAATAATATGGTGGCTCGGTTCATTTCCGTGCGCATATTGTCCTATAAGGCCGGAGATATCGCTTGAGGCTTCAGCACCCATATCCCCCTCTGCCACAAAGAGAGAGTCGAGTTTACTGATAAACTGCTTTTCCCCTCCGAAAATATCGATAAGTCCATAGACATCGTGCGGCACGAGCCATGTATATTGCCATGCATTACCCTCTGTGTAATCATCCACTCTATGGGAGGATCTAAACGGGTCGAAAGGTTCGCGAAATACACCTTTTGAAGAGAGACCTCTGACGAACTGCCTCTGAGTGTCGAAAAAGAAGCGATAAGCCCTGCTCCTATTTAAGAAATAATCATAATCCTCATCGTGTCCCAACTCTTTTGCAAGCCGCGCCACACACCAATCTGCAATGGCGTATTCCATAGTTTTAGCCACCGATTCACTCGCATCTTCAAGATCGTAAGGAATATACCCATACTCTTTCATCCACTTGAGTCCCCTTTCATCCAAAAGTGCAGAGGTTTTCATTGCTTGAAAAGCCCTCTCTTTATCTATATCATACCCTTTCAGGGCAATATCTCCGAGTGCTGCTATTCCGGGATTTCCCACCATGCAGTTAGTTTCATTCCCCATGAGGTGCCACACAGGAAGTTTTCCCTGCTGATCGTAGATATTCAACATCGTCTGTGCAATATCTTTCATCTTCTCTTGATGAATTATAGTCATCAACGGGTGGGCGGCTCTGTATGTATCCCAAAGGGAAAAAGTGGTATAATTTGTAAAAGATGTATCCTTATGAACTTTCAAATCGGCCCCTCTGTACTCTCCGTTGACATCACAAAATACAGACGGAGCTACCATAGAATGGTACATAGCAGTGTAAAAAATCCTTTTATCGGAGACATTCGAGGTTTCAAAATCCACTTTTGAAAGCATTTTATTCCACTCTTTGTCTGCTTCTCGAATAGTCTGGGCGAAGTCCCACCCTGAAAGTTCAGACTCCATATTGAGCTTGGCGTTGGCGATGCTCACCGGAGAAAGGGCTACTTTTACATAAATTTCTTCCCCTTCACCTGTTTCAAATAAAACTTCCGAATAATAAGAATTGTGCTTCTTAAACTCCTTGAATGGTTTTGAAAAGCAAGCTGTAAAATAGACTTCCTGATGCTCTGCCCACCCTTTTGATACTCTGTAACCTGAAATTCGAGTGTCGCTCTCCTGAACTATATAGCCCTCCCTCGGAGAATCCCACCCTATCCCGTGTTCAAGGTCGAAAATAACTTTAGATTCACTCGATTTAGGGAAAGTATATTTGTGGAAACCTACTCTCTGCGTGGCAGTCAGCTCCACATTAATTCCGAATCTGTCGAGGAAAACCGAATAATATCCTGGACGGGCACTCTCCCTACTATGAGAGAATTTTGAATAAATACCCGATTGGGGATCCTCAAGATTTCCTCTTGTCATCTTAATCTCACCTATCGCAGGCATTAAGGAAATATCTCCCAAATCACCAATCCCTGTTCCGCTAAGGTGAAGATGGCCGAAACCGATAATGGTGGAATCGGAATAATGGTACCCGGAGCACCAGTCCCATCCCTGAGAATACTGGGTAGGACCGAGCTGAACAAATCCGAAAGGGACATTCGCACCCATAAAGACATGTCCGTGGTCACCTGTACCGATAAACGAATTTACATATTGTGTGTAGTTTTTCTCTCCGTACGAACAAGACATTATAAGAGAAATAGCGATAAAAGCAGTAAATATTTTTTTCATAATCGTATTATTTCATTATAAACTCCAATTTTCCACCATTGCGGATCTCTCCATATTTGAGGAACGATTTATCAAATCTCTTCCCATTGAGTTTTGAAGATTTTATATAAGGAGTATCGGGGGAGTTGTTATCTGCCTTGATGGTAAATACTTTTGAGTTGAAATTTTTAATTTCCACTTTTCTGAATAGCGGCGAGCCTACGGCCAATTCGTCCGAAGCAGGATTGACGGGGTAGAATCCCATGGCACTCATTACGAACCATGCAGAAGTCTGCCCGTTATCCTCATCACCGCAATAGCCATCAGGGGTAGCATTATAGAAGCGGTCCATCACCTCTCTGAGCTTTTTTTGCCCCTTTTCAGGGACACCCGCATAATCATATAAGTAGATAATGTGCTGCACCGGCTGATTGCCATGGGCGTAATTTCCCATATTCATAATCTGCATCTCTCTGATTTCGTGGATGGTAAAGCCGTAGTACGAGTCGTCAAATACGGGAGGAACTACAAAAATGGAATCAAGCATCCTTACAAAATCTTTTTTTCCACCCATCAGGTCGATAAGACCTTCTACATCATGGAACACGCTCCAAGTGTAATGCCACGAATTTCCTTCTGTAAACGCATCTCCCCACTTAAAAGGGTTAAAAGGGGCCATAAATTTTCCATTTTCGAGACGCCCCCTCATAAGTTTTGTTTCGGGATCAAAGAGATTTTTATAATTTTGGGAACGATTATAAAATTTTTCCACTTCGGAGTTATCTTTTCCAAGCTCCTGTGCCATTTTGTAAATACAGAAATCATCATAAGCATACTCAAGGGTTCTCGCAGCACTTTCATTGATGTTTACATCGTAAGGGACATAGCCAATATTATTGTAAAAGTGCACTCCCCTCCTCCCCACAGACTCAAGCGGTCCCTCATTTTCACTGTTTTTGACCATAGCCTCGTAGAGAGTCTCCACATCGAAATCTCTGACACCGTTAAGATATGCTCCCGCTATGATCGAAGCGGAATTTGAGCCTATCATACATGAACGATGCCCCGGTGATGCCCATTCGGGGAGCCACCCGCTCTCTTTGTATGTATTGACAAGCCCTTTCATTATATCGGAAGTCAATTCGGGATAAAAAAGGGTGAAGAAAGGGAAAACTGCTCTAAATGTATCCCAAAAGCCATTATCTGTAAACATATATCCGGGAAGCACCTCTGAGTTGTAGGGGCTGTAATGGAGTATTTTCCCATTAGCATCTATTTCATAGAATTTTCTGGGGAACAGAAGCAGTCTGTACAGGCAAGAATAAAATACCCCCACATCATCATATTTTCCTCCGCTGACCTTAAAACGGGAAAGTTCGCTGCTCCATATCGAATGTCCCTTTTCTCTTGTCTGATCGAAAGAATCGTCTCCTATTTCTCTATCGAGGTTCAAGGCAGCCTGCTCATGAGAAATAAATGACGAAGCTATTTTTGCATCCACTTTTTCTCCCCTTTCCGTCGAAAAAGTGATGACTGCGCCGACATGATTTCCCTCTGCTTCATTCGCCTGGCGGCAATAGGTAGAATCCTTCCATATCGTGAAAGATTCTATCGACTTACTTAATTTTACAATAAAATAATTTCTGAAATTATCGGGAACTCCGCCCGAATTACGCGTTGAATAACCGGTTATCTCCCCTTTTTCTCTATCTATATGAATAAATGATCCCCCATCGAAACAGTCGATAACTAAGTTTGCTTTATCGGTCTGAGGATATGTGACTCTTAGCTGCGCTCCCCTTTCGGTAGGGGTTATTTCAGTAACTACATCATAATCAGCTAAATACACGGAGTAATAATGAGGTTTAACACTCTCTGTTTTGTGTGAAAACCACGATTGTCTCCTATCTTCTTCAAATACCGGTGCTCCCACTGTCGGAAGGAGGGAAAACTGCCCGTAATCGTTGATCCACGGGCTTGGCTGATGGGTCTGCTTGATCCCCTTTATCCTGTGCGAGTCATAAGCGTACTGCCATCCGTCACCCATTGACGCAGTCTGAGGTGTCCAAAAATTCATCCCGAAAGGGAGGGCAATAGCTGGATAAGTATTACCATTTGAGAGTAAAAACTCTGAATCTGTCCCCATGAGAGGGTTCACCCACTCTAAAGGATCATCCACACTGCTCACCCACCCTTCGCTTTGCGAATAAGAAAATCGGATAGAACAAAACACAAAAAATAAGAGAGACAGAAAGAGTTTAATGCTAAGTTTATGATAATTCATTATTGAAATGATAAATAAAGCACAAATATATTACATTTTTTAAAAAATCCCCCAAAAGGGGATATATATATATCACTATAATACAATATCTTTGTCTTAATAATAAACAAATAAAACTATGAGATTATTTTTCTTTATACTAATTGCAGTTCTGCCACTCTTTTCTTTGAGAGGAGAGAACGAAATTCCGGATTCTCTTACTCTGAAAGAATACGATGATCTGAGCTGGGAATACCTCAGCATTGATTTTGAGAAATCGTGTCAATATGCGAAAAGAGGGATTCTTGCAGCAAGAGAAGCAGGGGATAAAGATATGGAAGCTACTCTCACAAGAAATCTCGGAGTGGCATATTATATGAACAATAAAATGGATTCAGCGGTGGTGATTCTTCAAAATGCCATGGAGCTCTCTCCTGATCAAAACACGAATCTGAAAGCAGCCATCCTCGCAGCCATAGCCAATATCTACAATGTTCAGAATAAATACGATTTGTCTATTGAATACTACCAAAAGGCCATTTATCTTTATGAGATCGAGGGAAGAACAGATAAAATATGCCCGATTACCGCCAATATAGGGACTTTATACTATAACAGACATCATTATGAAAAAGCAGAGAAATATCTTCTTGAAGCACTCTCTCTTGCCATAAAAATTAAGGACAAATATACCCAGGCTCAAGCATCGCAGAATTTGTCAAACTTATATTTCAATATTTCCAATGGTGAGAAAGCATATATTTATGCCAATGAAGCTGTTAATCTGTATCGAGAATGTGAGGACGAATATAATCTGACACTATCTCTTACCTCTCTCTCGGGTGCCTGCCATCTCTATTTGAATGACAATACACAGGCTATGAAGTATGCCAAAGAGGCACTTGCCAAGGCACAATCGACAAATCTCCCCTATCTGCTTTCTTCCGCACTTTGCAATATGGCATACTGTTATTACAGAGACAAAGATTATAGTAAAGCGGCAAAATATGCTTTAGAAGGTATCTCCTACACAGACCCCTCCGAGCTGTTTCCCCTGATAGCCATAAATATGACTCTTGCCGAATCATACTCATATCTCGGAAAACCGGAGAAAGCAGAAGCGGCATTTCACACCGTATATGACCTGATGAATGCCCAGTCCAACATAAAACTGGATGAGGCTCTTGCTGAAAAGGAGATTCAATACCAAACTATGAAAAAGGAGGATACCATTAAAGTTCTTTCTAAAGAGAAACGATTGCTTTGGGTAACTACAGCTGTCCTCCTGTTTTCTATCTTTTTTCTGATAATGCTTATCATTCTTCGCAGAAGATATTCTATTCAAAAGCAGCTCAGAGCGGAAGAGAGGATGATAGCACTTGAAAAAGAAAAGCAGCTTTTATCAGCAGAATCGCTGTTAAACGGGGAAAATCAGGAAAGAATCAGAATATCAAGAGAGCTTCACGACGGCCTTGGGGGGATTCTCACCATGACTAAGATGGAGATGTGCAAATCCGACCAATCCTCTCCGATGATCTCTCTGCTGGACAAAGCAATAAACGAAATGAGGAGGATTTCATCCAATCTGATGCCTGAGATACTCGGCAGATATGGATTGATTCCGACAATCGGCGAGTATTGTAAAAGTTCTGCTATTATTAATTACCATAGCTACGGAGAAGATATCAGATACGATTTATCCATAGAGATGAACTTCTACCGAATAGCCTGCGAGCTGATTAATAACGCTCTTAAACACTCTATGGCAAGTACTATAAATGTGCAGATTATTACTGAAAAAAATAGAATTTCTCTTACCGTGCAGGATAACGGCAAAGGATTCGACACCTCCTCTACCGCCTCCGGCAATGGTTTGAGTAACATAAAGAACAGAGTTTCCCTTATGGGAGCCGCCATCGATATTTTCTCTAACGAAAAGAGCGGAACCGAAATCACAATCGAATTAAATATTAAAGAAAAAAATGATTAATGTATTTATAACCGAAGACCACCCTCTGATAATAAACAGTATCACCTCTTTAATTAATAATTACAGTGATATGAAAGTGGCAGGGAGTGCCCTCACAGCGGAGGATTGCCGTCAGGCGATAGGAAAAGTGTCACCTGATATACTGATGCTCGATATTAACCTACCGGATAAAAACGGGATCGATCTGTGCAAGGAGATACATTCTCATTACCCTTCTATAAAAATTATAGCACTTACAGGATTTAAAGAGCACTATTATATGCAGCAGATGATTAGTTCGGGAGCAAGCGGATATTTACTAAAAAGTTCGACTCCGGATGAAATTATCAATGCTATAAGGTCGGTCTATTCGGGGGAGACATTTCTCAGCGAAGAGGTGAAAGAAAAGATGACATCTTCAAAAGATAGTCTTTACCTCACACCTCGGGAAGTGGAACTTCTGAGATTGGTAGTGGAGGGATACACTAACAAAGAAATAGCATCAAAGCTCTTCCTCGGCGTAGAAACCGTTAATTCATACAGGAAAAACCTCCTTCTTAAATTAGGGGTCAAAAATACCGCATCGATGGTAAAATTGGCTTTGACCGAAAAATTAATCTGACCCTCTTTCGCAGCTGACTCTACTCTACCCGTATGGCTTTCACGGGATTCTCATTGACAGCCTTGAGGGATTGTCCGAGGACGGTACATAATCCTATCAAAAGGACGAAAATAGCGGAGAAGATATAAATCCACGGCGACTGCTCCATCCGATAGCTGTAACTCTGAAGCCACTTATCGATGATAATATATGCTATGGGTATGGACAGTATAAAAGAGATTAAAAGTGGGCTTACAAGGCTCCAGAGCTGACGAAGCAGAATCTCTTTTCTCGTACTTCCGAAAATTCGGCGGATTCCGATCTCCTTTATGCGCCCACGAGTGAAGAATGTGGACATGGCAAAGAGTCCGAGAGCCGAAATGATAATCGCTATTATGCTGAATATCAATATAATGGTGGAGATATTTCGTTCATTGGCGAAATTTCTTTTAATTACATCTTCGCCGTAACTCATAATCTTAGGTTTATAACCGGTAATAGCAGCAAATTTATCCTCTATCTCCTTATATGCAATTTTTTCACTTCCCGAAACTTTTATGTAAAATGTTATTCCAGGGGTATATGTATCTGATACTGTTTTCAAATCCATCGGCGTAATTATGATTGGAAATGAATCTTCGAGAATAGTACCTAACTTGAAATCTTTATAAATACCCCCTAACAATTGTTTGTCACTACCTGAAATATCGTATGAAATCTCACGGTCATCGCTCGAAATGCCTAATTGGCGCATAGCTTCTTCATTTAGGTAAATAGCTTTCGCTGCTGGATGATAGTCGGATATTTTCTCAAGTCCGAGGATCTCCACTGCTGCCGAATCAAGCCCCATTATGGTCATCCATCTCTCTTTACCATCCTTATCCTTGAAAGACTGCATACTTCTGCTGGTGTTGAAGAAAGAAGAACTTTTACCGAGGCCTACCCCCTCCATGTATGGAAGGGCAGATATCTCGTTTTTGAAAGACACTATCTGCGATTTGTTCATCTCCCAGTCGATAAGTTCGATAATATCTTTGGAATTATGCCCCAAAGGTGCATTGCAGAGATGTTGTATCTGAAAGTAGATAGTGATGGAGGAGATTACCATAACTATGGTGATTACATTTTGAAAAATCAGGAACACCTTGGAAAATACCATTTTGGAGCGATAGCGCAATGTCCCTTTCACTATATCTATCGGTTTGTATCTTGAGAGGGTGTATGCAGGAATAATTCCGGATATTATTCCCACAATAAGGATGAAAAATAGATATATCACCACAATACCCACCGAAAGATCAGACACCACATTCAGCTGTGCTCCGCACAATATGGAGGCTTGCTGTTCAAAAGCGATGGCAAGGAAGAACCCGACAATAAAAGCGACCAAAGTCATAAATGTCGATTCAAATATCAATCTCAATGTTACTCCATTTCCGGACTCTCCGAGAAGCCTTCGACAAGCCATTTCTCTCGCTCTGAAACCGGTCTGAGCCACTGTGAGATTAATGTAATTAGTTATGGCAAAGAGCAATATGGCTATGGCGGCAGTCAGAAGAATAATAAGAATCTGACGATTTCCGTGTTCAAATCCTTCGTTGGTGCAGTTTTCATCAAGCATCAGATCATCAAGGGGAGTGAGTGTCACTTCCGTTCGATTGGAAAGCTTATAATCAAGATCATTTTCCTGAAGGTACTTTAGAATATCGGGGATTTTTTCATTCAGATCGGCATCGGGATATTTCATAAAAAATATCTTGCAGCTGTTAATCCCACCCATTACTATTCTGTATCTCGAAAAAACATCCTTATCTACTATTTTTTGTGCATTTTCCACTCTGACGATTATGTCTGTATTGTTCGGAAGAACGGTTTTTCTCAAATCTTTAATTACGGCAGAAACTGTGAAAGAAGAGGACTCGTGGCCCAACAAAGTTAAATTTTCCCCCACTGCATCCACCTTCCCGAACAACTTCAAGGCAAGAGACTCAGTTATAACAGCCTTATCTTGCCCACTGAGAGCCTGTTTTACATCTCCGAAAATCGAAGGAAAAGCAAAGAAATCGAAAAAGGTGGAATCTACCATCAGTATATGAAAGTCAACAGTGTTTTCCTTTATGTTGAAACCTTTCGTCTGACTCCCTATAACAGATAATTTACTCTCAATTTCAGGGAACATCTCCGCTATTTCCGTACCGTTTGGGTAAGAGGAAGAATACCCTCCACTCCCCTTTCCCAAAAGGAAAATATCGTCTTTTCTCGGATGTGATCTATCGACATTCAACATCTTATAACTGAAATCAGCTATGAGAATAACAAACATCAGCGAAACCGCAAGTCCGAAAAGATTGATCGAAGTATATAGCTTCCTGTTGCTAAGAAATTTAAAAAAAGAGTTAAACCGGATCATGTTATATTATACGATTAGCAGCATACCAAACAGCAAAATTCGCACCAATACATATAAATAACTGACTATAAGCTCATTAAGTCGTATATATTTTCACAAAGTGTAAACAATTCATACACAAGGTGTAAAAAAAATACACACAGAGCTAAACCCTTTTTCACACCGAATCACACTTTAAAACAATCTGTCTGACTCTTCATATTTGCCTGAAAGAAAATCCATTACAGAATTTTTAATGGCTATAGAAAGAAATGTGGGGACAGCATTACCTATTTGCAAATTTTTATCCCCTCTCGATCCGAAAAAGATGTAATTATCAGGAAAACCCTGCAGTCGAGCACCCT
>CAZSXE010000032.1:0-18584 GCA_964611185.1 uncultured Muribaculaceae bacterium | reverse complement strand
CTGTCAGGGGAAGGAGGCACGCACTTACCGTTGATAGACCTATTTCCCATTTTGCTGGTGCGATATTTTCTTGTATTAATAAAAAATCCTTTGGGAAACAAAAAGTGGGTGTTTTTGTTTCCAGATATGAAAATAAGTTAGTTTCGGGAACAAAAAAGGGGTGTTTTTGTTCCCCAAATGTCATTGAATAACATATCACAAAGTTAATAACTTTATAAAATTGATTCCACCGACTTTTGCTCTTGATCCAAATAAATTACAGAATCTGGGCCACTATTACCCCTAAATAATTCCCGGCTGCATACCCGATAACGCCTATGGTAATACCTATTATTATCGCCTTTTTATTTTTCATACAGTCGGCAATCATCGGAACAAATAGTGGAGAATTAATTAAGGCTACTGATGTAATGACGGTAGTATCGGCATCGATTTTAAAGATGCGCGCTAAAATAACTTGAATAACGAGAGATCCGAAAACACAAAAGGCTATGTATGCAAGCAGCCACGCCCCTTCTCTGAAATTGATTTCAGAAATATTGACCATAGATGCCACTACTAAAGAGAAAATCAGCACCAAATACATCCCTACATCATAGCTTTTTTCAGCCCGCCGCACACTCGGAATAAAAGATGCAGCAATGGCCAAAGTAGTAAGTGTGAGGATAAGAACCAGCATATCTATTTTACCCTTAACCAAAAAAGAAACTCCTATACTGATTCCGGCTATGACAATAGAGAGTCCGAAAGCACAGAGTGCAGGGATAAAGTTGGCTTTTGTAAATATTTTATGATAAAGCATCTGATCAAGTTCCGCAGCACCTGTTCCATCTGCATTTTTTTGATAGCGTAAATTACTTTCAGCCATCACACCCTTGCCGGGTTTTGGACGCTTTATCACATCTTCTTTCATTTTATAAGGGAGGACCCACCTGAAAAATTTAATTCCGATGGCCATGAGGAACACAAGAAATGTAAAACTCACGAGCATATCAAATGAATTAATCAATAAATAAGTCGTCTCATCTACCCCAAGCATCATTTTCAAAGAGGCGAGATTAGGAGTGCCGCCGGTATAAACGCCCACCAACATTCCGGCTATTTTATTAAAATCATCAATCCCTGAAAGAGGTTCAAAAATATAATAACCTGATATTACAATCGTAACCATAGCTATAATTCCGAAGATTAAAGATAGTGTAGCCGATCTGACAGGAAGCCTTTTAAAATTGCATGAAAAAAGAATTAAAGGCATAGCCAAAGGGATGGTAACGGAAGTTAAAGCATCTTGAATGGGGTACAACGCTTCAGCCATTTTGGGAAAAGGAAAAATAAATAAATTGGCCACAATAATACCCACGAAATACAATGTTAATATTCCACCTATTTTGCCAAAAAATGGTACTTTTTCACACAGATATATCACACCAACAGGGACAAAAAGGAAGAAAAGAATCCAAAAAATCAATAAAATCACCATTATTCATAATTATTTAATAGACAAAAGTAGGTAAAATTTTAAAAAATAAATAACTTAGCAGTTTAATAGTAATTACATCTTATCATGACAAAAATCATCAACTGCTTTATCCCGTTCGAGGATAGAAAACAGGTCGAAACGACTTTAAAAAATCTTAAGAAAAACGAAATAATCAACCAAATCTATCTTCTTAAAACAAAAGAGGCGACAGGTGATACTACTGGTCTTGGATGTGAAGTTATAGAGGTTCCGTCTATAAAATGTACTGAAGCGATAAAAAAAATAGCAGAAAAATCGAATGTTGAATTTACATTGTTCTATACAAAATATACCGAATTAAGTTTTGGCCTTTTCGCACTCGAAAGGATGGTTACCATAGCAAAGGACACTGATGCCTCATTAGTTTATGCAGATCATTTTAACGAAGTAAACGGAAACCGTTCTTTTGCACCTGTAATAGATTATCAGCAGGGAGCTCTCAGAGATGACTTCGACTTTGGAGGGGTACTATTCTACAAATCTTCAGCCGTAAAAGAGGCAGCAGCAAGGATGGATATTAATTATCAGTTTGCAGGCATATACGATCTCCGCCTTAAAGTATCCCAGAAAGGTGCTCTTGAACATATCAATGAATATCTTTATTATGAAGTTGAAACCGATACGAGAAAATCAGGTGAAAAACTTTTTGACTATGTCGATCCTAAAAACAGAGCGGTCCAAATAGAGATGGAAAAAGCCTGTACTGAGCATCTAAAAGCTATAGGCGGTTTTCTTGAGCCCAAATTTAAACACATCGAATTCAGTGATGACTCATTTGAGTATGAAGCATCGGTGGTCATCCCTTGCAAAAATCGTGTTCGTACCATAAATGATGCCATTACCTCCGCTCTTTCTCAGAAAACAGATTTTAAATACAATGTTATAGTCGTGGACGACAATTCCACAGACGGTACAGTCGAAATCATTAAAAAACACCTTTCGGATCCAAAATTAATCTATATAGCACAGGACAAGTCTTACCACGCCATAGGAGGAAACTGGAATGTAGCCCTTCATCACCCAAAATGCGGGAAATTCGCTATTCAGCTCGATTCTGACGATGTTTACAGCGATGAGAACACTGTTCAAAAATTCGTAAAAGCATTTTACGCACAAAATTGTGCAATGGTAGTGGGTACTTATATGATGACCGATTTTAAAATGGAAATGATAGCCCCCGGAATTATCGACCATAAAGAATGGACTCCGGAGAATGGCCGCAACAATGCCCTTCGCATCAACGGACTCGGTGCTCCACGCGGATTTTATGTTCCAATGCTTCGCACAATCAATTTCCCCACCACCAAATATGGCGAAGACTATGCTGTAGGAATCAGAGTGTGCCGCGAATACCAAATAGGACGAATCTACGATGTAGTTTATAATTGCAGAAGATGGGATGACAACTCAGACGCCTCTTTGGACATAGAAAAAGTAAATGCAAATAATACTTACAAAGACAGACTCCGTACTTGGGAACTTAAAGCGCGTATCGCAATGAATAAGAAATAATATTTCAATGGATAATTTACTGCAAAACGAGAAAAACGGACACTCCGACAGATACCAGCCAAAAGTCAGCGTGGGCATTATGTTTGAGCCCGAAATAACATTTGATTTTCTTGCCGAATACAAATGTTCCGGAAAAAATGTTTCAGGTTTGCACACCGTGCAATATGTTGACGATAAAATTCAATGGAACGGAGCACTCTACGACGAACTTTTTTTTGAACCCGTAAATTATACAGACTGTACATTTGAGCTGAAAGATGTAACAATCGGGATTAATTTTCACTGGGAGAGAAAAGAAAATCAGAGATTTCAAGGTGGACTGGTAATAATTATCGAAAATAAAAAACTTACAGCTATTAACCTTTTGGGGGTAGAGGATTATCTGATTAGTGTCATCTCATCTGAGATGAGCGCTACTGCATCCAAAGAGTTTTTAAAAGCACATTCCGTCATCTCCCGTTCATGGCTTTTGGCTCAGATGGACAAAAGCGAGAAGCTCAACGAAACTACCGAAAAATACTCGGCCTGCACTGAGGACAGCACCAAAAGGATTAAATGGTACGACAGAGAAGATCACACAAGTTTTGATGTTTGTGCAGATGACCATTGTCAGAGGTATCAGGGAATTACCCGTGCTTCCACTCAGATTGTAAGAGAAGTTATCGAAGAAACATGGGGAGAAGTTCTCATGTACTCAGGAAATATCTGCGATGCTCGCTTCTCAAAATGCTGTGGCGGTGTATTTGAGGAGTTCTCCACTTGCTGGGAAGATGCTTCTCATCCATATCTGAAAAAAGCATTGGATCTTGATGATCCCAAGCAGCCCATACCGGACCTCACAATAGAAGAGAACGCCGAAAAATGGATAATGTCCTCTCCTGAATCATTCTGTAACACTACAGATAATAAGATGCTAAGTCAGGTGCTGAACAATTATGACCAGGAGACTATTGATTTTTACAGATGGAAAGTTGAATATACCCAAGACGAACTTTCCTCCATTGCGAAAGAGCGTTCAGGCATTGATTTTGGAAAAATCACCGATTTAATCCCCTTAAAACGAGGCACTTCCGGCAGACTTTACGAATTGAAAATAGTAGGATCCAAACGGACGATGATTATCGGAAAAGAGCTTGAGATTAGAAAGACACTATCCCATTCTCATCTCTACAGCTCTGCATTCATTGTCCACAAGGAGGGTGAAAAGTTCATCCTCTATGGAGCAGGATGGGGACACGGAGTAGGTCTGTGTCAGATTGGCGCAGCCGCAATGGGAGATAAAGGGTACAAATATGATCAAATTTTGCTGCACTACTTTATTGGCGCAGCTATTAAAAAGAATTACTAAAACTGATGAACAATATTTCTAAAAAAGTGTCGCCGTGGGTATGGATTCCCACACTCTATTTTGCACAAGGAATACCTTATTTTATTGTGAATAACATATCTGTGATGATGTTTGCAAAAATGGGTGTTCCCAACGGGCAGATGGCTCTGTTTACAAGCCTTCTCTATCTTCCGTGGACGATAAAGCCGTTTTGGAGCCCATTTGTAGATATTATCAAAACAAAAAGATGGTGGACCATAGCGATGCAGGCACTGATGTCTATCGCCTTTATTGCACTCACCCTCTCTATTCCAAGGCCTGATGCAGAAATGATCGCCTCGGGACAGACACCGATAAGTATGTTTACAGTAACCCTTATCCTCTTCATTATCACCGCTTTCGCCTCAGCCACACACGATATTGCAGCAGACGGATTCTATATGCTTGCCCTCTCTCAGAAAAATCAGGCAGCATTTGTGGGTATCAGAAGTACTTTTTATCGTCTGTCGTCGATTTTCGGACAGGGCGTGCTGGTGTTTATTGCAGGGGTTATCGAGACACGGACAGGAAATATTCCACTTTCGTGGAAAATCACAATGCTTGTAACGGCAGTAATTTTCACAATAATTACCTTATATCACACATTTTTCATCCCTAAGCCCGCAGCTGACAAGCCTCACCTGAGTGCAGAAAGTGCCAAAAGTGCTAAAGTTATATTTAAGGAATTCGGTCGCACATTTGCCACATTTTTTACAAAACCGGGAGTACTGCTCGCCATCGTGTTTATGCTTCTTTTCAGATTGCCGGAGGCGTTTCTTATTAAAATGTGTACACCTTTTCTTGTCGCCCCTCTTGAAGCCGGAGGGTTAGGGCTGTCAACAGCAAATGTAGGAATAGTATATGGGACAATTGGGGTGATTTTCCTTACAGTCGGAGGTATTCTCGGAGGTATTTTTGCATCAAGAACAGGGCTGAAAAGATCGCTGTGGTGGATGGCTGCCTGTATGACACTCCCGTGCCTGACATTTGTCTATCTCGCTGTGGCACAGCCTGCTAATCTTGTAATCATCAGTATTGCGGTAGCGATAGAACAATTCGGTTACGGATTTGGTTTCACTGCATATATGCTTTACATGATTTATTTCTCCGAAGGGGAATTTAAAACATCCCACTACGCTATATGTACTGCATTTATGGCACTGAGCATGATGATTCCGGGTATGTTTGCAGGATATATTCAAGAAGCAATTGGATACTCGAATTTCTTCTGGATGGTAATCGTTTGCTGCATTGCCACACTTGCCGTGACATTTTTTATAGATAGAAAAATTGACCCCGAATATGGGAGAAAATAGTATTGTTATGAGAAAAATTTTCACAATCATCATTGTTCTTACTTTAAGTATTTCCTGCTGCTTGAGCAATAAACCCACCGTAGTTAAAACAGGAATCGATGTCCTCGAAAGTAACGGCTTCGCCCAATTGAAAGGGAAAAAAGTGGGTCTCGTGACCAATCCCACAGGCATTGATGCCAATCTCAGATCCACAGTAGATATTCTTTTTAACGCACCGGGGGTGCAATTAGTAGCCCTTTACGGACCTGAGCACGGTGTTCGCGGCGATGTTCATGCCGGTGACAAAGTGGAAGGGAATACCGATTCCAAAACAGGACTGCCTGTTTTTTCTTTATATGGCGCCACTCAAAAACCCTCTCCGGAGATGCTCGATGGGCTTGATGCTATAATATACGATATTCAGGACATTGGATGTCGCTCATTTACCTACATCAGCACAATGGGAAAAGTAATGGAAGCAGCGGCTGAACTTGGAATTGAAGTCATCATACTTGACAGACCCAATCCTTTAGGAGGTGAAAAAATCGAAGGTCCGCTGGTGGAAGACGGCTTCTACTCATTCGTAAGCCAGTTTCGAATTCCATACATCTACGGACTTACCTGCGGCGAACTCGCCACAATGCTAAATGAAGATGGAATGATAAAGGACAAGGAAGGAAACGCACTGAAGTGCCATTTGACCGTGGTCAAAATGGAGGGATGGAGGCGAGATATGCTCTTCGAGCAAACAGGCCTTCCTTGGGTACTCCCCTCCCCTCACATCCCGCAGCCTGTTTCAGCTTCGTTCTACCCCGCCACCGGCATTGTCGGAGACTTAGGAGTATATTCCATTGGGGTAGGGTACACACTTCCATTCCAGATTATTGCAGTAGAGGGAATAGATGCCGATAAGCTATGTGACAAAATGAATGGATTGGCACTTGCCGGAGTCAAATTCCGCCCTATCAATATAAAACCTTTCTACTCTGTGGGGCAGGGAACAAATATGCAAGGAGTTCAGATTTACATCACCGATGTAAAAGCAGCCGCCCTGACCGATATTCAATTCCATGTCATGGAAGCCGTCGCAGAAATGTATCCAGATAAAGCAGCTTTCAAACTCGCCTCCGAAAAGCGTTACCACTCATTCGACATCGTCACAGGTAGCGATTATTTTAGGAAAACATTCTCCCAAAACCATAAATTTTCAGAGATACGCGACCGATGGTACGCAGATGTAGATGGATTCAGAAAAGAAGCGGAAAAGTATTATTTGTATAAATAATTTCCTATGGGATAATTTATCTGATGAACAACTTAGCAAGGGAAATAAAAAATGGTAATCAATCTTCGTTCAACTTTTTTTATAAGGCGGAGTTTGATAACTTACTCTTTTTTATAAATAATTATGTAAAGGACTTATCTCTTGCAAAAGATATAGTTCAAGATTCGTTCATTGCACTGTGGTGCAATAGAACATCCATAGATGAAACTAAAAATCTGAGAACATTTATCTATACCATAGCAAAAAACAAAGCTGTCAATGTCCTAAAGTCAAAGTACTATCAGCTCAACAAAACAAAAGCCTTGGAGTTAAAAGCCGAAATCTATGCACTTTCAAGCGATGAGATAACCAATAGAATTGATGCTCTAGATGTAGCGCAGTTGATAGAAAAAACATACGAAAATCTTCCCAAGACAGTAAAAGAGAGCTTTGAACTCTCAAGGAAAAAATCGCTTACAAATAAAGAAATTGCTGATCAATTGGGTGTTTCCGTTAGAAGCGTAGAACATCATATTCAAACTTCTTTGAAGATATTCCGTAAAAAATTAAAGGATTATTTACTTTTTCTTTGCGTTTTGTAATCATTTTATTGTATAATTGTAATATGATAAATAAAGAAACGATAATAAAATATATAGAAGGAAATCTATCTCAGGAAGATATAGAATCTTTTATCATGGAATTGGATTGCAATGAAGAGCTAAAAAAAGAGTATGCCAAGGTTAAAAGCGAATATATTTTCGACAATTTGCCCTATACTTGTGAAGGAGGAATCCTTGAAGAAATTAGAAATGATAGTATAAAAGTTAAAAATCGGCCCAGAACTTTCTTCTCTGTATTGACTAAAATCGCAGCAATTCTATCTATTCCCCTGTTCGGATATTTTATTTATAAAACCTCCTATTCTCTAAGCGATGTTGAAACATCCCCTACTACTGAACAAACACAATCAATTGTGGGTGTAGTGGAAAATATGAAAAATACCGTAACTCCCATGCTTTCTTACTCTACAAACACAGGAATGATGGGAAAAGTTCTTCTTCCAGACAGTTCGGTAGTATGGCTTAACAGTGGATCTAAAATAGATTTTCCTGCACAATTTGATTCTACTCTAAGAGTAGTTATATTTTCAGGAGAGGGGTACTTCGATATAAAGTCAGAAAAAAACAGACCTATGTCTATCCAAACTCCCAATGGAATATCTGCTATAGTAAAAGGGACAGAATTTAATCTCTCATGCTACGAAAAGGATACATTTTTCAAATTAACAATGATAAATGGAGAATTATGGGTATATAGGGCACTAACCAATTCCATAATAGATGTTGACAACCAGCAGCAGGTTATTATCAAAAAAAACACAAAAGGTCCCGAATCGGCAAAAAAAATCTATGCAGACATTGATTGTGTCACAGCATGGAAAAGAGGAATTCTTAAATTCAATAATACATCTATGACGGAAGTCGCCAATAAACTCTCAAGATGGTATGGATACAATGTCATAATTCACGGTAAAGTGATTGAAAGTTACAGATTTACCGGAGAATTTCACTCTGAATCACTTATTCAGGTTTTAGATGCCATTAAATTAAGTTCTAATGTCAGATATTCGATAATGAATAAAGATATTATTTTATTTTAATGACAATTTTTATAAAAAAAAGAGACTTTATTCTTCGGTAAAGTCTTTTTTTTTTGTATAAGATATATAAACACTACACTAAAAAACAAATATGAAAACCAAAAACTATCTCAAAAATTGGTTGAAGATAGCTTACTTACTCGTTATAGGAGCTATTATTCTACTTCCTCGGCCTCTTTCGGCTCAGGAAATTTCAATTAATGTCGAAAACCAGAAATTATCATCGGTATTGGAAATTATTCAAAGGCAAGTTCCTTATAAATTTGCCTACAACAATTCCATCATTGATGTAAATCGAGTTGTGACATTAAATATCAAGGGGAAATCACTGGAACAAACCTTGAATATACTCTTTGAAAACACTGATGTAACTTTTCAAATCAGCGCCAATCAAATTATTCTTTCATCCAAAACTCTTGCTCAAAACAAACAGCAAGAAATTCAGGTAAAAGGGGTAATTAAAGACATTGATTCGGGTGAACCGGTCCCTTTTGCCTCCATTCAAATCAAAGGGACAGCTATCGGTACTACTACAGATGACCTTGGTAACTATGTATTAGATGTTCCATCAAATGGCTATTTGATTTTTAGTTCAATAGGATATAAACCCGTGGAACTTCCTATTAACAACAGGGCGGTCATTAATCTTGACCTGTCTCCCGATGTAGAAAGTCTTGATAATGTTATTGTCGTAGCTTACGGTACGGCAAAAAAAGAGTCATATTCAGGTTCGGCTGCAACAATCAAATCCGATGCGATACTTGAAAATCCGACATCATCTTTTGAGCAAGCTATGCAAGGAAAAGTATCTGGTATGCAAGTAGTTACTAATTCCGGTCAACCCGGAGCAAGCACTTCATTCAGAATCAGAGGTTCAGGATCTCTTAATGCCTCGAATGAACCTTTGTATGTTATTGACGGAGTCGCTACTACATCAACCACATATTCAATGATTGCAGATGACGCTTCAAGCTCTTCAAGCATACTCTCCTCAATCAATCCACAGGATATTGAATCAATAACTGTATTAAAAGATGCTGCCGCCGCCTCCCTGTATGGCTCAAGGGCTGCAAACGGGGTTGTAATTATTACCACCAAATCCGGTAAAAAAGGTGAGGGAAAATTTAATATCAATGCGCAGGTAGGTGTTTCTGCTGTTCCTAAAAGAATGGACCTTATGAATTCATCAGAATACTACGAAACAGTGTTTCAGAGTTATTTCCGCGATAGAAAATCACAAGGATTTTCAGCATCGGATGCAGCTACTTGGGCCAATGCACAGACACAAGGTCTAATTACCTTTAACCCCTACAGTATCGCACAACCCTACGATGCTAACGGCAAATTAGTATCCGGTGCTAAAATAATTGTAGATACAGATTGGCAAAAAGAGGTATTAACCCCCGGCCTGACTCAAGACTATAATGGGAGTTTCTCAGGAGGGACAGATAAAATGTCATATTTCTTCTCCGGTGGCTTCTATGATCAAAAAGGAACATCGCCATCTTCAAGATATACACGGTATTCTGGTAAAACCAATATTTCCGCACAAATTAAACCTTGGCTTCGCGCAGGGATGAATGCAACTTTCTCCCTTTCCAATCAAAATACAGAGGTAGCAGGTGGAGCCGGCGCATCTCCCCTTTACAATGCTCTATATTTCCCAAACGGTGTTCCAATCTATATGACAGATAGTTCAGGAAATCTCATTCTTGATGAAAACGGAGAAAAACAGTTCAACTGGCTCAACCCAGTTTCCAAAGACTTTAACCCTCTCGCAATCCCGTATATGGATATTAACAAGACCAAAACATATAGGCTTCTCGCCTCCATGTTTGTCGAAATCAAATTCATGGAGGGTTTAAAATTGAAAACCACATTCTCTCCCGACTATGTCAATCTGTATGAGATTAAATTTTGGAATAAGAACCATGGTAACGGACCTGCTTATGGAGGTAGGTCAGAAAGACATCAAACACACGATTTGATGATTACTTCTACTACTACTTTGGATTTTAACAGAAGATTCGCAGAAGACAAACATGGGATCTCCGCTATGATTGGGTTTGAAGCGTGGCAAAGTACCCTCGAATATGCTCTTGCACAAGGAACTAATTTCGCTTTCGACTTTATGAATGAGCTCGTAGCCTCTACAAATCCTCTTTCTCCCTCCTCATGGACCTCCAAAGAGGTACTCCTCTCATATATTGCTCGTGCAGAATATGATTATGACAATAAATATTTTATTTCAGGTTCTTTCAGAAGGGACGGCTCATCAGTATTTGGAGAAGATAACAAATGGGGAAACTTTTTCAGCGTAGGCGCCACTTGGAGAATTGACAACGAATCATTCCTTAAAGATATCAGATGGATTAACTCCTTGAAACTGAGAGCAAGTTACGGTACCTCAGGCAACAATCTCGGAGTGAAAAGATATCAGTCATTAGGAATTTGGTCTGCTGGGGACCAGTATAACTATGGTAAATATCCAGGATTTGCCCATACTCAATTTGCAAACCCCGATTTAGGATGGGAAAAACAAGCAATGTTTAATGTTGGTATTGACTATGCATTCCTTGATCATAGGATTTACGGCTCCATTGAGTATTACAATAAGACCTCCAAAGATCTTTTGTATCAGTTCCCTCTCCCCTCTTCTCATGGTATCTCTTCAGTAATGAAAAATCTTGCGAAGGTTTCCAACAGTGGCTTTGAATTTGAAATAGGTGCAGAAGTGATAAGAAGAAACAATTTCAGTTGGGATTTAAGTTTCAACTTTGCCGCTTCTTCAGATAAGATTTTAGATTTGGCCGGAAATGATGATGTTGTAATGAGCACTACCAAGAAAATATGGAAAATCGGATACAGCCAATATGAATTTTATATGCCTACATGGATGGGAGTAGATAAAACAAACGGTAAACCGCTATGGAAAAAGGGAGATGGAACTACCAGCGAATACGGACAGGCCGATTATGATCTCCAAGGTAGAGCTACTCCTGTTGCATACGGAGGTTTTCAGAACACTCTCCATTGGAAAGGTCTTTCTCTTTCATTCATGCTCTACTACAGCATCGGAGGAAAAGTATATGACTCCATATACGCAAGCGTTATGCACGAGGGTGGCGAAGCGGGAAAAAATATGCACAGAGATGATTTAAAAGCATGGACACCAGAATCTCCAAACTCAGATATTCCCGCAATTATTAATGCAGGAACCCTTATGACTAATTCGGAATCTACAAGATTCCTATTTGATGCCACATATATCAAATTAAAAAATGTAAATCTTTCATATACTTTCCCTAAGAAGATTTTTGGCAATCAAAAAATCATTAGCGGTGCCAAAGTATATGTCAATGCCGACAATCTGCTTACTTGGTTTAAAGATGACTGGAAAGGGTACGATGACATAGATATTTACGGAGTAGGCGGATATAACGACCTCATTTCTATGCCTTTATCAAGAACTTTGACATTTGGTGTTAATTTGACATTTTAATCTTGTAACAATGAATAATATGAAAACAAAAATTTATATATCACTCCTGTTATCAATATTTATCTTGACATCTTGTAATAAGAGCCTTAACCAACTCCCCACCGACTCTGTTTCAGATGAACAAATATTTTCATCGGTAGATGCTGCCCAAACTGCATTAAACGCAGCCCATAGATACCTCGGGCACTATCAAAACCATACTTTGGGATACATCATGGCTGATGTCATGGGAGAAGATGCCCTTATGACAAGCGGTGCCTACGGAAGACCGACCTACAACTGGAATTTATTCTCCTATACCTATTCTCAAGTGCCTTCAAGCAGTCCATGGTGGTCAGGATACGCTAATTATATATGGCCAAAATCCTACAACGCCATTGATCATGCCAACTCAATTATAAAATATGCAGCTAACCTTCCTGAGTCTTCTCAAAGAGATGATCTTATTGCAAAAGCATACGGAGTAAGAGGATACACATACCTATATCTTATCAGACTTTTTGCCCCTGCATATACCCTTAACAAGAGTGCAAAAGGAGTAATTTTAAGATTAGAGCCGGCAGTAGCTTCTTCTGATCATCTTCCGAGAGCAACAGTAGAAGATGTATATAAACAGATTATATCAGATTTGACTTATGCTTACAACAATATTAAAGATTCAAATTTGGAATTTATAACTGCAAAAAGTGCAGCACTTCTACTTGCAAGAACATACCTTGATATGGCAGATTATACAAATGCAAAAAAATATGCAGAGATAGCTGCCGACAACACTTTTGATGGTTCCAACTTGATGAGTGCGAGCGAATGGAAATCAGGATTCAAAGATCGCAATTCCGAATGGCTTTGGGTACACTATTTTGATCCGGCAACTTGTAATATTTACGCTTCAATCCCATCTTTTTATTACCATGCCGCCGGATATAAAGGATACCCATACGGTGGCAAGGTCGATATAAACGATATGCTTTCCGACAAGGCTATTGAAATGTGGGACGGATACGGAACAGTACGATTTACAAAAGCATTTGTAAATATGTTTGAAAGTAGCGATTGCAGAAAGATGTTTCCATTCTATTTCTACGAAGAAGATGGATATTACACATCTAAATTCGGGCATAGGACGATGATGGGAGACGCAGAATTTCCGATGGCAAGAATTGGCGAGGCCTATCTGATAATGGCAGAGGCACAAGCACACCTTGGAGGAAATGCAGCTGGTCCTCTAAATGCACTTCAAGTTAAAAGAGGCGCCTCCATCACCACTGCAACACTTGAAAATATATATATCGAAAGGAGAAAGGAGCTTTACGGAGAAGGTCATAGACTGCACGACATCAGAAGGCTTCACATTCCACTTGTAAGGACAACAAGCCCCGAACATTGGGCCAAAGTGGATCTTCCTGCAGATAGCCCGAGATATATGCTGCCTATTCCTGAAAATGAAATGTTGTTTAATGACAAACTCACAGCTGAAGATCAGAATGAATATTGGAAATAATGTTAGTGATGAATAAATTTTTTATTTTATTGGGAATGTTATGTTTAGCATTCCCAATATCTTCCTGTAGAGAAAATACGGAAGAAAATAGTGGTGTTGTTCACTTTAAAGGTAGAGATATTGATATAAAATCATTCTACACCGAATTTCCATATACCACTTATATGATCAAAATGAGCAAAGACGGCTCAAAACTATTCTATACAAGGAACGGAAAAACCACCGATCTTATGATGCTTGATCTTTCGCAGTCATCAAATCTCGACGATGGAAAAGTAATATGTAAAGAAGATTTTTCTGTTAAAAATCTATGGAAATACGGCTATAATGAGGCTGACGGATGCCTGTATTGGATAGGAGATGAAAAAAACGACGAAATAATAAATCTTTATCGACTAAATATTGAAACCGGAGAAATCAAAAAACTAACAGATGTTCCATACATATACGGATGGTCATTAAATGACACCGGTACACATATTTCATACATAGCGAGGCTGGGCCAGAATGAAAAAAGACTTGATGAACTCCATATTATCAATCTGAAAACTCTTGAAGATAAGAAAGTTTTTACAGATAATCCGAATTATCGTTTGACATGGTCTGAAATATCTGTTCAACCCGATGGAAACGGAGCCACTCTTTCTATATTAAAAGATGCGGACAGAAGATATACAAATATCGGATATATTGATTTCAAATCAGGCAAACTCAATATTCTGACAGATTCTTCCAAAGAAGGAAGCCTTGACGGAACAGATATTATAAGTCCTTGGCTTAGCAATGACGAAGTTTACTATTTATCAAATCAAAGCGGTTATGCAAATGTCTATTCCTATAATAAAAAGACAAAAAAGATTTCACAGATTACAAACTATAGCTACGATGTGGAAGCCAAATGGATAAAATACAATGAAAAGAATTATCTTGCACTTGTCTCTAATTCACCGGCAGAGTCTAAACTCTCAATATTTGATCCGGTTGATAAAAAAGTAGTTGCGGAAAAGAAATATCAAGCATCTATTGGCATTGCCACAACAAATAACAATATAGTATATCTGTCTGCCCAGGCAGTTGACATTATATATGAGATATGGGCTGTCACTTTTGAAAACGGCGAAATGACACAGAAAACAATTATGAATCTGCCAAAAGAAAAAAGTGATAAACTTGTAACTTCCACGGTAGAACGACTATCCATACCCACATTTGACAGAGATTTGCATGCCTATCTTCTCACTCCCAAGAATCCTCTGAAAGAAAAAATGGTTATGATACAATCATTTTACGGAGGAAGCAATTCTTATGATATGGAACATCAAATTTTTACAGATGCAGGCATATATGTACTCAGTCCATCTCCCAGAGGAACATCAGGTTTTGGAAGAGATTTCGCTGCACTGAATGATAAAGATTTAGGAGGAGATGAGATAATAGATATTATTTATTGCGCAAAATACATATCAGAAAAATTGGGCGTTCCTTCTGAGAGAATCGGCGTTTTCGGAATGAGTCACGGAGGGTATGCAACTATGCGACTTCTCACTTTCCCTGGAGTTGTTAACGGAAAGGAAATTTCATTTCCATTCGGTTTTGGAGTTGCAGTTGCCGGTTTTGCAGATATTATTTATCAGCACAATCACTCAAATATTCCAGATTGGACTTTTTTAGAAGCAGGAGATCCTATAAAGGACAAAGAGAAGTTAATGGACAGATCTCCAATCTCTCACATAGATAAAATCACCGGTCCTCTACTGCTTATACACGGAAACCACGATGATAGAGTTGATATCGAAGGATCAAGGATGATCTATAATGCCCTCACAAAAATCGGGAAACCCGTTACTTTTTTAGAAGTAGAGGGGCAGGGACACGGATTCAAAGGATTGGATAACAACATTTTATACTATAAAACAATATTTAATTTCCTTGAAGAATTGAAATAAATCTTATGATCAAATACATTCTATTACTCATATTCACTTATATTTCAGCAACTTCGTGCAGAGAGGCTACACCTCCGGTGGCACGAAAAATCGAGCATAAAATTGAAACTTGCAAAGGGACCATATCAGATAATTACTATTGGATGAGGCTATCTGATAATCAAAAAAACTCTGCAAATCCTGATGAACAAACATCAGAAGTATTGAAATATTTGAAACAGGAAAATTCTTATGCAAAATCGGTTCTTTCTTCTCAAAAAGAGATGACTAAATCGTTGTTTAGAGAGATGAAAGGACGGATTTCAGAGGAAGAATCTTCAGCTCCATATTATGAAAACGGTTACTATTATTATACAAAAAATGTTAAGGGGAAAAACTACCCTCAGTACTTTAGAGAAAAAGACGGAATAAAAGATTTATATCTCGATGCAAATAAAATTGCCGAAGGAAAAAATTTCTGCAATATCTATAGTATAAATATTAGCCCCGACAACCGGTATCTCTCATATTGTGCCGATTTTGTAGGGAGAAATCAGTTCACCCTCTATATAAAAGATTTAATAACAGGAAAATTGTTGGAAGAGCGAGTTCCCAATATATCATATCGCGCTCTTTGGGGGGCTGACAGCAAAACCATTTATTATGTAGGTAAGGATATGATAACTCTGCGTTCGGATAAAATATACAGGCATACTATTTTGTCTGACAAGGATGATGAATTGGTGTATTTTGAAGATGATCCAACATTTAATATAACATTAAAAAAATCCGTTGACAATAAATATATTTTTATTATGTGCGATAACACATTAACGGATGAAGTTCTTTATCTCAGATCAGAAGATTCAGAAGGGCAATTCGCTATTTTCAACGAAAGAGAAAAGGGAATAAAATACTCAGTAGATCATTTGAATGACACATTTTATATTTTGACAGATGAAAATGGAGCTGATAATAATAAAATTATGGTATGCAATTACAATAAGACATCTGCAAATAACTGGAAACCATTTATTTCCGAAAGCAAAGAGTCGATAATAAGAGATTTTCATCTTTTTGAAGATTACATCGTTATAAACGAAGAAAAAGAGGCAAATCTTCAATTGAAAATAGTCAATCTTAAGACAGAAGAATCAAATTACATCCAATTTAGCGAACCGTGTTTTTCTGCTTACATAGATGAAAATAGAGAAGTTAACAGTCACATCCTTAGGTATATATATACATCTCTCTCTACTCCTATTACAATTTTTGAATATGATATGTCCAATAATACATCTACTATTTTGAAAAAAAGCGAAGTACCGACATACGATCCGACATTATATTCAGTTGAAAGAACATGGGCAAAAGCTCAAGACGGCACATCTATTCCTATTTCTCTTATATATAAGAATGATTTTATAAAAGATGGAAAAGGAAAAGTATTTCTATACGGTTACGGAGCTTACGGCAATTCCTCAAATCCAGCATTTAACTCAGAGATTATTTCATTAGTTGATAGAGGGTTCGTATATGCGATTGCACACACTCGCGGAGGATCGGAAATGGGAAGACATTGGTACGAAAATGGCAAGATGTTGATGAAAAAAAATACATTCACAGATTTTAACGATTGCGCAAGGTATTTAATTGATAAAAAATACTCTTCATACGGCAATATTTTTGCCTACGGAGCCAGTGCGGGAGGCCTTCTTATAGGCTCTATCATAAATATGGAACCAGAATTATATAAGGGGGTGATAGCCGGAGTTCCTTTCGTAGATGTCATAAATACGATGATTGACGAAACCATCCCTTTGACAACATTTGAATGGGATGAATGGGGTGATCCTCGTAAAGAACCGTATTTCAGTTATATGCTCTCATATTCTCCTTATGATAATATTCAAAGGCAGGATTATCCAAACATATTGGTAACCAGCGGATTCTGGGACTCGCAAGTACAATATTGGGAACCAGCGAAATGGGTCGCCAAACTTAGAGAATATAAAACTGACAACAATCTTTTACTGTTTCTTTGCGACATGGAATCGGGCCACGGTGGAGCTTCTGGCCGTTACAATAAAATTATGAAAAGAGCTATAGAATATTCATTTATATTAATGCTTTAAAAAAATAATTACATACATCAAATCACACGCCTCTTCGTAAATTCCGAGGAGGCGTATTTATGAATATGCTAACTTTGTGTTTACAGATAGGAAAGCACATAAAAAGAATTGCTTTACAAAATAAGAACAGAAAGGACAAAGGCTTCTGACCGTACTGACAATGGTTTGTTGTATAATAGCTACTATGACCACAAGTCTGACAAAAAATCTTTATTAAGTTAATAGGGTAGCATTTCGGTCACAATAAGAGAACCAATCTTTCCGAAATCGCATTAGCAAACAAAATTGAGATCTTCCATTTCCTTAGCAAAACTGTGAAGTGATCTTTCTATCTTCTCGACTGTTGCAGGACGAGGTTTTTTCCTACCGGTAACATAGTGGGAAAGCTGACCTTGATTAATTCCTGTGATGTTTTCCAATCCGGCGAGAGTTAATTTGTTTGAATAATAATTCAAGAATGAAGCCACATCGTACTTGTATTTGAAGTTCATATCAGGAAGAATGTCACCTTCCTTCTCGCAAATTTCTTTTGCTTCTTTATAAGCTTCATATAGATCGTCGATAGCCTCTTGTACGGTATTCCCTTGACCATAGAACCAAATCTTGAGATTTTTATTCTCTTCCATCCTGGCATCGTATGTGCCGTCAAGACCTTTTTCAATAATTATTAATTGCTCCATATTTTTGTTTTTTAGCGGGATTAAAACTTAACCCCCGACATTTTCGAAATTGATTTTAGTGTCCCTATTTTAACTTCTTCGGATCCGTGGTTGCTTGTTTTGAATCTTTGTCCGGTTAGTGGGCTGAACCACCAAGGGTGACTACCATTTACTATCTTATAGCATCCTGCTTTTGATAGCTTCTTTTCTAATTCAGAGTATTTCATAGAACTTGTTGTTTGT
>CAZSXE010000031.1:15240-18795 GCA_964611185.1 uncultured Muribaculaceae bacterium | reverse complement strand
CTGTCTCCGGTTGACTCGGCGGCTTCGGCCGGTGTCATCATCCCGACGCTCATGTGAGGTCTGCGGTTGTTGTAGAAGTCGACGGCCAGAGCCACAGCAGCGATAACTTCGGCCATGGTCGTGAAGACCTTGCCTTTGAGCAACTCGTTCTTCATCGTGTTGTTGATGCGTTCAGCCTGGGCATTGTCCTTTGTATCGCCGGTCTCGGTCATGCTCACCGGCATGCCGTGCTCACTGAGAGTATTCACATACTCGCGGCTTGCATACTGGCAACCACGGTCAGAGTGGTGGATTGGATGGCTGTCCTTGCCCTCTATGCGCTTCAGGGCCATCCTCAGAGCTTCCATTGGATAGTCTGTGTCCAGGGTTGGACCAACACTCCATCCAACGATCTCTTCACTGTAGGCATCAAGTATCAACGACAAGTAGCAGAAACGGTAGTGGTATGCGTCTTCCATTATGGTGATGTAGGTTATATCGCTCACCCATAGCTGATTGGCCGCAGTGGGTATGTAGTCCTTGATTAGGTTCGGATATGTCGGGAGGCTGTGTGTTGAGTCCGTCGTCCGAGGCTTCCTGATGCGCAGACGCACCTTGAAATTGTTCTCATCTATGATGCGACAGAATCGGTCGCGGCCTATCGGACTATCGAAGCGGAAGTCGTGCTGATACATATACCACAGCTTCATCCCGCCGATGCCGGGATCTTCCTTGCGTATGTCTCTGATGTACTGGAGAGCGAACTCCTCGCGTGCAGCCTTGCCGTGTGCCGCGTCATCGTCATACTGATAATAAGCCTGCTTGCTTACACCAAACAGTTCGCAGAGATCCACTACGGGATATGCCTTAGTGGATTCTGCATGCAGGTCCCTTACTGCTTGGCGCCAGCTTTTTTTCTTATTTCGATGCCGTACTTTTTCTCGGAAATCTCAATGATCTTTTCATTAAGACGATTGCGCATCTTTTCGATTCTAAGCTGTTCCTCCAAGTCTGCAATTTTCGCATGAAGAGCCTTATACTCTTCTATGTTAGATTCTTTCGTTGATTGCATAATAATTTGTGGAATCGGTCTTCCATATTCCGATACAAAGTTATTAATCCAATCTTGAATTGCATGATGACTTACTGGAACAATACCTAACTTCGCTATCTTTGCTGCCGAATAGCCTGTCTGCTTGAAAATCTCTATTACTTTGTCGTAATACTTGAGACGTTTTTCTGATTGATATTTAAACATTGTTGACTTTGTTTTATGAGTCAACCTTTTTCAGTTAAATACAGAGGGTGACGGAGAGAGGGTAGCAGGGATGGGACAGGGGCTATTTTCGTTCTTTTTTACCTTTGGATTTTTTGTCTTTGGACTTTTTATCTTTTTTGAATTTGCCGGTGGATTTGAGATAGTGAATCCACTGGTCTTCGGTGAAAATCTCTTTGTAACCTTTTTCGATCTGGGCGATCCAGCGTTCACGAACAGTATTGTAACTGCTGTATTCTTGCATACCGGATCTTTTCATAGCCTCCATTTCATCACGCATGGCTCGCATATCGTGCTGGAGGATGGAATCTACATAAAAAACTTGATGGGGTTCAAGCTCTAACATTGCTTCGAGTCTTTCGGCCTCATCAGCGGCCATCTCTTCGGGCTCTTTGGGCTTTTCTTCCTGCTGGGAGAAAATAGGGGTTGAAACAAAAAATATTAATAAGAGAAGTATAAATAATCTGTTTTTCATATCACTTTTTTTATCTTTGCAAAAATAGCAATAAAAATACTATTATAATAATTACTCTATATGATTAAAACTTTTTTTAAAACACTAATTTGCCTTTCGGCATCACTTTTTATTTATCAGACCTCCATGGCCTGCTCAAATGTGCTGGTGTCAAAGGGAGCATCTAAAGACGGTTCGGTGCTTGTAACCTACTCCGCCGACTCTCATCAGCTCTATGGAGAGCTATATTTCAGACCTGCCGGCATTTTTAAAAACGGTGCCATGCTTAACATTAATGAGTGGGATACAGGAAGATTTTTAGGTCAGATACCACAAATCGGCCGTACCTATCAGACAGTGGGGAATATGAACGAACATCAGGTATCTATCTGCGAGACGACATTCGGTGGACGAAACGAGCTTGCCGATCCCGATGGAAAAATGGACTACGGTTCACTGATTTATGTAACCCTTCAGAGGGCCAAAACAGCTCGCGAAGCTATCGCAATAATTGACGGATTTCTTCAAGAATACGGCTATCCATCACACGGAGAATCATTCTCTGTTGCCGACAAGGAAGAGGTGTGGATTATGGAAATTGTAGGGAAAGGGTCTAAAAAAGTCGATGGTAAAAATGTAAACAAAGGTGCCGTATGGGTAGCAGCACGCGTTCCGGAAGGGTATATTTGCGCTCACGCCAATCAAGCAAGAATCGATAAAATAAATTTCAACGATAAAGAAAACTGGCTCTACTCCCCCGATGTAGTCTCTTTCGCACGCGAAATGGGATATTACGAGGGTAGCGACGAGAATTTCAGCTTCTGCGACACATATTGCCCTGCAGATTTCGGCGGTCTTCGCGGATGTGAAGCTCGTGTATGGAGCGCATTCAATATTCTCGGTAAAGGGATGTTCAACGAACATAAGGCCGAAGAATATTTGGACTTTGCCATGGGTTACAATGCAGCTAACAAAATGCCTCTATTCATCAAACCTGCCGAAAAAGTATCCGTTAAGGATGTGGCTGATGTAATGCGCGACCACTATGAAGGGACACCGATGGATATGACACAGGATATCGGTGCCGGCGGAAGCACTTGCCCCTACAGATGGAGACCCATGTACTTTGAAGTGGATGGTGTCGAGTACCTCAATGAGCGCGCCATTGCGACTCAGCAGACAGGATTTTGGATTGTATGCCAATCAAGAAACTGGCTTCCTGACGAAATAGGAGGAATCCTCTGGTTCGGAGTGGATGATGCAGCCACATCGTGCCTCTCTCCCATCTACACCTCTATCAACAGAGCACCGCAGTGGATTGCCGAAGGCAATGGAAATATGCTAACATACTCTGAAACCTCTCTGTTTTGGATCACCAACAGGCTTGCTCAGTTCGCGTATCTGCTTTACGATCGCATAGCTCCAGAAATCAAAATCAATACCGATGCACTTGAAAATAGCGCTATTGCAGAGATCCCGGGGATAGATGCCAAAGCACTTGAGATTCTAAACAATGCAGGTTCCGGTAAAAAATCGCAGGAGAAAGCATCATTTCAGGCAAGAGCACTTCTTAGCGACTACTCTGTCAGCAAGGTTCAGGCAGTCTTCGACACATGGACTAAGCTCGATAAGTATCTCCTTCTGAAATACATAGACGGAAATGTCAAGAAGCAGAATGAAGATGGTTCGTTTAAGAATAACGGTCACTCAAAAGCCATACCCGAATCTCCCATGCAGCCGGGCTACAACGATACATGGAAAAAGGCCGTTAAAGAAAATCGCGGAGATATTCTTAAAGTAAAGAAATAGAGCTGTATAACAGATAGAATAGGATTAAACTATCTCC
>CAZSXE010000031.1:0-15140 GCA_964611185.1 uncultured Muribaculaceae bacterium | reverse complement strand
CTTAAAGTAAAGAAATAGAGCTGTATAACAGATAGAATAGGATTAAACTATCTCCGAGCAGTTTATTTAATCATAATGTCTGAAATATAAACAGACAGATTAAGACTAAACTATCTCGGAGTAGTTTATTTGGATCAAGAGCAAAAGTCAGTGGAATAAATTTTATAAAGTTATTTACTTTGTGATAAGTCACTCAATAAACATTTGGGGCACAAAAACACCCCTTTTTTGTTTCCGAAACTAACTTTTTATCGTATCTGGGAACAAAAACACCCACTTTTTGTTCCCCAAATGATTTTTTAATAATACAAGAAAATATCGCACCAGCAAAATGGGAAATAAATCTATCAACGATGGTGCGGATTCATTCTATGCTAAAGTCAAAGCTTTTAGAGCTAAGTCTCGAAAGGTTTGTGATATATCATTTTCTATACTCAGATTCTCGAAACTTTTAGCATAGAATAGCCTCCCTCCACCGACTTTTGCTCTTGATCCGTTTATTTTAACATAATGTCTAAAATATAAACAGACAGATTAAGACTAAACTATCTCAGAGCAGTTTATTTAATCATAATATCTGAACTATAAACAGACAGAATAGGACTAAAAATATTATTCGCTTAGCACTTCAACACCCGTAACATCTATGAGAATTAGCTGATATGTGGTGTTGAATTGCGTTAAGACGGCGGTGATATTACATTTGGAACCTATTGCGGGACATGGCAGAGAGGCGAAATTGGAATAGCCGCTAGTGCGCACTACCACCTTTCTGGTGCCGAGCTTGAAATTCTGATTGCCGGAGGCGGCCTCGATACCCTGGCTGCTATCTGCTTTTATAGCCCAGGTAGTGAGACCTTTATCGCCACCTGTATATTCGACATTCATCAGCTTAACGAGCTTGCCGAGGTTTGAAACAGAAAGACCTGAAGCAGAGGTAATCTCAAGAGGGGCAGCTTCCTCGCCTATTTCTCCTCTGAAAACACTCCTGTTGATCAATTCCTGAACATCTATATACGAGGTCTCGTATCTCTCCTCCGATGAGACGGCTCCGAGCTGGACCATCCCTCCATAAGCACCAAGACATAGATATTTCGGCTTAACATAGATGGTCATCCCCCTTTTATAGTCGTTGTACAGACCTGTTTTGCCGATTTTAATCTCTATACCGCCTGTCTGGTCTTGGATATAGAAAGAGCGATAGAAATTACCGGCCCTGTCTGAACTGATCACAGTACCGCTTATCACAATATTTTCATCTGTAATCTCAAGCGGAGTCCCCTGATATAATGCTTTGAACTGAGCTATGGTCATGGTAGGTGTCATTTGTGCCGGAGTATAAGGCTCAGGCTCTTCCCATTTATTGCAGGAAACTGCAGTAACTAACAATATAAATCCAAGTAAAAATATTTTTTTCATCTCTTTTCCTCCTCTTTATTAAAATCTGAAGTAAACATTTATCATATAATTGATCCCGAACATATAGAAGTATTTGGAATCAAAAGCAGAGTAGCTCACAAAATTCCCGGACGAATCCTCGTTGGATGTAAGTCTCATCTGTTCAAAACCGCCTGTCTTGATGTTTTGATTATTGAGAATATTTCTGACATCAAGATTTACTCCCAAATTATATTTTCTATGTATATACCACGACTTTCCAATACTCGCACCCAGGACAAATGCCCTCGGGAAACGCTCTTGATCGGTCATTGCCCTAAGCTGATTCATCCCCTCTTCTGTAGAAATATCCATCCCTTTAACGGCATAGTCGGTACGACGAAGAGGATTCATCGATATATACATTCCATCATAATATCCCAGATCTATGCTTGCAAAAAGATACTTAGGCCCGCGATAGTTGAGGGAAATATCGGAGGAGAGCTGAGGCGTACTCGGCACCCTATACCCTTCCCAATAAACTTTTGCATTTTCAAGTACAATCCGGTTACTGTTATCGATAGTCTGAGTGACATAAGGGTTAGAGGTATAGACATATTTTCCATAGCTCACTGCCCCTGAAACAGAGATACCTGCCCAAATAGGAACTTTTATTCCCGCCTCAAGGCCAATATGACGCTGATCAATGCCGCTCATGGCGAAGTTAGTGTAGCTCCGCTGTATATCATCATAAAAGCTGATGAGCTTCGTCTGATCTTTTATGTCTGTAAAGAAGCCCGTAATGCGGAGGGCAAACTCCCCTATTTTGAGAGAATAATTCAAATCTGCACTAAGTATCTTCTCGGTGGTGAGATTAGGAACAATGGTATTTCTTGTCCTCGGAGAGAGAAATGACTCTTGAAAGAAAGGTGCTCTCGTCATATATCCAGCATTGGCATAGATCATATTGTTCCCTTTGAATTTATAGGTCAAGCCCAATTTACCGGTATAGGTGAAGAAATTCTGCTTCTGAGAAGGGCCGTACGAATTATCGGGGAAAAGTCCTTTTTTATAAAGACCGTCTCTCCAAAAAGTGTTATAACCTGCGTTTCCGGCAAGTACGGCTTCAAATCCTCCTTTGTAAAATGTAAGATTAACCCATCCTTTATGGTCTCTAACTTGGGCAAAATAGTCATATCCGTACTTATCTCCCTCTTTTACAAGACGATTGGGGTTATTGAGGTCATTCTGAATAATATCTCCGATACCGAAATCTCTCTCTGCAAACTGGTCAACATCAAGCCAGCACTCGCCGCCGAGGAGATCTTTGATGGTTTTGAAATACTCTGTCTTGTTCCATCTGTAATTGTATCCGATATTAAGTTTTAGAAAACGCCATCTCTGAGTAAACTGGAGATTGGCATTGAGATCATTTTGATCGGTATGTCTCTCCTCGATGACATATTTTGAACGCGCTTTAGAGTCTATCTGAACGGAATTTCTATTCACATCATAAAGCCTTGACCAGTTAATGTGGCGAATATTATCATCCGATAGCCACCCCTCTCTCACCCAAGCTGCTTTTTGAGGATCGTCGTAGTAGCTTGGCAGATTTCTGTAATAATCGGGACGAGGGTCCTGAGCATCATACCAGTCAAGTGCGCTGTATCCGTTACGACCCATTCTATAAGAAACTCCTACTGAGAGCTTTGTGTCGGCAGACGGGGTGAATTCATAGTTAAAAATACCTACCGGTTCGTGAGAATCTCTCACCCGTGCATTACGCACTTTACCATTTTGGTATCCCCAGTTGGGGTTGTAATAATTGTTCCCGAGCATATCATACACCTCCTGCGTAGAGGCTGCCTGAGCACCCCTCTGCGTAGGCGATCCGAATACATTGAGAGAAAAGCGGTGCTTATCGTTAATGTTTTTTTCTGCTCCTATATAGTAGGCGAAAGATTGATAATATACCCCTGTCACCCAATCATTACCGCCAAGTCTCGTCGATGCGGAAGCCGAAAAAGACCAGCCATTGTCCATCTCGCCGGTAGCGTAAGTAGCCATCACCCTGAGGCGATACTGCCCGCTGTTGGAAAGGACACTCGTCCTCCAACCTTTTTTAATTTTAGAAGCTCTTGTGAAAATATTAGTCGCTCCATTGATACCGCTCGTACCGTAATCGGTAACTTGAAGACCGGTAACACTCTCTTTTTCACGAGTAACTTCATTAAGGCCGCTGAAAAGCGAATAGGGTGTGTATCCGCTGAGCGCATCGTTCATATAGATACCATTAATATACACATCGGCAGTACCGCTGTCATATCCCCTGCTTAGAAATCTCATGGAAGAAAATTTATAACCGGCGATATTTTCATATACATCCTTTGAAGAGGAGAGGACGGAGGGGATATCTTCATATCCGGCTTCATTCTCATTGTCAAATTCGGCAAAAGCAGCATCATCTATATCTTCGGTGGCAAAATCGGGGGCGATGGTGACTGTCATCAAGTCTTTAACATAGCCCTCAACCTTTATATTCATATCAGAATTGATAAAATTGGCTGCTTCTATCGTAATCTGATACATCCCATCCGCTATTCCCTCCATCTTAAATGTTCCATCCGCTCCGGAATAGACAAATAAATCCTTATCTGCTGTTTTGACTATAATCTTAGCATCTTTTACCGGCTGTCTGGTCAGTCGATTGATCAATATACCCTTAATACCTCCGTCCTGTCCGAAAATGGAAAGAGACAAAAGAAGAAAGAGTACTGCTAAAAAACTTTTTTTGAATCTCATATTGATATTTTTTAATCTTTTCCTATTAATATAAATACAGGGAAGTGGTCGCTATACCCCCCTAAAAAAGCATTTCCACTATATGTGCGTAAGGGGTAATTTTTATATTGTCCCTCCTGCTGAACCATGAAAGTGCGTTTGAAAATAGTGCCATAGAACTTGCTTTTATGGGCTTTTTGTATTTTCAACTCGCCATAAGTGGCATTTAATAAATTTTCATTTATGATAATGTTGTCGAAAATATTCCACGAGTCCTGATACCCAAGTGAGCCGTAACCAGCCTTGAGCATCGCATAAAACGGATTAAACATACCGAAAGGTTCCACCTCTGAGGGCTTTCCCTTAGCTCCCAACACTTCATATATGCTTTTATTGGTGGGGTCATCATTAAGATCCCCCATGATGACTATTTTCACCTCCGGATGAAGAATCTGCTGATAATCGATGTATTTTTTTACTGTATTGGCAGCCCCTACCCTCAAAAACTCTGAAGCCTCACTTCCTCCCCTTCTTGAGGACCAGTGGTTTACGAAAAACAGGAAAAGTTCACCTTCGATGGTCCCGCACACGGCTAAGATATCTCTCGTTTTGAAATTGGGTATCTCGGGGACTACTGTTTTGATGGGTACACTCCACAGATATTTGAACTGGTCGGGACGATAGAACAGAGCCACATCCACCCCTCGCGCCTCTGGCGAATCGTAATGCACTATTTGATAGTTGGCCTTGGCGAGCTTCGGCTGCGATACAATGTCGTCGAGTACCCTGCGATTTTCGATTTCCGAAACCCCGATTATGGTGGGGTAGGATTTGTTTTCTGACGCAATGGAAAAAATTACCTGCTCGATATTGGAAAGTTTCTTCTCATATTTGGCCTGCGTCCAATTTTTGGGCCCCTCCGGAAGAAATTCGTCATCGAGGACATTGGGATCGTCATAGATATCGAAAAGATTTTCGACATTGTAAAACATCACGGTATATGGCTTCTTTTCTTTCTGAGCCACAACAATAGTGCTCACCAAAAGAAATGCTGCGACAATTACATAAATTTTTTTATTCATATTTATAGTCCCCAATCATTCGGTTTAAAAGTACCTGAAATAGATGATTTTACATTTTCAGGAAGATTTGAAAAGAAAGAATATCCTGTCTTATGCTCCATCCAACTCAATGTCTGTGCTATGGAATAAGTAGGATCTACATCGCTGTATGTCTTGTTGTCAAGATAAAAAGTGATGCAGGAATAGGTGTCTGTTTTCTTGATATATTTAAGCAAGACTTTGAAATAGCCCTTGGGAATAGCGACATCGTTACCGTTATTGTCTTGGATATATGATATTTCGGGATCATCTTCTGTTTTGATTACCGCCCCTGTCACGACATAGAGGGTATCGCAAGCCAACGCATAACCTCTCACCTTGTTTTCGAGCCTCGCCCACAATCCTTGATTAAGGGCCGAATTTTGGGCCGTCATATTTGAAAAGTAAAAGGTGGAAGCATTGACGGAGTAGCCGGCCGTTCTCGAAGCAGAGGGGAGCTGATGCCCGCGGTCGTATCCGATGTAACCGTTCGCTCCGAAGGCTCTGAATATAACAGGCTGCACATCTGCAGGAATTTTCGGATCAAATCCCCATGCATCGGTTCTTTTCTGAGATCCCATATACATGGAGCACAGCGGGTATGCCACCCATAGAGCAAGTCTGTTCTGACTATCGTAAAGCATGGAGTAATTTCTGACATTCTTACTATCGATGGTGGTGTGATGCGAGATGTAAGCGGTTTTTTCGGTAGTGGTCACTGTGGGAAGTTCCATCCATGAGCGAACAGGGTCCGATGTGAGCTCCGATGGAGTATCCTCTTCTTCACTTCCTCCCCCTCCCGTCTCAGTACTCCCCATCTGTACCAATCTTCTGGTGAGAGAGGTCCCTTCCGAGAATGAAATGATGATATATGCCTCTCGAAAAGAATCCTGTGTGTTTTGGGAGTAGGAAATCATTATATTATTTTTGGTTCCTGTCCCCGAAGACGGGGTTACTACCACCCAGTCGCAGGTGTCGGTGAGATTGCTCAAAGAGTAAACACTGATGCTCCACTCTCCTTCGGTGGAGACAGCAAGAAACTGACCTGTATTTAAATAATCCACTGTATCTTTTGCAAGTGTAGCATCATTGGGTATGGGGTCAGGACGAATACATGAGCCGAGAGACATCATACTCAATATGAATACAATGGCTGCTAAACCACCTGATATGCGGAAATTATATCGCATCTAAAATTATTTAATGTTTACCCCAAGCATTATGGCACGGAAGCCGGTAGTGCTTGTAGTAACGGTGATAGTGGATGCTGATGTTATTTCGGTAAGGGCGGCCGAATAGAAATCATTCCCGAGGGTGAGGGTGAATGGTGGATTTCCTGTGGCACCTGCATTGGCCGTGAGGGCAAACTCCTTAGATGTCGCTCCGTCTATCTTACCTCCGTTATCGATGGTAACAGTGATAGAAGTGGTCGCACCTTTCCAAGCTACTGCATAGAAACTAAGGGTGCAAGAGCCTGTCTTGGGCAGGGGTGCTGCAAAGGTATATGTCCCTATTACGCTACTCTTTCCGAGTTTCAACATCGGATATTCAGTTCCACCTATCTTTGCTTTACCGCCGTAAGCAGCTTTATCGGAATCGGAGAAATCTGCGGCAGGCATAGTCACATTGCTTGTATAAACACCTTCTCCGGCACCTCCACCACCATCCCCTCCATCACCACCGCCATCTTCTTCAGGGTACTTGCCGTTATTGAATTGGACATCGTCCAATCTGTAAGTATTCGCCTTTCCGGTATATCTGAATGCTACGCACAATGAAGTCTTGGCTGCAAAACTTGAAAGATCTACCTTTTTTTCGACCCATGTATTCATTTCGGCATCGGCGGCAAAAGATACATCTTGAAGCACTGTCCATGTAGCCTTGGAGAAGTCACCTTCAAAGTTTTCGGATGTTACTATTTCAAGCTTGGAAGCATCGGCTGTTTTGTAATAGAGGGCTATCTTGAATTTCAGTTCTTTAGCAGCGGCAGCACTTACATTGATTCTCGGGATCAGAGCGTAAGCCGTGACTTCGGTCAATTCGGAGGCGTAGGGTGCTATTTGCATATATTTGTCTTCGTTGTAAATACCTGTTGTCCAGCCATTTGTTACAGCAGCTTTATCACTGGAATAAAACATCCAGTTTATATTTTCATAAGCTACTTTAGTGGCTTTTATATTTATGAAGTTATCTCCAAATTCGGATACGGGAGATATGGCATTCCATTTGGCGTAGTCACCGATAACTGCTCCGTCTCCCTCTTCTCCTCCGCCACCGCCTCCTGTGACTGTAAATCTTTCACCGGTGAGAGCTGCATAGTCGGTTACGGCTGTAATGCTCATCTGATATGTGCTTCCGAATACCATCGCGACCCCTTTGAGAACACCACTTCCTGAGGGTACTTTTTCATCCATGAATGTAGAATATTTGGATGAGAAGAGGACAAATTTTTCTCCCGTCTTGGCTTCAAAATTAAGGGAAGTATGGCTCTCTTTGGTAGCAAATGTCTTATCCATATCGGCTGAGGCTACCTGAACATCAGATACTGCCACATACATCGACTCGTAATTTCCTGTTACAAGCTGCGCGGGGGTGATGCTGAGAGGCTCTATGACACGGGTTCCGAGCTTTTCGATATTGCCGAGGGGAAGTCCGTTCACTTGAAGAGATCCGTTGTTGTATCTCTGTAGCTTCATCCCTTTCAGAGAGATGGCAAGTTCGTCACCTACACCGTAAAGGGTGTTGTTTTCAGAAAGGTAAAGAGATATGCCGGATGTGCCGTCAGATACAATCATAGTCTTGGAAGAGGTAGCGTTGTTCAGTCCGCCATATTCACTGTTACGATAGTTGCTGACCACACTTGCTTTGATAATCCAATCTTCAGTTATGGTCACATCGGAGCCCTGATATAGAGCGCGAACAGTGGGTATGGGTGTGTATTCTTTCTGGATAACACCTTTCTGAGATACCCTTACAGAGGCATAAATAGTCTCCGTGCGGAAATTGATAGTGGCTTGCCGATCCTCTCCTGTGTTCGGGGTGATGGATATGGTAAGTGTCAGCGAGTCGGTCATCGCCACTCCTGCAGTATCACTGACCATAAGCCATGTAACTTCACCTTCCGTACTTTCTACATCAAGTGTCCAGTCTCTGTTTGAGAATAATTTAACGGGGACCTCGGCAGCTTCGGTTTCCAAATCAATAGTCTGCGGATTTACCCCTATCTGTGCAGGCTTGAATTGCGGATCCTTAATACAACCTGTCGTTACAGACAAAAGCGCAATGGCAGCAACTATGAATAAAGATTTAATAAATTTCATATCGAGTTAATTTAAAAGATTTGATCATTGAGTACTAAAATAAGATACAAAGTTAAAATAATAAGTTGAATTTAAAAAAAACGGGGGCTGTGATATATAATTGCCTGTTTATCATATAGTTACGCAAAAGGCTTTCCCGAAATGGGAAAGCCTTTTTATGATTTACCGGTAAATCAGATAACTACATATCACGCTCTTATTATTTCAGGGCGGCGTAATCGCTTGCTATCTGGGGCATAATCTGATAGGTGGTATTGGAATCTTTTGTAAATGTACTGCCTATTCCTTTTAATACACCTGTGCCGGTGGGAAGGACTTCATTTTTCCATACACTGTATTTAGAGGTGTACATTACAAATGTGTCATCTGTCCCATCGATATCGACATTTACATTTCCTTGATTGGTGCCGTCATAGAATTTCTGTCCTGCGTGTGCAGCATCGACTTTGACTTTATCCACACTTACATACATGGATTCGTATTTGCCTGTTTTCAAATCGGCTACCGAAATCTTCACGGGAGTCATCTGATTGTTAGCCTTTTCAGTCTTGGTAATCTGGGCATCAGCAGTAGGGGCAAACTGAAGAGTACCGCTGTAAATAGATAGGGCACCATCTTTTACTACTACCTGAACTTCATCTCCAAGCTGGAATTTATTATTTGCACTGTCAGTAAACCTTACACATATACCGCTGTTGGGAGCTGTGTTATCCTGAAGAATGACACTCTTGTTATTAATATTTCCACCTGTTTCTGAAGAGACATTTGAGACTACAATTCCTTTGATAATCCAATCTTCTGCGACAACAGTCTTGGAGTCACCCATCTTAGCTCTTAAAGTGCTTATTGACTGTAGCTTGGCGTCAACGAGATATTCGTAATCTGAAGCTCTCTGAGGCTGAATCTGATAAGTGGATTTAGAATCTTTGGTATAGACACCGCCAAGACCTTTAATGACTCCTGTACCAGTGGGGAGAACTTCGTCTTTCCATACACAGTAACTTGTAGAATACATTACAAATGTATCTTCAGTTCCGGCAATATTCATCTTAATATTTCCTTTATTACCATCCTTGTCATAGAATTTCTGTCCTGCGTGTGCAGCATCGACTTTGGCATTGGCTATCGATATATACATCGCTTCATATTTACCGCTGCTGAGCTGCTCCACGGATACACTTATCGGAGAGGGAAGTGTCTTGACTCCGAGAGAGGATACAGCATCATCAGAGGTGAGATTGATCTGAAGAACACCATTATAGAAAGAGAGTGTCGTCCCTTGAAGCAAAACCTGTGTTTCTGTGGCCAAATCTATACTGTGAGCTGCTTTAAACCTGACGATAATACCGCTGTTTACTGCAGAATCATCCTGAAGGGCTAAAGATTGTTTGTGAATATTGTTACCTGTTTCGGTGCTTCTGTTGGAAACGGCTATTCCGACAATTTTAATATTGTCCTTAATGGTAACTGTTTCGGTAGCAGAGGCCATCGCTCTGATTTCGGCAATAGTCTTTAGAACAGCTGCAGAAGGATCTGTGGTGGTAAACGCCTTTTCAGAGCCTAAGAAATATTTTTCGTCAATTTTAGCATATCCTGCATATTTATAGGTAGCACCGGTGGTAAGTCCCGTAAGGGCTACTGTAAATTCACCGGCAACAGCAGCTGCAGGGGCATAAGTATAAGATTCTGCTCCTTCTACTTTCCATGCCACACCTACTTCGGAAATGGTTTTGGAACCTGCATAAGTATAACTTGCAGCGAGTGTGGCTGAGTTGGCAGTTACATCTGATGACTCGCCTGTGGTAACTTCCGGATCAGGCTCTTCTCCTGAGAATCTTTCACCTGTCATCCCGCCAAAATCGGTAGCAAACTGAGGAACCAGCTGATATACACCTGAATAGCTGCTCACCAATCCCATAAGGTCGCCTGCTCCCTGAGGAACTGCTGTGGTAGCCCAATCGGGACAAGCTCCGGCAGAATTACGGCTGTACATCATGAATGTCTCAGTAGTGTCTTTGGTCTCAACTTTAGGACTTTCTCCCATTTTCTTTGAAAGGTCTGCTTTCCTTACCTGGGCAAATACTTTTACATATTGTCCTTCGTAGAATCCTTTGATAATATCTTTGCCTTCGACTTTCGCTGCTTCTACTTTGTTACCGCTGTTTAAAATCGTAATGTTAAGATCGTCTGCAGGGATAAATTCGAGAAGTTTATTGTAGAATACTAAATTACCATTTGTAAGAACTACTTCTACGCTATCGCCAAATTTACAAGTTTCCCAAATAGTAGCGGAGTTAGTATAAACCAATATACCGCTGTTCTTTTTGGTACCGTCCTGAACGAAGAGGTTCTTGGAAGAGACTGTCTGAGGCTCAGATGACGAAACTACTACTGCTTTAATTTTCAGAGGTTTGGTAATTTCTACTTTATCTTTAGATGATTTATCAGAAGGAGCCATGGCTCTTAATGCAGAAATGGAGATTAGCTTGTAAGAACTTGGCTTGGTTATACCATCCTGATGAACATTTAAAACAGCATAGATAGATTCTGTTTTAAAATAAATATTCATCTCTCTTTCGTATGCTCCTTCTTTTGAATTGGCACTGATTTTTACAGATATGGCCTGCGCATCAGCTGATGCATTTCCTGAATCGGGAGAAATGGTAACCCAATCGGTGTCGGTTTCTCCTTCCATGGGAGCTACCAATTCTTTTTCAATGGTCCACTCTCTGTTGACAGTAAGTGTAATATTGCTCTCCGATGCCGTCTTTTCAGCTTTTATTTCAGTCTGGCTGAGTGTTACTTCTACAGGCTCGATGATGGGATCTTCTTTACAACCTGTAATAGCTGCTGCCGCAAAAACAGCAATGAATAATAATAGTTTTCTTAATTTCATACGTTTATTTATTATTAGTGATATGTTTTTCTCTTTAATAATGGGCAAATATAACTATTTTTAACAAAAATTTAAAACCGTAGAATATATTTAATAAATTTGTAACACTTTATACTTAAATTTTTAATCATTATGGACAGAAGAAATTTCTTTAAAATAGTATCTGCAAGCGGTGTCGCTATTGCTGCTGCTCCTGTTATTAAAGCCTCCGATGCTACATCTTCCATTTTTCCTCAAGATATTCCCCAAACTAATATCGAGGATGCCAAGAAGATACCGAGAACTAAAAGTTCAATGCCGGGGCGATACCCCGCAAAAGTAGTTGTCTGCCACGATGAAGACTCGATTAAGGACGATGCCCCCGATGAAAATGCAACTTACAGGATGTTATCTTCTTCTATGATGGCCCTGACAGGGTGTAAAAAAGTGAGCAAAGCATGGAGGAAAATAATCTCTCCCAAGGATATTATTGGACTGAAAGTCAATCCGATAGGTGGGAAACTTCTTTCCACTTCCCACGCTGTTGTCCAGTCGGTGGTACGACAGCTCGAAGAGGCAGGTGTCCCTCGCAAAAACATTATTATATGGGATAGAAGGGAGGAGGATTTGCGAAACTGCGGCTTCACTTCGGAGAATTACCCAGGGATAAGAGTTATGTCCACTGAGTATTTAGATTTAAAAGGGAGTTTTTACGATGCTGACGGGAAACTTTACGGTGAGAGCAGAATCGATAAGGATCACTATTTCTATGCCGATGTGGAGGAGGAATATGATGCTTACACTATCCCTTATATGATTAACTCGGGTAAGTATTCGTATTTTTCAAAGATTGTCACTCAAGAGGTTACTAAAATCATCAATATACCTGTTATGAAAAACGCAGGGTCTTCTGTGACGACTTGTATGAAAAATTTAGCATTCGGTTCTATATCCAATACTTCTCGTCTTCATAAGCAGCTTTGGCATCACACCTGCGCCTATGTCTGTGCATTTCCACCGCTTCGCGACAAGGTGGTTTTAAATATCATCGATGGTATCAGAGGGTGTTTCGACGGCGGGCCCGCTGCCAATCCACAATTTATTTGTGATTATAAGACCCTTATGGTGGGGACCGACCCTGTCGCTGTCGATAGCGCTGCTTACGATATGGTCATAAAGAAGAGGATCGAAGAGGGTGTGCAGAAGTCTGACACCGGCAAAGGGCTTCTTTTTGCAAAAATTGCACAGGAACTCGGTCTGGGAACGACCGACTGCGAAATTATTAACATCTGATTATGAGGAAATTATACCGCATATTCTTTTTACTGCTCCTATCGACTCTCCTCGCAAGCCTCTTCCCCATTGCCGCAGGCGGACAGAATATCACGCGCGAGCGCAATTTCGAAGGTGATGCCCTCTACGGCTATATGAATGGCGGCTCCGATCTCTTTTTGGAATATGGATTTGTCAGTCTCAATGTGCTGGAGGTCAAATTTGAAAGATTTGATTACACAGTCGAAACATATACGATGGCGGATGATTATGCTGCCTTCGGGATTTATTCGATTCACATTTTCAAGCCGCTGCGTGTAGATTCGCTCCTTTGTGCCAATGGCTTGGGCGGTTTCGATTGTCTGTCGAAATATCAGCTTCAGGCCGCCTACGGCAATAGATACTTTTCCATTGTGTTTAACGCCGGTCCCTTAGCGGCTGCGGGGGCGCAAAAGCTGCTGCTATCGAGAATCGAGAGGATGGCCGGAGGCTTCCAATTAGGTCAGAATGCTCTCGGGGATGATGATATGGCTTGCAGCAATGCGGATGTCGGGTGCAGCGGATGCGGCGAGGGTGGTGACACGGGCGAATGTGGTGGAATTGCCACAGGCGAGGGTATTGCCAAAGGCGTGAATATTGCCACAGGCGAGGGTATCTGGGCGTTTCTTGGGGAAGCGGAGTGGTTGAAGCCTCCATTTTCCGGCAGGCTGAAATATGTTCGGGGGGAGCTCGGGCTGTCGAGTGCGGATGAGAGTGCCCTCGGCAAATTTTCGGAATGCTGCTCCACGGGGTTGTGGATATATTCTCCACAGGGGGGCGGGGTCTCTTCTGACAATGTGTTTTTTACTATTTCTCCTCTACGAATTTTGTAAGTGTTATTAATCTTTTTTTTAAAAAAAGAGTCTTATTTATAAGTAATTTTTTTACAATTATTAACTAACATTTAAAAAAGATGATGAAAAGAATCGTTATTTTATTGGCTGCCGCGATGATGGCTATGCCTATTTTCGCTCAGAACCAAAACAAACAGAATCTTAACCAACCTAAAAACAACGATTTAAAAACGACTTGTGTCTCTCAGGCAAAGTCTAAAGGGAATTGCAAACTGAATTTGACCGACGAGCAGAAAGAAAAGATGGAGAAGCTGAAAGCTGATTTTCAGAAAGAGGCCGATGCTATCCGTTTAAATATGGATGTTTTAAATGCCGAATTTAGGAAGCTGATGGGGGCAGATACTCCCAGCGAGAAAGAGATTAATGCCAAAATCGATCAGATTACCGCTCTTAAGGGGAAAATGATGAAGGCATCGTCCAAGCATAAAATACAGATGAGAAATCTTCTGACCGACGAACAAAAAGCGATTTTCGATTCTATGCACTCAAAACATGGAAAAGAGATGAAGTCTTGCGGACAGGGAGACAGACATGGAGATGGATGTGGAGAGGGTCATGGTGGTAAATGCGAGAATGGATGTGGGGATAAGTGCGGAAATGGATGTGGGGATGGACATGGGGATAAATGCGGAAATGGATGTGGGGATGGACATGGAAAGAAAATGAATAAGGGAAAAGACACTAAGTGTTGTCAAGGAACACAGAAATAGCTTCTCATAGATGTCATTTTATAAAACTACTCCGATGATTGATTCTGCATATCGGGGTAGTTTTTTTGTTAAAGATGAAATAAAATATATCATCAGGCTTTATGGAATTATGATTTTGCCTGGCTAAACCATCTGAAGGTGCCTCTGAGGCCGATTTGATGGTTTAGCGATGTGATTATGGCTGTTTTAAAGCTCGGCTAAACCATCTGAAAGTGCCTCTGAGGCCGATTTGATGGTTTAGAGGGGTAGATATGTCAAGTTAAAGCTCGGCTAAACCATCTGAAAGTGCCTCTGAGGCCGATTTGATGGTTTAGAGGGGTAGATATGTCAAGTTAAAGCTCGGCTAAACCATCTGAAGGTGCCTCTAAGGCCGTTTTGATGGTTTAGAGGGGTGATTATGGCTGTTTCAGTAGGGCTAAACCATCTGAAGGTGCTTATAAGGCCGATTTGATGGTTTAGCGATGTAAATATGGCTGTTTCAGTATGGCTAAACCATCTGAAGGTGCTTATAAGGCCGATTTGATGGTTTAGCGATGTGATTATGGCTGTTTTACAGTGGCTAAACCATCTGAAGGTGCTTCTGAGGCCATTTTGATGGTTTAGAGGAATGATTATGGCTGTTTCAGTAGGGCTAAACCATCTGAAGGCGCTTCTGAGGCCGATTTGATGGTTTAGAGGGGTAGATATGTCAAGTTAAAGCTCGGCTAAACCATCTGAAAGTGCCTCTGAGGCCGATTTGATGGTTTAGCGGGGTAATTATGGCTGTTTCAAAGCCCGGCTAAACCATCTATAAGTGCTGAGCCGTCACATAA
>CAZSXE010000030.1:0-20749 GCA_964611185.1 uncultured Muribaculaceae bacterium | reverse complement strand
CCTCATCCGATATGGTGCTCTGTTTCAAATTTGGTGTAATTATCAGATTTGTTAATAATATATCATCATCATCGGATTAATGGCGTTCCTTCAGCCGTTTTTTTCAACATAATAATATTCAGTATTATCCGCAATCGTCCCAGTCCAAAGATGGACCGGGCAATGTGTGGAAGTGGCTTAATGTCAATGGTTAAAGAAAAACGGTGAAATTTTGTAACCTTTTTTGAAGAAACTCGTCAAAAGGGCAAAGCAAAATTATTAACAATTAAATATTATTAAAATGGATTTAACACAGGTATTTATTGTGGCGATAGTATTCGTCACATGCTACAAAGCGGTTGAGGTTTTTGTACACAGAAAAGAGAGAATCAATCTTGTAGAAAAGCTCGATTTTGCAAAAGAAAACAATGTCAATCTGAGCCATCTGTTCGGCAACGATAACATTGTCTCAAACAAAGCTATTATGTGGGGATGTCTTCTTGTCGGGATAGGATTGGGTGTTTTGGTGGGATATATTATCTCCTATTCTTGCGGATTATACAGCGCTTGCGGAGGTGACCTGTTGAACAATATTTCTGAGCAGCTGACAGTGATATACGCATCAAGTATCCTCCTTTTCGGTGGAGCCGGTCTGCTCGTTTCTTACTGTTTCGATAAGAAAACTAAAAAGTTGCAGGATAAATAAAAGGGAGTATATATATAATTTTAATTACGCCGGGTATGAGATTGATACTCGGCGTTTTTAATTTATTTTTTTTATATATCTTTACCAATTAAAAATTAAATATATGAAAAGAATTATTTTCATACTGCTGATGTTGCTCTCTGTTTCAGCCTTTTCTCAAAGAAAACCCCGAGTAGGTATCGTTTTAAGCGGAGGTGGAGCCCTCGGATTTGCCCATGTGGGGGTACTTCAAGCTCTTGAAGAGTATGGTATCTCTCCCGGGTATGTAGCGGGTGCGAGTATGGGCTCTCTTGTGGGGGCATTCTATGCCAATGGGTTTTCACCCGAGGAGATATGTAAAATAGTATTCAAGGAAGAATTGTATAATTCCGCCAATATATTTGCCTTTCTTTCAGGGGGTAAAAACAAACTCGGACTCTCAAGTCATAAGAAAGTAATGTCACTACTTGATAAATATTTTCCCACCAATTCATTTGATGAGCTTTCTCGTCATCTTTACATCAGTGCCACTGATCTTACAATACCGGAAGCTAAGGTTATAAGTAGTGGTGACAAGTTAAAAGAATATGTCATCGCCTCTATGTCTATTCCTATTATTTTCGAGGCGATGATAATCGATAATCATGTGTTTGTAGATGGGGGAACTATGGACCATTTTCCCGCCTCGGAAATAAGAAAAGATGTAGATGTGCTGATAGGTGTCGATGTGCTGCCGTTTACGGATAAGGTTAAGTTAGACAATGTTACCGATATGGCCAACAGATTGATTTTTCTTGTAGCTCAGTCCAATGCCGCTCCCAAAAAGAAATTAATAGATTATTATATCGAATCTCGTGCGTGTGATATATACTCTCAGTTTGATTTTAATAAATTTGAGGAAATATACCGGTATGGGTATCTGCTTGCTAAAGATTATTTGAAGAATAATCCCGAAATAGTATCCAAATGTACTGCCGATATTCACCCCCCGAAAGAAAGCAAGCCTGATAAGACACAGAAAAAGAAATGGTATGAATTCTGGAAATAAAAAATAGAAAATATGAAGAATTTTTTGATTGCGTTAGCGTTATTGATCGCATTCCCTTTATTTTCATCTTTGCAAGTGGAGGCAAAGAACGATAAACCTAAAGTAGGTATTCTCCTTAGTGGTGGTGGAGCATTGGGCTTTGCCCATATAGGGGTGCTGCAAGCTCTTGAAGAATATGGTATTTCTCCCGAATATGTGGCAGGAGCGAGTATGGGAGCTCTTGTGGGGACTTTTTACTGTCACGGGTATTCTCCCGAGTTTATTAGAGATATGGTAATCTCGGAGCAGTTGTATAAAGCGGACAAGATTTTTGCCATAACAGGTGCCGATAATAAAGGGATGGCTATTTATACCCATAAAAAAATTAAAAATATTTTAAATAAATATTTAGAATCCAACAACTTTGAAGATTTGAACAAAAATATGACCATAACAGTCTCCAATATCACCGATTCGAGAACAGAGGCTATCTCTTCCGGTGGAAATCTCAGAGAATATCTGTTGGCATCCATGTCTATCCCTGCCATTTTTGAACCCATTATAATCAATAATAAAATATATGTGGACGGAGGTTCTCTTAATCATTTCCCTTCTTATGTAATCAGGAATAAGGTAGATGTTTTGATAGGAGTAGATGTAATGCCGGAGAAATCAGAGGTAAAAGTCAAAAACATAAAAGATATTGTAACTTCATATATCCATTCGTTGGCTATTGTAAGCAGTGTCCCGGGGAGAAAAGCCTGCGATTATTTAATCGATTGTCACGCTATTGATCAGTATGCTATGCTTGAGTTTGACAAGTTTGAAGAGATCTACAGGTATGGCTATTTGATGATGAAAACTTATCTGAAAGATCACCCCGAAATGATAGAGGCTTGTAACCATTTTCCTGTAAAAGAAGAGCCGAAAACAGAAGAAAATGTGCAGGCAAAGAAAAAATGGTATGAGTTCTGGAAATAATGATTTGTGGTAATACCATTTTTATTAACTTTACCAAAATTTTCAATATGAGCAATAGAAGAATTAAAGCAGCGATTATAGGTTTTGGAAGGATAGGAGGTTTCTACCTTCGCGAAATGTCTTTAAGCGATAAATGGGAGGTTTCATATATATGTGATGTCGATAAATTTTCTCAGGAAGAGGCGTCGCAGGTCTTGAAAGAGCTGAATCTCCCTTATAAAACACTTGTAATAGATGATGAAGATATTGTTTTCAGTGACTCCTCAGTGGAGGTGGTTATCCTTTCCGCTTTGGCAGATTCCCGTTACGGGCAGTTTGAAAAAGCAATATCCACCCGAAAACATATTATTACTGAAAAGCCTCTTTCGGACAAGATAGAGAAGGAGTGGGAAATCGTAAAAAAAGTCTCTTCTTCAGGATTGTTATCCACCATAAATCTTCCTCTGAGAAATGCATGGTACAATATAGAACTGCGCAAGTGGCTTGAATCTGGAGAACTTGGAGAACTTGCTATTATACGAATATGTCATTTGACACCCGGACTTGCCCCCGGAGAGGGACACGGACCTGAGGGGCCATGCTTCCATGATTGCGGAATGCATTATGTGGATCTTGCAAGGTGGCTTGCAGGAAGCGAATATAAGACATGGCATGCGCAGGGGGTGGATTTTTGGGACTGGGGAGAGCCGTGGTGGCTTCAGTGTCACGGAACATTTGAAAATGGGGTTACATTCGATATAACTCAGGGACACATGTACGGTCAGCTATCAAAAGATCTTACACATATTTCTTACAATGATATAATAGGGACGAAAGGGGTAGCGAGGATGACACACGATTACAAAACAGCGATTGTGGAGATTCACGGAGTTACTAAAACAGTAAGGATAGAGAAACAATACGGAGATAAAAATATCAATATTTTACTTGACCTTTTTGCAGATTCGGTAAGATCCGGTATTGTTAATCCTGCTCTGCCCACACTCAGAGATGGAGCTATGGCCTCTGAGTATGCATGGCGTTTTCTTGAAGATGCATCAAAAAACGATCTTCCTGTGAAAGGAGATAAAAGCACTTTGAAAAAGATATTGTATCGTCGCGAAGTGAAAGGAGAAGGTTACGGCGTTTTAAAAAAGAAAAATTTAATCAAATAACAATATGACTTTAAACAGACGTAATTTTTTGAAAACAACAGGGGCTCTTGCTGCTCTTACCATCATTCCCCGCAGTGTTCTAGGAGGAAAGGGATACATTGCCCCCAGTGATCAGCTAACAAAAGGTATTATCGGTGTAGGAGGTATGGGCCGCGGTCATTTTGAGTATGGCGGGGCTCGTCTTACTGCAATATGCGATGTGGACAAAAATCATCTCCTTGCCGGAAAAGATCTTGCCCGCAAGATGCATTCCGAGGGTAATAAGATGGTTGATGAAAATCTTAATCTTTATTCAAACTGGATGGACCTTATCCACGATCCAAGCGTAGATGTGGTCCATATCGCCACACCTCCTCATTGGCACGCACTCATGAGTATAGCCGCTGCCAAAGCAGGCAAAGATATATGGTGCGAAAAGCCGATGACCAGAACTATAGGTGAGGGTAAGATGGTCAGAGATGCCGTCGCAAGATATAACAGAGTTTTCAGGCTAAATACTTGGTTTCGCTTTCACGATAATTTTTACGGTCTTGGTTCTACCGTAAAGCCCCTCAAGAAACTTGTAGAAAGTGGCCTTCTCGGCTGGCCTTTGAAAGTCACTATTTCCAAGCATACCGGCTTTGACTGGAAGTTCTATTGGGTAGGGAAGGAACATCTTGATCCTCAGCCTGTTCCCGCTGAGCTTGATTATGATATGTGGTTAGGCCCCGCCCCATATAAACCATATAATTCCCACAGAGTGCATCAGACATTCCGTGGTTATTGGGACTATGACGGTGGCGGTCTTTGTGATATGGGACAGCACTATATGGACCCTGTCCAATATTTCCTCGGAAAAGACAACGAAAGCCCCGTTAAAGTAGAAATAGATGCTCCTCAGCAGCACTATGATGCAGTAGGCACCTGGAGATCGATTACATACACATATGCGGACGGATGCCAAATCGTCCTGTGGGGAGGAGACTACGGTAATCCCGACACCCCGTATATCTCAGGGCCTAAAGGCAATGTTTACAACAATTTTATATGCGATATTCCCGACTGGCAGATGAAACTGGCACAGTTCCCCGATCCCAAGCCGCAGAACACCGATTTTGCTGAGTGCATCAGAACCAGGCAAAAATTTGCATTGAATGAGATTAACGGACACAGAAGCTGTACTCTCGTCAATATCGGTGCCGTAGCACTTCAGCTGAACCGTACACTTGAATTTGATAGCGAAAAGATGGAATTTGTAAATGACCCCGCAGCCAATCGCTTGGTAAATCAGCCCATGCGGGCACCATGGAATTTATCATATTAATTAGTAAAAGTGATCATTATGAAAAAAATAAAATTAATCGTTCTGTTTATTCTTTTGAGCATTTTTGTAACTGCTCAAAATTCAAACAGAATTGCAAGCACAAAAATAGTAGATGCCCTCAGTCAGTTTCCCGCACAGAACGAAAAAGTCTATAATCGTCTTATGGAAGACATTGTCTCCACTGGAGAAGAAGGGCTTTCCATGTTGCTCGAAATGATAAACAGAAATGATGAAAGTGCTGTTCAGGCACAATATGCCCTCGGAGGACTTATTGCATATATATCAGAAGAAGACTTTAATCCGGTAAGGAGAAAAACCATTACCGAATCGTTACAGAAAGCTCTTTCACAGGCATCCGATGAGACTGTAAAAGGATTTCTATCAAGACAGTTGATGATTCTCGGAATCCCCGTGGCTCAAATCTCAGAAGAGGCGGTTCTCGATGTTAAAGAGGCTGCAAAGTTATTAAAGGCAGCGACATCCATTGCTAAGAAAGACCCTTCTGAGCTTAATTCCGCCAATCGCTGTAAGGCTTTACAGCAATACATAGCCTCAGCAGGAGTAGTGGACGGTGAGAAGGTAATACTTAAAGCCCTTTCTGACCCTTGCCGTGAATACCGTTTTGCAGCTCTTTACGCAATACAAAAAGCCGGTCCGGCCATATTGTACGAGAAAATCGGAAAACTGCTTCCCAAGTTAAAGAACAATGAAGCACGAATAGATATTATATGGTGGTTTGGGGAGGAAAGAAATGGACAAAATGCCTCTTTTGTAGCCCCTTATACCGCGCTATATGACTATGATTTGGTCTCTTCTGCCGCTTGGGCCACTACCAAAATCGGAAGTAAAAGCACCATTAGTAATGTCGCTCAGCTTCTTGTAAGAGAAGATCCTAAATTCGTAGAACTCGGATATGAATGTCTCAGGTGTTATGAAGGTGATATTTTTCCTATCGTAATGCCTCTCTACCCGATGATATCGGACCATGGGAAAGTAGCAGTCATAAACCTCATTGCGCAGCGGCGCTCCGTAGCTAATAAAGAAGTAGTCTTCGATGCTATAAATTCTACCTCTGATACTCTTCGAAATGCTGCCTATATTGCACTTAAAGCCGTTTCAGAGAAAAGCGATGTAGAGAGACTATGCTCTCTGCTTGAAAACACTCAGGAGCAGAATGTTGCATTTGTTCAGGAGGCTGTCTTGGAAGCACTTTCCTCTATTGCTGCTGAAGATAGATATAACGCCCTTGTTGAGCGTAAGGATGCAGTCGATCCCAATTTGAAAAGACTATATTGGCCGATGATTATTGCTTCAGCGGGGATGGAAGAGTTATATAAAATATGTTCGGAGGAGAGTAACCCCCTTGCATTCACTACTTTGATTGACAGAATATCAAAATCCAAGCTCCCCGGTGAGCAGAGGCTTCTTTTATTGCGCAGAGCGATGGATTTTGCCCGTGTACCTTCACAGAAAATAGCAGTTCTTAACTCTGTAGCCGGCACAGGTACTTTTCTCGGGGTTATTTTCGCAGGTAAATATATCGAAGATCCTGAATTGCAGCAGGCAGCTGCCCAGGCTGTAAGACTGAATGCCGTGAGTAGCCGAGATTTTAACTCTTCAGAGACCACAGCACTCCTCAAGCGTGCTGCTCAGGTGATAAAAGGAAAAGACTCTGAATATGAAGTTACAAGTATTAATCAGTATCTCGAATCATTGCCGCAGGAGGAGGGATTTGTATCGATGTTTAACGGAAAAGATCTTACAGGCTGGCAGGGTCTTATAACCAAAACCAAGGATAAAAAAGGGAAAGACAAATGGGGATACGATAATCCTTTTGCGAGGATGAAATTAAAATCATCAGAATTGGTTAAGGCGCAGGCAATGGCTGATGAGCTGATGAAAGAGACTTGGAGGGTAGAGGATGGAAACATCGTGTTTTTCGGTAAAGGATATGATAATCTCTGCTCTGTAAAGAAATATGGAGATTTCGAGATGTATCTTGACTGGTTTCTTTATCCGGAGGGTCCTGAAGCTGATGCAGGAATATACCTCAGAGCTACTCCGCAGGTCCAAATATGGGACACAGCGCGTGTGGATGTCGGTGCTCAAGTAGGATCGGGAGGACTTTATAACAATGTAAATAATCCCTCTAAACCTCTATGTGTGGCAGATAACGGACTTGGACAGTGGAATAGTTTTTATATAAAGATGGTGGGAGAGAGGGTGACTGTCCGTCTAAACGGTGTCTTGGTAGTAGATAATGTGATTCTTGAAAATTATTGGGATCGTTCGCAGCCGATATTCCCTGTCGAGGATATTCAACTTCAGGCACACGGAAGTAAAGTAGCATATAGAGATCTTTACATAAGAGAACTTCCTCAGGTACAGCCGGTTAAGCTCTCTCAAGAGGAGGAGGCAGATGGGTTTGAATTGCTCTTTGACGGAACATCACTCAGCAAGTGGACGGGATCCAAGCAAGATTATGTCACCGAAAACGGAACTATCGCAGTCAAGCCGTCTGATACAGGTCATGGAAATTTATATACAGTAAAGGAGTATAGCGATTTCGTATTTAGATTTGAATTTAAGCTCACCCCGGGTGCCAATAACGGAGTGGGAATCAGAACACCGGGTGAAGGTGATGCTGCTTATGAGGGGATGGAGATACAGGTACTCGATCACTACAATCCCATATATCAGCCCCTATTGAAGGATTATCAATATCACGGCTCTGTCTATGGTATTATTCCTACTCAGAACAGAGATGCACTTCGCCCTGTGGGAGAGTGGAATGAGGAGGAGATTTATGTTAAGGGGACATACATTCGTGTCACCCTCAATGGGGTAGTTATTACCGAAGGAGATATTGCCGAAGCTACCAAAAACGGCACTTATGACCATCAGGAACATCCGGGCCTTTTCCGTAAAGGGGGATTTATAGGATTTTTGGGTCATGACTCTCAGTTGTGGTATAGAAATGTAAGAATCAAAGAGTTATAAATTTTAAATTATATTGCTATGGATAAAAACATCTCAAGAAGAAGTTTCTTAGAAAAGAGTGCGATGGCCACTGCCGGCGCCGTACTTGTATCTTCTCCTTTATTGGCAAAAATGCCTTCTAATACAATGAACGATCCTCAGAAGAAAAAGAAGCAGAAAGCTGCTACAGATAAGCTGAACATTGTGGGAATAGGTGTGGGTGGACGAGGGGGAGCAGTCGTTTCGCAGCTTGCTTCCGAGAATATAGTAGCTCTATGTGATGTTGACTGGAAGTATGCCCAGAATAAATTTAATGAGTTTCCCAATGCCAAAAAATATAAAGATTACAGAAAGCTCTTCGAGGAGATGGGAGATCAGTTTGATACCGTAGTTATAGGTACTGCCGATCATACGCACGCTGTCATTGCGGCGCAGGCGCTGGAGATGGGTAAAAATGTATATTGTGAAAAGCCTCTGACTCATACGGTCTATGAAACTCGTCTTCTTACCAAGCTTGCAGCCAAAAACAAAGTAGCTACTCAGATGGGTAATCAGGGTGCCTCAGGGGAGGGTGTTCGCAAAACTTGTGAAGCTATTTGGAGCGGAATGATAGGTGAAGTTACGAAAGTAGAAGCCTTTACAGACCGTCCTATATGGCCGCAAGGACTTGAAACTCCTTCTCGTGTAGATGATATTCCTGCTACTCTTGATTGGGATTTGTTTATTGGCCCGGCCAAATATCGCCCCTTTAATTCGATATATCACCCATGGAATTGGCGTGGATGGTGGGATTTCGGAACCGGAGCCCTCGGAGATATGGCCTGCCATATTATGCAGCCCATTACCAAGGCATTGCGTTTAAAATCTCCTTATGCTGTTCAAGGCTCGTCAACTGCTTTGATGACAGACTGTGCCCCCAACGCACAGATTGTTAAATTTAAATTTCCCGCTCGCGACAATATGCCGAAAGTAAGTATGCCTGCTGTGGAGGTTACATGGTACGATGGAGGACTACTTCCAGAATTTCCCGAAGGATGGCCGAAAGGGCGCAATATGAATGATCAAGGTGGAGCGGTTATTTTCCACGGAACTAAAGATACCCTTATATGCGGTTGTTACGGGGTACACCCGTGGCTACTTTCGGGGCGTGAAATTCCTACACCTACAATGACACGCGAGGTCCCCGAAAATAATCACTACAAAGATTTCATCCGTGCTTGCAAAGAGTCGCCCGATAGTCGTATTCTTACCGCTTCCGATTTTAGCGAAGCAGGTCCTCTTAACGAAATGGTAGTTATGGGAGTCCTTGCTGTTCGCCTTCAGGGGCTCAACAGAGAACTTCTGTGGGATGGAGATGCGATGCGTTTCACTAATATCTCTCCCGAAGATACTATCACGATGAAAACAAAAGATGGCTTCTCGATTAAAGAAGGACACCCTACATTCAATCACGAATTTACCGATCCCATAAATGCTCTCTCATTTGCCAATGAATTAATAAAACACACATACAGAGAAGGTTATTCACTTCCCGATATGCCCTTATAATAAACCGATAAAATAACAATTACAATGAAAAAATCTATTATACTGCTTTTAACTACTTTAATGATGGCTGTAGTTTTCACATCTTCTTGCAAATTTTTTAAAAAAGGGGAAAAAGCCGATACCAAGGCCGATACCGATGTTATTACCCTTTTTGACGGTAAGACATTCGACGGATGGAGAGGTTACAATATGACTACCATACCGGGTGCTTGGACTATTGAGGATGGTTGTATCAAAATCAACGGATCAGGGCGCGGAGAGGCCGGTGCTGTTAACGGAGGCGATATTATTTTTGATCGTAAATTTAAAAACTTTGAGCTCACTTTTGAATGGAAAGTGGGAAAAGGTTCCAATTCCGGAGTTTTCTATCTTGCACAGGAAGTTCCGGGAGAGCCTATTTATATTTCAGCTCCCGAATATCAAATTCTTGACAACGCCAATCATCCCGATGCTATGCTTGGAGTGGACGGAAACCGCCAGTCAGCATCTCTTTATGATATGATCCCTGCGGTGCCGCAGAATGCTAATCCTTTCGGAGAATGGAATAGTGCGAAGATTCTTGTTTTCAATGGAACTGTGGCCCATTTCCAGAATGGTAAGAATGTATTGGAATATCACTTGTGGACTCCTCAGTGGCAGGAAATGCTTGATAAGAGCAAGTTCTCGAAAGAGAAATGGCCTGTTGCATACGATCTTCTTCTTAATTGCGGCGGAGACGCTCACCAAGGGTACATCGGGCTTCAAGACCACGGAGATGATGTGTGGTACAGAAACATCAAAATTAAAGTGCTTTAAAAATGAAACGCCATCTCTTTATGGCTGCTGCTTCTCTGATGCTTATTGCATTGGCTTGGGCTTGCGGCACTAAATCTGATATTGGCTTGCAGCTCTACTCCATAAGGGGAGAAGTCTCAAAGGATTTGGAGGGTTCTTTAAAGAGCGTTTCCGAAATAGGGTATTCTTTTGTGGAAGCAGCCGGTTATAATGGAGAAAAAGGGACATTTTACGAGATGAAACCGGCCGATTTTAAGGCGCTGTGTAATAAATATTCACTCGATTTCACCTCTTCGCATATAAATGGGCCTGATCCTAATACTGTATCGTGGGAAGAGTGTTTGAAATGGTGGGATAAAGCCATAGCAAGTCATATTGAGGCTGGTGTCCCGTACATTGTACAGCCCTCTATGTCTGAAAATGCCTATAAATCTTTGGAGGGTCTGAAACGATATTGCGAGCTGTTTAATACTGTGGGAGAAAAGTGCCGTAAGAGTGGAATCCGATTCGGGTATCATAATCATAAAAAAGAGTTTATGACTAAATTTCCTGTTTCTGACGGATGTTGTGCCGACTCTGTGATTTTATATGATTATATGCTCAAAAATTCCGATCCCGAAAATCTTTTCTTTCAGATTGATTTATATTGGATAAAGGAAGGAGGAGCTTCTTCTATTGAATACTTTGAAAATTATCCTGGAAGATTCCTTTCTTGGCATGTCAAGGATGAAAAAGAAATAGGAGCCTCAGGCGAAATAGATTTCAAAGCGATATACTCCTTTAAGAATATATCAGGGATGAAATACCAAGTAGTGGAGCAGGAGGCCTTCAGTGATGGTTTTACCCCGTTTGAAAGTATAAAAGCTTCATATAATTATCTTAATAATTTAAAATTATGAAAACTCTTGCTACATTCTCAGCTGCGATTTTGATCTCGGCAACACTGTTTTCTCAATCCTCTTCTATTCCCAATTGGAGAGACTTGGAAATTATCAGTCAGAATCGTGAAATTCCCTCTACCGAATTTCTTTCATTTCCCGACAGCGAAAGTGCTATGACCTCACAATTCGAGGATTCTCCTTTTTATTTTTCTCTTAATGGTGTGTGGAAATTCCTCTATGATGAAGATAGTCGTAACATTCCCGAAGGTGTGGAGGGTGAAGGATGGGATATAACTAAATGGGATAATATAAAAGTCCCCGGTAACTGGGAGCGTCAAGGCTACGGTACTGCTATTTATGTTAATCAGCCCTACGAATTTGCAATGAGAAATCCTAATCCCCCTATTCTCCCCGATTGTGTGCCCATGGGGGTTTACAGACGCACATTTAAAGTTCCTGAGGGGTGGAATGGAAGAAAAATCTTTCTTAATGTGGCCGGAGCCAAATCGGGAGTAAATATCTTCCTCAACGGACAGAAAGTGGGCTACAATGAAAATTCAAAGGACTTGGCATCGTTTGATGTTACAAAATATCTTAAACCCGATGGTCAGGATAATACCCTTGTAATGAAGATAACCCGTCTGAGTACCGGTTCATGGCTTGAATGTCAGGATTTTTGGAGAATTAGCGGGATAGAAAGGGATGTATATCTCTCCTCTAAGGCTCAGATCAGCATAAAAGATTTTGATATAGTAAGCACCTTGGAAGAGACATTTACTGACGGTTTGTTTTCGCTGAATATCGCTATGGACAACGATAATCGTCTTCCCGCTGAGATTTCTTACAAGTTGTATGATTCAGGAAAGAATATTGTGGCATCGGGAAGTACCTCCTCAGTAGGTCCTTTTGTGAATTTTGAGGCAACTATTAAGAATGTAGCTAAATGGTCTGCCGAAACTCCCTCTCTTTATAAGCTCATTATAGGGGTGGAGAAAGACGGAAAGAGCGAGTATATACCTTTCAATGTGGGTTTCCGCAAATTTGAGATAAAAGGCTCTCAGTTTTTAGTAAACGGTCAGCCTGTAAAGTTTAAGGGTGTCAATATACATGAACACGATGAGTATTCCGGTCACTATGTTACAGAGGAGATGATGATTAAAGATATTTTACTGATGCGTCAGCACAATATTAACACTGTCAGGACGAGTCACTATCCCCAGCAGAGGCGTTTTTATGAACTTTGCGATGAATACGGTATCTATGTCTGGAGTGAGGCCAATATTGAATCTCACGGTATGGGATATAATCTTTTTAAAGGGAGAACCCTTGGAAATGATCGCAGTTTTTATCCTCTTCACGAAGACCGTATCGCTTGTATGTATAACAGAACTAAAAACTACCCTTGTGTTACCATTTTTTCTCTTGGAAATGAAGCAGGTAACGGATATAATTTTTACAAAGGTTACGAGTGGCTTGAAGCGCGTGAACATGGTCTGGGTAAAATGAACAGACCTATTTGTTATGAGCGTGCACTACTTGAATGGAATACCGATATGTATGTCCCGATGTATCCCTCTGCAGCGTGGCTTTTGAAGGAGGGTAGAGAGGGGACCGATCGTCCTGTGGTTTTGTGTGAGTATTCTCATGCGATGGGTAATTCCAACGGAGGTATTGCCAAGATGTGGTCTTATATCAATGCTTATGACCATCTTCAGGGTGGCTGTATTTGGGATTGGGTCGATCAGGGTTTTCGTGAGACGACTGAGGATGGAAAGTGGTATTGGGCTTACGGCGGCGATTACGGTGTAAACCAGCCGAGTGATAAAAATTTCTGTTGTAACGGACTTGTAAGTCCCGATCGCACTCCTCACCCTGCGCTCGCTGAGGTAAAATACGCATATTCTAATATTGGCTTTGAATCCTTGGGAGTTAGTTGCTACAATGTTATCAATCGCTTTTATTTTACCGATTTGTCAAAATACAATATAGGCTATTTCATCAGCGAAGATGGAAAAACCATAAAGAAAGGGACACTTGCTCTCTCCACTTCTCCTCAAAGTGAAGTCACAGTCACTATTCCTTCTGAAGGTATCAAATTCCGCGAAGGTAAGAGCTATTATATTGATTTATACGCCACCCTCAAAGTGGGTGAAAGATTGTTACCTTCTGGGTACGAAGTTGCTCATGAGCAGTTCGCTATTAAATTGCCATCGGCGACACCTCTTCCTAAGTTAAAAAGCGGAAGTGCTCTAAAATTGTCGCAGACAGATAATGAATTTATCGTCTCTTCATCACTATTGACATTTAATGTCGATAAAAAGAGCGGTTATGTCTCATCGTTGAAATACGGGCAGAAGGAGATTATTAAGGATGGTTTCGGGATTCGTCCCAATTTCTGGCGTGCACCTACCGACAACGATTACGGCAATGGTGACAACAAGCGTCTTTCTTTGTGGAAAAATGCTTCCAATGAGCCATGGAATATGGAGACTGCGGTAGTCAATGCAGAGCTGAAAGGCTCGATTGTAGTTATCACATCACAATATATTCTTTCTACAGGAAATACCCTCCAATTGGAATATATGGTTTCACCCAATGGTGCAATACATACCTCTTTGTTTTTTGAAGGTGTTTCTGCAGATGTTCCGGAGCTTCCGAGGGTAGGTGTTCGTTTCAGAATACCTGCATCTATGGATGATTTTTCATATTTCGGGAGAGGCCCCATGGAAAATTACTGCGATCGCAACAGCGGATCCTTTGTGGGGCTATACCACAGCAAGGCCTCGCAGGAGAATTTCATCTATGTTCGCCCCCAAGAGACAGGACACCATACCGATGTGAGAATGGTCAAATTTGCCGATTTCTCAGTATATGCCGATTCCATGATGGAATTTAATATTCTCCGAAACTCCATAGAGGATTTTGATCTCGGTCAGCAGAAACATATCAGCGATGTATCGATGCGAGATTTTGTAGAGGTTTGTCTGGACTATCGTCAAATGGGAGTGGGGGGTTACGACAGTTGGGGAGCGCATCCCGATGCCGAAGCACTTATCCCTGCCCATCATAACTACAGCTGGGGATTTACCATCGTACCGTAAGAGATTTTCTCTAAAACTCTATCTCTCCGAAATAATCGGGGCGATGGAAGTCAGGTTTTGAAATTTTTATCCGATTCCAGCTTATATAGTGGGGATCGGATAATTTATCTCCGCACTTGTAGAAATTACCCATAATCTTTTCAGGAAGCTGAGACGAATCAAGACCGATAATATCAAAAGGTATTCCGATAATAACATTCCATTTGAATCCCTCTTCTGAGAATTTCTCTTCAAAAGGCTCTTTCGGGAGGGAAGAGTAGCGAATAATCCTCGACATCGTGTCGGCCGGGAACTGCACTTTGTCACTTCTCGACATCCTTTTAGCAGCGTGCATCACTCCGATGCAGCTGGTTTCGAAATTATAGTAGCACTTTTGACCCGGAATCTGTACGAAAAACTCCACACAGCTATCTTGATAGACAGGTCCGTTATCTTCGGTAACAGCAGCTCTAATGCTCTTCTCCGAAACGAGAAAAGATACGAATAAGTGTGTAGCACTCCGTGCAATAGAGAACGATGCCCCCGGGCAATAAGGATATTCCACCCAGTTTACAGTATTTATCGACTGAGGCGATCCCTTTTCTTTCATAACATTCCTCAGCTCTTCGTAGGGGAGATTTTCAAGCCCTTCGATAAGGGGTGCATAGACCGATTTAGTCTCTTTAGGCCACCCGATACTCTGGCAAAGAGTTATTATCTGCTTTTTACTTAGACCGAGCTTTTCCGCGAGCTTTGTCCTGTCAACCATCGCCCTGACGACTGTATTGAGACCCGTTGAAGCGCAATACAGATAGATGTTCTGCGAGATGAAACCCGTATCGACAAAAGCTGTTTCGGCAGCACCTCTTTCATCCTTCCCTGTGATTTTGGAAAGATCTGCCACAAAAATGAGATTGACCGGAGCTTTATTTACGAAAAACTGTACCCCCGTATCAGGGCGAAGGTCTTTCTCATTAACCATTTTTAAGGTATTATTCTCCGCATCATAGATATATGTTCCATTTGCCAAAGCTACATAAATGGTAGTTTCCTGTCGGTTGTGGGATGAAGGAGCAGTCCTTTTGGACTTTTCCCTGTTGAAGCCCCATGCAGCCCATAATAAATCGGAAAGAGTCTGAGGGTCAAGTTCCTGCCGCGAAAAGTCGCGATTGCTTTCCCTTTTGTTTAAAGCCTCCATTAGAGGCATTCCTCCGCTTCTGCGAGGCGAAGGAAGAATAATATCCTGTGCAGTCATAATGGCAGAAATTATTAAAAATATTAATATAGTAATCTTTTTCATCAAGAATAATTGTTATGGGCAAAGATAATGAAAAAACGGTTTTACTATCGCCTTGTTGCCGTTTTTGTTATCTGTATGACTACCATCTACTTATGCATACTCCCCAGTCCGATATCGGACTGGGGAGTATGCATAAGTAGTTAATTGATAGATTGTTGGCAAAAACGGCGCACTATCACAGATACCGCCTGTTTTGGGGACTATCTTTCTTTCCTGTTGAGATTTTTAATAATTTTGCTTATGACATTGTTAATCCCCTCTTCGGGTTCGATAACATTATAATCTTTCCAAAACTCGTCATCTTTGAAATCTTCCACCCTATCGAGGACTATATCATTGCTCCTCACCCTTATTGAAGAGGGAATCTTTATCCCTTCGTCCTCTTTATCTGTTATGGCAAGCTCGGAGATGATGGTGTAGGTGTTTTTAAAGAGTTTGTCGCTCCACTTGGCATCGAATTTCAGCTCTGTTCGTGAGTAGTCAAACACATACTTCTCCTTGTATTCCTTGTATTGTACTAAATATGTAGCATAAAGAATCTTGGTTTTCAATTCCTTTGGTTTTTTCCTTACAAAAAGGGACGCAGCTTCTTCGGCTTTCTTCTCGTCTATTTTAATCCCCATTTCAGCCCTTGTCAAGGCGAGAGAATTAGCATCTATATATAATTTTCCTTCAAACAATATCTCTTCTTCAGGTCTGATAGGGGTAAATGAGATGATATAGTGAATTTTGTCATTAATATAGGTGGAGTTTTCAAAACTGAAAGTATAGTGTTCGTCGATTTTGTTTTTATCAACACCCAAAAATGGATTTTTCATTATATCATTTTCGAGGGAAGAACTGATGCCTCCTCTGAATTTCACAAATACAGTATCTATTTTATTCCAGTCCACGCTGCCCCTACCTTTAAAAATAGTTGCCTGGTCAGATGTGAATGTGTTTTCGTAAGCGATTTTATTAATATCGAGAGCTGCTTCAGTGAGTGTGACATAAGTATTTCTTTTCTTTATCATCTCACGATAAAAAGCAGTCATCTTCATATTTTTCATAGGGTAATTCTTTGAAATATTGGCAATTGCCATTTTTACAATGTCGTTTGCCTCTTTCGGTCTGATGATGGCTCCGGGGATTTCAAAGGGCATGGTCTCCATATAAAATTTCACGGGAGATTTTTCAGTCAAAACATCTGTTACGGATAGATTAAGTGTTTTATATCCGATATAAGAAATGCTGATTGAATCATTCGAGCACTCTTCGGGGAATTTCAATGAGAAAAATCCTTCACCGTTAGAAACATTGCTTATTCCGCTTTTTGTCATAGTGACTGAGGCGAACACTAAAGGTTTCCCACTCTCACGGTCTATGATTCTTCCGAGTATTGAATGGAGTTCGGGTGATTGCCTGGCGAGAATGATGTAATTGTTTTCAAAGAAAAATTCAAGTCCTGTTATACTCATTATCTTGTCAAGACACTCTTTAACCGTGCTTTTACCCTCGTTTAGAGTGATTTCTTTTGAAATGTTTACATCATTTTCACTATATACAAACAAATAGTCTGTCTGTTTTTCTATCTCATTGATTACAGACAGTAAAGTGTGCATTCCCCCCATCATCACCACGGGGGCCTTTTGCTGTTCCGGAACGCCTCCGGTGTTTTCTGCGGAAATTCCTGAAATACCTGTTAAAAGAAACAGAATAATTATTAAAAACTTTTTCATAACTTTGTAATTAAATAAGAGTTAATATTTTTATTGACTTTTGAGCCGGTAAGTGTTGCATCACTTATCGGCTTCTTTTTTTATATAGTTATAATATATCTATTATTGCTTTTGTCATAAATGTATTTAAAATCGAGTGCTTTTTGCAAGGCACTAAATGCAGTTTCTATCCCACCCTCAATGCGTATCTTGCCACTAACGGGATATTTCGTCAGTTCTTCATCTTTTATTTCTATCGAAATTCCGTAGCAAGTCTCAAATCTTTGTGCCACTACCTCTAATGGGCTGTTTTTGAAAGAAAGCACCCCTTTTCTCCACATAAGTTCTTCCCTGTCAATATTTGATTTTGATATTAATTCCCCCTTGATCTCCTCCACCGTCTCGTTAGGAACTATTTTTAAAATTTCTTCTTTTTCCGTACATTTTGATAACTCAATAGAGCCTTCAAGCAGGGAAGTTTTGAAGGGGATGTTTTCGTATGCGACTACATTGAATTTGGTTCCCAATACTTTTATGCTGTATCCCTTGGAAGAGACTGTGAATGGTAATGTTTCGTTGTGTGCAACATCGAAATACGCCTCTCCGCTAATCAGCTCCACGCTTCGGTTCTCGACATTGAACAGATTGCTTACCTTAACGATGGTATTGGCATTCAGCCAAATAGAAGAGCCGTCTTTCAATGTCACCTTTTTTATTTCTCCTGCTGAGGTAGAAAATTCTTCATTAAGTAGTGTGGCTTGCACTTCGAGAGCATTGCTGTAAGAGGGGGCAGTCGTATTGCCGGAGGCGAAATCGTCAGAATTTTCCCATTTTTCTCCGAAGATACCGAATATGAGCACTCCGATTATTATGGCGGCTGCTGCTGAAATCGAAGAAATAAGTCTTATGCCAATGTGGTACTTGCGCCTCGGTTCGATATTTTTGAGGGAAGATTTAAAGCTGCGAAGATGTGCTTGAGCGAATTTACGATCATTTTTCTGTGGAAGAGAGCGGGTAAGAGCGTAGAGATTTTTGTAAGATATGAACGCAGAGCGGGCACCCTCGTCTGTTTCAATCTTTTCAAAAAGATTTGTTTTCTCCTCTTGGGAGAGTGTTCCTTCAAAATATTTTATGATTAAATCTTCCATTTTCTGTATTTTCTATATATAAGACGATAAAATGGGAAAAAACCACTAAACGAATATTATTTTTCTGAAGAAAGTTTTTTCATAGCTATCGCCATCTGATTCTCGATGGTGCTGATGGATATGTTGAGCATAGAGGAAATCTCCTTGTGTCTTTTCCCTTTTATTTTGGAAAGAATGAATATTTCTCGGCATTTAGGGGGGAGAAGAGCTATTTTTCTATTCATAATATCTTCCGGAGATTCCTCCTCGTCTAAATTCATCTCCTCCAACGCATCAAGGCTGAGACGATATTGCATTTCGTTTTTCTGTGCCACTATGCGATGGCGAAGTAAATCTATGCACTTGTTTTTTACTGATCGGTACAGAAAAGCGGAATGATTCTCGATTTTTGAAAATTCTTTCCGCTCCCATAGCATCGTAAAGAGATCCTGAACGATGTTTTGTGCATCTTCTTCAGAATAAAGATATTCCTGTGCAAATCTGAAAAGTGGAGCGAAATATCTCAGGTATATCTCCTTAAATTCTTTATCAGCTTCATTCATAGTGTCTTTGGAGAGAGTTATAAACGCTTCTCCAAAGATAGATATTTATTATTTATTTTTGCAAATGTATTGTCTTACTCGATTTTTAATTAGTTTTGTTCCATCAATTGGATTTTGTTTATGAAACTTTTTGACAGTCGTTTTACATTGAATTATCTCTGGTCGCTGGTGGTGTCGGCCTTCTTTATCTTTGTTTTGATTTTTATCTTCAGAGGGTTCAGGGGAGATTTTACCGGAAGATTCCATTATGAGATACCCTCTCAGATGAATCTTACGATGAAAGATACTTCTGAGGTTCTGACGGTGCTACATCAGGGGGAGAAGGTGGAAGTTATTGCCCTTGATTTCAAGAATCGTAGTTTCGCATTGGTGGAGAGTGAATCTGGATACAGAGGGTGGATTCGCTCTGAGGGGATTGTCTGCCCTATCGTTATCAAGAGTGATGCGGTCTCGACCTTTACTTCTATCCGGTTTGAAAAGGCTCTATTAGGCAAAACACTTCAGCAGCTGGAAAAACAATATGCTGTGGCATTGTCTGTAAGACCGCTCTTCGGAAGAAATTTTGAAGCGACATTTCCTTTTAGGGTGTATGATAAAAAGGGAGGTACGCTCACGCAATCGGTGAAAGTGATGTTTATTGACGGAGTGGCTACCTCATATAATATGGAGACTGCGACCATGGGGAGATGGAAAGATAGCAAGTTTTTCCCGATCTCTCGACTGATGACCTCTCTCGGATGGGCAAGTTCCGCGCCCCAGAGCGATATTCTTCTCACATTGGGCGGCAGCCTCGTCTCTGTATGGTACAAAGGTTTCCCTGATACATTCTGGGGAGGTATGCTGAAATATGTAGTTCTGATTCTCATTGCATTTATTGCGATAGCATTCCTCGGAATGGTTCCATACTGTCTTGAAAAATTTATACTCGATGTCCTCCGCTTCAGCCCCTGTGTCTCGATGGTAGCAGGAGTGATATGGGTGATTCTGTTAAATACCATAGTCTATTATGTGGCGCTCTCCGCCCTTTTTATGTGGATAGGTTTTTCATGGGTAGGTTTGGTGGCAGGAGTGCTGGGATGGCTTAGGACAATGATCCCTTCGATGCCTGTTTTTACCTGTGCGGGATATGTGACTCTGATGAAAGCCAAGTGCGAAAAATGTAATCATACCAAATCTTACGAAAAAGTCGAGAAAAAAGTACTTAGCAGTATTCCATACAATGAAAAGGCTCACAGTACGCTTTTGGAACCCGTCACACGAAGGTATCGTCGCAGAAAAAGGGCAGAAAGTATTTTCATAGACGATATTGCCCCGAGGGGCAATGACAGCACCTTAGATGGATTTGTGGAGGAATACGAATATACATTCAAATGTAAATATTGTTCCAATATGGTCACGACCAAAGTGTGCGATAGAGTGCATTCAAAGACAGAATCGATGCCTGTTGTTAAAAATAATGAAAATAATATTGAACATTCTACAGACTAAATTGTTACATATATAAAATATAAATTTAATAGTATATGAAAAAATTATTATTGGTTTCCATGGCAGTAATTATGGCTGCTTCCTGTATAAAAAACCCGAATATCAAACCTGACCCCATCATTACCTCTCGTCTGACAACTGTAGAAAAATTCAGCGTTCCGATTAAGGAAGGATATACTTCGT
>CAZSXE010000029.1:20533-22332 GCA_964611185.1 uncultured Muribaculaceae bacterium | reverse complement strand
CAAAGTTACGGAAAAACTATGTATATATCGACCCGATTATCATGGTTTTTCGGGTGTCGGTGGTGAAAATTGATACTTTTTGGGTTACATTGGAGTATGGAAATTCGTAGAGTTTTTTCATCATTGATTTTTCAAAAAATCTGAATGAATTGGCAATGCTTCCTCCGAATATGATTGCTTGCGGATTATAGGTATATAGTACGGTGTGAAGCAGTTCTCCTAAATGGTCGCCAAGCTCTTCCCATAACTGTAAAGATTTTTTATCTCCATTTGCAGCTTTTTCGCCTGCCTCTTTTCCGGTAGTCCCTTTTGAAAGGAAAAATCTGCTGCTACAATAATATTCATAATCTTTGTCAAGATATTGAATGCTTCCTATCTCACCGGCGAGAGAGTCCTTCCCGGTATAAAGATGTCTGTTGAAAATCAGACCCGAGCCCACCCCTGTTCCGAGAGTAATGCACACTAAATCTTCATACTTCTTATATTCATTCGATTGAAGTATCCCGCGAGCGAAACAATTACAGTCATTACTTATGTGTACGGGAATCTTGAATCGTTCTTCAAGTATATCTTTAAGATGCACTTCATCCCATGATGGTATGCTTACAGCATTGTAAACTATCCCTTTTTCCGAGTCAACTATGGCCGGCACACCTATCCCGATAAGTGTAATATCATGATTGAAGTATTTTTCAATGAGGCTAATCAGCTGATTGATTACTACCTCCTTCGGTTTGTCGGCTTTGGTTTTCTCGATGTAACTGTCAATAATGTTGCCGAGATCGTCAACTACTCCGATAAGTAACTTTGTCCCTCCAAGATCTATTCCTATTTTCACGTTAAACCTATTTTATAAAGTAATTTTTATCTGGTATTTCATGGTAGCGAGAGCTGCCTTGTCTCTTCCACTGCAGCTTCAGCCTCTCTCCACCCTGAGTATTAATAAATTCGATTTTGATGGGGTGTAATCCTTTCTCAAGATTAATTCTCGTCTGTCCTCTGTGGTAAAAGTGTCCGTCACAAGAGGTGTCGTCTATGGTAAGGCGCGCGTATTCTTCACCCGTAATATGTATGGACCATAATCCGCTTTCAGGGAACATAAGCATTCCTTCGTAAACATATCCGTGAACTCCGGCATCGTCGTGAGTGGGGATTCGAGGAGACTGGAGGAGAGAAATACCTTGCAATGTTCCATCTTTTGTCATATTATCGATGGAGGTGATATTTCCCACAAATTCGCTCCTTTTAATTCCGTTTTCTTTCCCTTTGGAAGCAGTTGCTTTCCGAAGTTTATAATCGATATTTTTAGTAATAGTGGTATCTGTTACGATTTTTCCGTCCCTTTCTCTTATCCAGGTGCGGAAACCATAATCATTCTCTTTCAATTCTATTATCCTTACTCCGTGAGGAAGATGGTTATAAACGGTATTATAGCCTGAATATCTGCCATAGACCAATGATATACCACCCATTTCGGCGATATAGTCGTCGTCGTGATCGTGACCGGTAAATATTCCCTGAACATCTCCACATTCCACCATAGCAGAGAGAAGTCCTGAGTTAAGCTCCCCCGGACATTCGTTTTCTTCTCTATATCCGTAAGGGGTTTTTCTACCACTTGCCACAGAATATTCCTGCAGGGGAATGTGAAAGAAAGCATAAGAGGGGCAGGGGACATTCCCGTTCTGTTTTGTGTATGATTTGCTGGAGTTAATATACCATTGGACTTGTTCGCTTGTTATCCAACCGTAATCATCGAAAAACTCCGAAGTCGAGTAATCGTTTGAATCCATCAAATA
>CAZSXE010000029.1:0-20433 GCA_964611185.1 uncultured Muribaculaceae bacterium | reverse complement strand
AACCGTAATCATCGAAAAACTCCGAAGTCGAGTAATCGTTTGAATCCATCAAATAGAGGAGAGATGCCGTTTTATCGTCTTTACTACTTCTAATTTTTATTACAAAATCGTCGAGATATCCCCCTTCGGCGGCAATGTTTATATTTGAAGGGTGGGCCATGACAAGATTCATAATCTCTCTTTCGGATAATTCCTGCTCCCTGTCGTGATTACCAAGCACTACTGCGAATGGAATATTGCGCTCATCGAGCGGAGCTAAAAACTCTTTCCATGCACGATTGCCCTCAATATCTGTTACTATATCCCCTGTGAATATGGCTAAATCGGGCTTTTCGGTGTCGAGAATGTATTTCAGCTGACTTAATGCCTTTTCGTATTCGGTGGGATTGGGTATGGTGATGTGTGTATCGGTGAATTGGGCAATTTTGAATTTCCCATCCTTATTGAATTGAAGGGTGGGCTCTTGCTTGTTGATATTATCTGAAATGCAGGAACTCAATAGCATTATTCCGATAAATGCAAATAAATGTATTTTTTTCATATAATGAATCATAATTTAATCAATTGGTTTTTACAGGGTTCGATGTGCGCTTCGGCGCTTTTCTCCCCGTTATCCCATTTTACTATAAGATCAAAAGCTATATCACAGCTAACTGTTATTTCCGGTTTCTCACTTGAGTGGGAACGCTTGGCTGCACTGATGGTTATTTCTCCTTTATTGCCGAAAGGCAGTCTCTTAATACCGTGATTTTCAGTCTGAACCATATCCCATACTATCTCTTTTTCGGAGAAGTCGCTGTGTATTCCCAAAATGTACTCTATGAAAACTGCGATGGGGGGAAGACCTGTCCAGCCTACAAAATCCTTACGAGCCATAAACCCGGGTTCTGCGTGCTCCGGAGCGTAATATTCCCAAAAAGTACCTGTGTTTTTATATACTTCAAAAACATTGGAATAATGGTTGGCTGCGATCTCTTTTGCTTTTTCGCAATATCCTTTTTTATAAAGGCCGTCTATGACCATATAATTAGTTCCGGGCCATACTCCACCCTGCCAATAACGACCTCTTTCGTTGTATTTCGGATGGTCAGCAGATAGAGAAGGAACGCGGTGAAGACGGTTAAATTCATTTTTATCGTCAAGGTGTGAAACCATTCTGTCTAACTTGTCTTTATCCAATATATCTGTCTGGAATACCCAAAAAGCACCTATTCCCTTGGTGGTGCATAGTGAGCCATCTGCATACTGGTCATATAGAAAGCCTGTCTTTTCATCCCAAAGATTTTCATTAATATATTTTGTCAGCAATTTTATTTCGTCTTCAAAATTTTCTATTTCCTGCCACCTCTCGGTGTAAAATCCTATGTCCATAAGAAGTTTGTCTGTCATAACTTGTTGGAGGCAGGCATCAAGCCAAATCATCTGTCCGTGGCTGTATATGGGGTTGTATTGAGGTTTTACACGAGGCATATTATCCATTCCTGTGCCCCATCCGCTCGACCAGTAGGTCCCGTTGCGCCAGGTGCGATTTAATTGAAGCCATTTGTTGTAAGCACTTAACGGGGAGAAAATTTTATGCAGTCTCTCTATATCTCCGTATTGTTTGAAATATTTCATTTCTGCCATGGGGAGAAGGTTGGGGCCTGTACTTACAGGATCATATCTTTCAAAACAGTCTGCTCCATCTGATTTAATTTCGCGGCATATAAATCCGTCAGGGTGCTGATGGGAGTAGAAATTGTCCATCGAATTAACAAATGGGAAAAAATGGTTGCCGTAGTGGGCGAACATCATCATAAAAGACATATCCCACATAAAAATATTGCCATTATAGGCTATGTCGAGATAGGGCGAGACAAATTTTGAATCTTTTTCAGGCTGGCGTATGTTTCTTATAGCTATTTCCCATGCTTTCCAATACATTTCTATCTCTTTTTCGTGCCCTTCCCACACAGGACTCGGGAGAATCTCTTTAGCTTCTTTGAAGCTTCCGGGTTTCAAATAATGTGGCTTGGCTGTACGATATTCGTTTTCAGTTACCAAGGGTTCCTTATTGTATGTGTTTTTGTATGGAAGATTGTATTTGGCAGGCTGTCCGTTGTTTTGACCGGATAGTGTCATACTATAAAAAAATAATATGAGCGATGTGACTAAGATATTAGTTAAATGTCTCATAATCAGTTATTTTGAAATAATTGTTTTATTTTTCGCGGTATTTCATAATGGAAATAATTGCCTATAAAAGTGTCTGAATGTGGCCCATACGAAAATACGGGAAGTATTATGGGTGTATGGTCGTTGGTTACATAATAGGCAGTCAGATGGCCCGTTTTGAGGTTTCCGTCTATAAGTGTGAGACCGCCTGTTTCATGGTCGGCAGTTACTATCACGAGTGTTTCTCCGTTTTTGTCGGCAAATTTCAGTGCTTCGCTTATCGCCATATCGAAACTCAATGTTTCTACTATGGACCCCGGGAAGCAGCGTGAATGTCCAGCATAATCTATTTTAGCACCCTCTACCATAAGGAAAAATCCTTTTGACTCTTTGTTTTCGGTTAGTTTGTCGATGGTCTCGCGTGTAGCTTTTGCGAGAAGACCGATATTAAGGGTGTCAGCTGCTTTTTCCATATCTTCATCGATACAAATCACTTTTTCCCCTGATTTTCTAATTTTATCGATGCTTTTGGTAAAATCATATCCTTTCTTTTTTAATTCGCTTATGATATTGACATCGTCATCTCGTTTAGTAAAGTTATTGATCCCCGAACCCACCAATATGTCTAAATTTCCTTTTAGGAGCTCCATAGTAATTTCGTCTGCATTGTCTCTCTCTACATTGTGTGCGTAAAATGCGGCAGGTGTGGCATCTGCTACATTCCCGAGGGTAACTACTCCACAGGCGTATCCTTTTTCATGAAAAAAATCGGTCAGAGAAGGGTACGGTTTACCGTCATCGCTTATACTGATGTGTCTGTTGGAATTGGATTCTCCTGTGGCAAGTGCACTTCCTGCAGCAGCGGAATCAGTGGTATAAGCATCCTTGGAGCTATTGCTGATTAAGCCTATGTGCTTCATATTCAATAAGGTAAGGCCTGAATTTACTTTGTTGGCAGCATCTATTTGGGCTATGCCCATACCATCTCCTATAAGGAATATAATATTTTTTATAGGTTTGTGGTCTCCGTCACCGGTGTAAGATGGTGTATATGTGTTTATTCGATGGCTGAGAGCGAGTTTGTCATTTTCAAATCCTTTAAATGAGCGAGTTGTCTTATCGAGGCGGTCGGTTCGAGTGGTGCCTCCTCCCGTAGCTGTTCCCCCCTGAGGAGATGAAATTTCATAATTTTTATTTCGCCAGTCGCTGAAAAAATCTGCACATTTTGTCACATTGTCGGTTCCGACAAAGTCAACTCCGAAATTGTATAGTGTGTTCCATGCAGTGGGGGTATCGGGAGCGCCCCAAAAACGGACAAATTTCCCTAAAGAATGTATATCCGAGATACATTTTCTGACCTTTGCCTCTTCATCCCTTACGAGGGATCCCTTTCCGTTCCAACGAGTGAGGCCCTCGAGATTGGTACTGATCATATATATCCTTCCCATTTGGGCAGGGGTGTATTCCTTTTCATACTCTCCGTCAAAGAGAATATAATCGGGATATTTGGATATAATATCATCGCCCGGTATTGAACACCCTGTCAAGACTATGCGAACGGCATATCTGTTAACGGAGGGGTTAAATACTTCGGGGTATTTCTCGATTCTTTTGAGCAGAGCTTCGATATATGCCTGTGTATCTCCTGATTTGACCTCAAGAAGAAGCTGTAATCTTTCTTCACTATCCTTCCATGCTCTCCCTTTGTTTTTTTTGAAACAGTCAACAATCGGTTCGAGATAAATCTTTTCAAAATTCATATCGGCAGTTAAATCCTCTTTATCGTGCCCCACCAAGAAGACTCCCTCCGTTAGAAACATATCACATTCTATGGAAGCAGCCCTCTGAGAGTATGCGAGATAGAAAGGGACTATGTTTTTGTAGTCGTTGTGTGAGTGAATTCTTATAGGGTATTGGGCCTGAAGAGAACAGCTGATAAGTAAAAGAAGTATAAAAGTAGCACTGTGTATTAAATTCTTCTTCATCTTGATATGAATTTATAGTTATAACTTATCTTACAAAATCCGTACTTAAAATGGGACGATAATTACCAATTTTTACAGATCCCCAATATAGTTCTATAATCTGTCCTCCGTGATCATCAAAATAATCGACTCTGATGGAGTGAATTCCTTTTTCAAGTTCCACAGTAGTCTTGGCAGCGCTGGCAGAATGAGAACCGTCATTATCGATAATTTTTACTCCGTCAATGTATAGCGCAGAACCATCATCGGAAATGATTTCAAAGAGGTATTCGCCTGATTCCGGTATATTTAATTTGGTAGAAAACTGAATTGCAAAGTCATCTTTGTTTTCTACATCTAATGCGTTGAGGGTAATATCATATATAAATCCCTCCTTTGTCGCCTTTCCTATTTTATCGAAATTGGGAAGAGTTAGGCCCTTCCAATTTTCAAAATATTTATATGCTACTTTCGGGTTACCTGTTCCTGAAGGGAGATAGGCGGTGCGATCACCGACAATACTGCACTGATTCTCTTTGGATGAAATAGCCTTAATTATGCATGAATTGTCGATGATAAACGGGCTTTCGTATTTTCGAGAGTCGGTGGTGGGAGTGGTCCCATCAGTGGTGTAATAGATGGAACATCCCGGGGCGTCTGCGGATATTGATATTGCGGCTCCGCCGGTATTACTGTCGTAGTTAACCCTGATAAATGGTACGGGGACATATTTTTTTTCTGTCGCAGGCTCGTATGCTTCATAGATAAATTTGCCTGTACATTCTCTCGGAAGTTCGATATTCAGAAGCCCTGCAATAGTAGCTCCCACATCGTATATCATATATCCGTGTTCCATTATTCTCCCCTTTGTCACATTTCCTCCATACATAAGGATAGCTGTAAGTAGCTCCTGCGGAGAATCTCCTCCGTGTCCGTAGCGTATCCCGCCGTGATCGCCTGTGATAATGATAGTAACATCATCAAGCATATTTTTTTCTTTCAGTTTTTCAACAAATGCTCCCACCTTGGCATCAAGATGTGAGATGCTGTTGAGGTACTCTTCGGATTCGTGTCCGTAGGTGTGCCCCATCTCATCAGGTAAGTTGAGAGAGACAAATAGAAATTCGGGCTGATCTTTAAGGTATGCCTCAAGAGCCATATCGAGTGTCGTATCATCATCATACCCTGTCACCCTTTTTGTAACATGGCTTAAATTATACATTCTGTCTTGTTCTGTCCACTGATAGTATGCATATACCTTGGCATCAGGGCGTTGCTGATATAAGTAATCAAAAATAGTGGGGAAAAGCCCGATTTCATTTTTAACTGTCGGTTCTATCGGAGCGTTATCTCTCTCCCAAGCATTTCCGAACACGCCATGGTGTTCTATACAAGTACCGCTTATCATCGACATCCAGTTTTGACTGCTTGATGTTTCTCTTACGCATCTGGTATTCAGAGCAATAGCTCCATCTTCTACCATTTTATTCATATTCGGAGTATTTGCACGCTGAAAACCATAAGAGCCCATAGCATCAAACCCCAATAAAATCACATGTTTAGAATGTGGTGTCTGTTCCTGATTATTGCAGCTGCACAGCAGGATTACAGCAATTAAAATTGATAATACATTAAATTGTTTCATAATAATATAACATTATTTTATATATAAATCGTTATCATTTATTATCGAAGGTTCTTCCTCGGAGGGCGATTGTCTGTACCACTGTAATTCTTCTCCTTCGCAATCTTCGAAATATTTTAAAATATATGGATAAAATCCTTTTTTAAGGTAAATTTTCCCTTCTTGAAATGACACGGAGTGACTACCATCATTGTCAATTACCATCTGTTCACCAATTTGGAGAGTCGATCCGTCATCGCTTTTTGTAAAAAATTTCCAAATTCCATCTTCATTTATGCAAATATAGCCGGTAAAAATCAAACCGTAGCTATCTTTATGTTCAGCCGGCTCGAGAGAGGGGCGAGGCAGTGTGCCTTCTTTTATAAATTGTCCTTTGGAGATTATTTCAGTGGTATTTTTGAATTTTCCGGAATAATAGCTGTATTTTACCCCTTGGGTTTTGTAGGTCCCTTTGTCAGCCTCTTGAGCAGTGGCTTTCGTAATATTTATTTTCATCTCCCTGCTTGAAGAGTATCCCTCTTTGCAAGCAATGGCACGAATCGTAGCATTATCATAAAATAACAACGATTTTGAATATTCAGGTGAATTGTTATCCGGGGTAGTGCCGTCTATGGTATATCTTATTATGGCCTCAGGGGTAAGGCATCCAAGTGATATTTTCACGCTGTCTATAAACATATCGGGGCAATCGCCGTGAGCGTCATAGAATGGAGTGGAAACAAATGGCAGAGAGGTAATTGAGAAGGGTCTTGCCTCTTGTGAAATCCCCCTTTCCTTATTTGGCTTCGAAGAGAGGACAAAATCGAGATTCCCCCCTTTTATGATTTCATCAAATGTGATATAGTTTCTGTCTATGGCTTTACCGTTAAAAGTGACTGATTTGATGTATTTGTTTTTGGATGATGTATTGGCCGTGATGGTCAGTGTCTTACCCTGAGGAAGAGTAATTATGGACTTGTCAAATAGAGGGGTGGTAAAATTGAATTCTCCTGCTCCCGGACATACATCGTAGAGACCTATCGCAGACATAACATACCAAGCTGACATCTGCCCGCAGTCTTCATTTCCGCACAGGCCGGTAGGAGTGTCGTCATACATGATGTCCATAATGTATCTTGTCAGCTCTTGTGTTTTCCAAGGTTCTCCCAAATAGTTGTAAATATATGCGATGTGATGGCTCGGTTCGTTGCCGTGGGCATATTGACCGATGGTGCCTGTAATATCGTGTACACCGTGTTCAAAATCTGATGTTGTCAAAAACATTTCATCAACGGCTTTGCTCAGCTGCTTTTCTCCTCCGAAAAGCTGTGCAAGACCATTGAAATCTTGAGGTACGAAAAATCTGTACTGCCATGGTGTCGCCTCGGTGTATCCTCTCATGCTATCAAAACTGTTAAAAGGTTCTGCCCAAAGTCCGTTTGTGTTCTTAGCTCTGAAGAAAGCAGTTTTACCATCAAAAACATTAATATAATATTTTGCACGGTTCAGATATTCGTCTCTAATCTTATCATGTCCGATAGCCTCTGCAAATCTGGATATGGCCCAGTCGTCATAAGCGTATTCAAGGAGACATGAGACAGATTCGATGTTCTTTTCATTAGGAATAAAACTTAATGAGGTGTAATAATTTGACCCTTTCTCATTAATATTTGATGAAGTTACCATCGCTTCCAGGGCTTTGTCAACATCAAGATCGGGGACTATTCCTTTCATATATGCATCTACGATAAATGGTATAGAGTGGTATCCTATCATGCATTTGGTCTCTCCCGAGGAGAGTGGCCATATTGGGAGTTCTCCCTGTGCCTGGTACATATCCATAGATGAGAATACTATATCGTGGGTTACATTAGGAAAAATCAAAGTGGAGAGTGGCAGCCACGATCTGAATGTGTCCCAAAGTGAAAGGGTGGAGTATGTATTGCCCCAAGGGGATTTTTTTGAAATTTGATTGTTGTTTCGGCGGTATTCTCCATTGACATCGGAGGTGATGTTGGGAGCCATCGCCGTATGGTAAAGAGCAGTGTAAAAAATTCTTTTTTCTGCTGTTGTTCCCCCCGTAACCTTTATTTTTGAGAGGAATGAATTCCAATTATCCGATGCTTCTTTTCTGACTGTGTCGAAATCGAAATTGAAAGAAGAGGTCTCCGAGTCGAGGTTTTCCCTCGCATTATCTGTACTTACGATTGAAAGCCCTACTTTTGCCACTAAAGGCTCTCCATCCTCTTCAAAAGTGAGATAGGCGTAATATTTGTCTATATATTCTATTTTGACGATGTTTTTTGAAAATTGTGCTACAAAATAGATGTGTTGGTCGCTCACCCATGACTGCGTGATGCGCATTCCCGAAACCTCATTGGCTCCTGTTTGTTCGATATCTGCCTCGAATATGGTTTCATCGGTAATCTGATGATGCATATCTATGATCAGAGAGTTGGCGGAGCCGGAAGGGTATGTGTAGCGATGCCAGCCGGTGTGAGTGGTGGCGGTTAATTCTGCTTTTATGTTTTCTCCTTTTAGAAATACAGAGTAATATCCCGCTTCGGCTTTCTCCTCGGTATGAGAGTAGGGATAGTGTTCGTAAATATCACCATTGGTCTTTGGGGAAATAGGCGGTTTTGTGGTGGGATGGAAGAGGATGTCTGCAAGATCTGCACATCCTGTACCGCTCAGATGGTTGTGAGAAAATCCTATTATGGAATCTCTATCGTAGTGGTATCCTGAGCAGGCATCCCATACCCCACGATAATTATCGGGACTTAGCTGAACAGCACCGAATGGAACTGTAGCTCCAGGATATGTGTGACCGTGTTCTCCCGTCCCGATAAAAGGATCTACATAGTCAGCAGGCTGCTTTTCTACAGAACAAGCTGATAATATAGATATTATACTAAATATAATCGCTATTGTTATTTTATTCATATCCTTTTTTAATTAAAAAGGGGGGCGGCAAAACTGTTGCTTCCGCCCCCCTGTTCACATTATTAACTTAACCTGTTAGTATCCGGCATTTTGTTTCAGAGCACCGTTGGATTTATTTACCTGCTCGGAAGGGTAGGGCAATACAATCTTATAATCTGACCATGATTTAGACTGGTCTTTATAGAGTTCGTAAGTTCCTACTGTGAAAGCAGACTTGGGGTCCAATCTGTTTTCATATCTTCTGACTTTGGGAGCTTCTGTGAGTTCTTTTAATGCAAGAGCTTTAATGGTAGCATCGCCAGAAACAGCCCAACGCTTAACATCGTAAAGGTGGTCTGTGAACTCAAATGCGAGCTCGCAGCGGCGTTCGTGGTAAAGATCGGCAGAAGTAGCCACACCTGTCAAAAGTGTAAGATGTGAGCGATCTCTGACTGTGTTAATATCTTTTGTAGCCATGGCTGCATTACCTGTATTCAGATAAGCCTCGGCACGAAGTAGAAGACAATCGGCAAAACGTAGAATATGGAAGTTAACGCGTGCTGTGGGCCAGTCACCGCTTGTATTGACATATTCTTCTGTCATGTTGGGGTGTTTGAAAGGATCCATCCATTTGTTAATCATAAAACCTGCTTCAACATCAGAAGAGGAGTAGAATACTCTTTTTTCTCCATTAAGATAGAATTCCTGATTATATTCAAGAATAGACCTGGTAAGGCGCTCGTTTCCAACACCATCTTTAAGCATCTCATTGTATATGTCAAGGGTAGGTTTATTCTGACCCCAGCCATTATATACGCCCCAGCCTTTGTTCTCAAGTATTACTCCGGGGAATTCAGATCCACCTCCCTTTGAGCCACCATTGCCGGGGATTGACCAAATATATTCTTTTGTCCAAAAATCGGCAAAATCAGAAGAGAATAGCTGAGAGAACGAAGGAGCCAAATCGCGTCCGTAGGTTTTTTCAAGCTTATCTACACAAGTTATGACATTTCCCCATTGACTTTTGTCCCATGTAGCCCAGTATGCATAAACCTTTGCCATATAGGCCACTGCTGCAGCTTTGTGTGCGCGACCTCTGTTGCCTGCATCATAAGAATCGAAAGTAGGAAGGATTTTTTCTGCATTTTCAAAATCTTCGATAATCATTTTGTAATTATCTATTACTGAGGCTTGCTGTGGAGGAATGGTGTATTTATATCCACCTTCGCATTTTTCATACATAACAGCAGGAACTCCCTGTTTATCTGTTCCATAGCGATATGCAAGATAGAAATGGTTGAATGCTCTCATAAAGTAGGCTTCACCGAGACTTCTTGTCTCAATAGCAGTGAGTTCTGTGGTTTTCTGTTTTTCAAGAAGGGAGTTTACTACCCAGTTTGATGAGGCCATCCATTGGTAGAAATATTCAAAATTATCTCTAAGAGGACCTTCGTCGCCTGTGTAAGTGAGATATGCAAGAGTGTTGAAAGAACGGTTACGCCCCCATACTATGTCGTTGGCACCACCTTGTTCCCAAAACAAATCTCGTCCGAACTGACCCTCCTGCGGGAAACGAGAGTACAATCCCTTGATGGCGTCTATCGACTGCTGGTCAGTATTAAAATATGTAGTAGAAGTGGGACTACCTTCAGGCTGAACATCCAAGAACTCGGCACAGGAGCCTAAAGTAAGTAGTGATAAAGTCAGAAAAATTAATATTTTTGTTTTCATTTTATCATTTTTTAATAAGTAAGTTTTATGCCAAATGAAAGTACCCTTGATACAGGATATTTAAGTGTGTCAAAACCTCCACACTCAGGATCCATTCCTGAATATTTGGTGAAAGTGAAAAGGTTCTCTCCGCTGAAATATACAGAGAGTCTGCTATTACGTGAAGAGAAATGTGTAGCTTTTTGAAGAAGCTTGGTAAAATCATAAGCTAAAGTGACATTCTTGATACGAAGGTATGATCCGTCTTCAAGGAACCAGTCAGAAGCTGTGGTAAAATTGCCGTTGTTGTCGATTTTACTTAATGTGGGAATATTAGAATTTGTGTTTGTAGGGCTCCATGCATTAAGAATATCTGTAGTTCTGTTAAATTCTCCTTCTATATCTGAAACAAGAATTGTATTAGCTACATAAGCGATTTTTCCTCCTGCTGTACCTTGAAGCATCATACTGAAGGATAAGCCTTTCCATCCAAAACCAGCTGTAAGGGCAAAAGTATGTTTCGGCATGGCACTTCCCATATACTGACGGTCATCATCGGTGATTTTTCCATCATTGTTATAGTCTATAAATTTTAAATCACCTGCTTTTGCATTGGGCTGAATCTTTTCGCCATCTTTGTTTGTATAAGCATTAGCTTCTGCATCACTCTGGAAAAGTCCGTCTGTCTCAATCAAAAAGAAAGAGTTAATGGGCTGACCTACCGCTGTTTGATATATCCAAGGAATACTGCGGAATTCCCCTTCACCTGTCCATACACCCTGTGATCCGTCTTCGTTTATGATACCTGTACTCTCTACCCAGTTGTGGTTATATGCGTAGTTGGCATTTATATAGTAATTCCAATCTTTGCCTACCCTTTCGCTCCATCCTGCCTGTACTTCGATACCGCGGTTTCTAATCACTCCCTGATTTACCAACATAGCATCCACACCTATAGTCTGAGGCCATCCTGTAGTCTGTTCTTGAATTAGATTATAGGTTTTCTTATCATAGAAATCTATGGTCATATTAAGCTTTTCTTTGAAGAAGCTTAAATCAAGACCTAAGTCTAATTGCTGAGAGGTCTCCCATGTAAGATTGGTATTTGTAGCTGTACCCAACCACCAGAAAGTACCTTGTAGAACACCGCTATCTACTCCATAAAGAGCTGTATCACTATTCCATGTTTTGCTTGATAGAGTAGATGATTTATAGTTCATAGGGATAGAACCGAGGTTTCCGATGCGTCCCCATGAAGCACGAAGTTTGAGTAGATTGACAGCATCGTTTTTAGGGAAGAATTTTTCACTTGAAATTTTCCATGCACCGGTGATGGCAGGGAAATCTCCGAAATTATTCTCTTTTGTTAAACGGCCGGCATAGTCACGGCGCCATGAACCGGTTATGAAGTAGCGGTCGTCATAGCTGTATGCGAGACGAGCTATTACAGCGACATTGGCATCTGCTCCTGTGTGCCAGTCGGAAGCTGATTTGCTCCCTGCAAATGCAAGATATTGAAGGTTTCCGGATTCATCGGAGAATGTAGTACCATCAGCAGAAAAACCTCTTGCTTCGAAGTGATTGGCTGTGGTAGAGAGAAGAGCTCCTACGGTATGTTTGCCGAATGTGCGATCGTAAGTAAGTGTGTTTTCTGTTTTCCATTCATCGGATCTGCTTGAATTGTAGTAAAGATTATTGGAAAGGTTCGGTTTTCCGATCTCTGTACGCATCGGTGAGAACTCTTTTGAAAAGTAGTTTTCTACTGCATAAGAGAATCTGCTGTTGAATTTAAGTCCTTTTACAATATTCGCAATTTCCAATCCGGTAGTACTCCAAAAGTTATTAGTTTTATTATAAAGAGAATTTGCGCTTAGAAGGCGAAGAGGGTTTATGGCATCACCGTGTGCATCGGCGAAATTAGAGCCGTATTTGGCTACATAAGCCGGATCTTCTGTGGTGGTACCGCCATATTTTCCGTTTTCGTCATAAGCTTGTGCGGATGAGGGCATATATACTGCACTTAGTATTACACCTGAGTGCGCACTTGTGTAATTGACTCCGCGGTCACTACTCTGATTCCATGATAAATCTTCGGAGATTTTAATCCATTTGTTAACTTGGTATGAACCGTTATAGTGAATACCGTAGTCTTTTTTAAATGTGCTTACAAGTACTCCGGAATTGTCGTTCATGGATAGAGAAAGGCGACTCTTGAAATTTTCTGTACCTGCATTAAGTGATACATTATGCCTTTGATAAAATGCGGTTCTGAAGATTTCATCCATCCAGTTGGTCCTGTTGGTGGCAATCCACGGGTTCTTAGTAGTATTCCATCCGTCAGGAAGTGTAAGTCCTGCATTGGCGTAAGAAATTTTACGCATTTCTATCTGTTGAGAAGCATTTAAAGGGGTTACGAGGTTAGTCGCCTGGCGTGCGCCGAATACTCCGTCATACTCTACTGAAATACCTTTCTGAGCTTTTTTTGTTGTTACGAGGATTACTCCACCTGCCCCTGATTGTGCACCGTAAATAGCAGCTGAAGCTGCGTCTTTTAGAACAGTGATGCTTTCAATGTCGTTCATTGATGCAATAGGTGCTCCCGGAATCCCGTCAACAACCCATAGAACGGCATCTCCGTTTTTAGAACCTTGTCCACGAATAATAATCGAAGGTGTTTGATCGGGGCTTCCTCCGTCTGAAGTGACGGTTACACCTGCAATCTGACCCTGAAGCAAACTTTCAGTGGATGCTACCGGACGAGTTAGGAGCTCATCGACTTTTGAAACAATTCCGACTGCTGAGGAAAGGTCTTTTTTACGGGCAGTAGCACCGTAACCGAGAATTACAACATTTTCGAGAGTTACATTGTCTTCAGCGAGGACAATATTAATAATGTTGCGTGTTCCTACTTTTTCCATTTTAGTCTTATAGCCGAGAGATGAAAATTCGAGAACGGCTTCAGAATTAGGTACGGCAATCGAATAATTACCGTTTTCATCGGTGGCGACACCGATGGTAAGTCCTTGTACCATGACGCTTGCACCGGGGATAGGACCCACTGCATCAGATACATTTCCAGTTACTTTGATTTCTTGTGCCAAAACTCCAAAAGAGATGGTCAAGAATGCCAAAGAAGCAAATAATTTAATCAAATTTTTAGTAAACATAAATAGGTTATTCTTATGAATGAAATATAATCATTCTAATATTTCGACAAAATTAATGTAATATTTGCGTGTATTAGGTAGCAATTTGCGAAAAAGTGGAATTAAAAAACGAAAAAATGTAACTAAATTTTCATAAATAGATAAAAAATTTAACAATATGTTATGATGAAAAATAATTTGGCAAGAACTTTGTATTATATTTATGCGAATAGTTTTTTCATAGGTTTAGTTTTAGGTTAAGTAAAAAAGTGCCGAAGTGATTCGGCATTTCTTTTTATAATAGGTATCCTTATTTTAGAGAGATTTCATATAAAAGTACTTCCAAAGCGGTGCCGCCATAAGTGATTGCTTGATTTTGTCTTCATTCAGCAATGAGAGTACTTCTTCTTCGCTAAGCAGCTCGCAGGAGAGGTCCTCGGTGGGGTCGAGATGAGGTTCGCAGATTTTCTCTACGCCTGTGGCAATAAAGCAGTGGGTATAATTGTTCGTAGAACTTGCGTTTCCGCAAATTGAGCAAAGCTCCCGCCATGTTCCGTGGCCGTAGCCTGTTTCTTCGAGAAGCTCCCTTCTTGCGGCAGCTTCATAAGATTCATCACCTTTTTCGCAGACACCTGCGCATAATTCGTACCCTGTGTAATTTAATCCGTGCCTGTATTGATATACCATTACGAATTTTCCATCTTGCGTAATCGCAATGGTATTGACCCAGTCGGGATACTCTAAAACATAGTATTCGGGGGTTTCTTTTCCGTTGGGCGATATGATGTGGTCTCTTCGTGCCTTTAACCACGGTCTGTCAAAAAGGATTTCACTTTTAAGTATAGTGCATTTTTTCTTATCAGTTCTCATGGATAAATTAATTTCTATTTGTTTCTTTTGGTTAATGGTAGCTTTGGAAAAAGTTTTCTGAATCTCAGGAGCTGTGTTGAAATTCTCCCTCCGGCAATAACGAGAGTAACTGCTACGAGGATCAATATGAGCCCGAGGCACTCTCTCGGGGTGAGTTTTTCGCCGAAGGCAATGATTCCCACCAGCACTGCCGTCAATGGTTCAAGCGCTCCAAGTATTGCCGTAGGAGTGGAACCAATATATTTTATGGCTGAAGTGGTGCAGAGGAATGAAATGATAGTGGGGAAAATGGCGAGAGCGAGAATATTGGTCCATAAATACCATTTGTCGGGGAGGGTAAGAGGGACACCTGTCAGCAGACGAAATGCGAAAAGTGACAAGCCGAAAATGAGTACATATATGGTTATTTGAAGTGTGGCGACATTTTTAAGGCGAGTTTGATTTACCCCGACAAGGTAAATGCCGTATGATAGGGCAGAGACTAAAACTAAAATTACCCCTTTCAAGTTTAATGTGGCGCCTGTACTTGTTTTGTACAGAAGCCATATCCCTCCGCAGGCAAGTAGAATGCATAATATAGTCTGCATACTCAATTTTTCCTTAAAGAAAATCGTCATAATAAGGGCGACTATTATGGGATACACGAAAAGTAGGGTCGATGCAATGCTCACACTCATATAGTTGTAACTTGCAAATAATGAGAGAGATGAGATGGCCATTATAATTCCCATAAAGACGAGTAATGGAAAATTTTTCTTTTCGACCTTTAAGTTACGACCTCTAAGCTTGATCATTATTAAAAGGAGAATGATGGCTATAAGGTATCTGAAAAACAGCACTGATTCGGGATTCATCCCCTCTCTGTAAAGATTAATGGCGAAAAGAGGATTTAATCCATAGGTGGCAGCTGCAATAATGCCTAAAATATATCCTTTTGCTTTTGTGTTCATAATATGGGAGGCAAAAGTAATGAATTTGTCATTACCTTTGCTACAATATGTGTGCAATAGAAATTATTATGAAATTTTAATTTTAAATAAATGAGTTGGTTGTATCTTTTTATGGCCGGTATCTTCGAAATAGGATGGCCAATCGGTTTTAAATTGTCGCAGACTACCCCTCATAGAGGATTATGGATAGTAGTTGCCATTATTTCTATGGGGCTGAGTGGCTATTTTTTATGGCTTGCTCAGAGGACCATTCCCATAGGGACGGCTTACGCAATATGGACAGGGGTAGGAGCAGTCGGCACTTTAGTAATAGGTATCATCTTTTTCGGTGATTCTGCAAGTACTTTACGCTTATTGTCTGCCTGCCTTATTGTGGCCGGTATTGTGGGACTGAAACTAAGTTAAATATAGTTATGGAATATGTATTTCAAACCCCTTTAAATGGAAAAATATCGTTGTGTGACGACTTCCATAAGAATGATATATGGTTAAGAGATAACTCTCTCTATAAGTTTTTTTTGGTGGTAGAAGGGTCCATATCGATGGAAATAGACCATATCCCTCTGAAACTTTCTGTAAATGAGATAGTGGCACTTACTCCTCTTCAGCATTTAAAAGTGACGGATGTCGATGGAAAGTATATGGCATTGCTGTTCAACAGCAATTTTTATTGCATTTATGGACACGATAGTGAGGTTTCTTGCAGCGGAGTTCTATTTCACGGAGGCTCTCAGGTGCTTAAACTTAGACTTAGTGAAGATGATGTGACTAATCTTTCTCAAATCGTGTCGAATATCAAGAGAGAGTATGATGAAAGGGATGGATTTCAGGAGGAGATGCTTCGTATTTTATTGAAACGATTTATTATTGTTTGTACAAGAAAGGCACACGAGAGCTTGGGGATAAGTAGAGAAAAAGAGCACGCTTTTGATATAATAAGGCAGTTTTATATATTGGTGGATAATAATTTTCGTGAGAAAAGGATGGTCCAAGACTATGCTCTTATGCTTAATCGCTCCCCTAAAACACTTTCTAATCTCTTTAGTCAGTGTGATTTGTCTTCACCTCTGCAGATAATATTGGAAAGAACCGCTACTGAAGCCAAACGCCTGCTATTATATACGGGCAAGAGTGCAAAAGAGATTGCAGATCTGCTCCATTTTGAAGATATAGCTGCTTTCAGCCGTTTTTTTAAAAGTCAGACAGGTGTCAGTATTTCGGAATACCGGAAAGAAAATAAGGGAAATCGGGAATAATTGCAAACTACTTGTGGAAAATTGCTATTTATTACGAAAGATATATGTCGGAATTTTGCAGTCAGAAAATTATTAATCTTAAATAAATAAAAATGAAAACATTTTTCTGCACCCTTTTTGATCGCTTTTTACATATAGCGGCATCTTCCAAAAATTTAGGCTACGGAATGATTCGTGTAGCAATTCTCATCATATTCGTATGGATAGGCGGACTTAAATTCAAAAATTATGAGGCTGAAGGAATCGTTCCTTTTGTGGCCAACAGCCCTTTTATGAGCTTCTTTTATACCAAAGATGCCCCTGAGTATAAAGATTACAAACTTAAAGAGGGAGAGTTTAATCAAGAAAAATACGAATGGCACAAGGAGAATAATACTTATGGTTTTTCCCACGGCCTTGGTATCCTTATAATGAGTATAGGTATTCTGACTTTCCTCGGTTTCTTCTCTACTAAAATAGGGATGGTAGGTGAGTTGCTTGCCATAATTATGACCATCGGCACCCTTTCGTTTTTGGTCACCACTCCGGAGTGTTGGGTTCCGAATCTGGGGAGTGGAGAGTATGGTTTTCCGCTATTATCCGGAGCAGGCCGTCTTGTGATAAAAGATACCGCCATTATCGCCGGTGCCTTTGTCCTGCTCTCCCGTTCAGCTAAAAAAATTCTTAAACAAAGAGAGAAGTAGCACTTCCCTAACCAATTTATCTGAGCTTGACTGCGAATTTTTTCAATCTTTCGTCGAGCATTTCCTCAGGGATAATCTCTTTTATGGTGTCGGTTACCGCATTGAGCATACGCTCTTTAATGTAATCTTCGCGGATAATAAGGAGAACATTGCGCAGCATCGGCGGTGATGTGATTTCGCGAATGTTTTTCAGCTGTGTTTTAGTGAGAAAATGGAGATGCATCTGGGGAATTACGGTGTAGCCGCCTATCTGATCGACTATTCGCACAAGTGTGTCGATGCTTCCCGCTTCGTAGTTGTGATTGGCCGTGGGGCTGTTGCAGAAGCTGAATGTCTGTCCGTGGAGAAGACACTGCCCCTCCTGAAGTACCCACAGATTTTCTTCCGGCATAGCGGTAGCCTGAAGTTTTAATTTTTTGTATTCGCTCTCGGGGGACATATATGCCACGAATTTTTCGCTGTAAAGAGGTATTTCGAGAAAATTGTCGTGTGGTGTTGTCTGGGCGATGATGGCCATATCGAGGGAGGCATCATGGAGTTTGGAAACAATCATTTCATTGTGCATTTCGCTGATTTTCAGCGATACATCAGTATAGATGGCATTGAATTTCTTTATGAATTGAGGAACGATATAGGGGGCTATGGTGGGGGCTATGCCGATGTTGAGGTTCCCTGCGAGGGTGCCGGTCTCCGAGAGGACAAGCTCGTTTATGTGCCCCATTTCGTTTATGGTGGTTTGCGCTTGCGCAATGATGCGCTCTCCTATTGCCGTAGGCTCGACAGGATGTTTGCTGCGATCGAATATCTTTACATCAAGTTCATCTTCAAGTTTCTGAATCATTGCGCTTAGCGTGGGCTGACTCACTCCACATTCGCTCGCTGCTTTCATAAAGTGACGGTGTCGATTTAGCGACAAAATGTACTCTAACTGCTGTATTGTCATAATATAGATTTTATCTATGCAAATATAGAAATTATCTGTTTGATTTATAATGATTATATGTTTTACTTTGCATTAAATATTAAAACAACATAAAAATGAAAAAGTATTTACTTGTAATCGCTGTTACATTAATCGGCTTATTAATTTTCTCAGCATTTAAAATGAACAAAAACGACAACAATAAAAAAGAAATAGTTATGAAAACAATTCAATTGACAAAATCAGAATTTTTAACCAAAGTTATGGATTTCGAGAAAAATCCTCAGACTTGGAAGTATTTGGGCGATAAGCCTGCAATTATAGACTTTTACGCTACATGGTGTGGCCCTTGCAAGAGCCTCGCCCCTGTTCTTGAAGACCTTGCAGCAGAGTATGATGGTCACATCTATATATATAAGGTAGATGTGGATAAAGAGCGCGAACTTGCGGGAGTATTCGGTGTTCAGTCCATCCCCACATTACTGTTTATCCCTATGAATGGAGAACCCTCCATTATGCAGGGTGCACAGCCCAAAGCCTCTTTGAAAGAATCAATAGAATCCATCCTGCTTAAAAAGCGGCCGTAAACCATGCTGGCGACTAAAGCACTCATTTTCAACACATTCCTACCAACATCCTCGGAAAAATCTCTCCTGAGGATGTTGTATGTTATAGACTGGGATGCAGATAATTAGCCGCCATATTGTAAATAATAATTATCTTAGCATTGAAAAAATACTAAGATGAAAAGTTTTTATAAGTTAGTTTTATTTATGGCGCTCTCCCTTTTTTCAGTTAAAGGGCTGGCGCAATTCACTTTTAAAGCCGACCTTTATCCTGAGGGAGAGCCCGATGTGGTGATGGATATATATATTCCGGCCGAGTTTACCACCGGAAAATATATATTGGTATGCCCCGGTGGCGGTTATAGGGCACTTTCCAAAATCAGCGAGGGAAGTATGACCGCTCAATGGCTGAATGCCAATGGTATTGCGGCAGCGGTACTTTATTATCGTCTCCCTGAAGGAAATTATGAAATTCCCCTTCAGGACGCACTGCGTGCAATGGAAAAGTTGAGAGAAATCGCATCTGATAGAGTTACCGGAAAGGGGTCTGCAGCAGAACAGGGGATAAATCCCAATATGCGACCTTCGGGTGTGCAGGCGCAGAGAGCCAAAGTGGGGATAATGGGCTTTTCTGCCGGAGGTCATCTCGCTTCGACAGTACTGACACAGTTTACAAACAATAATAACCGCCCCGATTTCGGAATACTCTTTTATCCCGTTATCACGATGGATCCCTCATTCACTCACCTCGGTTCTCGAAAAAATCTTATCGGGGAAAATGCCTCAGATGAGCTTACAAGACACTTTTCGAGCGAGCTCAATGTCCAGTCTGATACCCCGCCTACTTTTATCATCTCAACGGCAGATGATACAGTCGTCCCGGTTAAAAACACTATGGTTTTCTATCAAGCATTGACAGATAAAGATGTCCCTGCCGAACTTCACATCTATCCCGACGGAGGACACGGCTGGGGATTTCAAGGGAAATTTTCATATAGAGAGAATCTGTATCGCGAACTTCTGCGCTGGATAGGAGATAGGTAAAAAAGAAAAACGGGAGTGGAAACAAAATGGATTTTGGCCTTTTTAAGTCAGTACACCATGTTAAATTGTATAATTTTCTATTAATTATATATCCGAATTTGAACAATTTCGATTATTAATTGTTTCAACAGCATAAAAGGAATTTATATACATATTTTAAAATAGATGCTTATGAAAGAAAATGCAAAAGGAGAATACATCGCACCCGAAATCGATGTGATAGTTATAAAGGCCGAGCAGGGCTTCGCCCAATCGGGAGGCACAGAAGGCTTCGGTAACCAAGATGGAGGATGGAACAGCTAAAAAATTATTTATTAAGAAAAAAATTATGAAAGGAATAAAAAAAATGCCTACGGCAATATTTAAAATAGCAGCCATAACATTGATAGCAATGCCTGTACTCTCTTCTTGCGAGAAGAGCGAAACTTCTATTAATGGCGGAGAAGAAAATATTATCACCATCTCTGCCACATCGGAACTGCCCGATACCAAGACTTCACTTGGAGAATCAAATGTTGTCAACTGGACAGAAGGGGATAAGATTACCACTTTTTGGGGAAATAGCGAAATAGCAGCAGAGTTTACACTATCCACAGGAGAAGGAACAACCTCTGCAACATTT
>CAZSXE010000028.1:8629-22970 GCA_964611185.1 uncultured Muribaculaceae bacterium | reverse complement strand
ATAAAGGTGTGGAAGAGGGGATGGAGAAAGGGATGAAGGCTGGAATGAAGAAAGGAATGGAAAAAGGAATGGAGAAAGGGATGGAGAAAGGAATGGAGAAAGGAATAGAAAAAGGGAAAAAAGAGATTGCCATAAAAATGAAGAAAGCAGGAATGCCTATCGAAGATATTTCAAATATTACCGGTCTTACTGCTGAGGAAATAGAAAAACTTTAAATAGTAGGTTTCTCCACAGAATGTATCCTTCACAGGAACTCCGTTCGGCTTTGCCTCACTTCAGACCTCTCATTGTCTTCTTCGTCCTCGCTGCGCTAGAACTCATATCCAACGGGCCCCTCCCGCTATTCGTATCCGCGGGTGGATATGTCCTGTGGAGGATACATTTGGAGGAAAAAATTTGACGAAATGACCGTTTTTCTTAATCCTTTGATAATCACTCTATTCCACAATCGTCCCAGTCCATTTTTGGACTGGGACAAAGTTATATAGTGCTGAGTATTGGGTGATTGAGAAAAACGGTCTATGGATGTTGTGTTTTAATTTCTTGTAACTTTGTGATGATATTTGCGTCAAAGAGAGTGAAAATGAATAAAGATAAGGAGCTTATATTAATAGAAAAGGTTCGAAGCGGAGACACCTCCTGCTATAGAGATCTTGTCGATGCTTATGGAGAAAATATATTTACCCTTATTTATAAAATGACAGGAAATAGGGAGGATGCAGAGGAATTGGCACAGGATGTATTTGTAAAAGCGTTTTTTTCATTAAAAAAATTTAGAGGGGAGAGCTCTTTTTCGACTTGGCTATACAGGATTGCCTACAATCTTACCATTTCTTCTTTACGAAAAAAGAAAAAATTACTATTTTCGCAGAGAGAAGTCGAAAAAGAGTTTGTGGCGGATGAAAGTGAAGAGGATGTTTTTCTTAAAAAAATATGCGAAAAAGAGTATGAATTGCTTGAAAATGCTATAAACAGGCTTGATACGATCGATAAGTTCCTTATGATGGCTTTTTACAAACAAGAAAAAAGTCTCTCCGAGTTAGCTGATATAACCGGTCTTTCCCTATCAAATGTCAAAACAAGGCTATTTAGAGCAAGAACTAAAATTAAAACAGAATTGAAATGAATATGGATAATAATAATATGCTCCCTTCGGATTTCACTTCACGCGTAATGGATGCCATATTGGCAGAAAGCCTCAAACGAAAGCACATTCACTCCGTGTGGCAGATGATAATGTACTCATTAGTATCGGCAGCTACTCTGTCGGCAATTATATTCCTGCTTTCGTTCTACGAGATCATTTCGTTCGTCCCGATACTTGACACTTTTCACTCTATCGCCGTCCTTCTTAATAATTCATTATTCAAAGGGATACAGGTTTTGGCCTCCAACCAGTTACTTCTCGTAATCTGCTGCTGCATATTTATCCTTATGGCAGCAGGTGAGATGATAAGTCATCATATCTATAAAAAATCATTTGCAAAGTAGGGTAAGAATATCCCTTCCCGTGAATGTGTTGATATTCATTTTCTGAGACAGAAGCATCCTTTTCTTATACCCTTCATCTAAACATAGGCGTACGGCTTCTCTTACCTGTTCGTCTATATCTGTGGTGCTGTAAGACATCCCGTGGTAGTGAAAGAAAAGGGCATTGTGTGTCTCACACCCCGGAATGGGTGCAGTATGGATAACAGGAATGTTTTTGGCAGCAGCTTCGGTACTTGACAATCCTCCCGGCTTTGTGAAAAGTACATCACAGGCATCCATCAAGACCCCTATTTTATCCGTAAAACCTATGACGGTCACGCCGGGGGCTGACAGATATTCTTTCGACAATGTTTTTTGGAGTTTTGCATTGTTACCGCAAACGATGATTACCTCTTTCGGAGTCTTTTCGGCTACTATTTTCTCTACCAAAGTCTTGACATTACCATACCCCATACTTCCCGACATAACAAGCATCCAAACAAGACTTTCATCCAAACGGACTGAGGAGTCTTGACAGCCGGCTCCATCACCACCTCCAAAAAGGGTTCTGCACTTTGCCCGAGCATATTCTTTAGGGCTTCTTTCATAAAAATGTGACTTGACAGGTATGCCGTAAGGATAGAGCTTCTCGCGCGGAATACCCTTAGAGACACACTCCTCTATCAGATGTTCGTGCGGAACAATATAATAATCAAGTTTTGTCTCTTCCATAAACGGAATACATGTGTAATCCGTCATTAAAAACATCGTTTTGATTTTTAATTTCCCTGCTCTTTTTAGCGCAGTGATAGCTTCGGCCGGAAACAGATGTACACAAATGACAGCATCGAATGCGTTTTTTGTAATAAAATCGAGTAGCTTGCCGCAATAAAGCCTATTGGCCAAATACACCGGTGATTTTAATTTAGGATTTCTAACTATCTCTCCGGCGTTGTACAAAAACCTGAACATTTTGGTTTTTGTGGAAAAAAGGTAGATATCGGATGCTGTTTTAGAGACATCCGAATTTACGAGTGAAAGGGTATCTACTATTTGAGACTCTACATTGAAAATATTAAAATATTCCTGTAATGCCCCCGCCGCAGAGTTATGTCCTTCACCTGTCGAACAAGAAAGAATCAAAAATTTCATAGACACAAAAATATAAAAATTTTTCTACTTTTGTTCCACAAATGAAGAAGATACTTTTACACTCCTGCTGCGCCCCTTGTTCTGCTGCTATCCTTGAATGGATGCTCCGGAACGACTATTGTCCTACAATATTCTTTTACAATCCGAATATATGGCCGGAAGAGGAATACCTGAAGAGGAAGCAGGAGATTGTCCGCTACGCCGGCGAGATGGGAGTAGAAATAGCGGACTTTGACCGATTTGACGAAGGAGCAGCCATTAATGATTTTGCTTGCAGCTACAAAAAAGCGAGCGAATCCCGTGAAGCCGATTACCCCGATGCCATGCAGCAGGATGCCAAATACGGTGCTTGCGCCCTTAGGGCAATACAGAAGCACCAGATGCAAGATATATGCTCAAGTGCACAATGGTCAGATGCCCACAATCTGTGGCGTTCTAAAGTAGAACACCTGGCCGATGAACCCGAACGGGGGGCAAGATGTCTCGAATGTTTCAAATACAGATTGGCGGAAGCCGCAAAGTACGCATCGGAGCATGGGTTCGACACTTTTACCACAACCCTCGCTTCTTCAAGATGGAAAGATATTAATCAAGTGTTTGAAGCGGGCAAATACGCCGCCGCACTCTATCCTGGAGTGACTTTCTGGGATAAAAACTGGAGAAGAGGGGGATTATACGAGCGTAGAAACGAACTCGCAAAGCAGTTTTACAATCAAAGCTACTGCGGATGCGAGTTCTCATTGCGCTGAATAATCTATTTCTTCATATAGCCATATCTATAATCGGTAGGGGAGACAAGCGTTTCTTTTATTGCACGCGGTATTGTCCAACGGATAAGATTAAATTCTCCACCCGCTTTGTCATTCGTTCCGGATGCGCGGGAACCCCCGAAAGGCTGCATTCCGACCACTGCTCCAGTAGGCTTATCGTTTATGTAGAAATTACCTGCTGCATATCGAAGAGATTCGGCGATTTTCTGAACGGCAATACGATCTCTTCCGAAGACTGCACCGGTAAGTCCGTACGGAGAAGTAGTATCACATAGCTTGACAGCCTCCTCTATATCTTTGTCTTCATATACATAAACAGTCAAAACAGGTCCGAATATCTCCTCCTCAAGAGATTTATAATGAGGATTTGTCGTCTCTATGACTGTAGGCTCCACAAAATAACCTTTCGATTTATCATATTTTCCTCCGAGAACGATTTTGGCATCTTCTGAGTGGCGGGCATACTCGATATGTGAAACAATATTATCGAATGAGGCTTCGTCAATAACCGCATTGATAAAATTGTCAGAATCTGAGACATCACCCATTTTAACTTCCGAAGCTATTTTTTTCATTTTTAAAAGTACTGCGCTCCACAGAGAGGCGGGGATATACATTCTTGAGGCAGCAGAACACTTCTGCCCTTGATATTCAAATGCCCCGCAATAAGCGCCAATAGCTACATCATCTACATTTGAAGAGGGATGAACAAAAATAAAGTCCTTTCCTCCTGTTTCCCCTACAAGTCGAGGGTATGATTTATAATGATCTATATTTTCACCAACCTGCTTCCACAATGTGTTAAATGTAGAACTTGAACCGGTGAAATGAATACCGGCCAAATCGGGCGACTCAATGGCATTCTTGCCTATCAAGGCTCCGCTTCCGCAAAGGAAATTGACAACACCTGCGGGAAGTCCTGCCTCTTCGTAAATCTTCATAAGATAGTAATTGGAAAGAATCGATGTTGTGGATACTTTCCATATTGTGGTATTACCCATTAGCACAGGAGACATATTAAGATTTGAGGCAATAGAGGTAAAATTAAAAGGTGTTACCGCCATAACAAATCCTTCAAGAGGACGATATTCGACACTGTTTACCTGCCCGGGGGCACTTTTGGGCTGCGCTCCATATATTTTGCCGGCAAAAGAAACATTATATCTGAAAAAATCAATAGTCTCACAAGCCGAATCGATTTCAGCCTGATAAATATTCTTACTCTGCCCCAGCATACATGCGGCATTGACCACCGCACGATATTTACCTGCAAGCAAATCAGCAATTTTCAACATTATGGATGCTCGGACTGTCCAGTCAAGATCTGACCACTCTTTGCGAGCCATCATTGCTGCATCGATAGCCATTTTTATCTCTTTTTCACCCGCTTTGTGATAGGTGGCCAGTACATGGTGATGGTCATGCGGCATAACCACTTTGCCTATATCACCTGTTCTAACCTCTTTTCCTCCTATGATAAGAGGAATATCGATTATAGTGTCGGTTTGCCTTTTAAGCTCCGCTTCAAGAGCTTCCCTTTCGGGGCTCCCCTTTAAATATGACTTTACTGGTTCATTTTTAGGCTGGGGAAATGTAAATAATACGTGGTTCATAAATCTATTTTAAAGTAATTTTGATGTATAGCAAATATCACAAAAAAATGGAAACATTGAACCATTTTGTTAATTTTTTGAGTTTTTTTAAATAAATGAAAATATATTTTCGCATTTATACCATTTTTTGATACATATTTACAATTATACGGTTCATTCTCACTTTATCTTTGTGCCAAGTTAATTCTAATAGTTCTTTCTATATGGTTTATCTAATAACCTCGATCATTTAGTTGTAAAAAAAAGAAGCATCGGTCTATTCACGATGCTTTTTTTTTATCTATCTTTACACCCATGGAAATTAATGTCATGACATTTATCGCCCTGATGGCAGGAGCTGCTGTTACGGCCATAGCTTTTATCATTTTTGTGAGTAAGAGAAGAAAGAATATTGCTGATAAAGAGCAGATTATCTTAACTTTAAGCACTCAAAACGCTAAGCTCGTCTCCGACAATGAGCACCTTGAGAAAAGTATCCTTGAAGGGAAAGAAGCTCTATCTGAGGCAGAAGAACGCTCCCTAAGGGGATTGGCGGAGCAGGAGGAAAAATTTCGCTCTCAGATGAAAGAGCAGGATGAAAAATCGAGGCAATCCTTGAGAGAACAGAATGAATCAGCAGAAAAGCAGCTAAAAACGCAGATGGATGCCCTTAAATTGGCATTTGCCGAAGCGGCGGAAAAAATGTTCGATGAGAAAACTAAAGGATTGAGCGAAGCTAACAACAAAGACATCAAAGCTATCCTCGACCCTCTGAAAGAGAAGATGGAGGAGTTTAAAAAAGAGGTGCAGGAGAGTAAGGAAAAATCCCTGAAAAACGCTGTTTCCATCGAAGAGCAGATAAAATCGATGATGGAGAAGACGACCTCCTTAGGGAAAGAGGCCGACAATTTGGCTTCAGCCCTGAAGGGCAATAATAAAATTCAGGGGAACTGGGGTGAAACTCACCTTGAAAACTTGCTTCAGGATGGTGGGTTTATCGAGGGTGTGGATTATTACAAGCAGGAAACTATTCGCGATGAGGCAAATCAGGCTGTACGCAGTGACGATACCGGGAGAAGAATGGTTCCTGATTACATTGTCACATTCCCCGACAAGAAAGTGGTGATAATAGATTCCAAAGTGAGTCTTTCTGCTTATATGGATTATTGCGACAAGGATGCCTCTGCCGAAGCTCTCGAAGATGCGAAGAAAAGACATATTGAAAGTGTCAAAACACATATCGCCGAACTTTCGAGAAAAGACTATGCTGCCGGGATTCGAAAGACCGACAAGAATAGCCTGAAATATGTAATAATGTATATCCCCAACGACAACGCCTTTCAGCTTTTCTTCCAAGATAATAAGCAGTTATGGAATGAAGCTTTCGACAAAAATGTCATCATTACCGGTGATTTTTATATCATCACCATGCTCGCCATCATCAGATATATATGGGATGAACACGAAAGACAGAGAAACACTGAGGCTATCGCCAATACGGCATCAGAACTTCTTGATAGGGTAAACTCATTTATCAGCACATTCACCGGTATTGGAAAGAGCATCGACAAGATGAAAGAGACATTCGACAATGCAAACAACAAATTATTCGGTCGCGGACCCGGAAGCAAATCGGTCGCCATCACATCAGAAAAATTACAAAAGCTCGGTATCCAGTGCAAAACTCCTATCTTAGGACACCCCTCTACATACGACAAAACCTCCATTTCAGCCCTACCGGGCACCACAGACATAGAAGAGGAGAGATAAACAATATTTTTTTAAAACTTTTTGAACTTTTAGCTTTTCAGATTGTTATATATGTGTTGAATGGCTAAAACACATAAAGTATGAAAAAAATATTGGTCCTTTTTATTGTAATTTTGTTAAGCATTTCTTGTAATAAAATTAATAACTATATCGACGAGGATATAACTGACACATTTATCCATCCCACAGAGAAAAATGACGAATGGATGGACGATTATCTCAGCTCATCCATTACCATTAATGACAAAATCGTTTATATCAATTCTGATGATCACACCGGCGACTTAGAAAAAATAACAGAGAGGGATACCACATCAAAATCATTTTATCGTTTGCCGAAAGAAAAGTAATATGTAACAAATATTAAGAGTATCTTTGTGATATAACTCTATATTTTTATGAAAAATATCACAAGACTATTCGGTGCAATAATCATTGTTTCTGCACTCTTTTTTAACGGAATATATCACAAAGCCTCTGCCCAGGAGCCTTGGAGCGGACTTGATAAGCCACAAACAATCCTCCCTAAGGGCAATGCCCCTTTTCAGATAAGTACGAGGGTTCCTTTCAAGGATATTAAAACTCGACTTGTCAAGACTACGGATAACGCCGATCCCTATTTTGGGGAGTGGATTATTTCAGATGGCTGGATTCTGATAGACGGCGAGGATAAATTTAACGCCACTGTTCCGGGGACAGTTCTTACCACTTTCATAGATCAGGGAGTATATCCCGACCCCTATTACGGACTCAACAATATGTCTATTCCTGATTCTTTGTCAGAAAAGGATTGGTGGTATGAAGTGAATTTCACATTGCCGCAAGAGCTACACAAGTCACTCTCCTCAAAACGCTTTTATCTCACATTCAACGGGATAAATTACCGCTCTGAGGTGCTCCTCAACGGTCATAAAATAGGAGATATGACAGGTGCTTTTAAAAGGGGCATATTCGATGTAACCGATATAATTGGCTCCGAGGCAGAGGCTTCGCCCAATTATAGCCTCCGCGTTCATATTCTTCCTCTCTACCACCCGGGTATCCCCCACGAACAGAGTATCTCCGAGGGACAGGGCCTCAACGGAGGGGCGACAAGTCTTGACGGACCCACTTTTATCTCCTCAGTAGGATGGGACTGGGTCCCTGGGATACGGGACAGGAATGTAGGAATATGGCAGGATGTAAGATTGTCCGTAGGAGGTGCAGTTAGAATTTGCGATCCGCTGATAGTAACAGATCTTCCTTTACCTGATACCACGAGCGCATCCCTAACCATAGAATCCGAAATTAGGAACGACGGTACTCAAGCGGAGAGAGGAATCATCAAGGCAATCATCATCAAACCCTCGTGCTGCGACAGGGACAGATGCGACCATATTGAGCTTAAGCTACCATTCGAACTGATGCCCGGAGAGATAAAAAATATGGTTTTTTCCCCTGAAACTCACCCTGAACTTCTTTTGAAAAACCCCGAACTATGGTGGCCAAACGGCTACGGAGGGCAGCCACTTTACAAATTACAGCTCTCGACTATCTGTGAGGGTGCTGTTTCGGATGAGAAGAAGCTCGATTTCGGAATCAGAGAGATGAGTTACGAACTTATGGCTCACTCTGCTAAAGATGGTGCAATAAGGGTACAGTGGAGCCCTGTGGACAGATATTCCTCCTGCGGCAATATCTCCTCCGCTCTCCACGATAATGCCCAAAGCATATTCCCCTCCTCCGGAAAGAAGCTCCCACCGATGTTTGATAACATCAACAAAGTATTATATTCGAAAGAAAAAAATCTATATATATCCTCCTTTGCATCGTATGCAGATTGCCTCTCGGTTGACAGAGGCGAGATGGCGGGGTTGAAGTTGCTGCCGAGCATCGACCCAGTAAGGGAGAATTTTATCATTAAGGTGAACGGAGTTCGTATTTTCTGTCGCGGAGGGGATTGGGGAATGGATGATGCCCTTAAAAGAGATTCTCGCGAGAACCTCGAAAAGTACATAGCTCTACATCGAGATATGAATTTCAACATCATACGAAACTGGACCGGCGAAACGACACAGGAAAGCCTGTACTCCCTTTGCGACCGATACGGGATGCTCGTATGGAATGACTTTTGGATGACAGGGGAAGATACTGTGGGGCCTATCGATTTAAAATTGTTTTTAGAAAACGCAGAAGATGTAGTCAGACGATTTCGATGCCATCCCTCCATAGCAATATGGTGTCCGAGAAACGAAGGATTTGCCCCTGTTGAACTGGAGAAAGAACTTGCCGAAATGACTGCCACCGAGGACCCTACCCGCCATTATCACGGACAGTCTCGTTTTCTGAATATGGGGACAAGCGGACCTTGGAACTATTTTGAAGACCCTTCCCTCTATTTCTCTCAGAGGGCGGACGGGTTTAATACCGAGATGGGCTCTTACGCAGTACCTACCGCATCTACGCTACGCAAATTCATCGCCCCTGAAGACCGATGGCCCATAAATGATGTGTGGGCATATCACGACTTGCATCACACTACCCAAAATTTCGATGGATTTATGAAAGCTGTCGAAAAGGTGAAGGAAGGTGTCGCCTTCGGCAATGGCACAGTCTCAACATTGGCGCAAGCCGAAACTTTGGTAGAAGCTGAAACATTGGCGCAAGCCGACAAGATGATGGAGCTATTTGCCGATGCTGCACAGCCTGTCTGCTACCACGCGTGGAGATCGATGATTGAGAGCTGGAACAGCCGAATGTGGAACAACACGACAGGACTTATTCTATGGATGTCACATCCTGCATGGCCAAGTATGATCTGGCAGACCTACACTTATGATTTTCAGACACCCGGATCTTTTTTCGGTGCCAAGAAGGGGTGCGAGCCACTGCATATTCAATACAATCTCGACACCAAAAGTATCTGTATCATCAATTCCACAAAAAAAGAAGCTCGAAATCTGAAAGCGACAGCCACTTGTCATGACCATATAAGCGGGAAAGAACTTATTTCTGCCAAATGGAAAGGAAACGCCGGAGCCAACTCACTCACTCTCTGCCTCGATTCTGCTTTTATGACGGATGCATTGCAAACTTTACCGGAGAAATTTCTTCTCAGACTTACCCTTTCAGATGATAGAGACAATATTGTATCTGTTAACGATTACTATGTGGGAGGTTATACAATGTCAGGGAGGGATCTTTCTCTTAAGCCCAAGATTGTTTTCAAGGGTAAGAGCGAGAGAAACACCCACCATTTTAAAATAAAAGTCAAGAATAACTCTCACAATATAATTCCGTTTATCAAACTAAATGTTATCGAAAAAGAGACAGCTATGGAAATCCTTCCTGCACACTTCTCAGACGGATACTTTAACCTCCTTCCATCTGAAGAAAGAGTAATCGAATGTGATGTCTTCTATGAAGGAAAATGTGAGGACTTGATAATTAGATAAATAAATATGAAAAAAATCCTTTACACTGGTCTAACAATTGTTTTGGCAGCAATATTTTCTTCTAATAATCAATGTGTTTATTTTTGATAATGTTACGTAAGTAGTTTAGTATTTACATATCTGAATAAAAATACCTTATTTTGTATAAAACGATAACATTTATTCTAACAATTAAAAAAACTATCATGAAAAAACTACCTGTATATATCGATGGAAATGGCGGAGGAGAAGGACATGCTTGGGTAATAGATGGTTTGTTTATTAGAAATAAAATAAACCATGGGACAGGAATTACAGTTTCAACAGAGAAATTATTTCATATTAATTGGGGATGGAACAGTGTCTTTGATGGGTATTTCAATCAAGGCGTTTTCGATACAACAAAACAAGTAGCTATAGATAATGAAATAGATTCCGGAAGCAAAGGGACAGAAAATAGTTATTTTACTTGGAATTATAGAACAATTATGTATTCATTATAATAATGTATAATTATGAATAACCATAACAAACATATCATTATATCATTTATCATCTTAGTATTGACATTGTCAGGGTGTGCAAAAGTCATTAAACGAGAGAATTGGTTTAGAGGCATCAACAATCCCACAAAAGAAGCTCAAACAGTTGTGTTTACCCCTATTAAAGATAATATCAATATTAAAATAACAACAATTCATTATTCTTATGAATCTGAGGAGAAAGAACTTTATCCGGAAGAGTTAGAAAGCTATGGGCAAAAATGTAAAGGTCCGTGGTTTGATGTTTATACTAATGGAGAAACCATCACGGTTATTCTTCAGAGGAATGCCAAACCCAATGAGAGAAAATTCCATATAACCTTTAAGTATCTGAATCCTCATTATTCATTAATAAATGCCCAAATAGGTGTGACAGTTACACAAGCGGCTGGCGATAGTAAATAACTGCATAACAATTATATTATATTAACTGTATAATTCAAAACAGTCCTAAAAAGGGGAAGCGCACAAAAAGGGGAAGCTTACACAGCCTGCTTGAAAATAATTCAGTAAAAGTTACGATTGTATTCTAAACTTTTATATATTTGTGGCAAAATATAGACTATGAACGAAAGGTTTGAAGCTCTAAGAAAATATAATCTATGGGATGGAGAGACTCTTCCAATAGGTTTTTTACGCGATGGATATACTAAAAAGATACATTCATATATCGGTAACAGATTAGTTAAAGTGCTTGTTGGCCAACGACGAGTCGGTAAAAGTTATATTCTGCGCCAGTTGGCAATGGAGTTGATTGAGAGTGGCGTTGACAAGAAAAATATATTTTTTCTAAACAAAGAGTTTTCTGACTTCGATTTTGTCAAGACTTACTCAGACCTCGATGAATTGGTAAAGCTCTACAAGCACCTGATTAAACCTCAAGGACATATATATCTTTTTATTGACGAGATACAAAACATCAAAGGATGGGAACACATAATTAATTCGTATTCTCAAGATTATGTTGATGAGTATGAGGTGTTCATCAGTGGTTCTAATTCAAAAATGTTATCCGGAGAACTTGCGACTCTATTATCGGGTCGATATGTCGATTTTGAGATACTGCCTTTATCATACAACGAGTATTTGGGGATAACTCAAAAAGAGGACATTAAGCAAAGCTATATCGAGTATATGCGAACAGGAGGTATGCCCGAGTTATTTCAACTCTCTAACGATGAAGTTAAGCGAAACTATATAGAAGCGTTGAAAGACACCGTTTTACTCAAAGACATCATTCAAAGATATAATATCAAGGACACAAAGTTACTTGAAGATATTTTTGTCTATTTGATAAACAACGCCTCCAATCTGCTTTCTGTACGCAATATAGCAAACTACTTTCAAAGTTCCGGGCGCAAAACAAGTTACGACACAGTATCTAACTACATTGGGTACATAGAAAATACATATTTAATCCATCGAGTAGAGCGATTCAATATCAAGGGGAAAGAGACCATAGCAGGAAATTGTAAGTACTACGCCAATGACCTTTCATACAATAATTACCTCTATCAAGGTTTCGGATATGGTGTCGGCCATATATTTGAAAACTTGGTATATCTCGAGCTTGTTCGTAGTGGATATAATATTTATGTGGGTGCCATCAAAGATAAAGAGGTAGATTTTGTTGCAATTAAAGGTGATCGGACAATCTATATTCAGGCAACATATATGTTGATAGACAAACAAACCATCGAGCGAGAATATTCTCCACTTGAAGCTATTAATGACTCTTATGAAAAGATAGTAGTCTCTTTAGATGACATTGCTCAACCATCAAAAGGAGGAATACGAAATATTCAAGCGTGGAAGTTAGCAAGTCTATTGTAGAAAACGAAAGATATATCAATATTAAAATAACAACAATTCACTATTCTTAAGTATCTGAATCCTCATTATTCATTAATAAATGCCCAAATAGGTGTGACAGTTACACAAGCGGCTGGCGATAGTAAATAACTGCATAACAATTATATTATATTAACTGTATAACAGATAAATATGCAATTATAGCATACCTGTCATATAAATCGGCAAGTAACTTATTTCACCGTCTCTTTGCAAATCTTTTGTGTATAACAAATAACTATGCTTAATGCGCGATGAATACTTTCGTCTAAATGCATCTAATGACGCGTGAGTTTTATACCCCGATGATTTTACCTCTATTGGACATATTTTATTATCTCTGCTTATAAGAAAATCAATTTCATAATAATGCTTTTCGTCGGCAGGAAATATGTAGTAAAACAAATTATTACCAGATGCCGTCAGCATTTGGGCAACTAAGTTTTCGTAAACATAACCAAGATTGGTATCCAACTTGTCAGAAAGCAATTTCTGATATATAATATTATCCGTGAAATCTTTATCCCAGAAAGCCATTGTTACAAACAGACCTGTATCTGCAACGAACAATTTATAACGTCTCATATCTTTATTGAGCGCCATACCTACATTTGGATCATTGATATGATATGATACAAGAACTGTTTTGCTGTCTTCAAGATCAACAAGCATCTCATCTTTCTTGTTGGCATCGACATCTCCGATAATTGAGTAGGTATAGTATCGAGATACATTTCTACTTAATTGGGCTGGTATAGATACGAACATTTTACTTGTCCTCCCTGTTGGGTCTATTTTTAGAAAATCATCGTAGTATAACTGAATTATAGACCGCTTTATGGAATCAACTTTACTCAAATTATTTGTATCAATATATTCGTTTATCGCTTGAGGCATTCCACCTACAAGCATATACAATCTTAAATCTCGTTGCTTGGTTCTATGGGCAACACCCAATGGGATACGCTTTTCGAAAAAGGATTTAATAAATGGAATAGATGTATTATCACCCAATGCCCAGCGGAATTCCTCAAAATCCATTGGATACATGTTGACACGAGTCTCCTCACTCGGTATGGTTATATCCTTAGTGTTTTTCTTTATGCTGATAAGAGATCCTGTTTCAATATAATCGTACCGCCCATCTTGAACAAGATACTTAATTGCTTGTCTGGCTGCAGGACACTTCTGAACTTCATCAAATATTATTACAGATTTCCTATCTTCCAACACAACATTGTAAATAGTTTGTAACTGAAGAAATATAAAGTCAAGATCCATAAGATCATCAAACAGGGACATCACTGTTTTTGTTACTTTGTTAAAATCAATGAGTAGGTATGATGAGTATTCTTTTTTGGCAAACTCTTCAACAATTGTCGATTTACCGATACGTCTCGCTCCTTGAACCAACAATGCGGTTTTACCATTAGAGTCTCGCTTCCACTCCAATATTTTATTAAAAATCTTCCTTTGAAATAATCTTTCAGTCATAGCATTATTTGTTAAAATGTGCCCAAAGATAATTATAAATAATATTTACCGCAAATTATTTATACAAATATTCCGAGTTAGCCGCATATTTATAAGCCAAATAATCGGAGTATCCCGTAAATTTATTCATACTAATGGCAGCGGATGTTTTTAGTAGAAACGAAAAATGTTTTTAAATTAATACTATTTTCAAAAGGGCATTTTCAATAATTCAACTCAAATATAACATCTCTTTTCTCTTTTTTTCTTAAATTGCGACTTATAAAATTAGACTGACTTGTAAATAA
>CAZSXE010000028.1:0-8529 GCA_964611185.1 uncultured Muribaculaceae bacterium | reverse complement strand
TTTTCTCTTTTTTTCTTAAATTGCGACTTATAAAATTAGACTGACTTGTAAATAAGACGACAATGAAAACTAAATCTTTGTATCAGCCTCTCCGAGCTGCTATTGTGGCCGGACTTGTTATCTGCTTATCTGCCTGCGAAAAGCAGAATGCTCCAAAGCCTTATGGTCCTACTCCTACGCCTGCTCAGCTTGAATGGCAGAAAATGGAGTATTATATGTTTGCTCATTTCGGACCCAATACATTTACCGATGTGGAATGGGGAGACGGCAAAGAAGACCCTAAAGTCTTTGCACCCACACATCTTGACTGTCAGCAGTGGGCTAAGACAGCCCGTTTGGCCGGAATGAAGGGTATTGTTATTACCGCAAAACATCATGACGGTTTCTGCCTTTGGCCGAGTGCATACAGCACACATACTGTTCGTGAGAGCGGGTGGAAAAACGGCAATGGAGATGTTCTCAAAGAGCTGTCTCGTGCCTGTAAGAAAGAGGGGATTAAATTTGGAGTGTATATCTCTCCGTGGGATCAGAATCACCCCTCCTACGGCACTCCTGAGTATAACAATATATTTGCCGCTACCGTATCTGAGGTTCATTCAAAGTATGGTCCCATTTTCGAACAATGGTTTGACGGAGCTTGTTCAGAAGAGGCTAAAGGGTTCAAATACGACTGGCCTCTGTTTAACAGCACTGTTTTCAGCCTCTCTCCCAATGCCATTATTTTCAGTGACACAGGTCCCGGATGCAGGTGGGTAGGAAATGAGAGTGGCGTAGCTGGCCAGACGAACTGGTCTCTTCTTTACACTGAAGGATTTGTACCCGGTTCAGGTGCCCCACGCTCCGAAATTTTAAACTCCGGTAATCAGTCAGGTAATCAATGGATTCCCGCCGAAGCAGATGTGTCTATAAGACCGGGCTGGTTTTACAGTCCCTCTACTGATTCTCAAGTGAAATCGGTCGATAATCTTATGGATATTTATTTCTCCTCTGTGGGACGAAATGCAAATCTCATATTGAATGTTCCTCCTGACAGAAGCGGAAGAATTAACCCGATAGATTCGACAAGGCTGATGGAGTTTAAAGATGCGCGCGAAAAAGCATTTCAAGACGACTTTGCAAAACGCTCTAATTGTGTCTCTTCTGATGTAAGAGGTGGAAAAGCACGATTTGCCGCAGCAAATATCGTAGATGGGAAGTACAAATCGTATTGGACGACGGACGATGGTGTGACTTCGAGCAGTTTTACCGTTTCATTCCGTATTCCGAGAAAAATCAGTATGGTGCTGCTTCAGGAATATATTGCCCTCGGGCAAAGAGTGGAGGAATTCAGCATTGAGTGTCGCCCTTCTGAGGATGAACCGTGGAAAGAAATCGGTCACGGTACGACTATTGGTTACAAGCGTATTGTCCGCTTCCCCGAGGTAGAGGCAGCTGCAGTTCGTGTCAACATCATTAAATCCCTCGCCTGCCCCCTAATTAATAATGCCGAAATATATTAACGATATGAAAAAACTAACCACATTTTTTGCAGCAGCTCTCTTTTTGTTGGCAGCGTGCTGCCCTAAAACAAATACTGAAATGTCAAATATCAGCGAAGCAGCCATTCAAAAGGCTCAAAGTGTAATATTGGAGGCTACTCCTAAAGCAGATAAAGTTCTGTTGGAAAAAGGCTTGCGCCAATGTGCCGGCCTGTGGAGAGCAGAGGATGGAACTGAGGATGAATTTATCGAATTTGCCTCAGGCAATTTTATTGCCGACAGGCAGGCTAAGAAGGTGCTTTTCGACAAGCTTTCTACTGCATACGAGGTTCTCTTAGGCTCCGCCAATGGAATAAGTGTGCGCCTTCAGCTCCCTGTTCATCTGTCTGGGGGTGAGCTGACAAATATCGATTATATCTTCAGTGGGTATAGTCCTTCATCTCATTTTTCCGATGATATGTTTGCGAACAAAGTGGCATTTATCACCATTCTGAACTTCCCCAATTATTCACTTTCTGAAAAGAACTCTTTCGGACAAGGGGAGAACGATGCCCATATTAAGTGGAGCCGTCTCGATTGGGCTTATGCCCGAATGGGTGATATGTTTACTACTCGTGTTCCGGCTGCGATAACTCAAGAACTTTCGACTGCTTACAGTGAGTCGGAAAACTATATAGCTTCATACAATATTATGATGGGGCATCTCCTTACAGAGGAGGGTCAGAGGCTGTTTCCTGAAGATATGGTGCTTCTCTCCCATTGGAATCTTCGTGACGAGTTGAAATCAAATTACGCCCCCGTCCCGAATGCATCCGAGAAGCAGAAAATGATCTATAAGGTGATGGAACATATTGTCTGTCAGACTATTCCGACCATAGTGATAAATAATCCCGAATATGACTGGAAGCCCTACTCTAATAAGGTGTATAAAGACGGTAAGGAGGTTTCTTTCAAGAGTGAAGGGGCTGTGCGTTACTCCCATATTCTCGCTGCTTTTCATGCTGAAGAGAGGATAGATCCATATTCTCCTCAGCTTCCGAGCGGTATTGACAGAAACTTTGAGGGGGGGATGGAGGTCTCTTCACAAGAGATAGAGGAGTTGTTTATCAATCTTATTTCATCTGATGAGATTCGTCAAGTCGCTTCCATTATTGAAAAAAGGCTTGGGCGTGAACTACGGCCTTATGATATTTGGTATGACGGGTTTAAGAGCCGCTCTGCTATTTCGGAAGATGTGCTTACCGAAAAAACTCGTAAGCTGTATCCCACACCTGAGGCTTTTCACGAGGATATGCCGAGGATGCTGCGCAAACTTGGTTTTTCTCGTTCAAAAGCAGATTATCTCTCTTCTAAAATTGTAGTGGAGGGGGCACGCGGATCGGGTCATGCCTGGGGTGCTCAGGGTCGATGGGATCCGGCCCGTCTTCGTACGAGAATTGGTGAAAAAGGGATGGATTACAAGGGGTACAACATCGCCGTTCATGAATTCGGGCATAATGTCGAGCAGACTTTAAGTCTTTATGATGTCGATTACTATATGCTGAACGGTGTTCCAAATACTGCTTTCACCGAAGCTCTTGCTTTTGTATTTCAGAAGCGCGACCTTAAGCTGCTTGGTTATCCTCAGCAGATAGATGACAATACCACTCTTGATATTTTCTGGGGGGCGTATGAGATTATGGGTGTCTCTCTTGTGGATATGTACTTGTGGAGATGGCTTTACGAAAACCCTTCAGCTACCTCTGAGGAGCTTCGCGATGCTGTTATCCGTATCTCTCACGAAGTGTGGAATAAGTATTATGAGCCTGTGCTCGGCACACACGATTCTCCTATTTTGGCAATATACTCCCATATTGTAAATTCTCCTATGTATCTTCCCAATTATCCATTCGGACATATTGTGGAATTTCAGCTTGAAAAATATTTCTCTTCCCTCTCTTCAGATTCAGAATTTGCTTCGGAGATTGAGAGAATTTATACCCTTGGAACCCTCACTCCCAATGTATGGATGGAAGAGGCTGTAGGGTCAAAAGTAAGCACGGAGCCACTTATTGAAGCGGTTAGAAAGATAGTGAAGCAATAATCGGATTTAATTATTACTTTTGCTTTCTGTTTTTTGATGGGGAATTAGCTCATCTGGTAGAGCGTCAGGTTCGCAATCTGAAGGTGGTGGGTTCGAGTCCCATATTCTCCACATCCCATTTATACGAAACAATTATTATGGAAGAAATATCTAAGCGCCACCATATCGGTCTTTGTCTGAGCGGAGGGGGTGCATTGGGCTTCGCCCATCTCGGAGCTATTAAGGCTCTTGAGGAGTATGGCATCCGTCCCACTTGCATAAGCGGGGCGAGTATGGGGGCACTTGTGGGGCTGTTTTACGCCAGCGGTATGTCTTCGGGTGAAATCTGCAAGATGATTAAAGAGGAGAAGCTATATAGGATGGTTACGATTTTCACCCCCTCAGGGTTGAGTTTGAAAAAGAAACTCGGTCTTTCTTCTCATCACAGTCTTATTAAATTGTTTAAAAAATATATTCCATCCAATGATTTTGAGTCGCTGCGGTATGAATTTGGTGTAAGCGTGTGCAATATTTCTTCGCAAGAGTGTATGTATGTTTCTTCCGGAGATCATCTAAAGGAGTATGTTCTCGCTTCTATGTCGCAGCCTGCTATTTTTAATCCTATTATCATAAACGGAGAGTATCATATCGATGGCGGTACTCTCGATAATATGCCTGCTTCCATTATCAGAGATAAGTGCGATGTCCTTATCGGGATAGATGTTCATTCTGTCGCTCCGATTAAAAAGATGAATTCGCTCTTGGATGTGACTCTTCGCAGTGCTCAGACTCTTGTGCATCACAATTCATTGCCCGGAAGGGCTATGTGCGACTTTCTTATTGAGCCTCGCTCTTGTGAAAAATATAATATTTTCGACTTTCATAAATTTACCGCCATTTATCACCAGGGGTATTCTGATGCCATAGCATACTTGAAGAGGCACCCTGAGATGGCCGGAGGCGAATAGCTGCTCATTACTGACAATTTGTCTGATTATCAGGTAGTTACATCCCGAATTTCGGCCATTTTGTCACATTTTTCTGCCATCTCGACCTCTACGGACCTCTGGTATCCTATTTGATATTTTCTATGGCGTAACTTCTTGTTAGGAAGAGTTACAAAATAGAAAATTAATAACATTTTAAAATATGGAGGATTATATTATGGTACCTACAATTAGAAGAACACAGAACTGGTTACCCGGTATTTTTAACGATTTCTTTGATTATGATGGCTTCAACAAACTTGCTAATACTACTTCTCCCTCTATCAATGTGATTGAGACTGAAAAAGATTATAAAGTAGAGTTGGCTGCCCCCGGAATGACAAAGGAAGATTTTAAGATTCGCATCAATGAAGATAATCAATTGGTGGTTTCGATGGAAAAGAAAGAGGAACATAGAGATGAGAAGAAGAATGAAAAGTATTTGAGACGCGAATTTTCTTATTCCAAATTTGAACAAGCTTTGCTCCTTCCTGATGACATCAAGAAAGAAAATATCGAAGCAAGCATGAAACACGGTGTGCTAAACATCATCATCCCTAAAAATCTTGATGCTCCGGTAGCTCCGAAAGAGAGATTGATAGATATTAAATAAATTTAGATAGTTTTTAAAGACAACAGGGCGACTTGTTGTCTTTTTTTATACATTTACATATAATTTAATAATTATTTCACTATGAATGATTTTTTAAAAGAAATTTCAGCAAAAGCATCACGCACAGTTAAGTATTGGTGGCTTAAATTAGTAGCAGGTATCCTGCTTATTGCCATGGGCGTGGTCGTATTTTTCTATCCCGGCGAAAGCTATATGGCTCTCGTTGTATTCTTTGGAATAGCTATTCTTATTTCAGGTATTGTTCAGATCTCGATGGCTATTGGAAGTCCGAGTTATTTTACCTCAAGGGGCTGGCTTATTGCCGGAGGCATACTTGATATTATCCTCGGTATTATATTATGCTCAAATCTTGTGGTTAGTGCTATCACTATTCCGTTTATTGTAGGGATTTGGGCACTTTACAGAGGCATTATGACTATCAATTTCTCAAGTGATATGTCCATGATGCACATCCCCGGCAGCGGATGGTCGATTTTCTTCGGCGTAATTTTGATTCTTCTTTCACTGATGATATTGTTCCAGCCATTCTCAATAGGAGTTCCCGCCGTAGTGGTACTTCTCGGAGTATCATTTATAATGATGGGATGCACTTATATTTATATATCATGTATTTTGAAGAGGGTCCACAAATTCTTCGACAAAGAAGATAAATAAAATACTGACATTTTACTTATCATTTCCATAGAAAAGCCTCTCTCGAAATTCGGGAGGGGTTTTTAATTATTATTTTTAGTCTTGAAAGACAATATGTGGATAGTGACCCCTACGGCTATGGCTACGAGTAAAAGCCTCAGATAGATGTTGCTGAGTGCATATATGGCAGAAATACCGATGGTTATCCAAAGGAGTGAAACAGATATAATTTTAATTTTTAGCGGTATGGCTTTATTTTCGCGGAAATCTTTTATGTAGGGGCCGAAATGGCGGCTGTTCATCAGTCGTGCATATAATTCAGGAGAGCTGCGAAAATAGAGCCAGGCAGTAAGCAGCAGGAATGGTGTAGTCGGTAAAACCGGTAAAACCATTCCTGTTATTGCTATGCATAGAGAGAGTGTCCCGAGAACTATGTAAAGATACTTTTTAAACGGCACTATGGATCCCTTAGAGTGTTGAGGTAGCCAAAGGAGCTGCTAATGTGTATGTGCGTGCTCCCAATTCTTTATCGATCATATAAAGGCCGTATCCATTGTCATTAATCATCTTTAGATTATCGATTATGGTCTGGGCATTATCTTCTTCTTCTACCTGTTCATCTATAAACCACTTGAGCATACTCTGAGTGGCAAAATCGTTTTCAGCTGTGGAGAGTGCATAGAGGTTATTTATCAAAGAAGTAACTTTTCTCTCGTGCTTTAGTGTCTCTTCAAATATATTTAACATAGATTTCCACTCAGTGGGGACAGCATCGATAGCTTTAAGCTCTACCTTGCCGTTGCGCGAAACGATGTAATTAAAAAAGATTTTGGCATGATCCTGCTCCTCTTTAAACTGAACTTCAAACCATTTGGCCATTCCTGTTTTCCCTTCGCTGTGGCAATATGCAGCCATAGAGAGGTAGAGATATGCAGACCACATTTCGGCGTTAATCTGCTCATTAATAGCGTTTTGAATTTTTTGTGAAATCATAATTTTATAGATTTTTTAATGAAATGATTATAGCAAATATCGCTCCAAATTTATATTAAGTCAGCTTGGCGGCTAAATCTTTATATATAAGCCACTTCCTATATACATCCTCGGGAAAAAATGCCGGAGGATTCGTTCCTCAGATATTCTTTAGCCTCCTCTATCCCTGAAATACCGTAATACTTGGAATTATAGCTGTATCCCAGCGCTCGCATCTGAGGAAAAATAAACCATATCCAGTGGGTTCGCTTCTTCCCTTCGCGTAGCTCCTGCATCGCAGTGTCGAAAGTGTCCTTCTGGGCATCAATGAAACGTTGTAGATTAAATGGGTCGGTTGTTGTTACCATAATTTGTGTTCCGGATGTTCCTTAATCAGTTTTAGCAGTTCATCCTTTTTTAATCCTGATTCAGTGTCATCCACTCTAAGGCTTTTTACCATATAACCGGTAACCTTCTCTGATTCAATATCTACATCGCTATATACATTCGATACAAATATCACATCCGGATAATCAATAAAGCAAAAATGGAACAATAGGCCACCCAACAGATAAGGATTCTCCTCCAGTATCACGAACTTACCGCTGAATGATTTTTTATAAGTTTCGATGTCTTCATCAATTTCTTCTTTTCCACGCAGATAGTTGTCAAGATACTTTCGCAGACAGCGAATATACTCATTGTCGTACCAGTCCTTTTCAGTCCAGTCGCCAAATCTAATGTCGTTTAATGATTTCTGGGGCGATGCCTTATCGCAAATGGAATGATGAATTGAGGTTTCATTGCCATTTTTAAATTCAGATACTTCTCTCGACTTTCCATATCCAAAATACGGAAGTAACAAGCAAATGACAGCTAGTAATAGATTGTTCTTATTCATTTTTAATGTTATTAATATGACAATAGTTCGTTAAAATTTTTATAAATATTTAAATATCAATACAATAGTTAGTTAATCGTCTGATTTTTCATCAAAATAAACGCTGGGTAAAAACTAAAAAATTAACGAACTATTATTCATTAGTGTCCCATTAAAATTGGGACATTTTACAAATATAATAAATTTGGCTCGTTAAAGTTGATAATGTTCTTTCAAAATAGGATATGTTTTACATTTTGCACTAAATATATGCATTATTTATAAATAATTGCACTATTTGAGTGCAATTTGTTGTCTTTGCAAAAAAAGATGGAACGGCTATATGAATATATGAATCAAAGGCTATCCGGTGTACCTTTAGATTTTGTAAGGTATAAATACACGGATATTCATTGGAACAACAGAATGTTAGGTCTTGTGGGATCAAGAGGTGTGGGAAAGACTACTCTTTTTCTTCAACATATTAAAAAGAATCACTCACCTTCCGATACATTGTTCGTTTCGGCAGATAACTTATATTTTTCAGATAATAAACTCATGGATCTTGCCGATAAGTTTAATAAAAACGGAGGAAAATATCTCTTTATTGATGAGGTTCATAAGTATTACGGATGGTCAGCAGAACTTAAACAGATTTTCGATTTATATCCTGATATGAAAGTCTATTTTATCGGTTCTTCCGTTCTTGATATTATAAAAGGGGAGGCAGATCTCAGTCGCAGAGCACCGGTATATATGATGCAGGGGTTGTCTTTTCGTGAATTTCTTAAAATAAGGCACAATATTGATATTCCGGTTTACTTTTTAGAGAACCAGAAAGACGAGTACCATATTCAGAATAACTGCTATTAACCCATTCAATT
>CAZSXE010000027.1:0-23253 GCA_964611185.1 uncultured Muribaculaceae bacterium | reverse complement strand
GTACATAAAACTAAATGTACAAATTAACAACTTATGAGAAATTTTATTCCTCCGCCTCTACCACTTTCTCCTTGCACAGCAATATAGAAGCCTCGTAGAGAAGATAGAGTGGGACAGCTACGACAAAAAGGGTGAAAGCATCTCCGGAGGGGGTGATTATGGCTGCCAAGACAAGAAGTACCACAGCTGCGTGCTTACGATATTTCTTTAACATTCCTTTATTTATAATTCCGAGCTTGGAAAGTATTGCGGCGAGAGCCGGCATTTCAAAAACAAGTCCCAATATCAAAATTAACCTTACAAACATTGAAATATAAGAAGTCAAGCTGATTTGGTTGGGAACTGCCGAACTCACTTCGTAAGTACCCAAAAAGCGCAAGGTAAGGGGAAAAACAAGAAAATATCCCACAGCTACTCCTGTATAAAACAATATTGAAGCGAAGCCGAAAGCAGTCTTAGCCGCTTTTTTTTCGTTTTGATACAAAGCAGGTTTAACGAATCCCCATAACAGATAGAGTATATAAGGGGTAGCGACTATAAGGGCAAGATAGAAAGAGACCTTAATATGGATAAAGAATTGAGCTGCAAGCTCTATATTAATCAATTCGAGAGAAAAAGGTTCAAGAGGCTTAAGGGAAAAAGGGATCTCCGGCTTAAAAAGAAAGTTAATTAAAGAACCGATCGAGACAAAAAGGGCATTTATCCAGCGATACAGCGCAAAATCAGAACCGATAGGTGCAAGTACTACATCGTTAAATACAAAGCTCTTAAAACAGAAGATAACGACCATGAAAAGCATTATCACGATAAGCGAACGAAAGAGTACCTTCCTCAGCTCATCCAAGTGCTCCCAAAATGTCATCTCCTTGGCCACAATTATTTCTTTTTCTTCTCAGCAGATTTGGAAGAATCTGAATCCAACCCCCTATTTATCTCTTTCACCTCGTTATCAAGATCCAAATCATCCTGTACACCTTTTACTCCGTCTTTAAAACTCTTAACCCCTTTTCCGATCCCTCTCATCAGCTCAGGAATTTTTCTTCCACCGAAAAAGAGCAATACGACTAAGGCAATAATAATAATTTCGGTCATTCCGATTGTTCCAAAAATCAATAAGGTTGTCATTATAAATTATGTTTAATTGTTTTATTATCATGAGAATTAAAAGCATCTAAAAAATACTTGGGTGCCCTTGTAGGTCGTCCTGTCGATTTATTTAAAAACCCAAGCACCACACATCCGGTACACACAAGTTCACCCCTCTGATTAAAAATATCAGTCAGCACCTCCACCCTCGCCAGAACCTCTTTCTCCACCCTTGACACCACTTTCAGAATATCTCCCATACGGGCTGGGGTTTTATATTTACACTCCACAGAAACGACAGGCATCATCACCCCCAACTCCTCAATTTTCATAATAGGAAGCCCCACATCTATAAGAAACTTATGCCTCCCACACTCAAAATATCTTATATAGTTTGAATGATGAACTATCCCCATCTGGTCAGTTTCATAATAACGAACTTCTATTTCTGTTGTTGACTCGATATACATACCGACAAAAGTAATAAAAATTTAAGATTTCAGATTGGCAATACTCTTTTTAAGTGCTTCTATTTTCAAAGTAGCGTCATTTTCCTTCTTTCTTTCCATCTCCACCACAGCATCGGGGGCATTCTGCACAAATCTCTCATTGGCGAGTTTCGCCTGAACACCTTTCAAAAACTTCGTTAAATGCTCGATTTCACCCTCCATTTTAGATAACTCCTCCGCCACATTGACCTTTCCCTCAAGAGGGATAAACAGCTCCACAGTATCCACCATAAATGCAGCACCTGAATCTCTGTTTTCTATCTCATCCACGAAAGAAGTCTCACAGATATTCGCCATTCTCTCCACGATGCACACCATTTCTTTCGGGAACCCCCCTTTTATCATAAGAGGAAGTGCCTCCTTCGGAGAAATACCCTTCGACTGACGAATGTTTCTTATTGCAGCGACAGCTGCGGTAGAAAGTTCAAATTCCTTGATTCTATCTTGATTATATTTACCTGCCTTAGGCTGCTGCTGAAGCATAATAGTCTCACCATCAGCTCTTTGAGCAATATTTTGCCATAGCTCTTCAGTAATGAAAGGCATAATAGGATGCAGCAGCATCAATAAATCATCAAAGAAAGAGATAGTCGAATCATAAGTTTTTTTATCAATCGGCTTGCCGAAATCAGGCTTTATAATTTCAAGATACCACGCACAATAATCGTCCCAGAAGAACTTATACAATGTCATCAAGGCATCGGAAATCCTAAATTTATCGAACAAGTCATTCACCGTCTCGATGGTAAGGGAAAGTTTCTGAGAGAACCACTCCACCGCCAAGGCAGAATGTTTCGCCTGCGGCAATTCGACAGCTATTTCCCAGCCATGAATAAGACGGTATGAATTCCATATTTTATTACAGAAGTTCCTCCCCTGCTCCACTTGGGACTCATCAAAAAGAATATCATTACCCGCAGAGCTGCACAATAGCATCCCCAGGCGCACTCCGTCGGCACCATACTGCTCCATAAGTTTAATAGGATCCGGAGAGTTTCCGAGAGATTTAGACATCTTGCGCCCTTGCTTATCCCTCACAATACCAGTCAGATAGACATTTCTGAAAGGGACCTCACCACAAAATTCATTACCGGCCATAATCATCCTCGCTACCCAGAAGAAAAGAATCTCAGGAGCAGTAATCAAATCATTGGTAGGATAATAATACGCAAGGTCCTTATTAGGTTTCTTATCGGGAAAACCCGGCTTTTCGGGGTCAAAAACAGATATTGGCCAAAGCCACGAAGAAAACCAAGTATCGAGAACATCCTCATCTCTAATAAGATCCGATGCCGTTACAGAAGGATCTATTTTACGAGCCGCTTCAAGAGCCTCCTGTGGCGTAGCTTCCACCACAAATTTCCCGTTGGGAAGATAATATGCAGGAATCTGCTGCCCCCACCAAAGCTGTCTTGAAATACACCAGTCACGAACATTCTCCATCCAATGACGATAGGTATTCTTGTATTTCTCCGGAATCAGCTTCACTTGATCGCTTTCCACCCTTTGAAGAGCATCCTTTGCCAAATCATCCATCTTCAAAAACCATTGAAGAGACAGACGGGGTTCGATGACGGCATTTGTCCTTTCAGAATAACCCACTTGAGAGAGATAATTCTCCTCTTTTTCCATATAGCCACCCTCATAAAGCATCTTAATGATTTTTTTACGAGCTACAAACCTGTCCTCTCCCACAAGAATCTGAGCTTTATCATTCAAGCGACCATGCTCATCGATAATATCGAGTACAGGAAGATTATGTCTTATACCTATTTCATAGTCATTTATATCGTGAGCCGGAGTAACTTTCAGACAGCCTGTACCGAAATCCATCGTCACATAAGAATCCTCAATAATAGGTATCTCCTTATTAATCAATGGGATAAACACTTTTTTACCTTTAAGATAATGATAACGCTCGTCATCAGGATTAATACATACAGCAGCATCCGCCATAATCGTTTCGGGACGGGTTGTTGCTATAATAATATATTGATCGGAGGGTTTTCCATTATCGGAAATCATATATCTGAGATAATAGAGCATCGAATGGGTCTCTTTGTGAATGACCTCTTCATCACTGACCGCGGTAAGGGACTGAGGGTCCCAATTCACCATTCTCACCCCGCGATAGATATACCCCATTTTATAAAAATAGACAAAAGTATTTATTACAGCTTCGCTCAATGAGGGGTCCATGGTAAACTTGGTACGGTCCCAGTCACACGAAGCTCCGAGTTTTTTTAACTGCTCAAGAATAATTCCGCCATGCTTTTCTCTCCATTCCCACGCATGAGAAAGGAACTCTTCGCGGGTAAGGTCACTTTTTTCTATCCCCTGCTCCTTTAGCTTGGCCACCACTTTCGCCTCAGTAGCAATAGAAGCGTGGTCGGTACCAGGCACCCAACAAGCGTTTTTTCCATTCATTCGCGCTCTACGCACCAAAACATCTTGTAATGTATTATTCATCATGTGTCCCATGTGAAGAACACCCGTGACATTAGGAGGGGGAATAACTATCGAATAAGGCTCCCTCGAATCGGGTTCAGAATGAAAGAACTTGTTTTTCAACCAATAAGAATACCATTTATCCTCAACTTCAGCCGGATTATACTTTGCAGATAATTCCATAAACTTAAAAAAATTATATTTTAAACAATTAACTCGCAAAAGTACATATTTTATTTCTATCTTTGTAAATACTTTTTACAACTAAATCATTATGGAACCCAATAAACCTACAAACGAGATTAACATTAATCTCTCCGAAGAAATAGCCAAAGGAAGCTACTCCAATTTAGCTATTATTACCCACTCATCAAGCGAGTTCATTCTCGATTTTGCAAGGTTGCTCCCCGGAACTCCCAAAGCAGAAGTTACAAACAGAATCATCATGACTTCTGAGCACGCCAAAAGATTATATATGGCATTAAAAGACAATATCTCCAAATTTGAAAATCAGTTTGGGGAAATACAGTTAAATGGATCCAAAAGTACTATCCCGATGGGATTCGGTTCCGGCTCCGCTAATGCATAATGGCTATGGATATAGATCTGATCGTTTTCAAATCGGAACTTCACAAAAGCGACACTCTTCTTAAAATAAGGAGACCGCTTATTTCTTTTTTTGAAAATAAAGGAAAACTCACCATTATAGAGAGTGAGGATTATCACCTTTCCAATCACTCTTCGAATCAATACCAAGAATCACCTGTTACGGTTTGTTTTATTGCCACAGGCGGAACGGAAGAAAAATTTGCTGCCATAGCACACACCCTTCCCTCCCCCATAATTATTTTGTGCGATGCCTATCACAACTCTCTGGCTGCTGCTCTCGAAATATCCACATGGCTCTCAAGACAGAACATAGAATATGAATTTGTAAATATACCTGCAGATTATAAAGACTTCGGATTTCTCTCTTTAAAGCTCTCATGTTTGAATATAAAACATTATATATCCAACATCAAAACTCATCTTCCATATAAAATAGATAATTCTGCTGACACATCGAAAAGCGCAAAAAAGTTATCATATATTTATAATGACGAAAAAGTTAAGAAATACCTGTCAGAAAGCGTAATCGGCCTTATCGGAGGGGAATCGCCCTGGCTCATTTCATCGAAGATAGACGAGCAGCATATTATTTCTACTTTTGGTGTCAAATTTGTCCATATCAGCACAGATGAATTAGTCTCAGAATATAAATCCATCCCCGAAGAAGAGATAGATTTGAATTCATTTCCTCTCAAATATCAGAAAGAATTTACAGCAGATGTTAAAGATGCTTTGAGAATGTACATGGCATTGTGTAATCTTTGTAATAAATACAAAATCACTGCTTTAACCATAAAATGTTTCAGTCTGATAAATACCTGCTTCACTACTGCCTGCCTTGCACTCTCCCTGCTAAATGACAGAGGGATTATTTCAGGATGCGAAGGAGATATTCCTGCTCTGTGGACGATGATGATATGTCATGCCATTTCGGGGGGAAAGGCATCCTTTATGGCAAATCCGGCTTCCGCCTCCGAAGAGATGATGACCATTGATTTTGCCCACTGTACAGTTCCTTTTTCAGATATTGAATCATATACCCTCCTTTCCCATTTTGAATCGGGGATTGGCATAGGTATAGCAGGAAAATTTCATCCCGATCCATGCTCAATAATCAAAATCGGAGGGAAAAATCTTGACAAGCTTCTCCTGATTCGCGGCAATATTCTCGCCAATACTAATGTAAGTCAAAGATGCAGAACACAGATAAGGGTAGGTGTGAAAGATGTTGAGTCTTTTGAAGAATTTTTTTCCTGTAAATTAGGTAATCACATTATTATCACCCCATACCTCTTTAAAGAACTATAATGTATAGCATATCTCTGATTGGTGCCGGTAATATGGCTTTCCGCTTATCTCTTGCCCTCACTCAGGGAGGTTACTGCATCGATTGGATTTTAAACAGAACACCCTCTCATGGTGAAAAGCTCGTCAAGGCACTCACTGCCAACGGTTCATCGGCGAGGCTCACCTCCTCTTTCGCAGATATCCTCTCTTCCGACATTATTATAATAGCCATAAGCGATGATGCCATCTACGATACCGCCCTTTCCCTTAAAAAAGCCTTTCTATCCTCGGATATATCATCAAAGCCTATTGTGTTTCACACATCAGGAGCCACAGATATTCAAGAACTCGCTCCTCTGTCCGAGGTGGGAGTTCATTTTGGAGTATTGTACCCGATGATGACACTCAGTAAAGGGAAAGATATTAACTTCTCGGAGATTCCTTTTTTGTTTGAAACAGACTACGAAGATGCCCAAGAAGCTCTGATTAATATTGCTTCTTCCCTAAAAGGGGAATATCTATTCTGTGACTCACAAAAAAGGCTCAGAATGCATTGTGCAGCAGTTTTTTCGTGCAATTTCGTTAACTATATTCTCAGTCTCGCCTTTGAAGTATCAGGAGATAAATCCACATTTCTTCTCCCCGCAACATTTGAAATGGTGAGAAAAGCATTTTTAATAAATCCCGATGACACTCAGACAGGACCTGCCATAAGAGGGGATAAAAAGACGATGGAAAAGCACATTAAACTCCTCCAAGAATTAAATCTCACCGAAGAAGAGGAGATATACAAAATCATAAGTAAAAACATCCCATTCAGAAAGAACAAATAATAGATATGTCAAATTATAAAACAAAACTGCATAGAATAAAGGCGTTCGCTTTTGATGTTGACGGAGTCCTTACAGACGGCACTTTTATCTCTATGTCCGATGGCGATTTGGTAAGGGTATTCAATGCAAAAGACGGATTCGGCATGAGAATGGCGCTTCTTAACGGCTATCACATCGCCATCATTACAGGGGGGGCTTCAGAGAGCATCGTCAAGAGATTTCTCCCGATGGGAATGGACCCTGAAGATATATATATGAAATCGAGAAATAAAATTCCCGATTTTGAAACATTCTGCACCAAACACTCCGTAAATATGGAAGAAGTGGCATTTATCGGAGATGATATTCCGGATATACCTATTTTAAAGGTATGCGGACTGGCAGTTTGCCCCTCCGATGCAGTAGCGGAAGTTAAGGAAGTGTGCGATTTCGTATCACTCTACCCCGGTGGAAAAGGGTGCGCGAGAGATTTAATAGAACAAGTACTTAAAGTACAAAACAGATGGATATTCGATTGTCAAGCCTACTCGGGCTGAATAATATAAAAATAATTCTTGGTTCAGCATCACCCAGAAGAAAAGAGTTACTATCGGGGCTTGGATTTGATTTTTCAATAGACTCTTCGAGCCATACGGAAGAAACATTTCCCGAAGGGACCCCATTATTTCAAATTCCGGAGTCCATAGCAGAATGTAAATCAGTGGGGTTTCATAGACAACTATCTGACAATGAAATACTTATTACCGCAGACACGATGGTATTTGCCCCTAAGGATGAGGATGATTTCATCGCCATGGGCAAGCCCCAAAACCTCTCTGAGGCAAGATATATGCTCTCCATTCTTTCAGGAAATACCCATAAAGTAATTACAGGCGTTTGCCTGAGAGACTCTTCAAAAAAACGAACTTTTTCTTCAACGACAGATGTTACATTTAGAGAACTGTCCCAAGAAGAGATTGACTTCTATGTAAGAAACTACTCCACATTAGACAAAGCCGGTGCTTATGCCATACAAGAATGGATAGGATTTATAGGAATTACCAAGATAGACGGCTCTTACTTCAATGTAATGGGACTTCCTACCCAGCTTTTATATAACGAATTGATTATGTTCATAAATAACAATATAGTTATACGAGATAACAAAAATGTTATATAGGTTTTTCATCTCATTCGTATAGTTTTCTAAGCTCATCTATCTCCTTTTTCCGAATATCGCCAGCACATAAATCACATACACCACAATTGTGGCTCTCGCTCTCTCCGAAATAGAGCAGAAGTCTCCTGCTACGGCAATGGGGATGTGTCTTATCGCTTTCATGCGATACATATTCGATAATCGAATTCATCCTTTGCTGTAAAATAGATTTTTTTTGATTGAATAGTTTATTGGATATAAATAGATTGCCGGGGAGAAGCCTCTCCTCATTAAAATATATCAGAGGAGACCTTTCTCTCGGAATATATCTGATAACTCTCATAGAAGAGAGTTCTATCAGTTTCTCTTTCACTTTTTGCTCGCTGTCATGAATCATTTTGGCGATATATTCTTCATTTATTGAAACAAGATGAGAAAACAACGCCGGATAGAGACGCATGATGGCTTTTATAAAGGTATCGAGCTCCCGTCGTCTTATCTGAATTTTATAAAGCTCATCTCTGTTTACGACAAACATTATTCTGCTCGGATTATCAAGCTCTTCTGTTACTGTCCAGTATCCGGAGAGTTCCAGATACTTAATGGCATAATATGCTGTGGCGGAATGGAGTTTGAAATGTTTTGCAAAGTCTATAAGGTCGAATTTATAAGTCATCCCCTCCCCCTTTTCATAAGGAATTTCAAGATATGCAAATACCTTTTGATATATATCGGCAATATACTCTACCGGAGGAAAATTCACCTTTAATATTTGATTCAGCCTTCTTAGGTCGGTATTATTCCACAGAAGAACCGCCTTCGATGGGAGGCCGTCCCTACCTGCTCTACCTGCTTCCTGGAAATAAGACTCTACCGACTCCGGAAGATCAAAATGGCATACGAACCTTACATCAGGCTTATCAATACCCATCCCGAAAGCATTTGTAGCCACAATTACCCTCAATGTGTCGTTTTTCCAACTCTCCTGCCTCTGAGAACGCAATTCTTTAGGAAGACCGGCATGATAAAAGTCTGCATCCACACCTCTTGAGATAAGAAACGAAGAAATTTCTTCTGCTTTTTTCCTCTCTCTTACATACACAATTCCGGAGCCTGAAACACAGTTGCATATTGCTGACAACCTCCCCGCTTTATCTTCCACATTCTCCACTATATAAGCAAGATTTGCCCTTTCAAAACTACTTTTAATGATATTGGGTTTTCGAAATGCAAGATTCTGCATAATGTCTTCAGCTACTTTTTCTGTAGCGGTAGCAGTCAGTGCTATCACAGGTACTTCATTATCAATCAACGGCCTCACCTCTTTTATTTGGAGATAATCGGGACGAAAATCATATCCCCATTGAGAAATACAGTGAGCCTCATCCACCACTAAGAAATTTACATTCATCTTCTGCACGCGAGCCTTAAACATATCGGTTCTCAACCTTTCGGGAGATACATATAAAAATTTATAATCGCCGAAAATAGCATTATCGAGGGTTATATCTATCTCGTGGGCCGTCATCCCTGAATAGATCGAAAGAACTTTGATTCCACGAGAGGCAAGATTACCCACCTGATCCTTTATGAGCGAAATTAATGGGGTGACCACTAAGGCTATTCCGGGGGTAGAAAGTGCCGGAATTTGAAAACATAAAGATTTTCCTCCACCGGTCGGAAGGATGGCCAAGGTATCTTTTCCCGAAAGAGCGCTTTCTATTATTTCACGCTGTTTAGGACGAAAAGATGAGTATCCCCAATATCTATTTAGAACATCCTCTATCATATAAGCCAAATCTTATCAACAAAGTTATAAAATAATCATTTGTGGCAAAAAAATTGTAGTAGATTCCCAATTCAAAACTAAAGTAAATAATTTTTTAAACTATAATTATATGTCAAAAATCGATTTATCCAAGTATGGAATTTCAAATGTATCGGAAATAATTTATAACCCCGATTACGAAACACTTTACAAAGACGAACTTGATTCATCTCTAACAGGCTACGAAAGAGGTCAATTGACCAATTTAGGTGCTGTTAATGTTATGACTGGAGTTTATACGGGACGCTCTCCCAAAGATAAATTCTTTGTTATGGATGAAACATCTAAAAACACCATTTGGTGGACTTCAGATGAGTACAAAAACGATAACAAGCCTGTTTCAAAAGAGACATGGAAAGCACTTAAAGAGATTGCCTCCAAAGAGCTCTCCTCGAAGAAACTTTATGTTGTGGATGCTTTCTGCGGTGCCAATGAGAATACACGCATTAAAATTCGCTTCATTATGGAAGTTGCATGGCAGGCCCATTTCGTTAAGAATATGTTTATCCGCCCCACAGAAAAAGAGCTTGCACATTTCGGAGAGCCCGATTTTGTAGTTCTTACCGCTTCCAAGGCAAAAGTAGAGAATTATAAAGAACTCGGTCTGAACTCCGAAACAGCAGTTGTCTTCAATCTCACAGAGAAAATGCAAGTAATCATCAATACTTGGTACGGTGGTGAGATGAAGAAAGGGATGTTCTCTTATATGAATTATCTCCTTCCGCTTAAAGGTATTGCAGCTATGCACTGCTCCGCCAATGTAGGTGAAGACGGCAAGACAGCTATTTTCTTCGGTCTTTCAGGAACAGGTAAAACTACCCTTTCCACAGATCCCAAGCGTGCACTTATAGGTGATGACGAACACGGATGGGACGACGACGGAGTATTTAACTTTGAAGGAGGATGCTACGCAAAGGTTATTAATCTTTCAAAAGAGGCAGAGCCCGATATTTACAATGCCATCAAGAAAGATGCACTTCTTGAAAATGTTACCGTAGATGCAAAAGGTGAAATTGATTTCAATGATAAGAGCGTAACTGAAAATACACGCGTATCCTACCCTATTTACCATATCAAAAATATTGTAAAACCTATTTCAAAAGCAGGACACGCAAACAAGGTAATCTTCCTGACAGCAGATGCTTTCGGAGTTCTTCCTCCAGTATCAAAACTGACACCAGAGCAGACAAAGTACTATTTCCTAAGTGGTTTTACCGCTAAACTCGCTGGAACCGAGCGCGGTATCACCGAACCTACCCCTACTTTCTCTGCCTGCTTCGGTGCAGCTTTCCTCTCTCTTCATCCGACAAAATACGGTGAGGAATTAGTTAAGAGGATGGAAAAGTCAGGAGCTACCGCATATCTCGTAAATACCGGATGGAACGGGACAGGAAAGCGTATCTCCATTAAAGACACACGCGCTATCATCGACAGAATCCTCGACGGCTCTATCGACAATGCTCAAACCATCACCATACCGATGTTTAATCTTGAAGTTCCTACCAAACTTGCAGAAGTTGACACCAAGATTCTTGACCCTCGCAACACATACGCTTCTGCGGCAGAATGGGAGGTAAAAGCAAAAGATCTTGCAGGCCGCTTCGTTAAGAACTTCACCAAATTTGAAGGAAATGCAGCAGGTAAGGCACTCGTTGCCGCAGGCCCGAAGCTCTAATAATTATTCAGTGATAAAAAGCCGATTCTTAAATGAACCGGCTTTTTTTATTACTTTATCGGAACCACTTTAATATTCTTGACAGTGGGATACCCCTGATCGGGGGCGTTATTTTCGAGAGGAGTGCGTACCACTCTAAGATTCAAATCATAAATCAGCGCCCCTTCCATTTCCGGAGGGACGATACCGAGCATTGACTTATATGGAGGAAGAATCTCTTTTTTATCCGGAGTTTTATAAAAATCCGGGATATTTTTTAAGATCTGCTTTCCGAGACGATGATTGTTAATCGAACCGAAAAGTGAAGTGTTTCCAAATTCGTCTCCATCATAAGTCCCCCCTTTTTGGAAAAGGGTAATATTGGTCACAGAAACAAAAATAGGATGTCTTACACATATCGCAGAGGCCTCTCTCATAAATTCCTGAGATTTGGGATTGTAATTGATATTGATAAGCATATCTATCATTCCCTTGTTACTAAGGGAGCGAGCCACGAAATTAGCATCATCTGAAATTAAATCCACACACACAAGAGGGAGAAAATTACCATATTTGGTCCTAAAAACAAACAAAGTATCTCCACCCTCCATCCCTTTCCCCATCTGAGTAGAAACTTCATATATTGAAGGTCGGATTTTATATGTTTCATAAGTGCCCGAGGGCAATATAGTGATATTTTTACTGTAACGCTTCTCATTATAATAAGTGCCTGCAATAATAATAGCATCATTATCTCTCGAAAACTTTTCCATCACAGAGACCACACGATGACGCATAGTATCGGGAAGAGACATCGAAACTTCAGGAAAAATCAAAATATTTACATTGTATTTTTTGGCAATATCAAGACACGAGATGATTTTTGAACAGTAGCTATCTGGGTTCTTTACCATCACAAGCCCATTTTCCGGATTATCAGAATACTCCATAAATGTCTGAAACTGAGCACATCTCACAAACCATTCTCTGCTGCTGCTCTGATAATCGATAAAAGCCACTTCGGGAAAATCAGGGGTAAACTGCCCGTTTATCGACAAAAAAGGAAAAACAACAATAAAAGCGACTAATATTTTTTTCATAGAATTATTAATCTATAAGTAATCAAATTACAATACTATATTTATCACCACAGGATTATGGTCACTGCTATGATAATTCAAATCCACACACTTTACCATGGAGACCTCGATATCATTTGAAACAAAAAAGAAATCAAGGAGTGTCTTGGTCGAAGATTCGGAGTAAATAAAATCATTATATCTTGCAGTATGATTTTTCAAATCGCTTACCACCCTGCCATATTTCTCCACTCCGGAAACATCAAGGGCCACAGGAGAAAAATATTTATTATCAGTCTCCTTTTTAGAGGGCTTATATTCAGGAGGATATTGATTCCAATCCCCTCCCACAATAAAAGCTACCTTCTCCCCACTCATATCTGAATACATCGTTTTGAGAAACTCAGCCTCCTGCTGCCTCATCCCCCCCGTGTCGTACGCCGTACAATGGGTATTTCCGAACATAATTTCCCTCCCGTCAGAAGTAATGAAGTATGCACTCAAAAGAGCTCTTTTAAGATTGAATAGGGAGACAGGATAGGGAAATTTGGAAGGATATTGAAAACGAACGACTTTTTTGGGCTTATACTTCGAGATAATCACAAGCCCCGCATCTACTCCACCTATAGGCTCTCTTAAAGGGACAGGGACAAACCACGATTTGAAATTTTCGGCATAATAGATGTGATAACTCGGAAAAGCATTCCTGATGACCTCTATTTCATTTATTCCATAAGATCTATGCGCCTTTTTGTCTATTTCCTGTATAAAATAGATATCAGCGCACACTTTTTTCATCTCAGAAATAATGTTTTGAAGATTTTTTTCTGTCCTTTCACGCGTATCCCTCACTTTTTCACCTCCATCCATAAAAAAATCCATATTGTCACCAAGCCCGGCATATCCGATATTCCATGTCATTACAGAGAGGGTATCGGGAAGAATATCAGGCTTCTGTTCAGTAGCTATCTCCTTTATCTCATCCGGTCGAAAATTGAGAACTGTGGATATTGCAAAGAATAGAATTACAATAGATAGAAGTGCGATAAGCAGATAAAAAACGATTATAAATGCCTTTTTCATAAATCAATATTTATTAAAACATGAATACAGGTGAAGATTCTCTTCTCGGAAGACAAAACAATTTTACATCTTTTCCAATGACAGCACCGGTGGAACGAATAGCCTCAGTAGAACAACGATAGGCACTTTCGGGGGTATTGTTATTTTCACTTAAATGGCACAAATAGACCGACTTAAGTTCGTTATGCATTACAAGTTTCAGTGCCTGAGCACACTGATCATTGGAAAGATGACCATGCCCCTCGATTATCCTTTTTTTCAACTCGGGGGGGTAGGAACCCCTCAAGAGCATATCCGTATCGAAATTAGATTCGATAATGATATAATTGGCCTGAAGACAATATTGAATTGCATAATCTGGGACCTGCCCCAAATCTGTCATAAATACAAATTTATCACCAAAAAAATCAATAAAATAACCTACTGTATCGGTAGCATCATGCGGAACTCCGAAAGCCACAAATTTCACCCCTCTATGCTCATAAAAAGTCTCCTTTTTAATAATTCTTCTACACCCCCCGATAAATCCTCGCGTACACGGATGACACTCGAGTGAATTATGGAGTTTTTCAGTACCGAATACAGGAACACAAAGCTTTTCCGCCACCGATCCGAGATATTTTATATGATCTATATGGTCGTGGGTGACGAGTATCATCTCTATGGAATCACAAGAGAGACCGTTGTCAGATAATCTTTTTTTCAAAGTTCTGCCACCTATCCCCATATCTATCGCCAACGCCGTTTTCTCATTGCCGATATAGTAACAGTTACCGTTACTGCCGCTCGAGAGACTCAGAAACTTTGTCATATAAATCATCTGTGGGGTTATACAATAATGTTTTAAAACCAAGACCGGAAGCAGTTTCGATGTTTGCAGGGGAATCATCAATAAAAAGCGATTCTTCAGGTTTTATTTTAGAATTATCTATCATTTTTTTAAATATTATCTCATTGGGCTTACAGCACTTCATACGGTATGAAAGATAAAGTTTTTCAAACAAATCTTCCATCTTATATCCCTTATTTTTAAACAGTTCCCTCGCTTTTGACATCCCGATAGGATTAGTATTGCTAAGAAGGAACATTCTATAATCATCTTTATAAAAGAGCAAGGTCTCTACCTTTTCAAATGGCAAATCTTTCAGAAAGCAATTCAACGAATAATCAATCTCTTTATCTGAAACTATTCTGCTTTTTCCATTTCTTATGGGAGAAGCATTTATCCTGATAATTTGCCTGAATTTTTTCGCACTTATCTCCCCTTTTTCAAATTTCTCAAAAAAGCCTATCTGCCTGTAGCTGTTAAGAACTTTCCCGAAATCCTTATACCCCACCACCTCATCGAAAGCTCTAAGACAAGCTATTCTGTTTAGAGGAATCAGAACTCCTCCCAAATCAAATATCAGATTTTTAATCATTTCAATTCTTTTTTAAAATCGTATGGAGGTCTGAAAATACCTTTTTGAGTAACAATCCCCGTTATCAAATCTGCCGGAGTGACATCGAAGGAGGGGTTAAACACTTTTATCCCTTTGGGAGCAATCGGCCTTGAAAATCCCATCTCTGTCACCTCTTCTGCAGCTCTTTCCTCTATTACTATATCATTTCCCGTAGGGGTGTTTATATCAATGGTACTTATCGGTCCGAGTGAATAAAAAGGGATACCGTAATATTTCGCCAAAACGGCAATACCGGAGGTCCCGATTTTATTAGCCACATCTCCATTTGCAGCAATCCTGTCGCACCCGACAAACACTATATCGACCTTACCCTGCCTCATCACCAACGAAGCCATATTATCACACATCAAAGTAACATCTACCCCTCCCTTTTTAAGCTCGTACGCTGAGAGTCTTGCACCTTGAAGAAGCGGTCTTGTCTCATCGACATACACTCTCGGAGAATACCCTCGCTGCTGCGCCAAATAAATCGGAGCAAGTGCCGTCCCGAAACGAGAAACTGCAAGATGACCTGCGTTGCAATGGGTCAATATTCCCATATTGGGCTTTAGCAGAGAAAAACCATACTCTGCAATTCTACTGCACGATTCCACATCCTCGCTCTTAATCGATTCGGCCTCGGCCAATAAAGCATCCTTGATATTTTCAAGAGAAGATTCCCTATTTCGCCTAAGGCAATCGTACATTCTTTCGAGAGCATAGCTCAAATTGACCGCAGTAGGTCTTGCACTGCACAAGTACCCCTTTATTTTTACAAATTCAGCACAAAAATCAGATACGGAGCCTTTAATAGGAAGAGTGGTGACATACAGACCGTAGGCAGCAGCAATACCAATTGCGGGGGCACCGCGAACTTTAAGATGATAAATAGCATCGAATATCTCCTCCGGCTTGCGAAGGGTTAAAAAAACCTCTTCAGAAGGGAGAAGTCTCTGGTCGAGAATAATCAAAGCATCCTTCTCGCTATTCAATTCCACAGAATCGTATTTAAAAATACGCTCCATCAGCTAAAGTCTCGATATTAATTTCGTGAACAATAAAGTCATCCCCTCAGCAGCGGCATCAGCTGCCTTCACCACTTCATCACCGTCATTCACATAATCTTCAGAATAATCATCGTGAGCCTCATTTGTGATAACCGATATACCAAATACGGGCACAGAGGAGTGACGAGCGACAATGACCTCAGGTATAGTGGACATCCCCACAGCATCGGCACCGATCAGACGAAAATATTTATATTCTGAAGGAGTCTCATAAGAAGGTCCCTGACTGGCAAGATAGACCCCTTTACGAAGAGAAATATGGAGCTCAGACCCTATCTCCTCAGCCATCTTTATCAATTTAGGATCGTATGGGCGTGTCATATCGGGGAAACGAGGACCAAACTCATCAAGATTGGGTCCCAAAAGGGGGTTTGGAAGGAGATTTATGTGATCCTTTATAATCATTAGATTACCCACCTTATAATCAAAATTTACACCTCCCGCTGCATTGGAAACAAAAAGATACTTAATACCAAGCTTAACCATAACTCTTATGGGAAGGGTCACTTTATCCATCGGATAGCCTTCATAATAATGGAAACGCCCCTGCATGGCAAGAACTGTTTTACCGCCAAGCTCTCCCAAAATAAAGTTCCCTTTATGACCGATAGCAGTAGATTTCGCAAAATTAGGTATCTCTGAATAGTTCACAACTATCTGATTTTCAATTTTATCCGCAAGTTTACCAAGCCCGCTTCCAAGAACAATCCCCACTAAAGGATTTTTTCCTGAAAATTTCTTTTTTAAGAAATCCACTGCTTCGTTTATTGCAATCATTTTTTCGTTCATCATATCATTTATTATTTATTATTCGAAATTAAAATATTTGCCAGCCTGTTTACATTATCCAGTACCTCTTGCTCACCCGGTACTATTCCCCCGTTCATTATTATTTTACCGTCACATATAACCGTATCTACACAAGAAGAATGTGCTGAATAGATAAGATTTGCCAAAAAATTATAGTTAGGGGTAAATGAAGGAGAATTGGTATTGACAAGAACAATATCAGCGAGTTTTCCCTCCCCAATACTTCCGCTATTAAGATGTAGAGCTTTAGCTGCATTTATAGTAGCCATATCCATCATCTGATTTAGCGGTAACGCCCTCGGGTCATTCCTCCAAGCTTTTTGAAGCAGTGCTGTGGTCTTCATCGCCTCGAGCAAATCGAGATTATTCGAAGAAGCAGCCCCATCAGTACCGAAAGTGACATTGGCCCCAGCCTTACAAAGCTCCCTGAGTTTAAACTTATACCCCGAGGCCAGTTTTAAATTAGAATTTACATTATGCACTACATTCACCCTCCTATTTCCTAAAATATCGATATCTTCCTCATCTATCCACACGCAGTGAGCTGCAATAACATTCTCATTGAGAAGTCCGAGGCTTTTCATCCTTTTTGTCGGAGACAAACCATACTGCTGCATACTGTCTATATTTTCTTTCTGCGTCTCCGACAAATGAGTGTGAATCAGCATATTGTGATCAAGTGCAAAATTAGCGGCCCATAACATATTCTCCTCGGAAACAGTATATGAACCGTGAATAGCTACCGCAAATTTGTTCCTTGAATTCCAGCTTTTCGACTTCTCGTAATCCTCGACACACTCCCTTCTCTGAGCTTCTGCTTTCTTTTTATCACCGTTATCAAGAAAGACATAAGATAAAACACTTCTCATACCTGTCTCATCGACTGCTCTAATACAAGAGTCTATGTGCCAATACATATCGTTGAAACATGTAATACCCCCCCTGATCATCTCAATACAGGCAAGTTTTGTCCCCCAATAGATCATTTCAGGGTTCAGGTAGCTCTCGAGCTTCCACACTTTTTGCAGCCACTCGAAAAGAGGCAAATCCTCTTGATAACCCCTCATGAGTGTCATACCGGCGTGAGTGTGCATATTTATCATCCCCGGGATAGCGGTTCTATGCTCTCCGGAAATCGTTATATCTGCCTTATTATCAATATTATCAGCGATTTTATCTATCACATTTCCATTGATTAAAATATCCTTTTTTTCACCGTTTAAGATAACTTTCTTGATTAATAAAGTACTCATTTTATTTAATAATTATAAGAACAAAAATAGTAATTTGAATAGAGAATAAGAAATAATTTACAAATAATTAAAATTCATAAGTAATTTATCTTTTTTAATTCTTTTTTATAATAAACTTTATATGATAACTATCTTTTCATTATATTTGCAAAAAAATATTTAAGAATGATAACAAGGCAGCTTATTTCACCTAAAAGCATAGTAGTAGTCGGAGGATCAGATGATATTCACAAGCCTGGAGGTACTACTCTCAAAAACTTGATAAACACTAACTTCACCGGAGATTTATTTGTAGTGAACCCTAAATCAGATTCTGTTCAGGGGGTAAAATCCTTCAGAAGCATCGAGGATCTCCCTTCGGTTGATCTCGCAATTTTAGCCATACCCGCGAAAATGTGCACATCGGCAGTGGATGTCCTTTGTAAGAAAAAATCTTGCAAAGCTATTATTATCCTTTCGGCCGGTTTTCACGAAGACAGTAAAGAGGGGGCTATTATGGAGAATAACATCACAGAGATCTGCAACAGCACCAATACTTCTCTCATAGGTCCTAACTGCATCGGTGTTATGACCAGCCACCACGCCAGCGTATTCACTCAGCCCATTCCCAAGCTCGAATCGCGCGGGGTGACACTTATATCAGGTTCAGGAGCTACCGTGGTCTTCATTCTTGAAGCGGCCATGCAGCTTGGGCTCACTTTCAGTCAGGTATTTTCAGTAGGGAACTGTGCTCAGAACGGAGTGGAAGATGTTCTTCAATATATGGACGAAACTTATGAACCAGGAATTAGTTCGCCTGTGATTATGCTATATATAGAAAGCATCAATGACCCTAAGAAACTGAATAAACACGCTTCTTCTCTAATCAGAAAAGGTGCTAAAATTGCTGCCATTAAGGCAGGATATAGTGAAGCGGGAAGCAGAGCGGCCTCTTCGCATACCGGAGCAATGGCCTCCCCCGACAAAGCAGTCAATGCATTGTTTAGAAAAACAGGTATTATACGCTGCTACAGCAGGACAGAACTTGTCACAGTCGCCTCTGCTCTGATGTACCCCACCCCTAAAGGGAAAAAAGTAGCTATCATCACTCATGCCGGAGGTCCGGCAGTAATGCAGACCGATTATCTTTCATCCAACGGAATTGAGATTCCATCTTTCAAAGGGGCTAAGGCAGATAATCTTCTTTCTAAATTATATGATGGATCATCTGTCTCCAATCCTATTGATTTTCTCGCCACAGGCACTACCGAGCAGCTTGGTTATATTATTGATGCCTGTCAAAACGATTTTGATGTCGATGCGATGACTGTCATTTTCGGAAACCCGGGGCTGACCAAAATATTCGATGTTTACGATTTATTGCTTAATAAGATTAAAAGTTCTAAAAAGCCTATCTATCCCGTTCTTCCGTCAGTGATGAATGCAGCTCAGGAAATTAAAGATTTTCAATCAAAAGGGGGAGTCAGTTTCCCCGATGAGGTATCTTTGGCCGATGCTATCGTAAAGATTATGAATAAGCCTGAAATTATTTCAGACTTTACCCTCCCTCCTGTTGACAAAACCATCATTCGCAATGTTATAGATAACTCCTCCAACGGCTATCTTCCCCCTGCAGATGTACAGATGCTTTTAGATGCGGCGGGAATAAACAGATCAAAGGAGATAGTGGCCAAAAACAGTGACGAGGCTATTGATGCCGCAAGAGATATAGGCTACCCCATCGTGATGAAAGTCATTGGTCCCATTCACAAATCGGATGTAGGTGGTGTATCTCTTAATATTATGGATGACAGCACCCTTAAATCTGAATTTTCAAGGATGATGCACATACCCAATGCCACAGGGATTCTCATTCAGCCCATGCTCAGCGGAAGAGAAATATATATAGGTGCGAAACGGGAAGACAAATTCGGTCACCTTATATTATGCGGTCTTGGCGGCATTTTTGTAGAAGCTCTCAAAGATATTAATTATGCTCTGTCACCGGTGTCAAAGATTGAGGCAGACGAGATGATTCGCGGTCTGCGCTCTTTCAGCTTAATTGAAGGGACCAGGGGAAAAGAGGGTGTAAATATCACCCTTTTCAACGAAACCATAAGGAGAGTCTCTGCTTTGTGCAACGCTGCTCCCGAGATTTTCGAGATGGACATTAACCCTCTGCTTGGTAACTTGAAACAGATTACCGCAGTGGACGCAAGAATAAGAATTGAAAAAGAATAATTTTAAGAACTATGTTTAAAAAAATAGCTGCCTGGTATAAATCGCAAAATTCCACTACCAAAGGGATGATATTGGTAGGAATTTTGCTTGTAATAGGGATAATTATCAGATGGGACTATGTTTTAGAACATATTATACGCGGATTTAATTTTTATAACAACAAATAAACTAAATAATTACAAAATTATGGCATTACGTGGAACTATCGTAGTTGACAAAGAAAGATGCAAAGGCTGTGGAGTCTGCATAGCTAACTGTCCTACACATTCTATTGCTCTATCCCATGAGGTCAATGGCAAGGGATACAACTACCTTCATCTGGTTAATCCGGAAACTTGTACCGGTTGCACAAACTGTGCTACCGTATGTCCTGACTCAGTTATTACTGTTTATAGAACAAAAATCTAAAAATTTATTAATATGGCAGAAAAGGTTTTAATGAAAGGGAACGAAGCCATCGCTTATGCAGCCATTAATTGTGGATGCGACGGTTACTTCGGCTACCCTATCACGCCCCAATCAGAAGTGATGGAGACGCTGATGAAAGAAAAGCCCTGGGAAACTACCGGAATGGTCGTTCTTCAGGCAGAAAGTGAAACATCATCTATTAATATGGTCTATGGCGGTGCTTGCTGTGGAAAAAAGGTTATGACCTCCTCAAGCAGCCCCGGAGTCAGCCTCATGTGTGAAGGATTGAGCTACATAGCAGGCGCTGAACTCCCTTGTTTAGTTGTTAATGTTATGAGAGGCGGCCCGGGACTTGGTACTATCCAGCCCAGTCAGGGAGACTATTTCCAAGCTACCAAAGGTGGCGGACACGGTGATTACAGGATGATCGTTTTGGCACCTGCATCGGCTCAAGATATGTACGATTTTGTAGATCTTGCATTTGAGCTTGCGTTCAAATATCGTAATCCGGCTATGATTCTCGGAGACGGTGTTATCGGACAGATGATGGAAAAAGTGGAGCTGAGACCCTCTAAAAAGAGAAGAACTCCTGAAGAAATAGCAAAATTATGCTCCTCTTGGGCCACTATCGGGAAAACACCAGAAAGAAAGGCCAATACCATTACATCTCTTGCCCTCGAAGCAGATGTACAGGAGAGATTTAACATAAAACTTCAGAAAAAATATGCTGAAATCGAAAAAAATGAAGTAAGATACAGCACATATAAGACTGAAGACGCCGAGCATCTTATTGTTGCTTTCGGATGTATGTCGAGAATTGGTGAAACTGTTATTGATGTTGCGAGAGAACACGGTATCAAGCTCGGACTTCTCCGTCCCATCACCCTTTTCCCGTTCCCCAAAGATCCCATTGACAAGCTTATACCCCAGCTCAAAAGCATTATGTCTTTGGAATTAAATGCCGGTCAGATGGTTGAAGACATCAGACTTATCTCCAATGGTAGAGTGCCGGTTAATTTCTACGGTCGTCAGGGTGGGATGATTCCCGATCCTGATGAAGTATTCGATGCTTTTTTAAAATCGATTAAATAATCAGATGCTATGGATATAAAAGATATAATAAAACCCGAAAACAAGGTTTACGGAAAGACTCCGGTTCTGAAAGAGAATATTCTCCACTATTGTCCCGGATGCTCACACGGTGTAGTTCATAAAATTATTGCCGAAGTGATCGAAGAGATGGGCATTCAAGATAAAACGATTGGCATTTCGCCTGTAGGATGCTCCGTATTTGCATACAATTATCTCGATATTGACTGGCAGCAGGCAGCTCACGGCCGTGCTCCTGCCCTTGCCACTGCCACTAAAAGACTTATGCCTGATAAATATGTCTTCACATATCAGGGAGATGGTGACTTGGCATCCATTGGCACAGCCGAAATAATGCACGCTTGCAACAGAGGTGAAAATATTGTTGTTATTTTTATCAACAATGCCATCTATGGTATGACAGGCGGACAAATGGCTCCTACTACCCTACTCGGACAGGTTACAGCCACCACCCCTTATGGCAGAAAGGCTGAACTTAACGGATACCCTTTAAAAATCACAGAACTTATTGCACAGCTTGAAGGTACATGCTTCGTGACCCGTCAATCCGTACAGAACCCCGTAGCAGTTCGCAAAGCCAAAAAAGCGATTCGCAAAGCTTTTGAAAATTCTATGATGAAAAAAGGAACATCTTTCGTAGAAGTAGTAAGTACTTGTAATTCAGGGTGGAAAATTCCCCCTGTACAGGCCAACAAATGGATGGAAGATAATATGTTTCCTTTCTATCCGTTAGGAGATATGAAAGACAGGTAATATTTAAAAATTAGAAAATATGAAAGAAGAAATAATTATAGCCGGATTTGGCGGGCAGGGAGTTCTCTCAATGGGTAAAATACTTGCCTACGGTGGAATTATGCAAGACCAGGAAGTTGCCTGGATGCCCTCTTACGGCCCTGAAATGCGCGGAGGTACCTGCAATGTCAGCGTTATCCTTAGCGATGCTAAAATCAGCTCCCCTATCCTAAGCAAATTTGACACTGCCATCATCCTCAATCAGCAGTCATTGGATAAATTTGAGCCTCGCGTGAAACCCGGGGGACTCCTCATCTATGATCCTAACGGCATCACCCGTCATCCCGAGAGGAAAGACATTACAGTTTGCCGTATTGACGCAGTCGAAGAGGCAGCAAAACTCGGAAATGCCAAAGCATACAACATGATAGTTCTCGGAGCATTCCTAAAAAATAAACCCATAGTAACTATGGAGAATGTTTTAAAAGGACTTAAAAAATCATTACCCCCCCGTCATCACAACCTCATCCCCATGAATGAGCAAGCGATTACAGTAGGGATGAATACAGTAGAGATTGTAAAATAACTCTCCACATAATAGCATCAAAAAGGGGCCGGCATCCATTTGCCGACCCCTTTTTAATAATATTGACCTCA
>CAZSXE010000026.1:0-23894 GCA_964611185.1 uncultured Muribaculaceae bacterium | reverse complement strand
CAATAAAATCAGCTCCACCCTCTCCCCTTTCTTTATTTCGGTTACACCAATGGGAATTCTCGCAAGAGCATCTGCGCTATGAAGAGCAGAGATATGTGCGGAACCGTGATATTCAATAGGGGAAAAAGTGCCATCAGGGGATAGCCTGACAGGGATATGGGCAAGTCTTCGAGCATTCTTTCTCACAAACGAAGATGATATGGGAAGAGATACTGTTCTCTCACTATAAATCCCCCCCTGCAAAGAGAGTAAAAGAGGTCTTACAAGGAGAAAAGTCTGAACAAAAGCAGAAACAGGATTACCCGGAAGTCCGAAAATATATTTATCTCCTCTTATGGAAAAGGTAGTGGGCTTCCCCGGCTGCACAGCGACCCTGTCAAATAATATTTCAAATCCGAGTTTTTTCATAATAACAGGGACAAAATCGAAATCGCCCTCCGAAACTCCCCCCGACAGCAGCACCACCTGATTTTCAGACACAGCCTCAGAAAGGAGCCTCAGAGTATCATCCTCCGTATCGGGTGCAATACCATAATATCTAATCTCTGCCCCCATGCAAGAGAGCATAGATGAAAGCTGCCACGAATTACTGTTGAAAATCTTTCCATATTCCATCTCCTTCCCCGATCTCTCCCCCGGCTCACATAGTTCACTCCCCGTGGACAATATTCCCACACTGATTTTTTTATACACCTGAACATATCTGTAGCCGCACGCGGCAATTATAGCCACATCCTGAGGTTTCAAGAGAGTACCTTTATTCAGCAGCACTTCCCCTGCTTTCACATCTTCCCCGCAATAACAGACATTATCCCCTTTATGAAGTACCCTTCTATAAGGAGTATCAATAAACATTTTACCCCTCTCCTGACGGCAATCCTCCACCATCACCACCATATCCGCCCCTTCCGGAAGGGGAGCTCCTGTCATAATCTTACTACACTCCCCGCAAGAAAGATGTTTTTCGGGAATTTTACCGGCAGGGATAACTTCTACTACACATAGACCGGTCGAAAAAGCACCATCCAAGCTATCATAAGAGAGAGCATACCCATCCATCGCCGATTTATCAAATGGAGGCATATCCACTCCGCTCACCACTTCCTGTGCAAGCACCCTCCCAGAAGCCAATTCGATAGCAATTTGTTCGTATTCAGTTATATATGTATGCGACACCACTATTTGCAGCGCCTCTTCATAAGTAATCATTCTACAAAGATAGGATAAATTTAGCTTTTTATTTATCTTTGCTATCATGAAACAGAGCATTACACGAATAATATTTCTCTTCCTCTCGGGAATAGTACTCTTATTTCTCATTGCTCCCGTCATCGGACTCTTTTTTTCATCAAATTTCCCCGATCTTTTTCAGACAGCCTCCGACCCTCAAGTAAGAAACAGCATCGGTCTGACTCTCCTGATCTCCGCAGCCACCACCATCATATTTGCACTTTTCGCCCTCCCCCTGGCTTATCTCCTTGCGAGAAAAGAGTTCCGCGGAAAGACACTCCTCCATGGGTTCATTGATCTTCCCATAGTACTTCCCCATTCAGCCGCCGGAATAGCGATACTCGGCCTCATATCGCGCGACTCTCTCCTCGGGAAATTTGCAGAAAGCATCGGTCTGAATCTCATAGGCTCTCCCTTTGCCATCGGATTGGCCATGGCCTTTATTTCTCTTCCGTTCCTCATAAATTCAGCCAAAGACGGATTTGAAGCTGTGCCGGTGAGACTTGAACAGGCTGCCCGGACACTCGGAGCCTCACCATTTAGAATATTTCGCACCATATCGCTTCCGATGGCCAAACGCTCCATAATTTCAGGGCTTGTTCTGATGTTTGCCAGAGGGATGAGTGAATTCGGGGCAGTAGTTATAGTCGCGTACTATCCGATGACTACCCCTGTACTTATTTTTGACAGATTTAACTCCTTCGGCCTCTCTTACGCACGCCCCGTAGCCATAATCTTCGTTTTCATCTGCATCCTCGTTTTTATAGGACTTAGAGTTATCGGAGGGAAGAAAAAATGTTGAAAGTCGATAACATATCATACTCTGTCGGGAATTTTTCTCTGAAAAATTTTTCTCTCGAACTCCATAAGGGGGAATATTGCGGCCTGATGGGGGGGTCAGGTTCAGGGAAAAGCATTCTTTTAGAACTTATATGCGGACTAAGAGAGGTAGAAAGCGGAGATATAATCTGCAATGGGAGCATCGGAATACTTTTTCAAGACTACGCACTTTTCCCATCTATGTCCGTCTTCGACAATATAGCATACCCATTGCGCTGCAAGCGCGAAGAGAAGAACGAGATAAAAAGCAAAGTAGATACCATTGCTCAGGATTTCTCCATTTCTTCGCTTTTGAAACGCTACCCTGACTCATTGTCCGGAGGAGAGAAGCAGCGCGTAGCACTCGCCCGCACCCTGATCATTCGCCCCGACCTGCTCCTGCTCGATGAGCCTCTGTCGGCACTCGATGCCTCACTCAGGGCAGAATCATTAAAAATGTTAAAAGAACTCTCGGCCTTAGGATTCACCATTCTCCATGTATCACACGATATACAGGAATTATCCGTTAATGCCGATCGAATAGTAAATATATAAATATGGAATTATCACACACTACCCCTTCCGGCAATGTAAATATGGTGGATGTATCACCGAAAAAAGAGCAGCTTCGCACTGCCCGAGCTTATGGTTTTATAAAACTTGCCCCGGAGACCATCGCACTTATCCGCGAAGACGCCATGAAAAAAGGGAATGTTCTTCTAACTGCCGAAATAGCTGCTATTCAGGGTGCTAAGAGATGTTCGGAACTAATCCCGCTATGCCACAACATAGTCATTGACAAAGTCGAAGCTACGCTCAATATCACAGAAGAGGGGGTAGAAGTACGCACTATGGCTCGCTCCGTGGGGAGAACCGGCGTGGAGATGGAAGCACTCACAGCAGCCTCAGTAGCACTCCTTACCGTTTATGATATGTGCAAAGCAGTGGATAAAGGGATGGTTATAACCTCAGTAAGATTATTAGAAAAAACAAAAGAAGATATAAATATCGAAACGAAATGAAAATACTTTCCGTAAATACCTCCCACACCAAAGGGACACCTAAAGAGCCGGTAGAATATATCACCCTCACATCGGAAGGGATAAAAGGGGATGCTCATGCGGGGAGATGGCATCGACAGATCAGTTTACTCCCAATAGAATCGTTCCCCGAGATGGCTACTTTGGTCCACTTCAGCTCCTCCTCATGCGAAAAGCAGGCAGAGGCACGCCTCCAAGCGATAAAAGATACCATATACGACTCCCACGGGAGAGCAAAATATGGCATATATGCAGAGAACATCACCACAGAAGGGTCGCCCTCCGAAACCATACACTCTCTGAAAGAATGTACCCCCGGGGACAGATTCACCTGCGGTAAAGTAATTATGGAAGTGACCCAGATAGGGAAAAAGTGTCATGGAGACGACTGCTCAGTCAAGCAGAAAGTGGGTGCCTGTGTTATGCCGACAGAGGGCATTTTCGCTAAAGTCATTAAAGGGGGAGTCCTAAAAAGCGGGGACGAGCTCATCTATCATCCACTGATTCGCAAATATGCAATAATTACCCTTAGCACCAGAGCCTCCGAAGGGGTCTATCCTGACATAAGCGGTCCTACCCTCGATAAGCTCATGAGTGATTTTTGCGATAACCATCACTGGCAGCACACCTCAAAATATATTCTCATTCCGGACGACGAGACCCTGCTTAAAAATTCGATCGAAGAGCTGATAAAAGATAAATACGATTTCATTTTTACCACAGGAGGGACAGGGATCGGCCCTTGCGATGTAACATCCGGAGTTATTAGAAACATGATAGATAGAGAAATTCCCGGAATCATGGATTATGTAAGGATGAAATACGGAAGCGAAAACCCCAACGCCCTGATAAGCGACAGCATTGCAGGGATAAAGGACGACACTATGATTTTCGCTCTACCCGGGAGCGTGAAGGCTGTAACAGAATATTTCACAGAAATTTCTAAATGCCTCAAGCACCTCTCATACATGAGAATGGGGCTTGACATTCATTGAAATATAAATAATTATTATATTTGCTTGCGAAATGAAAACATATCAAAAAATAATCATAATCGGTTTTCTATGGGGATTCTCAGAGATCTTTCTCGGGACGATTCTACATTTATTCGAGGGATTTGCGGGATATATTCTTTTTGCAATAGGGTTTTATCTGATGCTTAAAGTATATCGCGACACTGGAAGGCTAAGTTCCATTTTTTACTGCGGAGTTATCGCCGCCACCATGAAACTCGCCACTTTCTTCATCTATCCCCCATCGATGCTTATATATGTGATCAAGCCTGCAGCATTTATCCTTCTCGAATCGGTATGCGTAACAGGGATAACTTTCCTTTTCGGATATATAGGAAGAGTATTCGAAAGATGGTTTAGACAAGTTTAACAGTCTGATACACAGCTAAGTATATCTTCTACGCTATCGCAAAATCTTATCAGATTCTTGTCATAATCATGAATAAACCCGTTTTCAGACATATTGTCAATCATCTGAACGAGGGGATCATAATAACCGTTAAGATTAAGTATGAATATCGGTTTGGGGAGAAATCCAAGCTGCCTATTGACAACATACTCAAATAATTCGTCAAATGTGCCGAAACTTCCCGGGAGTGCAATGCACCCTTCACCCATCTCCTCCATCACCTTTTTCCTTTCACTCAAATCCCTCACCTCCACCACAGAGGTAAGTTCTCTGTTTTGGACCTCTATCCCCTCCGCTCGAGCCTCCTTTTTCCCCTTAAATCCTTTGGGAAAGACACCGGTAATATTTCCTCCTGCCGACAAAACTCCATCAGAAAGGGCTTTCATTGTCCCCACAGCAGCACCTCCATAGACCACACCAATCCCTTTTTTAGCTAACCCCTGACCTAAATGATAAGCAGCCTCCACAAAACAAGGTTTGTTTCCCGAACTCGATCCCAAATAAACAGTAACATTCTTCATAACCATAATAATATTAGAGATAAAATGGGGAGGCCGAAAATCCGGTCATCCCCATTTTGAAAAACAACATCTATCAAATGAAAAACAATTTATTTCCCCATCATTTTACGAATCGCATTGCCAAGTCTCTTAACTCCCTCTTCCATCTGAGGATCTGTAACATAAGAGAAGTTCAAACGCAATGTATTCTGACCTCCGCCATCACAGAAGAACACTTCACCTATGACGAAAGCTACATTTTCCTTAATGGCAATCTGGAAAAGCTCCTTTGAGTCCATCCCCTCAGGAAGGGTAACAAACATAAACAACCCTCCTTCAGGATGTGTCCATGTAACACCTTCCGGCATATATTTTTTAAGGCAACTCAGCATAAGATCGCGTTTACCTCTGTAAAGGTCAATAGTTTTATTCAAATTAATATCGAACTTACCCGATTCGAGATATTTTCCTGCCACCTCCTGATTAAGAATAGGGGTGCAAAGGTCAGCTGACTGCTTAGCCACTATTACCTTTTCGATAATTTGCTCAGAAGCCAAAATCCATCCGAGACGGAATCCCGGAACAAAAGTCTTAGAGAAAGTACCCAGAAGCACTACCCTTTCAGGGTCCATAGAATATAGTGTAGGATAAGATTTTCCCTCAAAACGAATATCTTTATATGGGCTGTCCTCCAAAATAATCAAATCATATTTGCGAGCCACATCTATCAATTCCTGTCTTTTTTTCATATCCATAGTAACCCCTGAAGGATTCTGGAAATCGGGAATAGCATAGATGAATTTAGGTTTTTTGCCTGTGGCAATGAGAGCCTTGATTACAGCTTCTGCCTCTTCATCTTTCTGTATGCCCACAGGATTACCCTGATAAGAATAAAATGCCTGAAGCGCACCAAGATAAGAAGGAAGACCGCAAAGAACTGTGTCGCCCGGGTTAATCAATATTCTCGAAAGAAGATCGATCGCCTGCTGAGAAGCAGTGGTAATCAAAATATTTTTAATAGATACATCGATACCTTCTCTCTGATACCTTTTAGCCAACTGAGTTCTTAGAAGAACACTACCCTCGGTAGAACCATATTGAAGCACCACTTCTGGTTTTGTTTCCAACAATTCATCAGTAATCTTCTTAAGATCTTCTACGGGGAAAGTCAATACATTAGGAAAACCACCTCCGAAGGAGATGATTTCAGGTTTATTTGCAACACTCAGAAGGTCTCTGATAGCCGACCTTCTCATGCTCTTAGCATTATCCGAAAGGAAATTGTTTATATTAAAAGCCATAATTGAATTAATTTGTCCACAAAATTAACATAATGTAATTAAATAGCAAAAAAATATTAATATCTTTCATTAAAATAAAGTATAAAATTCATTTTTATAACAAAACCAACACTCTTTTCTTCAAGACTATCAACCACTTGTATCATAATGATTATATTTTTCAATAATTTATTATTACTTTTGAACCATTATGCAGACAGTAAGAATAACTAAAGAATTCAGGTTTGAAAGTGCGCACGCACTCACAAGATATGACGGAAAATGCAGGCATATCCACGGCCACTCATATATTTTATATGTTACCGTAAAAGGGATACCTATTTGCGATGCCGACTCACCCAAGGATGGAATGCTCATGGATTTTACCGATTTGAAAGCGATTATAAACGATAACATCCTCGGCAGATATGACCATTCGCTGATAATGTGCGAAGGCTCTCCACTTTCAGAGGAAATATCCGAATATTACGGCAATGTGATTACCGTACCTTTCCGTCCCACCTGCGAGAATCTCGTAATCCATTTTGCTTCACTTATTAACGATGCTCTGAAATCAAAAAGCGTTACCCTCTATTCGTTAAGACTTCACGAGACCGCTTCATCCTACGCCGAATGGTTTGCAGACGATAACATATCTTATTGATAATAAGCATGAAAAAATTATTTCTAATCGACGGACACTCTCTCATTTTCAGGATGTATTACGCATTTATCCGTCGTCCTATGATAAATACCAAGGGAGAGGACACCTCCATCCTTTTCGGTTTTATGAAATTTCTACTTGAGCTGATCAGAAAAGAGTCCCCCACCCACATCGGAGTAGCATTTGACCCCCCCGGGAAGACATTCAGACATGAGGCGTTCGAGGCTTATAAAGCCAATAGAGGGGCTACACCCGAGCTTGTGAAAGCTGCTCTGAATCCTCTTATTGAACTTGTTCAATCCTTAAACATTCCGATACTGATGGTTCCCGGATTTGAAGCAGACGATGTCATAGGATCTGCCGCAAAAAAGGGAGAAAGAAACGGTTACGAAGTATATATGGTCTCCCCCGATAAAGATTTCGGTCAGCTCGTCTCCGATCACATTTTTCAGTTTAAGCCCGGAAAGAGCGGCGCGGAAAACGAACTTATCGGAAAGAAAGAAATTTGCGAAAAATTTAATATACAAGACCCTATTCAGGTAATAGACATTCTCGCCCTTTGGGGAGATGCCGCTGACAATGTCCCCGGGGTCAGAGGAGTGGGAGAAGTAAGCGCCCGTAAGCTTGTATCACAATACGGCTGTATAGATAACATACTCAAGCACTTAGACGAGCTTCCCCGAAAGCAGGAAGAGGCATTCAAAGAGGCTGAAAGCAGGCTTGATATGAGTAGATTTCTTGTCACCATAAAGACAGATATCGAGTTGAACTTCACCGAAGAAGACCTCCGAGTAGAGATATGCAACAGCGAAAGATGCCGTGAACTTTTCTCCAAATATGAATTCAACTCACTTCTTCAGCTTCTTCCCTCAGTCTCCTGCACCTCGGAAGAGATTGCTCCACAGAGCAATACCGCTCTGAGTCATCATAAAGTTTCATTCTCCGAAATTTCAGCTTCTGCTACGGAACATGGAGAAGTAGGGATAAAAATTGCAGAAGGAATACTATATTTAAGCTCCTCCGGAGCAATCTATTCCACCTCCGATTTCAAAGAAGCAGTACCATTGCTCGAAGAGGAAAAAATCAAAAAAATCGGTTACGATCTAAAAGGGTATATCAATATCCTCCGAGCACAAAATATCGCTTTGAAAGGGTATTTGGCAGATATCGAGCTTATGCACTACATCATAAATCCCGAAAGGACACACAGACTCGACATTCTCTCTCAGTCGTACCTCGGGATAGATGTCACTTCGGCATTGGAAAATAATAACCGACCCGAACCGGTGGTCGAGCCCGATCTCTTCACCCCTGAGGAAGAAATTTCAAGTACAAACAGAGATGATTCTCGCAAAATAGCCGAGACAATAGTTCTCGAACCGCTATTCAGCAAGGTAGAAAAGGAGCTTAAAAAAGACACCTCCCTGATTGAGCTCTATGAACTTATCGAGATGCCGCTAATCGGTGTCCTTGCCGATATGGAATATGAAGGGTTCAAAATCGACACCTCTATGTTGTCGGAATATAAAAAAGACCTTATGGTGCAGATGGAAACGATCGAAAGCAGAATAAGGGAGATTGCGGCGGAGCCGGAGTTAAATATTTCATCCCCCAAGCAGCTTGGAGTGGTACTCTTTGAAAAGCTGAAGCTTTCTTCGAAGATAAAAATGAATTCGAGGAACTCCTACCCTACCGATGAAGAGACACTTCTTTCGATTAAGGACAAAAGTCCAATAATAGACGACATCCTCGAATTCAGAGCATTAAAAAAGATAATTTCCACCTATATAGAACCTTTTCCGCTTCTGATTAACCCCCGCACAGGTAAAATCCACACTACATTTAACCAAGCACTCACCTCGACAGGAAGATTAAGTTCGGTAAGGCCGAATCTACAGAATATCCCCATTCGGACCGATCTCGGCAGAGAGATAAGAAAAGCCTTCATACCGAGCACGGAGGGGGGATTTATCGTCTCCTCAGACTATTCACAGATAGAGTTGAGACTGATGGCGTGTATGAGTGGCGACAAAGGGATGATCGAGGATTTCAGCCACCATAAGGATATTCATACCGCCACTGCGGCCAAAGTGTTTAAGGTATCCGAAGCCGAAGTCACCACCGAACAGAGGAGAAAAGCCAAAATGGTAAATTTCGGCATCATCTACGGCATATCCCCTTTCGGCCTCTCCCAGAGACTTAGAGTTCCGCGCGGAGAAGCCAAAGAGATAATAGAGGAATACTTTAAAAATTATCCCGGTATCAGAGATTACATCGAAAAAATGAAAGAGCAGGGGCGCAAACAAGGCTTTGTGGAGACACTATGCAGAAGAAAACGCTACCTTCCGGATATTAATTCCAAGAATCAAGTAGTTCGCTCATTGGCGGAGCGCAATGCGGTAAACGCCCCCATACAGGGAAGTGCGGCAGATATTATTAAAATAGCTATGATTAATGTATCCCGCAGGATAAAAAAAGAGGGACTGAAAAGCAGAATGATTCTACAGATACACGATGAGCTCATAATCGATACAGTCAGAGAAGAGAAAGAAATCGTGATGACACTTCTGAAAGAGGAGATGGAAAATGTTCTTTCTCTTCCGGTACCACTCGAAGCAGAATGTAGCTTCGGAAAAAATTGGCTCGAAGCACATTAATCAATGAGTATGGCGGAATATTCTAAATATACGGACGAAGAGCTTGTCGAACTGATCAGGGAGAGCGATAATAAAGCATCTCGTGAATTATTCGACAGGCATAGCCGTTATATTATACTCTGCCTGAAAAAATATTATAAAATATCTCAACAAAAGTCGGAAGATATATGTATGGAGACATTCTCTAAAATTTTCTCATCAATAGGGAGTTACAACGGGAAATGGAAATTCCGCACTTGGGCATTCATCATAGCGAGGAATCTTCTTATAGATCAATACAGAAAAGAGAACGGCAAGAAAAAAAGATCTATCGGGAAGAAAGTTGATATTGAAAATGAGAATCTAACGATAATCGATACTTCTCCCTCTCACGAAGAACAGACTCACAATAAAAGAAATAGTGAAAAGATTATCGAAACTATATCATCACTACCTCCGTTATACAGAAGAGCTGCAGAATTGAGGTTTTTACATGAATACCAATACAAAAGCATTGCTAAAGAATTAAACCTTCCTCTTAACACCGTAAAGACGAGAATAAGGAGAGCTAAATTACTATTATCCAACAAATTAAAAAATGAGAAACAGCGAACTGATAATTAAATATTTTCCCGATATTTCAGACATTCAGAAAGAAAAATTTGAGTGTTTGTACGAATTGTACAAAGAATGGAATTTTAGAATCAATGTCATATCAAGAAAAGATATTGAGAATATCTATCTTCATCACATTTTACACTCTCTTGCCATAGCCAAATTTGCAAACGAAACAGGGGGATTGTTCACAAATTCCCCCCGAATACTCGATGTGGGGACAGGTGGAGGATTTCCGGGAATACCCCTTGCCATCATCTATCCCGATGTAAAATTCACACTGTGCGATTCGATAGGTAAGAAAATAAAAGTAGCCTCAGAAATCGCCGCTTCCATCCATCTTGAAAATGTCACTACGATCTGCGACAGAGTGGAAAATATTAAAGGCAGTTTCGATTTTACAGTTTCAAGAGCAGTTACCGAACTGAAAAAATTCTTCCCTCTGGTGGATGGTCTCTACTCCAAAGGGATGATTTTTCTAAAGGGAGGGGACATAGAAAAAGAGATTAACGAATCTCAGAAATTTATTAAATCGGATAAATTACAAGTTTTCACCAAACCCGTTTCAGACTATTTTTCCGAAGAGTTTTTCATTGAAAAAAATATTATTTACATTAGCCGACAAATATTATCAAAAAATTTGGATAGTTAAGTTAGTTTTATCTATCTTTGCACTCCCAAATTTTGATAATTAATATTTTTAGATATGAAACGTACATTTCAACCTTCACAGCGCAAACGCCGTAACAAACACGGTTTTCGTGAACGTATGTCCACCCCTAACGGCCGTCGCGTTTTAGCTGCACGTCGCCGTCACGGTCGTAAAAAACTTACAGTTTCTTCAGAGGAACTCTATTAATTTATAGTTTTTAACTCCGAAAGTGCAAGGCTGAATCGCTTACGCGATGGCGGCCTTTTGCTTTTTATAGATATGACAAGACTCTCGCTTGAACAACTACTTTCTCTCTACAACGATGCACCGCTGTCTGAATTGTCATTTATGGCAGATAAGATCAGAAGGTCTATAAATGGGAATAATGTCCTGTACAATAGAAATTTTCATATAGAACCGAGCAATATCTGTATCCATAGATGCGAATTTTGCTCATATAGAAGAGAAAACTCCACCCAGGAGGGGGCATGGAGTATGTCATTGGAGCAAATCGAACAATATTGCCGCGACAAATACATCCCCGGAATGACCGAAGTACATATAGTGGGGAGTGTTCATCCTGAAAAAGATTTTGATTACTATCTCCAAATCATAAAAAAAGTAAGGAAAATTTTACCTAAGGAGGTGGCTATAAAGGGGTATTCGGCAGTAGAAATCTTCGATATGTCCCGGGGACGGCCTATAATTGAAACACTTCTCCATCTGAAAGAAGCAGGTCTTGATGCCATTCCGGGAGGTGGAGCGGAAATTCTCAAAGATTCCGTCAGGGAAAAAATATGTCCCGATAAATGTACTGCTTCTCAATGGCTTGAAGTACATAAAATCGCCCATAGAATAGGTATAAGATCTAATGCTACTATGCTCTTCGGACACATAGAAAGCAGAAAGGAGAGATTGGAACATATTCTCAAAATAAGAGATTTGCAGGATGAGACATCAGGATTCGATGCTTTCATTCCGCTGAAATATCTCACCGAAGGCAATATTGCCGCAGGCAAATACAATATTACCCCTGTGAGTATCACCGAAATAATGAGAACTTATGCCATAAGCAGAATTGCCCTTGATAATGTAAAACACATTAAAGCATATTGGCCGATGCTTGGTAAAGAGAATATGAGTATGGCACTTCTTTTCGGTGCAGATGACATCGACGGGACGATTAATGACTCTACTAAAATTTATTCTATGGCCGGAGCCTGTGACACGAGGCCCTCTATCTCTGTTTCGGAATTATGCGGGATGGTTCACTCTGCCGGATATGTTCCTGTGGAAAGAGACAGTTTTTACCGTTGATGATTTTTTTTTATTACTTTTGAAGTATGGAATTTTTTGCAAAACATAAATTAATCAAAAACGCACTGCTCATTTTATCCATATTGGCAGTTTTTTTTCTCATTATCAACTTGCTTTTAATGCTCACTACAAGACACAATAGAGAGCTTACAGTCCCAGATTTCACTAATTTATCGCTACCCGAAGCGGAAATTATCGCAGATGAAAATCATCTCAGATTGGCTGTGACTGACTCTGTATTCATCAAAAGAATGGGTAGAGGGCTTATTTTCCGCCAAAATCCGGAATCGGGAAGCAAGGTGAAGAAAAACAGACGAATTTTGCTTACCATTAATTCCAATAATCCGAAACTCGTACAAGTCCCCTCTCTTATCGGCTTCTCACTCAGACAAGCTAAAACCGAACTCTACTCTCTCGGGCTTACTGTAGGAAGACTTATATATGTAGAAGATATGGCTACCAACAATGTTCTTTCTCAGCAGATAGATGGCACCACTATCGAACCCGATACATCTGTTGAGACAGATACTGCCATAGATCTCGTACTTGGAATGAATGTAAACGACAGTACCACCTATATCCCTAACATTATAGGTTATCGCTATTTAAATGCCAAAGACATACTTAATGACAATTCATTAAATATCAGCAATGTATATTATGATGAAACCGTCACAAGCTATTCAGACTCTCTAAATGCCGTAGTTTACACCCAACACCCCTCTCCCTCCGACTCCATTCAGTACAAACTCGGATACCCTGTAAGACTTTCGCTTACGACCAATCAATCTAAACTTGTCAGTCAAGATGCTCTCTGAAGAAGAACTATACATTGATGAAATAAATCGGGAAGAATCAGAGATTGAAGATGCTGAAAACGGGATGTTTGAGCATTTTCGGTTTACCGTCGATCGAGGACAATCAATGCTCCGCATAGATAAGTACCTCACATCAAGGATGGAAAATACATCAAGACATCGGATTCAGCTCGCCATTGGAGCGGACTATGTGAGGGTAAATGACAAGGTTATAAAGGCGAATTACAAAGTCAAGCCACTCGATCTTATCACTATACTTCTCCCCTATCAAAGGCGCGGTTTCGAGGTTCTGCCTGAAAAAATGCCACTTGACATAAGGTACGAAGATGACGACCTGCTTGTAGTCAATAAGCCGGCAGGACTTGTAGTTCATCCCGGATGCGGTCACTATACAGGAACTCTCCTTAACGGCCTTGCATACTATTTGGGGCTTAGTCAGGATGCGGGAGCCAAAGATGATCGTATGGGGATTCTCGTCCATCGTATCGACAAAGATACATCAGGGACACTTCTCATAGCCAAGAACGACGAGGCACAATTGGCCCTGGCCAAACAATTCTTTGAACACACCATTCAGAGGAAATATATCGCCATAGTCTGGGGTGACATGGAACAAGAAGAGGGGACAATCGACAAAAATATCGCAAGAGACCCCTGCGACAGACTTCGTTTCAAGGCTTTTGAAGATGAAACCATAGGAAAACACGCAGTCACTCATTACAAGGTGATCGAAAGGCTTGGGTATATCACAGTAATCGAATGTATCCTTGAAACGGGAAGAACGCATCAGATACGTGTCCACCTCAACTATATCGGACACCCTCTTTTCAATGATGAAAGATATGGCGGAGATAAAATATTGAAAGGAGTTCTATACGCAAAATATCGTCAATTTATCGAAAATTGCTTCGAAACTCTTCCTCGGCAGGCCCTTCACGCCAAGACATTGGGATTTATCCACCCTCGAACCAAAGAGAAAATTCTCGTAGAGAGCGAGCTTCCCGAAGATATGGTAAATTTGATAGATAAATTCAGAAAATTCACAAACCGTTAACCTGCTGAACCATCACTGCTCCATGTTTAGTGCCTTCTGTATCCGGGGCCTCCTGGACCTCCAGGACCTCCCGGGCCGTGCATCCCTTTGGCCATATTGCCGAAATTACCGAAACGGAAAGTAAGGCTAAGCATAAAATACTGCCCTAATGTATTTTGTCTCACATCCTGAATGTAATTATCGGCAGTAGTACGATATACATTTCTTGCCTGATTCAGAATATCATATACCTTAAACCTGACAGTAGCTTTCTTTTTAAACAACAGCTGAGATATTTCTGCATTCCAAACCAACTGCGGCTGATTGTAAGAATCTTCAAAACCAATATAAAAAGTATAATTGGCATCGGTTTTTATCTCTGTCCCCCACGGCAATGTTCCATTTATTTCACCCCTTATAGAATTGGTCCATGTATCGGGTTTTTCCTGCTCCTCGACAGAATACCACGCTGTAGAATACGATGCCCTTCCACCCAGCCGTGCCTCTATAACATCGTTTCTGAATATAAAATATAGACTTTCTGTAGCAGACAAGGTGGTAGTTCTACCCACTACTAAATCATTGATTATCTCTTCTATTGTTTTCACATCCCCTGTACCGGTGTAATTGAGCGAACTTTTGATATTCAAATTGGTGTAGGACATTATGGAGAATTTCGATTTAGCTATGGGTGTGTTAAACATAAATCGCCCGTTGGCAGAATATGATCCTTCTTTTGCATTTAAAGGTGCCGAATACTGAACTCCGTTCGAATCGTACCAACTTGCGGTTACAAAATCATCTTTAATATAACTCATACTTAGATTTGCGTTATATGATGCATAAGTTTTCATATCGGTACTTCTGAAATCAAGCCACAAATCGTGGGTGAACTGAGGCTGTAGAGAAGGATTACCAAGTGAGATGTATAGTGGATTTGAATTATCAGCCACAGGCTGTAGCTGGGTGATGGAGGGCTGATCGGTAGATCCACGATAATTCAATCTTATATATTTATAATCGGAAAATCTGTAGTCAAAGCGCGCCGAAGGAGAAAAATTCCATACACTATATGAGAGGATACTGTCTCTCTTATCGGCAAAAAGCCACCTTACACTCTTGGTGGAGGAGGGCTGCGCACTGAAACCTATCTGAATATTATATTTGCTCTCTTGTTTCATTATATTTAGCTGAGCATTCTGACTTATAAAGGTATTATTGTATTTGCTTGAATAAACAGTATCAAGAATGGTGTATGAATCAGTTTTAGAATCGTAGTCGTATGTCATTTTTTCGGAATTGGTCTTGGAGTATCTGTACCTGTAAGCCGCTTCTATAAAGAAATTTTTACCTAAAGGCACCGTATATGACAATCTTGCTCCGAGGGCATATTTATCACTATTGTTTGTGTATTGCTGATCTACTATTGTAGAATCTTTAAGCAAGTTCTCCGAATAAGTGTATGTTTTTGATTCATTTTTACCGCTCATTTCGTTATCGGATACAGAATAATCGAGAAACAAAGAGAGTGTATGCCCTTGTTTTTCCCCAAGTCGCTGCCTGAAAAAGAGCCTTCCGCTTGCAGTCCAGTTATCATTCAGACCTTTAGAAAGACTGTTTCCGTCATTAATTTTCCCCTTCAGATTGTTTGATGAGGAAAAATCGCTTGATTCGACAAAATCGCCGTATCCATAATTGAATTGAGGTCTGAAAAGGATTGAAGTTTTATCACTTATTTTCCAATCCGCTTCCATCCCTGCACGATGCCCCTGAGTATTGGTAATATTATTTTCTTTGTTGGAAGTGGTAAGATTTTCGGTATCGCTTATGATAGTGGTCTTATTACTCTCCTCCTTTACCTCCTTTTCCGAGCCGCTATAAAGATAATTACCACCAATTTCCATAGCATCGTTTTTCAGAACATATCCATTAGCATTTACCCCTCCCATCCAAGATGTAGTAATACCGCTTCCGCTTCCAAACATTCCACGGCCGCCTCCCCCTGACATTCCGCCACCTCTTCCTGTTGCGGAACGCATACTGCTCATCATATCACCTGCCATATCTTGAAATCCGCGATTATTGGTATTGTTACCGTTTCCGATGATGCTTATTTGAGTTTTATCGGTAAATCTTCCTATCATTGTGGAACCTTGCCAACGGGCATCGTGATTCTCATTGGAAATATCGTGTCCACCACCACCGGTTACATTTCCGAACCACCCTTTCATCATACCGGGGACGATGCTCAAATCGATAATAGTCTCCTCTTCTCCGTCATCAATCCCCGTAAATTCCGCCTGCTCCGATTTTTTCTCCACCACCTTCACTTTTTGAATAATTTTAGCAGGAATATTCTTAGCGGCCAGCTGTGGATCATCAAGAAAGAATGTTTTACCGTCAATAGTAATCTTTTTTATTGTTTCTCCATTGGCAGTAATAGTTCCATCGCTATTGACCTCTATTCCGGGGAGCTTCTTCAATAACTCCTCAAGCATATCGTTGTCAGTAGTTTTAAAAGAAGTCGCATTATACTCTATAGTATCTTTTTTTACGACTATAGGATTACCTACTGCCGAGACCACCGCCTGATCAAGAATTTTAACATCGGGTTTCATCTTTATAGTACCCAAATTCAGATTATTTTTATCGACTTCTATCTTCATCTCTTTCATCTCATACCCCATCAGCTCGGCTTTGAATATATACGATCCTCTCTTCACTTTATCGATAGTAGCTTCGCCCTTTTCATCGGTAAGGGCATATAAAGCCCCTTCGGTAGTACCCGATTTCGATACATAGACAGTAGCAAAACCGACCGGTTCGCTTGAAAGAGAGTCCACAAGTTTTAGTTTAATAGAATTGCCGCCTTGGGAAAAAATGGGGGTAAAAGATATTAAAAATAATATCTGAAATAATAAGAATTTTTTGGATACCATATATGAATAAATGTCAATTGGAAAATAAACAACCATTTGACATTATTTGAAATAAAAGGTTTAAAACAAAAAATTAATTAATGCAATCAAACCCTGTGTATGGGCGCAAAACATCAGGGACAGATATCCCTTCTGAATTTTGGTTATTTTCAAGTATCGCAGCTAAAATTCGAGGCAGTGCGAGAGAACTTCCGTTCAATGTGTGGGCAAGCTGAATTTTCCCTTCGGAATCCTTATATCTCAATTTAAGACGATTAGCCTGAAAAGACTCGAAGTTTGAAACCGAGCTTACCTCTAACCATCTTTTCTGAGCAGCCGAATAGACTTCAAAATCGTAAGTTATCGCAGAGGTAAAACTCAAATCTCCTCCACAGAGTCTTAATATCCTATATGGAAGATTCAATGAGGAAACAAGCTTTTCCACATGAGCCACCATCTCATCGAGAGCGCTGTATGATCTATCAGGGAGAGAAAGTCTGACAATCTCGACTTTATCGAACTGATGAAGTCTGTTAAGACCTCTAACATCCTTCCCGTAAGATCCAGCCTCGCGCCTGAAGCATGGCGTATAAGCAGTCATTTTGACCGGAAAGTCATTCTCAGACAAAATTACATCCCTGTAAATATTAGTAACAGGTACCTCGGCTGTAGGAATCATATAGAAATTATCGAGATTGGCATGATACATCTGCCCCTCTTTATCAGGAAGCTGTCCTGTACCAAATCCCGAAGCCTCATTAACCATAATCGGGGGTTCGATTTCAAGATACCCGGCAGCAGTATTGAAATCGAGAAAATATTGAATAAGTGATCTTTGCATTTTGGCCCCTTTTCCTTTATAGACAGGAAAACCGGCACCCGTAAGCTTGACACCAAGATCAAAATCAATAATATCATATTTTGATGCAAGTTCCCAGTGAGGAAGTGAGTCTTCAGAAAGTGAAGGTATATCACCACCCATTCTTACCACTACATTGTCATCCGAATTTTTTCCGACAGGGACATCTTTACAAGGGATATTCGGAAGAAGGACAAGCAATTCATCCTGTCTGCTCTGGCTGTCGGTCATCTTTCCTTCGAGCTCTTTCGAGCGTTCCTTTAACTGAGCTACATCAGATTTTGCCTTTTCCGCACTCTGTTTATCGCCGTTTTTCATCAAAGAACCTATTTCCTTAGCTTTGAGCCTCTGCTCAGCAAGACAACTATCAAGTTCTGTCTGATATGAGCGTCTGAGTTTATCCTGCTCAAGTATCTCATTTACAATATTTTTCGCATCGAAATGTTTAACGGAGAGCCTTTCTATCACAAAATCAGGTTTCTCTCTCAAAAGTTTTAAAGTTAACATATATAATAATTTTAATAAGTCAATAAAGATACTTTCCCATCCATCGTGGTAACAAGAAGTCTGTTACCCTCTAACGGAAGGATATAATTAATAAGGGCATAAGAAAGTTTATGTCTCCAAGCCACCTCTCCATTTTCCGATTTCATAGCCACTATATCACCTTTATCAGTAGGAATGAAAATAAGATAACGGTCAGGATTTTTTTTATCCGGCAGCTCGCAGGTAATGGGCGTGGGGGCAATATCATAACCGATTTTCGCATCAGCAGCCCAGTTTACATGAGCCTTAAGATTCAAATCATCAGAAAAACAGAATATAGTATCTTTCATCGTCTTGACAAATATATTGTCCCCCGATGGAGAAATCCCTATAGACTCTCTCCCTCCGCGATGCTCCCATATAGTATTTCCGCTTGATGCTTCCACAGCATAAGTATTCCTTTTAGGGGTAACAATATATATTCTGTTGTGCGATTTAACAGGCCATACTGCTGCGGGCGAATACATCCTGCTTCCGGAAGTATTCCATTTCCACTGAAGCTTACCCGTCTTAGTATTGAAAGAGTAAAGGGCATTTGCCCAATCACCCACAACTACCTGAAAATCATCTACATACGCCTTAGCTTCCACAAACCCTTTAACATCTTGATAAATCCAAAGAAGAATCCCGTTTTTAATATTCAACGCTCTGAATTTACCATCTGAAGCCCCTATATAGACTACATTTTTATATATCGAAGGTGATGCAAGCACAGACTTATCGCAATGATGCTTCCATATAACAGACCCATCTTTCAAATTGAAACAATAGATGATATTATCAGTTGATCCCACAACTACATAATTTTTGTATATGGCAGGGGTAGAGAAAATCTTTCCACCCGTCTCCACACACCATCTTTCCACTCCATCATCTATGGAAACGCATTTAACAAAGCCCGTCACAGTGGTATATACTACATAATCTTCAGAATATGCAGCGCCAGCTCCTATATCGCTCTTCTCGTGAATAGTCCATAGCTCTTTTACCTGCGGAAATGCTGTATTACAAGAATAATCAGGCCTTTTCCCCACCATTTCGTTCCTCGCTTTGAATGGGACCATTCGAGAAAAAGGGAGTGAAAACCAAGTATCAAGACTTTCGCCTCCGGCAATTTTCTGCGTTGCTGAAATTCTCCCTCCATCCACCGTAAAAACAGTATATCCCGCCCCTTTTCGCCCGTGTGCCATAGTCGAACGGCATAGTACCCCGGGTATCCCCTCGAAATCAAGAATAGTATTGTTGTGCCAATGCCCTCCTATAAGCATCTGAACATTGGATTCTTTCAATATATCAAGCACCTCAAAATAATTTAGTACTGAGGAGTCCATCGGAAAGTGATTTACGAAAATAACCGGTTTTTGGGAAGGGGTAGCCGAAATTAAAGAGTCAAGCCACACGATGCTCTCTCTCGGAACCAACGCAGGCGCCATTCTCATATTAGGGCCGCTGTTGGTCCCGATAAATGTAATACCGAAAGCATCAAAACAGAAATGTTCATAGCCAAATACCTTTGCAAATGTATTACATCCGCTTTCCGACCACTTGGAATCGTGATTTCCGGCGACAATATAATATGGCTTATTTAACTTGTCTATTATCGATTTTGCAAGTTTGATCTCGGCATCAGACCCGAATTCGGTAATATCTCCCCCAAAAATGGCAAAATCAATAGTACTGTCAGAATTAATATCTTCAATGCAAGCCTCGAGATCCAATACACTCTGCGCCTGCAAGGCAATATGAGTATCTGTTAAAAAGGCAAATTTTCCCGAATTTTGAGAAAAAGCAGTTAAACTCAGATAAATAAAAATCGATATGGCTAAAATTATTTTTTTCATTTTTTAGTACATTTTTCAATATTAACTGTTTCAATCCACACTTTCGCCCCCATCTCCTCAAGATAGAGATAAGAAAATTTCTCGCTAAACTTAATGATTTTCCCTGAACGATACTCAAAAGGGCCGGAAATAATATCCACAACATCCCCTTCTGAAATTACCCTGTTATCATTTGCAAGTAAGACAAACTCTTTTATGGCAGAAATCTCTTCATCTCTCACCACAGCAGGCTTTCCGAGATAATACACCGCACCGACAACTCCCTGATACATAGAAAGCATCCTGACTTTATACTCGTTACAGTGGACAAAAATATATGAAGTAAAGAGAGGCATCTCCACTACTTTTATTCTGTCGGACCATTTTCTTTTAGAATTGTACAGAGGGAGATATGCCTCCACCCCATCAGTAATCAAGCGCTTCTCCACCATCTTTTCCGCCCTGGGACTCGTATATAGAACATACCATTTATCAGGCTTCATGTCATATCATAATTAGCTTGCAAAGATAATACTTTCTTCCGTTATTTCACTTTCCATTTATAGGAAACATTTTCCCCTTCAAGTCCGATAAATGCTGCAAGGCGTTCTGCAAATTGTTCCGCCATCTCAAGCACAGTGGCAGGAGAAGTGTACAAAGGGGGGGTGGCGGGGAAAATAACTGCTCCGGCACGAGAAAGACGAGTCAAGTTTTCCAAATGAATAAGATTCAGTGGAGATTCTCTCGGTACAATCACAAGCGATTTTCTCTCTTTAAGCTGAACATCCGCCACCCTCTGAATTAGGTCTAAAGACAATCCGGAGGCAATTCTTCCCACTTCACCCATGCTGCAAGGGATTATAACCATTGCGTCAGCGCAAGTAGAACCGGAGGCAAAAGGGGTGTAGAAATCATCATTATCCAAAAATGTCACTTGTTCACTAAATAATTGGACAGGGTCCCCTCCTATTTCATCCTTCCAAATCTTAAAAGCAGTTTCTGAAACGATACAAGAAACTTCAACCTCGGATATTTTCAGCAATGTATTAATAAAAGCACGAGCGTAAATAGAACCACTTGCCCCTGAAATAGCTACTACTATCTTCATATCATTACTTTTTAAGAACAATATCTCTAAATTTCTCCATACCCGAAGAGGCTAAATCCTGAATCTGGTGATAATTCTCATAATTAATCTTAATAGGCTTGGGATCGATAAGATACAATGGATTCCCGTATTTTATGTAATTAACCAGACCTGCTGCCGGATAGACCACAAGAGAAGTACCCACAACAAGCAAAATATCTGCTTTTCCGACCGCTTCCGCCGCTTTATTAAGCATGGGGACAGCCTCTCCGAACCACACAATATGGGGACGAAGCTGATATCCTTGCGGAGTTTTATCTCCGATATTAATATCTTTATATCCTATATCGAAAGGCTCCGACCCCTCATTTTCGCCTCTGACTTTTGTTATCTCTCCGTGGAGATGGATTACATGGGTCGAACCGCCTCTCTCATGAAGATTATCAATATTTTGAGTGACTACCGTGACATTAAAATTCTTCTCAAGCTCCGCAATAATTTTATGTGCTTTATTGGGCAAAGCCTTCTCGGCCTGCCTTCTTCTTTCGTTATAAAACTGTAAAACAAGTTTTCTATCTCTGTACCACCCCTCGATGGATGCCACATCCTGTACCGGATAATTTTCCCACAATCCGTCACTGTCGCGAAAAGTCTTAATACCACTCTCCGCACTCACCCCCGCGCCTGTAAGAACAACTAAATTTTTCATTTTAAAAAATAATAATTGGCGAGCCAATATTTGAAAAAAGGATCAATAATGTAAGGATCATCGTTTTCATTAAAAGCTACTATTTCTTTCTTCTTTAACGCCTCTTTCAGACGATGAACATTGGCTGAAGAATTCAAACGATACTCACTGATTATCTCCACGGAACTGAAACGGGTAACTCCGTCAAAAATCGCTTTGAGGAAACTGACTTGAAAATTAGAGAGCCCGTTCATAATATTTCTGAAATACGGGTCGTAAACCGACAATGTGGAGCAGAGTGCTTCGTTCATAATATTCTCATTCATATACCCTTTTGTAAGATCGAAGCAGAAAGAAGCTATCTGCCACATATAGAAAGGATTACCTTCTGAAATAGTATATATCTTGGAGGCAAGGTCCTGATCTATGACCCTTCCCACTTTAAGAAAAACTTTTATAATACGGTCTGTAACAGCTTTTTCATCAAGAGGAGAAAGATGTATATATTCGGCAAAATGATAAAAATACTTCTGCTCTTCAAAGATATATTTCATCGCATTTATTCTCGAGCCGGTAATCAGATATGTGACATTTTCATGCTTGGGCCACTCATTTTCGAGTATTTTCAAAACAGCATCGGGGTCGTCGAATAGGAGGATATTTTGAAATTCCTCAAAATATACAATAATATTTATATCATTTTCAGAACATATTTTTTCAGGTAGAGACAATATCGTATTTATCTCTCTTCCGGTAAGAGAGGAGGAAGAATCCATGTTTACATCGGGAAGATATTTTTCTAAAAAAAACTCGTAGCTGCTGACAGCATTAGAAAAAGAATCTCCGATTTTTTTAGCAATATTCCGAAACATCACATCAGGATCTCTTACATTAAGTAAAGAAATATCACAAACCACATAATTATATGAAGACTTCTGGAGATTTAGAAAAGTCTGACTTACGAGAGATTTTTTCCCTGTTTTAGGTGCATCGTAAATCAATACATTCTGTTTCTGTTTAAGCATATTGGTCAAAGTGTTGACCTCCATTTTTCTTGACAGGAAATCGTCTCCGACTATCGGCCGACTGTAATCGAAAGGAACATCCATAATTAGTGAGTTTTTATTCATACAAAAATAGCATTATTTAATGAGAATATTAACAAATTATTTGCTAAAGAAAAGATTATATGTTACTTTTGCAGTCCAAAAAAAATATTTAGGATTGTTAAGCTATTGATTAAGAGTTATTTATAATAATAACCGCTTACAGTCGGAAACTTTAAAAATTATTTTATGTACGCAATCGTTGATATTGCAGGACAGCAATTTAAAGTGGAAAAAGGGAGAAAGATTTTCGTTAATCGCCTCAAAGCCGAGCCGGGGACTTCTCTTGATTTCAACAAAGTTCTCTTAACGGAAAATGACGGCATCATTAAAGTAGGTGCACCCTATCTTGACGGCGCAGTAGTAAAAGCATCCGTTATTGACCATTTAAAAGGCGATAAGGTTATCGTTTTCAAGAAGAAACGCCGTAAAGGATATCAGAAGAAAAACGGTCACCGCCAGTATTTAACTCAAATTCTTATTGAAGAAATTGCTTAATTAAAAGGAGATTTAGATTATGGCTCACAAAAAAGGTGTCGGTAGTTCAAAGAACGGCCGTGATTCACACAGTAAACGCTTAGGTCTTAAACTTTTCGGCGGACAGTCCTGCAAAGCAGGTAACATTCTTGTACGCCAGAGAGGTACAGTCCATTATCCCGGTCTGAATGTAGGCATGGGTAAAGATCACACTCTTTTTGCTCTTATTAACGGAGTTGTAAAATTCCAGAAAAAAGCAGAGAATAAATCTTATGTTTCAGTAATTCCCTTCTCGGAATAGAGGAACTTCTTAGATTAATGTACAAGTGACCGGTCATAGAGTTGACCGGTCACTTGTGTTTTTATA
>CAZSXE010000025.1:20322-25321 GCA_964611185.1 uncultured Muribaculaceae bacterium | reverse complement strand
TTTTTTCACTTTCTGACAATTCCATAAATCTTATTTATCCACATCGCAAATAGCTTATCTGTAACAGAATAAACCTTATCTGTTTCGGTGATGAGGTCCTGATCTAAAAGTTTACGAGTAGCGGATTGGACAGAGCTGGATGAAGAGAGACCATATCGATTGATAAATTCTCCAGAGAGTACTTGTTTGGCTTCACCCTCGGCAGCGATAGCATATAATAGCATTTTTTGCTTTTCGGGGATGTTTGACAAGATTTCACGAAAAGTGGTTTCATTATATGCAATTATAGAATCAATAGCCGTACTAATGGTCTCCATAGTACATTTATTACCGATGGGCGTATCTGCAAAAGCCTCGTTAAAAGTCTTTTGAATATAAAAAGTATGTCCTCTGAACATATCGTAAACTCTATCAACATCTTCTGAATCTATTTTGCGTTTGCGACTTTTAAATTGTTCGACAATGAAAGGAACATATATATCCTTATCAATCGCATTCAATTCCATAATATCTGCACTTCGATAAAAAGGGCGGGATGAAGATAGGAACATTGTTTGCATCATGCTTCGCTCGCTTCCGGCAAATATGAAATGAGTATTGGAAATCTTTTGTATATATGTGCGCAATAATGCCTCAATATTCTTTTCAGAATATTTTGATATTTGCTGAAATTCGTCTATCGCCACTATGCAAGGCTTGTCGGCTGCCGCCAATGAATTAAAAATTTCTTCCAATGTATATTCAGGACGATTAATATCGCCAAGCGACACATTGAAAGTAGGCATATTGGTAACAGGATCGAAACCAAAATTACCGTTGATTGATTTGAGTGCTCTTACAAAAGTTAATGCCATTTTTTTACTACGAGGCAGCAGAGTCTCATAAATCTCTTTACCCAATATATAAGTCAGTTCAGAGATACTCGATGTATGAAGAATATCTATAAAGAATGTGTAATAGTTTTCCCTGATCTCTAACTTATTGTAGCAAAATCTAATCAATCCCGTTTTACCCATACGGCGAGGAGATATAATAACCATGTTGTTACCATTGGTTATTGATTTTAAAAGTCGAGACGACTCCTGTACACGATCACAGAAGTACTGAGGCTCAATCTCCCCTATAACTATAAAAGGATTTATCTCTTTTAGCATATACAATATATTTGAGGGCAAAAGTAATTATTTGATTTGAATTATGCAAATCGAATTATGCTTTTTACATTATGTGATTGACATAATGCAAAAAGCATAATGACAACATTTATAATCAAATAAGGATCTAAATCAGTGTAAATGCCACATTTAGCCCTGCTGTTACGATGGAGACCATCGTCATCAGCTTGATAAGGATGTTCAGAGAGGGTCCGGAAGTGTCTTTGAAAGGGTCCCCTACTGTGTCGCCCACAATAGTGGCTTTGTGACATTCGGATCCTTTGCCGCCAAGATTGCCCTCTTCGACATATTTCTTAGCATTATCCCATGCTCCACCTGAATTGGCCATAAAGATGGCGAGAACAAACCCGGAGCCGAGGCCACCCACAAGAAGGCCTACTGTCCCTGAAACACCGAAGAAAAATCCTACGATAATAGGTACTACGATAGCTATAATAGAGGGTAAAAGCATCTCTTGCTGCGCACCCTTGGTAGAGATAGCTACGCAACGGGCATAATCGGGTGTCGCTTCGCCTGTTAAAATCCCTTTAATAGTTTTAAACTGACGGCGAACCTCTTCGACCATCTTCTGAGCCGCCCTTCCCACAGCATTCATCGTCAAACCGCAGAAAAGGAACGACATCATAGCTCCTATGAAAATACCGGCTAATACCTTGGGGTTCATTAAGTTAAGCTGATAATATTCGATGAAATCGGGAATTGTGGCGGTAGCCACTTCGATAGCTTTGCCTCCCACTTCAATAGTACTCTGCCCTATGTGCTGAAGACCGATTTTGATCTCTTCTATGTAAGAAGCGAGGAGAGCGAGAGCCGTTAGGGCCGCTGACCCAATGGCAAATCCCTTTCCGGTAGCAGCAGTAGTATTGCCAAGGGCGTCAAGAACATCTGTCCTTTTTCGCACTTCGGGCTCGAGACCGCTCATTTCAGCATTGCCACCGGCGTTATCCGCAATGGGGCCGTAAGCATCAGTAGCAAGTGTAATTCCGAGAGTAGAAAGCATTCCCACAGCAGCTATTCCGATTCCGTAGAGACCGAGGCTGAGATTATGAGCCGACATCATATTGACAATATCGAAGCCCGTAGCACACAGAAACGCAAGGATGATAGCTATCGCAATGGTAATCACAGGAATAGCAGTAGAAATCATCCCAAGCCCCACCCCTGAAATAATAACAGTAGCAGGACCCGTTTGAGAGCTGTGAGCCAATTTCTGAGTAGGCTTGTAAGAATGAGATGTATAATATTCGGTAGATTTACCAATGATTATGCCCGCTATCAATCCTACTACTACTGAAAATGAAATTCCTAACCAATTATTAATCTGAAGAATATACATTATCAGGAATGTAAAGGCAGCGATAAGAATCGAGCTTACATTTACACCTAAATTTAGCGAACTGAGAAGCTCTTTCATCCCTGCTTTTTCCTTTGTGCGGACAAGGAATATACCCAAAACGGAGAGAATTATCCCGACTGCGGCAATAAGCATGGGGGCAAATACTGCTTTCAGCTGCATAGCAGGATCAAGATAGAAAGCGGAAGCACCGAGAGCGGCAGTAGCTAAAATAGAACCGCAGTAAGATTCGTATAAATCGGCTCCCATGCCCGCTACATCTCCCACATTGTCACCGACATTATCGGCAATGGTAGCGGGATTGCGAGGGTCATCCTCCGGAATACCTGCCTCTACTTTACCGACGAGATCGGCACCTACATCGGCCGCTTTTGTATAAATTCCTCCACCCACACGGGCAAATAGAGCTTGTGTGGAAGCTCCCATTCCGAAAGTGAGCATAGTAGTAGTGATTACGACAAGTTTTTGAGAATCAGTGGCTGCTACCACAAACTTATCAAGTACAATATACCACAGGGAGATATCGAGCAGCCCCAACCCTACTACAACAAGCCCCATGACGGCCCCTGAACGAAAAGCGAGTTTAAGCCCCGAATTTAAAGACCTCCTTGCAGCATTGGCAGTCCTTGCCGAAGCACTTGTGGCGGTTTTCATCCCTATAAAGCCTGCAAGTCCGGAAAAGAAACCTCCGGTAAGAAAGGCAAAAGGAACCCAGGGATTTTGAATACCGAATCCATAAGCCAAAACAGCAAAGAATGCGGCTAAAATAAGAAATACTATAGTAACGACCTTGTATTGCTGTTTGAGGTAGGCCATAGCTCCTTTTCTGACATGAGCGGCAATCTCCTTCATAGTAGGAGTACCCTCACTCTCTTTAAGCATTTGACGATAAAAGAAATAAGCAAAAGCCAACGCAATGATCGCTGCAATGGGAACAAAATAAAATAGTAAATCGATAGACATCTGTTTTTTGGTTAAATAGTGATTATTTTAAAATTATTTTCAGTCAAGTTTGGTTCGATAGAAGAAGCAATTTTCTGCAATACATCAGTGCTTTTAGTAGAGTAAAAATTCAAAATCGAATGATTTTCATGAGGGATAGAGTTAATGATTTTCTCTGTCTGATGGGCTATGGCGTGTGCAGGGTCGATAATCTTCACATCCGGTCCTACAATTTTAGAGATAGTTTTTTCTAAGAAAGGATAGTGAGTACATCCAAGAACAATCGCATCCGCCCCGGCTTTCAGCATATCATCAAGATATAAATGTAATAACTTTTCAGCTTCAGCACCCCGGGTATTGCCCGACTCCACAAGCTCCACAAGGCCATCTCCCACCCTCTCTATAACTTTAACTCCGGTGGCAAAACGAGCAAGTGTTCTGTGGTAAAGGGAGCCTTTAAAAGTATTGGCAGTAGCCAATACACCTACTACCCCCGTTTCAGAGGTGAGTGCAGCAGGTTTAATAGCGGGCTCCATCCCCACAAAAGGGATAGTGAAAGTACTGCGAAGATGGTCGATGGCAGCAGCAGTGGCAGTATTGCAAGCCACTACTACTACATCGGCGCCATTTTTTATGAGAAAACGGGTGATGGCTTCAGCTCTTTGAGTAATAAAAGAGAGAGGTTTTGTCCCATAAGGACAATTTGCAGAATCTGCAACATATATATAATCCTCCTGCGGAAGAACATTATACAACTCCTTCCAGACAGACAGACCGCCTACGCCCGAATCAAAAACTCCTATCATTTATTTCAGATGCTCTTCCAACAGTGAAACAATCTCCTCTTCGGAAAGTTTTCTTCCGATTATTTTACCCTCCTGATCGACGAAAGCATTTTGAGGAATATAGCGTACTGCGTACAATCTTACAGGCTCGCAATCCCAGAAATTAACATCAGAAACCTGCGGCCATGTAAGATGGTCGTCTTTTATGGCTTTCAGCCAATTATTACGATCCCTGTCCATGGAGACTCCGAGGATTTCAAACCCTTTTTTATGATATTTTTTATAAATTTCGACGAGTTTCGGGTTAAACTGACGGCAAGGATTGCACCAGCCTGCCCAAAAATCAATCATGGTAATTTTATTGTTTTTATAAATATCAGATAAAGCAATCTCCACTCCATCGGGATTTTTCATCTTAAATTCGGGAGCCACAGCCCCTATCTGCAACCCTTTAAGGGTATTAATAGATTTTTCAACGCTTAGAAGGATTTTATTCCCTGCAAATTCCACCTTGGCTTTATAATCATTCAGTAATTTTTCAGCCTCAGCTATATCCATCTCTTCCACTTTTTCCTGGAAGGAGATAAGAGAGAATGTAGTGAAAGGATTAGCTTTCACCAAAGAATCTTTAAACTGTTCAGCTGCTTCATCCACTTTATCAAATAAAGCGACAATTTCTTCTTTACGCTCCTTGAGAGTATTGGGGTCGCGGTATTCTTTGATTAAAGCCTCGGTATCACCAA
>CAZSXE010000025.1:6505-20222 GCA_964611185.1 uncultured Muribaculaceae bacterium | reverse complement strand
TCATCACCGGAGAGAGTCCCCTGAATAGTGTAGCCTTTTTCCATATTACAGGCGACAAAGGCGAGCAACGCTACGAACAGAAACAATTTTTTCATAATGATATAAATTATTGATTAGACTTTTCTTCTTCTAAAAACCACCCTTTATACTTCATATATCCCTGGGCGTTCTTGTGAGCAGCCTGAGTTATCTGCTCAGAACCATCCTTGACCTTTTTTGCAGGAACTCCCGCATACACACCCGGCTCAAGTTTAAGGTTACTTAATACGACTGCTCCCGCAGCAATGATACTGCCATCCGCCACCTCGGCGTTATCCATAATTATCGCCCCCATCCCCACCAAAACATCATTTCCCACCTTGGCGCCATGGATGACGGCATTATGACCTACTGAAACATCGTTTCCTATCTCTACTACCGATTTCTTATGTAAAGTATGGAGGACCGCTCCATCTTGAATATTGACTCTGTCCCCAATGATTATCGGATTTACATCGCCTCTCAGGACAGAAGAGTACCAGATACTGCAATCGTCACCAATCACAACATCACCGATAATTACAGCATTTTCTGCTATAAAGCAGTTCTTTCCGATTTTGGGAGAAACACCATTTAAAGGTTTTATTAAAGGCATCGCTTTTTTTTGCAGTTACAAATATAATTAATTTTTTAAAAAACAAAGGTCGTCCCTATAAAAGAGACGACCTTATTTGTTAAATATTCATTTTCATTATACAATACCTTGTTCAAGCATAGCCTGAGCCACTTTCATAAAGCCGGCGATATTGGCACCCTTAACATAGTCGATACGACCATCTTTCTGAGTTCCGAATTTAACACAAGCCTCGTGAATACTCTGCATGATGAAATGGAGTTTATCGTCAACTTCCTGAGCAGACCAGCTGATATGAGCAGCGTTCTGAGTCATTTCAAGACCGGAAGTAGCTACACCACCTGCATTAACTGCTTTACCGGGGGCGAAAAGGATTCTTGCATCCTGGAAAGCTTTGATAGCTTCAGGGGTGCAACCCATATTTGAAACTTCGCAGCAGCACCAAGTACCGTTCTTCAGAAGTTCTTTGGCATCATCACCGTTAAGTTCGTTCTGGAATGCGCAAGGAAGAGCTATATCACATTTGATAGACCAAGCTTTTTTACCGGCGATAAATTTAACTTTTCCAGGGAACTTGTCAGCAAGCATAGAGACCATATTCTTATTGGAGGCACGCATAACAAGCATATAAGCTATCATCTCTGAGGTAATCCCATCGTGAATCTCGCATACGCCGTCAGGTCCGGATAATGCGATAACTTTAGCTCCGAGCTCAGTAGCTTTTGTAGCTGCTCCCCAAGCGACATTACCGAATCCTGAAAGGGCTACTGTGCAGCCTTTAATATCTTTACCGGCTTTGTGAAGAAGGTGCTGAGTGAAATAAAGGGCACCGAAACCAGTAGCTTCAGGACGAAGGATAGAGCCTCCCCAAGTGCCGCCTTTACCTGTAAGAACACCTGTGTTGTATTCACGGGCAAGTTTCTTATACATACCGTACAAGTAACCTATTTCGCGACCGCCTACTCCGACATCACCTGCAGGAATATCCTGATCGGGGCCGATGCACTGCCAAAGTTCATACATAAATGCCTGGCAGAATCTCATGATTTCAGCATCTGATTTTCCAACCGGATCAAAATCTGAACCACCTTTTCCACCACCCATAGGGAGTGTAGTCAAAGCATTTTTGAATGTCTGCTCAAATCCCAAGAATTTAAGCATGGAGGGGGTAACTGCTTTATGAAAACGAAGACCTCCCTTGTAAGGGCCGATGGCGCTGTTGAACTGAACGCGATAACCGATATTGGTCTGTACCTCATTTTTATCGTCCACCCATGTAACTCTGAAAGTAAAAATACGATCAGGTTCCACAATTCTCTCAACTATCTTGGCTTTTTCAAACTCAGGATGCTGATTGTAAACTTCTTCTACTGATTCGAGTACTTCGCGAACTGCCTGCAAGTACTCTTTTTCATTGGCATACTTGGATTCAAGTTTTGCCATTACATCTGTAACTTTCATAAAAATTTATTTGTTAATGTTATTATTGTGTAAAAACTGTCATTTAACTTCCCAAGTGGCTCCGCTGTGGAGTAACTCGTCCATATTGTGAATCGAAGATTTCTCTTTTACTTCAAGTAGCTGGTCACGAACATTATCATCGTAAGTCATATCCTTTACATCTCTTATGACACCCAAAGCGACAGGATATTCGGGATATTTCATATCAATAAGCATACTGTGAATACCCATATTCTGCGTGTGAGCATCGTGAACAAGTAGATCATTTTCGGTAATACCATCCTCTCCGATAGTGACCACCTTAAGTCTCTTGTTTAGAAGGAGAAGACCTTTATCTCTGTTTTTTCCGAAAATCATAGGTTCTCCATGATGAAGAGTTATAGTTCTATCTTCTTTGAACTCTCTGTCTGATATTTCCTTATGACTACCATCATTATAGATAACGCAGTTAACGAGCATTTCTGTCACAGAACATCCGTCGTGCTTAGCGGAAGCGACAAATATCTCCTGATTCAATTTAATCTCTGTATCTATACTACGTGCAAAAAAAGTACCTCTCGCCCCCATAACCAAAGCACCCGGATTAAAAGGATGCTCAACAGTCCCATAAGGAGATGTTTTGGTAATTTTACCAAGTGGAGAAGTGGGAGAATACTGCCCTTTGGTCAAACCGTAAATTCTGTTATTGAAAAGGACTATATTTATATCAATATTTCTTCTGATAGCGTGAATAAAATGATTACCTCCAATGGCAAGAGCATCGCCATCACCGGTAGCCTGCCAAACCGAAAGAGTGGGATTTGCCACTTTTATTCCGGTAGAAATAGCGGTGGCACGCCCATGAATACTGTGAAAACCGTAGGTATTCATATAATAAGGGAGACGAGACGAGCAGCCTATACCGGAAACAAATACAAATCTTTCTAAGGTGTAATCCAAATCTTCTGCCACTTGAGGCAGAGCTTTTTGTAATGAAGCGAGAACTGCATGGTCGCCACAACCGGGGCACCATCTAACCTCTTGATTACTTTTAAAATCCTGTGCTGTATATTTCATAATAATATCCCTCCTGATTAAAGAATTTCATTAACTGCATCCTTTACATCTTTCACGATAAAAGGCTGTCCTTGAACTTTATTTAACTGATTATAATGGAACTGCGGTAGTCTATCTCTGAGGTATGCTGCAAACTGTCCGCTGTTCAACTCGCAAACTATTATTTTCTTAAAGTTTGAGAATACTTCCGCCGTGTTCTTAGGAAGGGGATTGATATAATCGAAATGAGCCAAAGAGACACTCTTGCCCTCTTTGTGGAACTCCTTGACAGCTGTATATAAATGTCCGAAAGTACCGCCCCATCCCACTATCAAAACCTCACCTTTCTTATCACCAATTATCTCTAATTCAGGGATATAATTGGCTACTCTTGCCACTTTCTCAGCCCTCGCATTGACCATCATCTGGTGATTATCGGGATCGGAGGAGATAACTCCCTCAGGATTTTTCTCAAGACCTCCGACTCTGTGTTCAAGACCGAATGTTCCGGGAAGCGCCCATTTCCTCGCAAATTTCACTGTATCTCTCTCAAAAGGCTTGAATTTACCTTCACATTCTTTTATAAATGGAGGTTTAATCTCAGGAAGATCCTTCATCGAAGGAATTTTCCATGGTTCAGAACCATTCCCAAGGAATCCCTCGGAAAGAAGAATAACAGGCATCATGTGCTCCATTGCAAATTTACCTGCATAAAAAGCTTTTTCAAAGCAATCCGAAGGGGAATGGGAAGCCATAACCATAATGGGACATTCTCCGTTTCTTCCATAGAGTGCCTGATTCAAGTCGGTCTGCTCCGTCTTGGTAGGAATACCTGTCGAAGGACCTCCTCGCTGAACATCTACTATAACCAAAGGCAATTCTGTAATCATGGCCAAGCCCAATGCCTCCGATTTGAGGGATAGTCCCGGACCGGAAGTAGTGGTAACAGCGAAATTTCCTGCGTAAGCTGCTCCGATAGCGGTACAAATACCGGAAATCTCATCTTCGCACTGTAATGTCTTGGCTCCTAAACTTTTATGAATGGCAAGCTCTTCGAGGATTGCGGTAGCAGGAGTGATAGGATATGAGCCGCAGAATAATGGAACACCCGACTTCTCGGATGCTGCTAAAAGTCCCCAAGCAGTAGCCTGATTACCGTTAATATTTCTATACATACCCTTTTCCTGCTTTGCAGGGAGGACAGTATAGGTATTGGCTATTGCATGAATATTGCTTGCATAGTTGAAGCCATCCATGAGAACTTTTTTATTAATATCTATCAACTGAGGTTTTTTCTTAAACTTCTTCTCAAGATACTCGAAGGTGTGATCCATATCACGATTGAACATGAAAAAACACATACCGAGAGTAAACATATTTTTACAACGGATAATGGTTTTATTATCAAGCCCGCTCTCTTTCAAGCTCTCTTTCGTCAATTCTGTTATAGGAGAGACAATGATATTTCTATCCTCGATTTTCAACTCTTCAAGAGGATTCATAGTTTTAAAACCGGCTCTTTGAATGTTCGCCTCGTCAAAAGCGTCATCATCAAGGATGATAGTGGCAGTAGGTTTTGCCCACTTTGCATTGGCCTTAAGAGCTGCCGGGTTCATCGCGATGAGAACATCGCAAAAATCACCGGGGGTATTAATCTCCACAGCTCCGATATGTACCTGAAAACCGGAAACTCCGGAAACGGTACCATGAGGAGCTCTTATCTCTGCCGGATAGTCTGGAAAAGTAGAGATTTCATTACCATACAAGGCGGATGAATCGGCAAACAGAGTACCTGTAAGCTGCATACCATCGCCTGAATCACCGGCAAAACGAATAACAACATCTTGTATATCAATAACTTTGTGCTGCATTATTTTAAAAAATTAGTAAATACAAATATAATAATAATTCTAATATAAAGACTTTTTATTTAATAAAAAATTAAATTTTGCTATATTAGCTTTCAAATCGAAATGAAAAATAAGAGTTTTATGAAATATAAAAATGAAAAAAAGCGTCCTTTTGAACGCTTTTTTTGTAATATATTCTGCTATTATCTAAGTGATTGCTGCGGCTGCTGCTGTTTTACCTTTTTATCAAGAGGAATGTTCAAAGCATTCTTCAGTAAAACAGAAACATCGGAGCTTTTAGTTTCGTCAAAATATGGAATTCCGCCGGTAGATATATCGAATATGTATATAAAGCCATTGGATCTTCCCACTTTAGCTACTGCATCATTGGCTTTCTTATAAATAGGTGCGAGAATTTGCTGCTGTTTCTGCTGAATATCCTGCTGCGCACTTTGCTGGAACTGCTGAAGACGCTGCTGCATCTCTTCGAGTTCTTTGGTCTTGGCATCAAGAACTGCCGGTGCCCAATTGGCACTCATCTGCTGATAATTATTGTACTTTGATTGAAATTCATTTTGCATGGAAACAAAAGTCTCCTGAAGATCATTCCCGTATTTTTCCAAAACTACCTGAGCCGAATCCATTTCAGACATTAGAAAAATAACTTCCTGTAGATTAACATGACCGAACTTCAACTCCTGAGCCGACACGAAGGAGGTCGAAAATAATACGGAAATAGATAAAATAATAACTAATTTTTTCATATAAAATTTTTAAAATTGATAATAATTACAAATTTTTAATCACCTCAAGGCTCAAATCCGCGGAATCGTCTTTATAAATCACACCTTGAATCGATGACACATCGATAATCAATGTATAATTCCCCTCTTTCGCCACTTTTTCAATAGCCTTACTAACCCTTTCGCGTATGGGAGACATCATTTCTGATGATTGCTTAGCCATAATTCCATCTTCTGAGAAATATTCTTTCTGCTTCTCCTTCACCTGACGCTCCATCACGATAATTTCATTTTCTCTCATCTTCTTCTGCTCTTCCGAAAGGCGCGGTCTGTCGGATTGATAACTGCGATATGCAGCATCGACTTTGGAAGATTCATTCTCAATGGCAGTTTTATATTGCCCGCTTAATTTCTCCAATGCAGCCTGTGCAGAGACATACTCAGGAATCTGCGACAGGATCGTTTCTGTGCTTACATACCCTACCTTTTGTGCATTAAGAGCCGTCAAAGATAGTAAAAAACCTACTATAACAATACAAAATTTCTTCATATAGAGTTTATTTAAAATTGTTGTCCTATTACAAAGTGGAAATTGGAGCCGCCTCTTGCCTTATTTCCGACAGGGTCAAATCCCCATCCCCAGTCCACACCGAGAAGTCCCACCATCGGAAGCATAACTCTCAACCCCACACCTGCGGATCTCTTGATTTCAAAAGGATTAAATTTCTCAATTTCAGACCAGCAGTTACCTCCTTCCAAGAAAGCGAGGGCATAAATAGTGGATTGAGGCTGCAATATTACGGGATAGCGAAGCTCAATAGTAAACTTGTCATACACATGTCCGTTATACACTCCTTTACTATTTGTCGGTGTCAAGGAATAATTTTCATATCCTCTTAAGGAAATAATTTCTGAGCCGTAAGTATTATATCCCGACATACCGTCACCTCCTACTTGATACCCCTCGAACGGAGAATACCCTAAGTTTTTGTTATAATATCCGAGGTATCCGAATTGGGCGCGAGCCATAAGGACGAGGTCTCCCACGAGCTTGGTATATAATGTCCCTTTAAATGTCCATTTATGATATTCAATCCAGCGATAACGCTCTTGATCTGTCATATTTTTGTAGTCAGTGTTAGGATCTCTGAAAGCAGAGTAAGGGGGAGTCAGCTGAAGAGAAAATGTAAAGTCGGAACCTTGGCGAGGATATACAGGCTGATCGGTAGAGTTTCGATTTAGCGATATCTTGTAACTGATGTTATTTGAAATACCGGTATTGAACAGGAAGTAGTAGCCCCAATTATTCAAATGATAAGTCTGCCAGCTAAATTCGTGATAAAGGACAAAATAGTTGTCCGGCCACTTAAGTCTGCTGCCAAGCCCCGCTGCAAGACCGAAAACTTCCATATACTCATCAGGATTTTGATAAAAATAATATGAATTTGTCTGTCTTGTATAATAGCCTGAGATATTTAAAGAGGTAGGTTTCTTCCCAAAGAGCCACGGCTCCATAAAATTTATGCTTCCAGCCGTGTAATAAGTGCCGCTCGTCTGAAACCTTATGGACAATGTCTGAGCATCTCCTAGAGGAACAGGCTTCCATGCCCCTTTCTTGAATAATCGCTTTATAGAAAAATTATTAAAACTGACTCCGACAGTCCCTACAAAAGAATAGCCGCCCCATCCACCCGAAAGTTCAAGCTGGCTGTTGGGCTTTTCGGCTACATTATAGGTAACATCGACTGTATTGTTCATCGGATTGGGAATGATGGAGTATCCTTTGGAGGGGTCGGTGGCGTGCTCAGGATCAAAGTGCCCCATAGAGGAGATTTCTCGAATAGATCTTTCAAGCATCGACTGACTGTAAAGATATCCCGGCTTTGTAAAGATCTGCCTTCTAACTATTTTTTCATTGGTTATCGTATTGCCACTTATGATGATATTGTTGAATGTGGCTGGTTTCCCCTCCACCATCCTCATTTCTACATCCACAGAATCACCCACTATGTTTACCTCCACAGGCATAACATTAAAGAAGAGATAACCCTGATCTCGGTACAGAGAGGCGACATCCATATCCTGCTTTTTAGGATCTCCTTGAAGCCTTTTATCCATAGTGACGACATCGTAAATATCTCCTTTTTTAATTCTTAATATATTGCTCAAATCTTCAGATGTATAAATGGAATTACCTGTCCATGAAATATTTCTAAAATAATATCTGTTCCCTTCATCTATTTTGAAATGAATACCCATCCTTCCAGGCTCCACATAATAAATGGAATCGCTTACAATCTTTGCATCTCTATAACCGGCTTCGTTAAAGGCCTCGATCATAGCACGCTTATCGTTATCATACTCTTTCTCGTTGAATTTTTTGGAAGAAAAGAAGTTTCTCAGCCTCATATCACGAGTCTTTTTCATCGCAGAGACAAGCTTGCCCTCCTTAACATGGTCATTTCCCTCAAAGGTTATTGTCTTTATTTTAACTTTCTCCCCACGATTGACATCAAATGTAACCCTTACTGCATTTTTAATGATAGTGTCTTTGGTCTGGATTGCGTCTATACTCGCATTGATAAAACCTTTTTCTTTAAAGTAATTTTTAATGATACCGATGTTTGATCTCACTACATATTCAGACAATTCGGTACCTCTTCGAAGATTAAGTCGCTCCTGTAAATCGGTCTGTTCAGAATTTTTTACCCCTTTGAAACTCCATCGAGATACTCTCGGTCTTTCTTGGAGTTCAAGTCTAAAAAATGCAGTGTCGCGATTTAAAGAGAGGGAATCTACATAGAGTGCCACATCTGAAAAAAACCGCTGCATCCAAATTCTCTTTACAATGGAGGAGAGAGCTTCGCTTGGGACAGTAACTTCATCTCCTGCCCTTAAACCGGTAAGAGAAATAATCTGATCTTTACCTAAATATTTTATACCGGAGACATCAATGCCACCTATTATGTATTTTTTAGGGCTATCGTAGTCGATAATTATCCCGTTGGATTTATGTTCTTCCTGTGCTTGAACAAGCATCGGAAATAGAAGCAATATAAGAAAAAAAAGTTTCCTATTTTTCATGGGTACTTAGTAGTATGTAAAGTTGCAAATATACTTATTTTATTTGATTTGATCACTTGTCTTTCCAAATCTCCTCTCTCTTGAACAAAAATCATCAATTGCGGCACGGAATTGAGTTTTGCGAAAATCGGGCCAAAGGAGTTCCGTAAAATAAAATTCGGTATATGCACATTGCCATAAGAGAAAATTACTAATTCGTTTTTCACCGCTTGTGCGTATCAGCAAATCGGGGTCAGGGATGCCGGAAGTGCATAAATAGCTCTCGAAAGGGTTTTGCATCCCATCTTTGGCATATCGCTCGGCAGCTTGAAGGATATCCCATTTACCGCTGTAACTTAAAAAAACTATTAGGGTGAGACCGCTGTTGGACTTGGTCTCTTCCATAGCATTATCTATATCTTGTAGCAAATCAGAAGGGATTTTGGCTCTATTGCCTAAAACCATAAATCTTATGTTATTTTTAGCAAAAGTGACTTTCTCATTTAAAATCGACTTGGCCATAAGAGACATTAGTCCCATAACTTCGTCTTCGGGGCGATTCCAATTCTCTTCTGAAAATGCGAAAAGGCTGAGATATCTCAGCCCCAGCTCTGCGGCAAGTTCACTGCATGCCCTTACGCTTTCTGTCCCTTCTATATGTCCGTAAAGCCTTTCACGGCCCCTTTCTTTAGCCCATCTTCCGTTTCCATCCATTATTATGGATACATGCTGAGGTAAATTTCTCATAATTAGAAGCAGTTGCGTTTATCCTCTCCCCAGAGGAGTTTTTCCTTTAATGCGTCGAAAAAACCCGACTTGGAGAAATAAACATTGTTAATATTAAAATCTGCCTTAGACAGATGAAGAGTATCGTCTGAAGAGGCGTTAAAACTACGATTATCCACGGTAAGTATGGCATTTTCACTTTTTGAGATAACCTTTACTTCAAGATGGGAAGAGTCGTGGACAATAAGAGGTCGTACATTAAGATTGTGAGGAGAGATGGGGGCAATAATGAAAACATTGGAACCCGGGGTGACAATGGGCCCACCCACACTCATGGAATAGGCAGTAGAACCCGTAGGGGTAGAGATCAGTAATCCGTCTGCCCAATATGTGGGGATACGCTCTCCATTTATTTTCAATTCAATACCTATCATATAAGGGGTACTTCTTTGAATGGTGATTTCATTCAGGGCATAAGGATAAAAAGCGGAGGGGATGCCACCTGCTTGAAGTTTGAGAACGGATCTTTTTTCTATGTTGTATTCCCCTTTCAGAAGGGAGTCAATCCACGCATCGTCACTTCCTGAGACCCTTGCAGTAGTAAGAAAGCCCAACCTGCCAAAATTGATGCCGGCTATCGGAATATTGCTGTTTTTTATTATGGTAAGCGAGTTAAGAAATGTACCGTCTCCCCCAAGGGCAAGAAAAAGAGAAATATCTGCAGGGAGGTCTTCCGCACAGGTAAAAATCTCCCCGGTAGGGATATTCGGAAGGGCGGATGAAATAAAATAATCGTACAAACTGCGATAATAAAACAACTGCGCACCGCTGTTCTTTATTGCGTTAAGCAAAAAATCAATTTTAACATTCCACTTCGGATCAGGATTAATCCCAAACAGTGCTATATTCATCAAAAAATTATTTTAACTCGTTTAAATAACGATGAATTGTATTTTCAAGTCCGAGATAGATGGCATCACAAATCAGAGAATGTCCGATGGATACTTCAAGAAGTCCAGGTATCGTCTGATGAAAGTATTTGAGATTTTCAAGATTCAGATCGTGACCTGCGTTCAAGCCGAGTCCCACTTTAGCAGCTGCTTGTGCAGCTATAAAATAGGGCTCTATCGCCTGTTCCCTGTTTTCACCGTATCCTGCCGCATAAGCCTCCGTGTATAACTCCACCCTGTTACATCCAGTATCAGCGGCATTTTTTATCATTTCTGAATTCGGATCAATAAAAATAGATGTTCTAATCCCTTCACTATTAAATGTAGAGCAGATATCTCTTAAAAATTTTTTGTGAGAGATAGTATCCCATCCGGCATTTGAAGTAAGGACATTGTGTGCATCGGGGACCAATGTTACCTGAGCGGGATGTACTTTCAGAACAAGCTCCACAAAAGTAGAAATGGGATTACCTTCGATATTGAATTCGGTAGTTAATAACGGTTTCAAATCGAGAACATCTTGATACCTGATGTGTCGCTGATCGGGACGAGGGTGAACTGTTATTCCCTGCGCTCCGAAAGCCTCACAATCGCACCCTGCTTTTAGGACATTCGGCAGATTTCCCCCTCTTGCATTTCGCAGTGTGGCAAACTTATTTATATTGACACTTAGCCTTGTCATAATTGGTATTTTTTAATTATTTACAAAATTAGTAATTTTAAGTTACAAAATAACTATATTTGCGGTCACAATCAATAATTAACATTTCAATGAAAAAAGTTTCTTTAATACTCAACATCGTACTCACTCTTGCTGTAGCCGCATTATTTGTATTGTTTTTCACTTATAATCCTAACTCCAAAAAGGGATCCGCCGATAATAATCAATCGGAAAGTATTGCACAAAAAGGCGACATTGTCTATATCCAGATAGACACTCTTATTAACCATTATGATATGTTTAACGACTTGCGTTCTGAACTTGAGGGTAAAGCTACCGCCATTCAAAACGATTTAAACAAAAAGGGAAGAGCATTGGAAAATGACGCCAAAGACTTCGACAGCAAGATAAATAAAGGATTATTAACTCGTTCTCAGGCCGAAACTCAGCAGCAGTCTCTTTTAAAAAGACAGCAGGATCTGCAAAATTTAAGTCAGCAGAAGCAATATGAAATGCAGGAGGAAGAATCCGTTATGATTAATAAAGTCATGGATGCTGTTAAAACTTATGTCGTAGAATATAATAAAACTCACCAATATTCACTTATTATTACCACTTCTGCCACTACTAATGTAGTCCTTGAAGGAAATGCCGGTCTGAATATCACTCAGGATGTTCTTAACGGGCTGAATGAAGAATATATTAAAATAAGAAATAAAAAATAAGGAATTGAAAGCACTTACTCAGACAGAATTTAACTTTTCAAAACAGACCGGAAAATATATCGGTAAAGTTAGAGATGTCTATTCAATAAACGAAGACATTCTCGTGATGATTGCCACCGACAGAATATCTGCATTCGATGTGGTTCTGCCTAAAGGTATTCCATATAAGGGACAAGTTCTCAATCAGATTGCATCGATGTTTCTCGACAGCACATCCGATATTGTTCCCAATTGGAAAATAGCTTCACCCGACCCCATGGTTACGGTGGGTTATAAATGCAAAGGTCTTCCTATTGAAATGATTGTAAGGGGCTACCTTACGGGAAGTGCATGGAGGGCATATCAGAGCGGAGTACGCGAAATCTGCGGAGTAAAAATACCAGATGGAATGCGTGAACATCAAAAATTTGAATCTCCTATCCTTACCCCCACCACCAAAGCCGAGATCGGATCCCATGATGAAGATATTTCAAAAGAAGAGATAGTAAAGAGAGGGCTTGTTTCTGCCGATGATTATTCCAAACTTGAGAAATACGCATTAGCTCTATTTAAAAGAGGCTCCGAGATGGCGGCAAAGCAAGGTTTGATACTTGTCGATACCAAATATGAATTTGGAAAAAGAGATGGAGAAATATTCCTTATGGATGAAATTCATACTCCCGATTCATCAAGATACTTCTACGCGGAGGGTTATCAGGAGAAATTCGACAGAGGAGAACCTCAGAGACAGCTATCCAAAGAATTTGTAAGAGAATGGCTGATGGAAAACGGATTCAGCGGGAAAGCCGGGCAGAAAGTTCCTGAAATGACAGATGAAAGGATCAATATAATCTCTGAAAGGTATATTGAACTTTATGAAAATATTACCGGTAAAAAGTTTGTTAAGGCCGAATATGATAATCACATTTACGATCGTATCGAGACAAATATTACCAATATGCTCGCAAGAATAGTATGAAGATACCCACAGGTAGGATTATACTCTGCTTATTAATTATTTCCATTAGCTTTTCAGGGCAGATGGAAGCCCAGCAGTTTATACCTACTACTGTGGAAATATCTTCAGAGAAAATTAATGTACAAGGAAAACTCCTTTATGTACACAAAGTTTTAAAAGGACAGACACTTTACTCTGTAAGCAAAGCCTATAAAGTACCTATTGATATTATCTTACGCCAAAATCCTTCATTAAAAGACGGATTGAAAACCGGAGCATTTATTTACATCCCGGTTACTTTAGAAGAAGAAGCCTCTGTAGCTGAAATAAAGTCCACTCCATCCCAAGAACAAACGGACAATAAAAAAGATGTAAATAGAAAAAAATATAAGAAATACACTGTAAAGTGGTATGAGAATTTGAATGATGTCGCCAAAAAGCACAATGTTTCCATCGAGGCTATTATTGATCTTAATAATCTTGGCAAAAATCCGGTTATATCAAAAAGGCAGGTACTTCTGATTCCGGACAAAAATTACATAATTAATGAAGAAAGCGATGTAGTAACCTCTTCTGCCACAGATACGATAGATACTCTCAAAACAGAAAAGCCGGCACATATAGATGTGACCCTCAGCACATCCAAAGAAGAAAAAGAAGAAGAGAATTCGGATATTTATTGGTATATAACCCCTCGGACATATACTGTTTCCATAATTCTTCCATTCAACTCTGCAAAATCGACACAGAATGTTAATGTGAATTTTATGGACTTTTACTCCGGAGCACTCCTTGCATTTAAAGATTTTCAGAAAGAGACAGGGATTAAATATTTTAAGCTCAACCCTATCGACCTGAGTGCATATAATTCCGCGTGGGAGTTATTATCATCCGGCGTTTTGGATAAAAGCGAGATAATTATAGGTCCTGTTTACGACAAGAATTTAAGTGCA
>CAZSXE010000025.1:0-6405 GCA_964611185.1 uncultured Muribaculaceae bacterium | reverse complement strand
GGAATTTTAGAGGGAAGAGGGATTGATACTATTATGCTCAAGCAGATGGATACACTCCATTTAAATAGAATTATAGTAGCCTCAGAAAGTGAAGCATTCGTCTCCGATGTGCTTAGAAATTTATTACTGCTGAAAAGTGTAAATAACATTAAGTTAGAGGTGTATGGTCGTCCGCGATGGAAGAATTTTGAAATAATTGAGCTTGAATATTTCCATTTGCTGAATATCCATCTCTCCCTTCAATACCACATTGACTACAATAATACCAAGACAAAAGAATTTATCACAGAATATATCCAATGCTTTAAGGCCGAACCTTCCCCTTTTTCTTTCCAAGGATACGATATTCTGACTTATTTTTTCTCTGTACTTAATGAATTCGGACGAGAATTTCCATCTCATGTTTCATCTTACAAGAAGAGTCTGCTCCAGTCAGATATTTATTTTGTAAAAAAAGAGCCCGGTTCAGGATTTGAGAACCGAGCTTCAAGAAATATCGTCTATCAAAAAGGGTGGATTATAAAACCCTGGTAATCACCTATTTCAGCAAATTTGAGGGATTTAAATTATCCTTTTCTATGTCTTTAAAGTAATTAAATGTTCCTACTTTCAGCTCCACGGTTGACGCTTCATCGCAAACAATTATCCCTTTTCTGTGCATTTGAAGAATACTGATAGTCCATTGATGGCTCACGGAGTCTTCAACGGCATGATATAATGCACGAGCTTTATTGTGACCGTTTACAAGAATAAGCACTTCTTCAGAATCCATAACAGTACCTACGCCTACTGTAAGAGCTCTTTTGGGCACTTTATTGACATCATTGTCGAAAAAACGAGAATTGGCAATAATAGTATCGGTAGTAAGTGATTTAACTCTGGTGCGAGAAGATAAAGAAGAATATGGTTCATTGAAGGCAATATGACCGTCAGGGCCGATTCCACCCATAAAAAGATTAATGCCTCCATAATGAGCGATTTTTTTCTCATATCTTTCACACTCAGCCTCCAAATCGAAAGCATTTCCATTAAGAATATTTACATTTTCTTCTTTTATATTAATGTGATTGAAGAAATTGTTCCACATAAAAGAGTGGTAACTCTCCGGATGTCCTTCGTCCAATCCTATATATTCATCCATATTGAATGTTACAACATTGGCAAAAGAGACTTCTCCCGATTTATTGAGCCTGATAAGTTCTTTATAAGTGCCTAAGGGGGTCGAGCCCGTAGGAAGACCGAGGACAAAAGGGTGCTGTGGTGTAGGGGCAAATTTGTTAATTCGGCTTACAATATAAGCAGCTGCCCATTCTGATAATTCCCTATAAGAGGGTTCTATTATTAATCTCATAACAATATAAATTTAATATTTCAAATTTTCTTTTAAAAGCACCTTTGCATTTTCTACAGCCGCTTCACTAAGTGATGAGCCGCTTAGCATCCGTGCAAGTTCCATAATACGCTCATTGTGCGAAAGCTCTTTAATCTTGGTTTGAGCACCGCCGTTCCCATCAAATTCCTTATATACAAGGAAATGTGCACCTTTTTTACTGGCTATCTGAGGAAGATGGGTGATGGCAAATATTTGCATATTATCTCCCATTTTTCCTATCAAATCACCCATTTTATCTGCAATTCGGCCCGATACTCCCGTATCGATTTCATCAAATATCATAGTAGGCAGATGGGTATATTCAGACATTAATGATTTTAAAGCAAGCATTACTCTCGATAGTTCGCCTCCTGAGGCCACTTTGGATATATCACCGAGTTTTTCGGAACCATTGGCATTAAAGAGGAATGAGAGCGAATCACCTCCATCGATCGATAATCTATCGGATTTGAAGAGGTGTACTTTAAATGCTGCATTTTGCATTTCAAGGGATTGGATTAATGCTTGAAGCCTTTCTGAGAGAGGCACAGCCGCCTTTTCACGAACAGCAGAGAGCTCATTACACAGCTCTCCCCTTTTCTTTTCAGATTTTTCGAGTTCCATAAGCAGCTCATCATGTTTCCTCTCCATGGATTCGGTGCTAAAAAGTGACGATTCGAGAGAATGTGTTATTTCAATTAGCTCCCGCAGAGTGGTGCAACGATGTTTCTTCAGAAGAGAGTAGATTAGAGAAAGCCTCTCATCCACTTGCATAAGCCTTTCAGGGGAAACAGTAATCTGCTCTGCAATATGGGAAATTTCATCTTCAATATCATTTAATTCTATTCTGCTTGAATCGACTCTATTTATTATTTCATCAATGGAACTGAGATATTTGGATGATTTGGAGAGTAATGAAGAGGCCTCTTTTAAATTTTGAACTATTGAAACATCATAAGGATTGAATAATGAGAGAGTGGAAAATAACGCCGTTTTAATCTCTTCCGCATTGGCAAGACACTTCTGCTCGGATTCAAGCTCTTCAAGCTCTCCGTCGCAGAGTTTAGCCTCTTTCAATTGTTCCCACTGGAACTTTTTATACTCAGATTCCTCAACAGCAGCATTGATGGAATCATTCAGCTTCTTAATCTCTTCCTGCTTTGATATGCACTCTTTGTATATTTTTTGATAATCCCTGAGAAGATCCAAGTCTCCCGCAAAATGATCAAGTACGGAGAGCTGAAATTCGGGGTCAGTCAGAAGTAAATGTTGATGCTGGGCATGTATATCTATTATTTTATTGGAAATCTGAGACAGCTGGGATAGAGAGACAGGTTCGTCGTTGAGAAAAGAACGAGAACGCCCGCCTGGTGAAATAACCCTTCTCAAAAGTGTATCATCATCAAAATCCCCTTCTACTACACAGTTTTTGGTATTATCCTTGAAAACAGACATATCGGCCTTATTACCCAACAACAGAGAAATGGCTCCGAGCAAAATCGACTTTCCAGCCCCTGTCTCACCGGTAATAATGACCAATCCATCTGGAAAAGAAATATCCAGCGAATCTATTAAGGCATAATTTTGTATGATTAATCTTTTAAGCATACAAGGAGCTTTTCTATATTGTCAATAATATCATCAGCTACTTCTCTTTTAGATTTTAAGGGATATTTTAATACCTGACCGTCAGGAAAGATAAGAGAAACCTTATTTGTATCCCCTGCAAAGGCAGCCCCTTTATCTTGCAGAGAGTTAAGAACTATTAAATCAAGATTTTTTTTCTTCAGCTTTTCAGAAGCGTTTTGCAATTCGTTATCCGTTTCAAGGGCGAAACCGACAAGGAGTGTCCCTTTTTTCTTTGATGCTCCCAAAGTAGCAGCTATATCTTTAGTAGGAAGAAGATCGATAGAGAGAGAGTCACCTTTCCTTTTAATTTTAGTGTCGCTTCTGTGTGCGGGGGTGAAATCTGAAACCGCAGCACAAAGAACAGTTATATCCACTCCGTTTCGATATATGGCGGTAGTTTGTTCCATCATTTCTTCTGCAGAAACTACTTTAACGAGAGATATATTTGGCAGAGAAGGATTAATCGAAACAGGTCCGCTGACCAATGTTACATCAGCTCCTCTACAAGCAAAAGAGTCGGCAAGGGCATAAGCCATTTTCCCTGATGAATGATTGGAAATAAACCGTACTGGGTCGATAGCCTCTTGAGTAGGACCGGCAGTAACGAGAACTTTTTTCCCTTTTAATGTCCCTTCTCGGGAAAGCAAAAAACGGATGTGTCCTAAGATAACCTCGGGATCTTCCATTCTTCCTTTTCCATCAAGGCCGCTTGCAAGCTCACCGGAGGCAGGTTCTACGATATGAACGCCTCTGTTTTTTAATAATTGAATGTTTGATTGCGTAGCCTGATGAGAAAACATATCAACATCCATGGCAGGAGCCGCTAAAACGGGGCATCTTGCAGATAGATAAGCTGTCAAAAGGAGATTATCTGCAATTCCGTATGCCATTTTAGCAAGTGTATTGGCAGAAGCCGGAGCAATGATATATAAATCTGCCCATAATCCGAGCGAAACATGGCTGTTCCAATCCCCGTTTTCGGGATTATAGAACTCAATTAAGACAGGATTGTGTGAAAGGGTAGCCATAGTGAGGGGTGAAATAAACTGCTTGGCCATATCGGTCATTATAACCTTTACCTGAGCACCCTCTTTTACTAATAAACGGATAAGCATTGCTGCTTTATATGCAGCTATGCTCCCTGTTATTCCCAAAAGAATATGTTTCCCTTTCAGCATGAAAATTAATTTTCTTCAGCTTTACGATAATAAATTTCACCGTTTTCAAACTCGTTGATGGCCACAAGGGTGGGTTTCGGCAATTTCTCGAAATGCTTGGAAATCTCTATTTGTTCTCTATTTTCAAATGTTTCCTCAAGGGTATCTGCATAATTTGAAAATTCCTCGAGCTTTTTATCGAGTTCTGCTTTTTGAGCAGCAGCAATCTGATTGGCCCTCTTGGCTATAATAATCGTAGTCTCGTAAATATTGCCGGTAGGCTTGGCGAAATCGACTAAATCTTTAGTTTCAGTATTGTTACTGATTGTTTTTTGATTCATAATTATCCTTATTTTTATTATCTTCTTTTAAATCTCTTTTTTTATCTCTCTTTATCACCTCTCCCTTTTGAAGAAAACCCTGTACTTTTTTAAATAGATGATCAAGCTCTCTTCTGTAAGATGAAGTGGGAAATTCACCGACAAAATTATAATAATCATCGGAGAAGGCCATATATCTTTCGGTCTGTTTTTCAGGGACACTATTAAAGGCATACTTGTACGCTGCCAACGCTGTGTAATATTCTATATCTTCTCTGTAAATATTGTCAGCATCATCTTTCAGCACATTTTTAAGGGCATATCTTGCAGCTTTGTAATCTTCGATAGTATAATATAATTTAGCTGCTTCGTATGCCTTTCTGTCGAGACGTTCCTCGAGATCTACCACCATTTTTTTACATTCATCATAATACTTACTTTCGGGATTTTCAAGCAAATATTGGTTTATAATCAACAGCGCCTTATGGGTGGGAGTAGGATCGAGTTCATATCTAAGTGTCTGATAATAAAGGCAATCGATGTAAAGATAACGCGCCTGCTCCGAAAATGGACTTCTTGGAAAAACTTCGATAAAAGATTCAAAACAAGTCTCCGCTACGAACATATCTCCAAAACGATACTGAGACAGCCCGGTATAAAACTGCACAGTATCATCCTGTAAAGTCCCTTTAACTGCCAATTTTAATGACTCAAACATGGTTGCAGCCTTTGAGTATTTTCCCTGTTCAAAAAGTTCAAAAGCAGTTTTATACTTCAACGGAACATCATTACTATCCAATATTATTTCATATTGGCTTTTGCAGGAGCAAATAATAAAAATAGATAAAAGAGAGATGATTAATAATTTTGAGCGCATCATTAGTTATTTTAATTTGTCTGCATAAGGTCAAATATTAAGCCAAAATATGATTTTGAGCTAAAAACCTCTCGGCATCTATAGCCGCCTTACATCCGGAACCTGCAGCTACAATAGCCTGTCTATATGTCGGATCCTGCACATCTCCAGCGGCAAAAACGCCGGGCACACTTGTCTCGGTACTCTTTCCATCAGTGACAATATATCCTTCATTATTAATTCTTACCCACTCGCTAAATAGCTCTGAATTAGGATGATGTCCTATCGCCAAGAAAAATCCGTCAATATCTTTTTTAATAATTTCCTGTGTTTTATTATTTAACAGAATTACACCGTTTACCCCCATCCCGTCTCCTACTATCTCTTTAGTATTCGTGTTCCACAATATTTCAATATTTTCAGCTTCAAGTACCCTTTTCTGCATAGGCTTGGAAGCTCTTAAGACATCGCGCCTTACGATCATATATACTTTTTTACATAGCCCGGCAAGATAGGAAGCCTCCTCACAGGCAGTATCTCCACCTCCCACGACGGCAACAGTTTTTCCACGATAAAAAAAGCCATCGCAAGTAGCACACGCAGATACACCCTGTCCTTTGAATCTCTCTTCGGATTCAAGACCTAAATATCTTGCTGTAGCCCCTGTGGCAATAATTATAACTTCAGCAAGGATTTCCTTTTCAGAATCAACTGTAACTTTAAATGGACGCTTTGACAGATCTACTTTTGAGATTACACCCCAGCGTAAATCAGCGCCGAAACGCTCTGCTTGGCGTTTAATATCGGACATCAATGAGTTTCCATCTGTTCCATCAGGATAGCCGGGGAAATTATCTATTTCGGTAGTCGTGGTCAATTGCCCTCCGGGCATCATCCCTTCATAAAGCACAGGTGATAGATTGGCCCTTGAGGCATAGATAGCGGCAGTATAACCTGCTGGTCCACTGCCTATTATAAGGCATTTAACTTTTTCTTGATCCATTTTCTGGTAATTTGAAGTGCAAATGTACAAATTTATTTTTAATGATAAGCTCCATTCTATACTCCCAA
>CAZSXE010000024.1:0-27631 GCA_964611185.1 uncultured Muribaculaceae bacterium | reverse complement strand
GCATGGCTAAACCATCTGGAGGTGCCTCAAAGGCCGATTTTATGGTTTAGCGCCAGTGATTCGCCAGTGATTCGGTAATTTCTGCCAAACAGCAAAGAGAAATGGGAAATTACTTTGCCCCCCATAAAGGCCATTGTCATATTACGACATCACTTCCTCACTTATTTACCGCCACCTGAACTCCTTACCACTAACCGATCTTTTTTCGGGGATAGTGCCATTTTGATGGTGCTGCCGAGCGGACAGCCGGAAATAATGGCTTCTGAAACGGGATCTTCTATATACTTTTGGATGGCACGCTTGAGGGGGCGGGCGCCGTAGCGGGGGTCATAACCGACATCGGCAAGAAATTTTTTGGCTTCTTTGCCTACATAGAGTTTATAACCGGCCTCTTTGATTCTGTCATATAATGATACCAACTCAATTTCTATAATTTTTTCTATATCTGACTTCGTGAGGGAGTTGAAATAAATCTGTTCGTCAAGCCTGTTGAGAAATTCGGGATTAAACATCTTGCCGATGGCTTTTTCCACAATAGAACGCCCTTTTTTACCGGATTCTTCTACAGACGGACTTACATATCCAATCCCTTTTCCGAAATCTTTTAATTCGCGGCTTCCGATATTGGAAGTCATTATCAGAACAGTATTTCTGAAATCAATATAACGCCCGTTGCTATCAGTGAGTCTCCCTTCATCTAAAACTTGAAGAAGAATGTTAAAAATGTCAGGATGGGCTTTTTCGATTTCATCAAGAAGGACGACAGAATATGGTTTCCTTCTCACCCTTTCGCTCAGCTGACCACCCTCTTCATAACCCACATACCCCGGAGGAGCTCCTATCAGTCTCGATACAGCAAATTTTTCCATATATTCGCTCATATCTATGCGGATTATACTCTCCTGAGTATCAAACATATACTCTGCGAGAACTTTAGCGAGCTGAGTTTTACCCACACCGGTAGGGCCGAGAAAAAGGAATGTTCCGATGGGCTTATTGGGATCTTTTAACCCCGCACGATTACGCTGGATGGCTTTAACTACTTTATCCACAGCTTCATCCTGCCCTATTACCCTTTCGCGAAGAACTTCTCCCATAGAAAGCAGCCTGTTACTTTCCGATGTGGCGATTTTATTTACCGGGATTTTGGTCATCAAAGAGATAACCTGTGCTATGTCATCTGCTGTGATGACGATTTTCTCTGAGGCCTGCTTGTTTTCCCACTTATCCATCTCATCATCAAACTCTTTCCTCTTTCTCTTCTCTGCAAAACGAATATTTTTAGCTTTCTCGAAATCCTCTTCTTTTACAGCATTTCGTTTATCCTGAAGTATGACATCAAGTTCATTCTCCATATTTAGCAGATTTTTGGGCAGTTTCATAGTCTGAAGATGCGCCCTTGAACCCGCTTCATCAAGAAGATCGATAGCTTTATCAGGGAGATGTCTATCGGATATGTATCTTGTTGATAGTGATATACAGGCTCTTATCGCCTCAGGTGAATATGTAACATTGTGGTGATGCTCATATCTGTATTTAATGTTCTCAAGAATATCGAGAGTCTCATCAAATGAAGTGGGCTCCACCATGATTTTTTGGAATCTCCTCTCAAGGGCACCGTCTTTTTCAATTATTTCGCGAAATTCGTCGTAAGTGGTGGCTCCGATGCACTGAAGCTCTCCGCGGGCAAGAGCCGGTTTCATCAAATTGGCTGCATCAAGAGAACCGATAGCCCCTCCTGCACCTACCAAAGTGTGCATTTCGTCAATAAAAAGGATAATGTCGGTGTTATCTTTCAGCTCTTTCAAAATTGATTTAATTCTCTCTTCAAACTGCCCTCTTAGCTTGGTCCCTGCCACAATAGCTCCGATATCGAGAGATACTATTCTTTTATCCATCAATGAGCGTGAAACATTGTGCTTTGCGATTTTTATAGCTAAGCCTTCGGCAATGGCAGATTTTCCGACCCCCGGTTCTCCGATCAAGATAGGATTGTTTTTCTTTCTGCGACACAAGATCTGAGCGAGACGCTCAATCTCTTTTTCGCGACCTACCACCGGATCGAGCCTATCCTCACGAGCCGCTTTAGTTAAATCATAGCTGTAGCTCTCAAGAACGGATTCTTTTTTATTTTTTCTTGAGGGAGGATTGTGATTATCTGGTTCCGGAGATATATCTTCTTCATCTTTTTCTATAAGTGAGTCATCACTATCTCCAAAAGCTTTTGATTTAACATCCGAGTAGCTCAGCCCCATTCCTGAAATAAGTTCTGCAAAAATATTATTGCCGGATTTTAAAATCGCAAGGAGAAGATTTAAACTGTTGGGAGTGGGTGTATTGGTTTTATGAGAATCCAATATCATTATTTTAAGTACATTTTGGACCTCTGCGGAAAAGGAAATTTTATCAGCTTCCTCAAACGGAATAATAATGTCTTTGGTAATCTTATCGTTGATTTTAAGTTTCAAATAGGGGATGGAAATATGCAAATCCATCATCAAATCGTATCCGGCATTTTCTTTATGGCGAATAATTCCTAATGTAAGCATATCGGGAGTAATCGAGTAATTTCCCGTCCGCATCGCCTCTTCACGAGAATATGCGATGATTTCATTTATGTCTTTAGAGAGTTTTAAATTCATTTTTTGATCTGAAATAATTCCGCTAAATTACATAAATTCTTTTATTTGTACAGAAGTTTTTTTTATTGTAAATTAGCAGATTATTCTAAAAATACAAGTAAATTATAAGTAATGGAAAATGAGGAAGTTAAGGGCAGGATTGTCCAGATAGACATCAATCAGGAGATGAAAAGTGCTTATATCGACTATTCGATGTCGGTAATTGTATCAAGAGCACTGCCTGATGTTCGTGATGGCCTTAAACCTGTTCACAGAAGGGTATTGTACGGAATGTCCGAATTGGGACTTAATTCCACGGGTTCATTTAAAAAATCCGCTCGTATTGTCGGCGAGGTGATGGGTAAATTTCACCCACACGGCGATTCAAGTATTTATGACACAATGGTGAGGATGGCACAGGATTGGAGCCTTCGTTATATGTTGGTGGAGGGACAGGGTAATTTCGGGTCGATAGACGGAGATTCGCCTGCGGCCATGCGTTATACCGAGGCACGTTTCAGAAAATTGGCAGAGGAGTGTCTTGCAGACCTTGATAAAGATACTGTTGATTTCAAATTAAATTTCGATGACACAATACCTGAACCCACTGTTCTCCCATGTAAGGCACCGCTCCTTATTCTGAACGGTTCCGCCGGTATTGCCGTAGGAATGGCGACCAATATGGCTACTCATAATCTTTCAGAGACCTCCGATGCTATATGTGCGTACATCGATAATCCCGATATGACAGTGGATGATCTATTAAAATATATGAAAGGTCCCGATTTCCCTACCGGAGGTATCATTCAGGGTTATCAAGGGATTAGAGATGCTTTCGAGACAGGCAAAGGGCGTATAGTTATCCGTTCAAAGACAGATATTGAAGTTTCTGACAGCGGAAGAGAGACTATTGTCGTGACAGAAATTCCTTATATGGTTAATAAAAAGGAGCTTATCGAAAAGATTGCGGAGCTTGTGGAAGAGAAGAAAATCGATGGAATAGCTTATATCAATGATGAAAGCGACCACAAAGGGATGCGTATTGTCATTAAATTGAAAATGGGTGCGGTAGCGAATGTGGTTTTGAATACTTTATTTAAACTGACACCTCTTCAGTCGAGTTTCTCTGTGAACAATGTCGTTCTTGTCGATGGCCGTCCTCGTATTCTGAATATGCTTCAGCTGATCAAATACTTTGTAAGGCACAGGCACAATGTTGTAGTGCGCAGGGCGCAATATGAACTCGACCAAGCGCAGAAAAGGGCGCATATTCTTGAAGGATTGCTGAAAGCGCTCGATTTCATTGACGAAGTCATTGCCCTGATCAGGGCATCCAAAACTCCTCAGGATGCTAAGGTGGCTTTGATGGAAAGATTCGATCTTTCTGAGATTCAGGCCAATGCGATAGTGGAGATGAGACTTCGTCAGTTGACAGGTCTTGAGAGGGAGAAACTTCAGAATGAGTACAATGAACTTGAAAAAGAGATAGCTCGTCTTCAGGAATTTATCGGAAGCAATGAGCAGCAGTTTGCGATGATTAAATCCGAAATGATGGATATTAAGAATCGTTTTGGAGATGAAAGAAGGACAAAGATAGAGATGTCTGCTGATGAATTTGATCCCGAAGATTTTTATCCTGATGAGGATGTGGTTATTACCATATCACATCTCGGATATATGAAAAGGACCCCTCTCAATGAGTACAGGCTTCAGAACAGAGGCGGAGTGGGAGCTAAGGGCAGTACTACGAGGGATGAAGATTTTATCGAACATATCTATGTAGCCAATATGCACAGTACCATGCTTTTCTTTACCCAAAAGGGGAGATGTTTCTGGCTTAAAGTTTATGAAATTCCTGAAGGTGCCAAAGCATCCAAGGGAAGAGCTATCCAAAATGTGATAAATATTGAACCGGATGATAAAGTTCGAGCATACATTAATATAAAAGATCTCAAAAACGAAGACTATGTCAATTCCAATTTCATAGTGCTTGCTACCAAAAAAGGAATAATTAAGAAAACTACTCTTGAGGCTTATTCCCGTCCTCGTACCAATGGTGTCAATGCGATAAACATCAGAGAAGACGATGAACTTCTCGAAGCTGTATTGACTGACGGTAACAGTGAGATACTTCTTGCTGCTCGAAAAGGTAAATGTGTAAGATTCCATGAATCGGCAGCGAGAGCTATTGGTAGAACAGCTACAGGAGTAAGGGGCATCAATATAGAAGACGATGATGAAGTTATCGGGATGATAAGTGTGGAAAGCACAGAGGAAGCACTTTCCAGCCATCATATTTTGGTAGTCAGTGAAAACGGATACGGTAAAAGATCTCTTATTGATGATTATAGAATAACCAACAGAGGCGGTAAAGGGGTTAAGACCATCAATATAACAGAAAAAACTGGCTCACTTATTGCTATAAAGGATGTTATGGATGATAATGATCTGATGATTATAAATAAATCTGGCATTACCATCAGAGTCGCTGTTTCAGATATAAGGGTAGCAGGGCGTGCCACACAAGGGGTAAGGTTGATTAACCTCAGAGATGACGACCGCATTGCTGCCGTATGCTGTGTGAATAAAAGCGAGGACAAATTGGAAGAAACCGGTGAAGGCTTGTAAAACTTATTATTGAATATTATTAACTCTTTGATTTTAAAAATATATGAAAAAATTACTACTTATCCTTTCTGCATTAGTTATTGTATTTTCAGCTGGTGCACAGAGTAAAGAATCTGTGCTTAAAAATTTGGAAAAAGCGAAACTTACCGCTGAAAATCCGAAAAAAGCCGCAAATCCTTCTACTTGGATGAAGTTGTCGGATGCTTATATGAATGCTTATCGTTTTCCGCAGTCCGGTCTTTGGATTGGTGCGTCGGCTATGGATGTTAAGCTGCTTTTGAAAGATTCTAAAGTTTTGTCGTCTCAGGTTAAAAACTGTTCGGGAGTTGACTATACGGTGGATTCTTATGAAGACAAAGATCTCTATTTTAACCCTAAGGGTGTTCTCGAAGTGATAATGGTGAAAACTCCTGTTTCAGGGGAAGATCTCTTAGAGGGTGCTTATTCTTCACTGATGAAAGCTTTCGAGGTAGATGCTAAAAAATCTAAAAAAGACAATATAGCTACTCAGCTCGGATATGTAAGAGATGCTTACATCAACGAAGCCATGGGGTACTATACTATTAATGATATCAAATCTGCGAATCATTATTTCGAGTCCTCTTTGAAGGTTAGCGATAACCCTTGTGCCGAGAAGGTGGACAGTCTGATTACATATTATACTGCAGTTACCTTTAATATGCTTAAAGATAACGATAATGCTATTAAATATTATAACAAATGCAAAGATATGGGATACTATCAGAATGGTGATGTATTCTCCTCTCTTGCAGAACTTTATAAGGCCAATGGCGATATTCAAACTGCAAAGGCTCTTCTAAATGAAGGATTTCAGAAATTCCCCACAAGCCAGGGTATCTTGGTTTCTCTTATAAACATATATCTCGAAAGTAAGGATGACCCGAATAAAGTATTGAATCTCATCAGGACTGCACAGGAGAATGAACCTACAAATCCTTCTCTTTACTATGCCGAAGGCAATGTATATAAAAACTTGCAAGACCTTGACAATGCCATTAAGTGTTATTATAAATCTTTTGAAATAGATCCCACTTATGTTTTCGGTATCTATACTGTGGGCACCACTTATTATGACAGAGCTATCGAACTTCAGACTAAGATGAACGAGCTTGATCTTAATGATGTGAAAACTTATGACAAGCTTTTTGCTGAATTTGAAGAATCCCTTCTAAAAGCTGCTGATCCTTTTGAAAAGGCTTTCGTAGCTACTGAAGATGTAGAATTTAAGATTGCCATCGCAGACGGTTTAAAACAAATCTATTATCGTTTCCGTGACAAAGATCCCAAATATCAGGAAGGATACGAAAAATACAGCAAATTCCTTGAGGAAAATCAATCACCTGCTAAGTAATTTTAATTGAATTTATAGAAAAAAAGGATGACCGTTACTGAGGTCATCCTTTTTTATTAATATTATAATTTATAATTATTTAACAATATCCATCTCATCAATAAGGCGATAATTGTGAGCAAGGCGATCGATAATAAAAAGGACATATCTTACATCGAGGGATATGTTGCGGCATATTGAAGGATCATATATAACATCACTCATAGTCCCCTCCCATACGCGGTCGAAATTAATTCCGATCAGATTTCCGTCCGCATCGATTACGGGACTGCCAGAATTACCTCCGGATGTGTGGTTGGTGGCGAGGAAACAGACAGGAATAGTGCCGTTTTCGTCTGTCCACTGCCCATAGTCCTTGGCAGCATAAATATCTCTTAGCCCCTGCGGTATATTATAATCGAAGATATTCGGATTATCTTTCTGCATTATCCCCTCTATGGTAGAAGAAGGGGCGTAATAAACGGCATCGGACGGAGTGTATCCTGCGATTTTGCCGTATGCTACCCTTAAAGTCAGATTTGCATCGGGATAAAACACTTTATCTTTTTCAAACTCCATCTGCCCTTTCATATAATCTCTGTAAAGAAGGGTAATACGCTTATTTATGGAGGTTAGTTCGGGATAAATGTCGGAATAGTAAAATTTATTGAATGCTTTATAGAAGGCAGAAGCCATGTCATTTGCCAGTAAGGTACTGTCTGCCGCTATAAATTTTTCTTTGTCGGCAAAAACAGAATTGCCATAAAGAGAATCTGCCCATCTCTCCACAGTGCCATATTTTAGCAGCGATTCTGAAAAAAACTCGGGTTTGAATTTGTCGGGAATATTGCTCTCAAAGGCCTCTATCAGAGAGATAAACGATTCCTTATCTATGGGAAGATAATAATCTTTATAGAAAGGTTCTGCAACAATGTCGGAATCGGCATTTTTCTTGATGCTTTGTAAAATTTTACCGGCAAACGAAGTGAGCTCAATCGTGAATATAGCCTCTCTGTAGTAGTCGGAGGCCAACGAATATGGTTCGAGTTTTGAGTATAGAGTATGGAGGGTATCGACAATTCCGTCATATTTGCCCCCTTTTGCCCACTCTTTGAATCTTGTTTCGTACTCTTTTTTCATCTCTATCGTATTCATTTTTCTAATTCCTTTCATCTCGCCCTGCCATTTTTTCCATGAGTTGGAAACATTTGCATTTTTTGCCGAATACATTATGCGCACCCCTTGATCTTTGGACATATATTTTTCCTGTGCATCTAAACGAAGGGTGCGGAGCATTATTTTGTGAGGATTTGATACTTCGGAAATGTAGTGCACTGCATCGGAGGTTATATATTCGCGAGTGCTTCCGGGGTATCCGTAAACGAATGTGAAATCTCCCTCTTTTACCCCTTTTGCCGATACTTTAAAATATTTTTTGGGGGTGTAGGGAATATTTTCTTCAGCATATGAAGCGGGGTTGTTATTTTTATCGGCGTAAATTCTGAAAAGAGAAAAATCTCCCGTATGACGCGGCCACATCCAGTTATCGGTGTCGCCACCAAATTTACCGATGGAAGATGGCGGAGCACCTACAAGACGAACATCGGTATATTCGCGAAATACGAAAATAAAGAATTGATTGCCATAGTAGAGAGCTTCAATCTGGGCGCGAAGTCCATTGCCGGAGGCGGTCGCATCATCAATTAATTTTTGGGAATTGACTTTAATAATCGAATCGCGCTTACATTCGCACATCTGTTCATTCCATCCCTCGAGAACTTTCGATGTTACATCGTCCATTCTTTCGAGAAAGCTCACTGATAGTCCCGGATTAGGAAGCTCTTCTTCCATCGTCATAGCCCAAAAACCGTCTTTGAGGTAGTCGTGTTCGATGGAGCTGTGTTTTTGAATCTGACCGTAACCGCAGTGGTGATTTGTCAAAAGCAGTCCTTTGCTCGATATAAGCTCTCCGGAGCATCCGCGGCCGAAGAGGACTACCGCATCCTTAAGAGATGCTTGATTAATACTGTAAATATCCTCTGCGTCGAGACGGAATCCATTGGCTTTCATATCGCTGATTCTTGAACCGATGAGAGAAGGGAGCCACATCCCCTCGTCTGCAATAAGCGAGAAAGAGATGGCAATAAAAATAAATGTTATTGTTAATTTTTTCATACTTGATACAAATATAGCCCAAATAAAGATATTTTTTTTTACTTTTGAGGAATTTTAATACCATTATGAATAAATTAGCAAGGTATATAATAATCACGGCAGTATGTATAATTGTGGGGTTCCTCGCATGGTATTTCAGAACGGTGCTGATTTACATAGTGTTAGCTGCGGTTGTAGCCTTAATCGGCAGACCTATGGTAAACTGGATGAGAAAATTCCATTTCAAAAAGTTTAAAATCCCTTCTTGGCTTGCGGCTATGATTACATTGGTGACAATATTAGCTATTTTCTTCTCATTGTTCTTTCTAATTTCTCCATTGATTGGGCAGATAGTTCATGAATTTAATCTTATTGACATCAATACTATCGGAAAGCAGATATCAGCCCCACTTTCGGAGTTAAATGATTTTATCAGAAAAGTATTTCCTTCACTTGACGAATCTTTCAGAATAGAGATGTATGCACTTTCAAGGGTTAAAGACTCTTTGAGTATAAGTGCATTATCTGATTTCATATCATCTGTTACCACTATCATAGCTAATTTCGGTGTGGCACTCTTTTCCATTGTCTTTATTTCATTCTTTTTCCTTTTGGAAGAAGGTACATTTACCAATATGATAGTAGCTGTAGTCCCTGACAAATATGAGCAGAATATCAGAAGGGCATCTGCTTCGATTAGTTCTCTATTGACAAGGTATTTTCTCGGAATAAGTATTGAATCGATAGGTATTGCTATCTTGAATACAATAGGACTTGTTTTCATTGCCAAAATGAATTTCTCGATAGCCATTGTTGTTGCCTTTCTTTCAGGGTTGTTCAATGTTATCCCTTATGTGGGGCCGCTCGTAGGTGATGCTATCGGGGTGATGATGGGGTTTGTTACCCACTACGGTTCGGCTTTCGGTGGCTCGCTTTGGATGTATGTACTTGTCATATTGATAGTTATGATAGTTACTCAGCTGATTGATAATTATGTTTTCCAGCCCCTTATCTATTCGAGCAGTGTCAAGGCGCATCCTCTTGAAATCTTTATTGTAATTTTGATGGCCGGACATATCGGAGGTGTAGTGGGGATGCTCATAGCTATTCCGGCATATACTGTAATGAGGGTTGTGGCAAGTGAATTTCTTTCTCGGTTCAAAATAGTCAAGTCTTTAACGAGAAATATCAGCGTGGAGGAGGGGAGTGGCGATAAAAAAGAAAGTGAATCTCAAGAGGATTAATCTTAAGATTCACTATCAAATTCTTGTAACTACCTTGGAATTAAATAATTATTCTTTAGGCTCTTCCGATGTTTCCGGTTTTGCAGGGCGGTCGTTTCCGACTGCTACATTAATGGTTCTTCCCATGTGTTCTGTCCCATTAAGTGCTTCGATGGCTTTTTTACCATCTTCTTCTGACATCTCCACGAAACCGTAACCTTTCGAGCGACGAGTTTCGCGATTAACAATAATTCTTGCGGATGTTACTTCCCCGTAGGGTGAAAAGAGGGCGATTAAGTCTTCTTTTCTTGCTCTGAAATTCAGGCTGGATACAAAAATGTTCATAATTTGTGCAGAAAATGAAGTTAGTTCAAGAATTTTCTTGAAACAAAGGTATAAAACATTTTTATAAAAGCAAAATATTGAGAATTAATATCCATAACTGCTCCCGTCGAAGCAATGGGTACATATCATCTCTTTCGGAAGTCCGATGGCCTTTACGAGGTTTTCTATGGTGTTAAATTTGAGAGATGCGAGGTTAAGTTCATTTTTTATGTACTCAACCATATCGTTATATTCTCGGGTGTTATTTTTTACATATTTGCCCAGATTCTTATCGTGTGCACCTTCTTTCATAAGGACATACCGTCTGGTAATGAGTTCGAGCGGGGTGCGAGATTCGGAGAAGTTAATAAATTCGCAAGGGTAAAGAAGTGGTGGACAGCTGATCCTTACATGGACCTCTTTGGCCCCATAATCGTACAGATGCTTGACATTGTCCCTGAGCTGTGTGCCGCGAACTATGGAATCGTCGCAAAAAACTATTTTCTTTTCCCTAAGAAGAGAGTTGTTGGGAATAAGTTTCATTTTGGCTACAAGATTCCTGATGTTTTGGTTCGCAGGCATAAAACTTCTTGGCCAGGTAGGGGTGTATTTTACTATGGCATTTCTGAAAGGTATGTTTTTCCCATCTGAAAAACCTATTGCCATACAGGTTCCGGAGTCAGGAATGGAAGCTGCTACTTCTATATCGGTCTTGTCTTCCTGACCGAGTTTATATCCGAGAGCGTAGCGCACATTATCTACATTTATATTTTCATAGCAGCTCACCGGATACCCGTAATAAACCCACAGAAATGAACATATCTGCATCTTCTTTTTAGGCTTTACTAACTGCGTAATGGACTCGGGTGTTATTTTTACAGCTTCGCCAGGACCTATTATATATTCCTGCTCAAATCCCAAATTCGAAAAGCTACAAGTTTCCGAGGCCACTGCATGGGATAGAATATGCTCTCCGGATTCATTCTGCAGGGATTTTCCACCTATAATAATGGGGGTACGACCATATAGGTCTCTTGATGCTATAAGGCAGTTTTCGGTAAGGATAACAAAAGAGCACGATCCTTTGATTTTTTGCTGTACTTTATCGATTCCTTCTTCAAATGATGAGGCATCTGTAATTATCTGAGCGATTAACTCTGTCTGGTTTGTCTTTCCGGAGCTTAGTTCGGTGAAATTTTTATTCTTTGATAGAATTTCTTTTTCAAGTTCGTCTATGTTTTTAACCCTTCCCACAGTAACAATGGCAAACTTACCCAGATGTGAATTGACCACGATAGGCTGAGGATCGGTGTCGCTTATTACTCCAATTCCCGAGCTCCCGGTGTATTTATCGAGGTCACCCTCGAATTTAATTCTGAAATAGGAATTTTCAAGCGAGTGAATGTCTCTGGCAAAAATGCCGTTGCCATTATAGACAGCCATTCCGCCGCGTTTGGTTCCTAAGTGTGAGTGATAGTCCGTACCGTAAAAAAGGTCGGTTGCGCATTTATGAGTCGAAATGACTCCAAAAAGTCCTCCCATTTGTTGATATTTTTTAGAAAGTGCAAAAATATGAAAAAGATTCATAATTTTGTGAACATTATCAGATAATTATTAACATGAAATATGCGTTACTTCTTCTCCTTCAAATAGTAGCTTCAGTAGGTATTTTTGTGGCCCTTAAACTTGCAAATTCAGATAAAACTAACAAATATCAGGTTCTTGTTATTAATTATATAGTAGCAGTGGCTACCTCCTGGATTAGTGTCTATTTTGAAGGGGGATTTGTTTTGGATGGAGGAAGGAGTCTTTTTGCAATATGGCCTTCATTGATTATAGGGTTCTTATTTGTCTTGAACTTTATCCTTATGATGACCTCCACAAAGCGGGCAGGAGTGGGACTTACATCTGCCTTTTCCAAGATGTCCGTCGTTATACCGGTTCTGGTAGGCATTGTTTTTCTCGGACAGAATAATAACTTGTATCTCAAGATATTAGGGCTGATTTTGACTTTGATTTCTTTTTATCTTATTTTATATAAAAAAGAGAGGAACGATAATAAGGGGGGCAAAGCGATAGGGGCCGTTCTTCTCCCTATTCTTGTCTTTCTATGCTCAGGCATTTCGGATGAATCGCAGGAGCTGTCAAGGGCGTTTTTGTTGAATACCGTAAGCGACACTCAGATATTCATTTTTTTCATCTTTCTCTCTTCTCTTTTTTTCTGCATTGTACTATCTGTTGCTGATATTAAGAAAAATGGTTTTTCTTTTTCGTGGAAGAGTGTTTTAATCGGGCTTTTACTCGGTCTGAGCAATTATTTTACTGCAAGACTTTTGATGGCAAATGTAAATGTGTTCGGAGGTTCGATAGTTTTCCCCGTGGTAAATGCTTCGACTGTCGCTTTTACATCTTTGATCGGAGTATTTTTCTTTAAAGAAAAGCTTTCCCCAAGGCAATGGATAGGGATAGCCGTGGCAGTAGCAGCCGTAGCCGTTATTGCAGTTTCGATATAATGACCATAATGTAATTTAGCACCTCTATAAGGAAGTTCAGCGCGGCAGACGATGCTTCTCCGATTATGGGAATATCTATAATTATCAGTGACACTGAAATAAAGGACATTATTACCCCTGTAAGTGGTATTGATATTATATTTGTAAGGAGTGAAAAATGTGAAAACGAATCAAAATAGTAGAGAGTTAGGGGAATTGTGAAAATTTGGCACGAGATAGTCATTGCGGCAGTATTCCATATTTTGGTGATTATTGTGTTTTTAGTGAAATAGAGTATGGCTTTTTTCATTATGGGAAAAAGTGAGAATATCCCGAGCATGGCGCAGTATGATAGTTGAAAACTTATTCCCGATGGTGCTTCGGAATCTATAACAGTGATGAGTAATGCGCTTATTGCAAGTGAGTTGAGGCCGTTGTTTTCTCTTGATAGAATGTTCCCTACCTGATATACGGTAGCCATTATTACCGCTCTGCAAATAGAGGGGCTTGCACCGGTAAACAGAGTGAAAAACCACAAAAAGGGGATTGCTATGGCCCCTCGGACCATCTTACCCTTTCGCCCATTTCCCAAAAAAGAGAAGATAAATGAGAGAAAGCCGTATAGAAATCCTACATGAAGCCCTGAAAGTGCGAGGAGATGCATAGCTCCGCTCACTTTGAATGAATCTTTCAATTCTTTCGGAATATCTCTCTTGTCTCCTATGGACAATGCCTTGAGAATGGAGTATGTCTCTTTACTGGAGGCAGGTATCAATTTTTGAAGGCGTATTTCAAATTTTTTTCGGGAATTGACAATCAGTGCAGAATTTGATATTGAGTTTTGACTCTCACCCGATTTCATAATTATATCCTCCCCCCTCATAAGTGAACCGATTAGAAAAAATGTGATGAGAAAAAGGGATTTGAAACGCCATTTTGGGAATAAGAGTAATAACACTAAGGGGATAATAAGCAGTAGATCGAATATACACAAAAATAGAATCTGCCACTCAAATAGGTAATATGAAATATAGTTAGTAAGCAGATTCCCTGTAATGAATGCTGCCGAAAAATAGAATATGAATCTCTCGCCTCTCATCTCTACTTTATATTTTTCTGCAAGGTAATAAAAATTTCTCTCTTTTGGCATATATTGCTTAACTTTGCAAACTTTGCTTTTGAATTATAATTAAAATTTTAAATATGATAATATTAGTATTGAATTGTGGCAGTTCTTCTTTAAAATATCAAGTACTTGATATGAAAGACGATAAAGATTATTCACTTTTAGCGAAAGGTCTTGTCGAGAGGATAGGGCTTGAATGTGGAGATATAACCCATAAGGCCACAGGTAAGGATAAATTGGAAATTCACAAGCCGGTACCCACTCATACAGAGGGGATTAAATCGGTTCTTGATCTTCTTGTGGATCCTGTTCACGGCGTGTTGAAATCACTTGGCGATATCGATGCAGTGGGGCATAGGGTGGCTCATGGTGGGGAGACTTTCCCCAAATCATGCAGAGTTGATGAAAAAGTGATAGAAGGTATTGAAAGGCTATGTGAGCTCGCCCCTCTTCATAATCCAGCTAATCTTTTAGGTATAAGGGCGGTGGATAAGCTTATGCCCGGTACTCCGCAGGTAGCTGTATTTGATACATCTTTCCATCAGAGTATGCCTGATTATGCCTATATGTATGCTATTCCTTATAAATATTACGAAAAATACAAGACTCGTCGCTATGGCTTTCATGGTACAAGCCATAAATTCGTAGCTGAAAAAGGGTGTGCTCTTGCGGGGCTTGATATAAATAGGTCAAAAGTGGTGACTTGTCACCTCGGAAACGGAGGCTCAGTGACAGCAGTGTTAAATGGTAAGTCGATAGATACCTCAATGGGATTCACCCCTGTCGAGGGTGTAGAGATGGGTACCCGTTGCGGAAATATTGATGCAGGTCTTGTTATTTTTCTTCAGCAAAAAGAGAACCTTGATGCTGAGGGGATTAATAAAGTGTTGAATAAAGAGAGCGGATTCATGGGAGTTTCCGGAGTTTCCTCTGACTGCCGAGATATTGATAAAGCTGCAAATGAGGGGAATAAACGTGCCGCCCTGTCTCTGAATATTTTCTATCATAGCGTAAGGAAATATATAGGTGCTTTCAGTGCCGTTATGGGTGGGATAGACTTGATTGTTTTCACGGGTGGAATCGGTGAAAATGATTTTAAAGCTCGTAAAAATATCTGCTCTACTTTAGGGTATTTGGGAGTGGATTTTGATGATTCTAAAAATGACGGTGTCCGTGGGGAGGATAAAATTCTTACCAAGGAGGGGTCAAAAGTGGTAGTAGCTACCGTTACTACTAATGAAGAGCTTGTAATAGCAAGAGATACGATGCACATTGTAAAATAATTTTATGTAAAAAATAATAACGAAATGATTACAAATTTTGAACAGATTTTTGAACAGTTACGTTCTAAGACAAAAAAGCGTTTAGTTGCAGCATGGGCTGTAGATGATCACACTATTACTGCTGCTTATAGAGCAGCTCAAATGGGTATTGTAGATGCTACATTGGTGGGTGATCTCAATATGATTGAAAAGGTATGCGAGGCTGAAAAGATAGATATTTCTATTTTTAAGATTGTCGATATTAAGGAGGAACTAAAAGCGATTTCCACTGCTGTGGATATGATTAATAACAAAGAAGGGGACATCCTTATGAAAGGACTTTGCTCCACCGATAAGTATATGAGGGCTATTCTTAATAAAGAGAGGGGACTTCTCCCTCCCAAGGCTGTCCTTTCCCATGTATGCGTGTTGCAGAATCCCAATTATCACAAGCTCATCATCCTGGGCGATATGGCAGTAATCCCTGCACCCGATTTGAGTCAGAAAGTAGCTATTACCAAATACCTTGTCAATACTGCTAAGGCTCTCGATATTTCCAAACCTAAGGTAGCCATTGTCGCAGCTACGGAGCAGATGCTTCCCGCTATGCAGGCGTGTGTGGATGCCGCTATTATCTCCAAAATGATAGATAGAGGTCAGATCCCCGGCTGTGTGGGGGATGGTCCTTTAGCTCTCGATGTGGCTCTTTCAAGTGAGGCTGTGGCTATAAAGAAGCTCGTCAGCCCTGTGGCAGGTGATGCAGACTGCCTTGTATTCCCTAATATCGAATCTGCAAATGTGTTTTATAAAGTTAATTCTCAGCTATGTAAGGGCGTTAAACAGTCCGCTATTGTAGCAGGTGCGAAAGCTCCCTGCGTTCTTTCGAGCAGAGCAGACAGTATCGAGACCAAGTTAAATTCAATAGCATTAGCTGCTCTAACTGCAAAATAGCGATGAAATATATCTTAGCGATAAATCCTGGTTCGACTTCCACTAAGATAGCTGTATATGATGGAAGAAAAGAGTTTTACAGTAAAACTTTAAGACATTCAGCCGAAGAGATCTCTTCTTATGAAAAAGTAATCGATCAGTATCAGTTCCGCAAGGATGCTATCACTGCCGCATTGGCGGAAGCCGGTATCTCCCTTCTCGATATTGAAGTAATAGTGGGGCGTGGCGGGCTTTTAAGACCTATTGCCTCGGGGGTGTATGAAGTTAATGATGAGATGGTTAAGGATTTGAGCTCGGCTCAATATGGGGAGCATGCAAGTAATCTGGGGGGAATCATCGCATTTACAATGGCAAAAGAGTCGGGGTGTCGTGCTTTCATAGCTGACCCCGTGGTCGTAGATGAATTGAGCGATGTAGCTCGTGTGGGAGGGCATCCTCTTTTCCCGCGAGTTTCCATTTTTCACGCACTTAATCAAAAGGCGATAGCCAGGCAGTATGCTGCTCAAGTGGGGAAACCTTACAGCGAATTGAATTTGATTGTTGCCCACTTGGGAGGTGGAGTTTCAGTGAGCGCACATAGTCACGGTTTGGTGGTGGACACCAATAACGCACTGAAGGGAGATGGACCGTTCAGCCCCGAGCGTTCAGGTTCGATTACGGCTCTTCCCCTCGCAGAGGCCTGTTTCAGCGGAAAATACTCATTGAATGATATTAAGAAAATAATAAACGGAAACGGGGGAGTAGTGGCTCATTTGGGGACCAATTCTTTCCAAGAGGTGGAAAAAAGAGTTGAAGCGGGCGATAAAGAGGCGAAACTCATTTCTGATGCATTTCTCTTTAATGTAGCTAAAGCAATAGGAGCCGAAGCTGCCGCCCTTTCGGGCAATGTGGATGCTATCCTCATTACAGGGGGAATTGCATACGGAAAAGGGATGATGAAGCAATTATCGGATATGGTAAAATTCATCGCCCCCGTAAAGGTATATCCGGGTGAAGATGAGATGGGTGCCTTGGCTATGAACGGTCTTTCCGTGATAGAGGGAAAGGAAAAGGTGAAAATTTATTAGTAGTACTTTTTAGTTTTTACCATAAAGAAGCAGTAGAGTCCGAGTGCCGATATTACGCCTACTATGTAGCTTATAGTGTGATTAAGGAATAGCCCTCCTGCTTTATAAGGTGCAATCATAAAATAACTTACGCATACAAAAGTAAGGAATGCGGCAGGAATTGAGAGGAAAATGTGATTTTTCCTCTCTTTTGCTAAATATACCGACCCTGTCCACAGGACAATCGCTGCTAAAATCTGATTGGCTATCCCCACATATTTCCATATTGTGGAAAAATCGAAAGTACATATAAAATATGCTAATATAAATATGGGAATCGCGATATAAAGTCTGTTTCTCATCGGCTTCTGATTTAGCTTCAGCGCATCGGCTAAAATGAGTCGCATACTCCTGAAGGCGGTGTCACCTGATGTTAAGGGGCACACTACTACTCCTAAGATTGCAATTGCTGCCCCTACCTGTCCAAACCATGTTTTGCATATTAAATCTACTATTATGGCGGGTGTAAGGCCGTTGCCGGCGGCTGTGTTTAACCCTTCAGGACCTCCGAAATATGACATGGCGGCTGTAGCCCAAATCAAAGTCACTATCCCTTCGCAAATCATCGCTCCGTAAAAAATAGGACGCCCGTACTTTTCATCACTCATGCAGCGTGCCATAAGAGGGGACTGGGTGGAATGGAACCCCGATATTGCTCCGCAGGAGATGACGATAAAGAGCATGGGGATGAGGATATTGGAATCAGGATCTGAATGAAAATTCTTGAAATTGTCGCGAGTCAGCTCTACAAGGGTTATTTCTCCGGAAAATCCTTTTATAAAAAGCATTGAGGCGATTCCAAGTGCCATTATTAGGAGCAGAGCACCCATATATGGATAGACTTTGCCGATTATTTTGTCGATAGGAAGGAGTGTGGCGGCAATATAATAGGCAAAAATTATATATAACCATATTAGCTTGTTGGATCCGGTAAGTGATGCCACTAAATCTGCAGGTCCTGTTACGAATGATGAGCCTACGGCAATAAGAAGGAGGCATGTAAAGAACAGAAGAAACCTTTTAACCCCTTTACCGAGATATTTCCCTACCATATCGGGAAGGCTCATCCCGTCGTTCCTTATCGAAAGCATTCCTGAAAAATAGTCGTGAGACGCACCCATGAAAATACAGCCCACTACTATCCAAATATATGCAACAGGGCCGTAGGCGGCACCTAATATCGCTCCGAATATGGGACCGAGTCCGGCTATGTTTAAAAACTGAATGATGAAAATTCTCCAGGGGCTGAGCACTTTGTAATCAACTCCGTCTGCCAAACGCTTGGCGGGAGTCTCTATCTTTGAGGATGCTCCGAAAAACCTGTCTATGAATTTACCGTAAAAAATATAACCGAGAATCAGAACAGAAATAGAAACAATAAAAGTAATCATTTTGAAAAGTTTAACATTATGTTACAAAAGTAACAAAAAATGATATAATTTTGTTGACATGAATCAGAATATTCCCACCGAGCTCGGGACAGAAAAAATCGGTAAGCTACTTAAAAAGTATGCTGTTCCTGCCATTATTGCGATGACGGCTTCTTCGTTATATAATATCGCCGACAGTATTTTTATAGGGCAAGGGGTAGGACCTTATGCCATATCGGGGCTTGCGCTTACTTTTCCGATAATGAACCTTGCAGCTGCTTTCGGTTCGCTCGTAGGGGTGGGAGCTTCTACACTTACCTCGATGCTTTTAGGTCAGAAGGATTACGATAATGCGAAGAAAGTTCTTGGTAATGTGGTGGTATTGAATCTGTTACTCGGATCTATTTTTACTGTGGTATCGCTGATTTTTCTCGATCCTGTCCTCTATTTTTTCGGTGCGAGTGAGAACACCCTCAGTTACGCTAAAGAATATATGATCGTTATACTTGCGGGAAACATCATTACTCACCTTTATTTTGGATTAAATGCCCTTTTGAGATCAAGTGGACACCCCAAGCAGGCAATGACGGCTACCATATTTACCGTATTACTTAACTGTATTCTCGATCCTCTTTTTATTTTCGTTTTCGATATGGGGATAAGGGGAGCGGCTTTTGCCACTGTCCTTTCTCAGTTGGCGGCTCTTGTGTGGCAGATAATCATTTTCTCAAATAAGAATGAACTTATCCATTTTCAAAAAGGTATTTTCAGGTTAAAAAAGAAAATAGTTTTGGACTCTCTTTCGATAGGTATGGCTCCGTTCTTGATGAACGCCGTAAGCTGCTTTGTGGTGATTGTCATAAACAAGCAGCTGGGGGCTTATGGAGGGGATCTTGCGATAGGTGCTTACGGAATTGTAAATAGAATTGTTTTCCTTTTTATAATGGTGGTTATGGGACTTACTCAGGGGATGCAGCCTATTGCAGGGTACAATTACGGTGCCCGGCAGAACGGTAGGGTGCTTCAGGTTGTGAAAAAAACCATTATTTATGCTATGGTAGTGATGACTGTCGGTTTTATTGTGGGTGAATCTTTTCCCCGTCTTGTGGTTTCAGCTTTTACGAATGATGAAGAGCTTATAGAACATTCTGCGGTAGGGTTGAGGATTGTAATGATAATGTTCCCTGTTTTGGGTTTTCAAATGGTGGTTTCCAATTTTTTTCAAAGTATAGGAAAGCCCGGGAAAGCGATATTCCTCTCTCTTTCAAGACAGTTGATATTTCTTATTCCGTGTCTTTTTATTCTCCCCTCTTTTCTCGATATTAAAGGGGTATGGTACAGTTTTCCCGTTTCCGATATAATTTCTATCACTACGGCGGGGATTATGTTTATAAGATTTGTTAAAAAATTTAAAATTGATGAAAATGAAGCAGAGTTGTCAAAGTAAAAACTTCTCTATCTGCCTTGGAAGGGAGATTGGAAGTGGCGGAAGAGAGGTGGCATTGCGCGTTTCAAGGATTTTGGATGCCTCTTTTTATGATAAAGAGATTATTTATCATTCGGCTCAGGAGAGCGGAATATCTCCGGAACTATTTGAAAAAGTGGATGAGAAGCCAAAAAAATCATTAATAACAAGTTTACTCGGAGTGGAATCAATCTTTCCTTACACAGGTAATATGAACAATATCAATTATTTATGTGATGAGGAGCTCTTTAAAATCCAAAGTCAGGTTATCATGGCTCTTGCTGAAAAAGGGCCCTCCGTATTTGTGGGGAGGTGTGCAGATTATGTATTGCGCGAAAAGCGAAATATGTTTTCTCTATTTATTTGTGCTGATTATGATGACAGGGTTTCGCGATTATCTTCGGTGCACGGCTATTCTGAAAAAGAGGCTAAATCAATCATTGAAGAAATTGATAAGAAAAGGGCAGAGTATTATAATTATTATACCTTTAAAAAATGGGGTGCTGCATCATCTTATGATATGTGCCTTAATACATCCGTGCTTGGAATCGACAGGTGTGTTTCCATTGTAGAGGGGGTTATAAGAGATATTTTCTTGTAGTTTTTTCAACTAAAGCGGTATTTTTTCTCAAATCCCTTATCTTTGTCCCTTTATTTTTTAATTTTTAAAACAAATGAACAAACACACAAAAGTGAGTGCAGTTCCTTGTTTTAAACGCTGGTCTCGAAAGAGCTGGTCAGTATTTGCCAGTTTGCACAGAGTAGTAAAGATAGGGGTGCTTGCCTCTTTTATGTCTATTCTGACTCTTCCTTTTAAGACATTACTTGCTCAAGTGGATTCGCTACAAATCGTAGTATCGGATTCTGTAGAGAGGGACAAAGCGTTTAAATACAATCTTAACGAGGTACATGTTACTGCACGCTTATCAAATCCCACAAGAGGGATTATTGTACCGACCGAGGTCTATAACAGAGACCTTATGAAAACTTCAGCCTATCAAAGTATTGAAGGTGTATTAAAAACAAATCCGTCTGTGGATTTAAGAGAGAGGGGGGGCAAAGGTGTTCAGGCCGATATATCTCTCTACGGAGGAACCTCCGATCAGACAATGCTTATGCTCAATGGTATTAATTTTACCGATGCAAGAACAGGTCATCAAACACACTCCCTGCCGGTGGATATTGAGCAAGTAAATAGCATAAATCTTATTTCGGGTGTGGCGGGAATCGGAGCTTTTACAGGTGCTCTGAATGTAATTACGACACCGGAAAATCCCAATTACATTAAAACAATTATCAGTGGAGGAAGTTACGGATATTTGTATGGCAATATCTCAGGTGCCATTTCCAAAAACGGAGTTTCTTCAATGATTAGTGGGTCGATTAAAAAAAGTGACGGGTATATAGACAATACCGATTTTAATAATGTTAATCTCTTTACCCGTACCGTTGCCGATGGGGGTAAATATGGAAATTTAGATTTCCAGGCCGGTTATCAGAAGAAATATTTTGGTGCTAACGCCTTTTATTCTCTAACCTATCCGCATCAGGCGGAGAAAACTCAGACATATCTTACTTCGTTGAAATGGAGTAAAAGTGTTAATGATTTTAAATTCCGGGCTTTCGCAAGTTATCGTAGAAATACCGACAAATTCGAGCTTTTTCGAGATTTAGAAGAGGCTCCTGCGTGGTATGGTGGACACAATTACCATTTGACGGATAATGTGGGGGCCGGATTGAGTGTAGCATATAACTGGATAGGCGGTACAAGCACGATAGGTGCCGATTATTCATATAATCTAATATATAGTAATGTGCTCGGAGAGGATATGAGTTCTACTATCCCTGTTGCCGGGGAGCATGATAAATATTACACTAAAAGCGCACATAGAAATGTTATTAACGGCTGGCTTAGGCATAATGTCCTATTGGGTAAGTTCGATTTAAGCGGCTCGTTCAATATGGCCGGTAGTACAAAGGGTAACTCTATGATTCCTTCTTATATGTGGAGTTTGGCAGCTTCTTATAGTGTGTTACCCGGCTTCTTGATAGATTTGAGTGCATCGCAGTCTATGAGACTTCCGACATTTACAGATCTTTATTATACGACTGCTACTCATATCGGAAATGTCGATTTAAATCCTGAAACTGCTATAACTTATAGATTAGGATCGTCATTTAAAACTCCCCATATCAAGCATTTGAGAGCTGCTGCCAATGTATATTACCGTCAAGGGAAAAATATTATTGACTGGATTCTCAAGGATGGTTCAGATAAATGGGAGTCTTCTCAGATGACTAAGCTCAATACATTCGGAGCAGATGTAAGTATATCGTACGGGTTTGACAAAATATTGAAAGATATATCTGTTTCGTATGGATATGTCTCTACCGACAAAAATTCGCAGGGATATACATCAAAATATGCTCTCGATTATATGAAGAATAAGTTTTCTTCTCACATCTTATTGGAATTTATTCCAAAACTAACTCTCGATATAACGGGAAGCTGGTATGATAGAAGTGGAGACTTTGTCCCTTATTTTCTTCTCGATGCCCGTCTGTCGTGGTCTCCTAAAATATTCTCTTTCTTTATAGATGCAAATAATATTCTCAATACGAAGTACTTTGATTTTGGTGGATTGGCGCAGCCGGGAATATGGGTGGTAGGAGGGGTGAGTATCTGCATCTCGTCCCTTTAAAAGTGGAGCTACCCCGTTTTTCTTACTCCTCTTACTATCAGCACTCTACAACTTTTCCCCAGTCCGGTTATGGACCGGGGAAAAGTATGATGTGGCATATAATCAATGCTTTAAGAAAAACGCTTGGTGATTCATATTTGTCTGTTGCAGTTTCTTTTATGAGAATAGAAACAGTTATTTGTAGAAATTTTTAATAAAGGCTGCGTAGTGATTTTTCTTCTCTACGCAGATGTGCCACCATCCCGAAATGAGTCCGGTGCCGTATCCTGTTAGCTGGATTATTGATGCAATCATAGATAAGAAACCTATTTTGATGCTTCGTGTGCGAATGGTGGCATCTGAGAATAATGCGGCGAGCAGTATTGCCAAAGGCGTAAGGAAAACGGGATGGATAAGCGATGCGATTATGAGCAGTAGGGCGCCTGTTACGAATGTTGATGGTAGCAGGTGTACTAATTTTAATGAACCCGGATGGCGTTTGGAGAGATGTATTCTGGCAATCCCTGAGTTGAAAACTTGTTTGAAAAAAGATTTGAAATTGTTTCTGCGTTTGTGATATACCCATGCTTTGGGAAATAAACGCGATGTGAATCCTGATTCAATTATGCGATAACTGAAGTCTATATCTTCTCCAAATCTCATCTCTTCTGAAAATCCGTTTACTTTTTCAAAAGCCGCTTTTAATACCCCCATATTGAATGTTCTCGGGTAGAAGCGGTCGGCACTTTTAGTGTTTCCTCTTATTCCACCTGTGGTCAGGGGAGAGGTCATCGCGTAGTCAATGGCTTTCTGAAGGGGGGTGAATGACGGGTGGGATTTATCTTTTCCGCCGAATAATTCGCATGGCTTTTCGGTTAGTTCATTCTCAATTTCTTCTATGAATGATGGTGGGGTGATGCAGTCGGAATCGAGAAAAATCAGATACTTGCCGAAACTTTTTTTCGCTCCGAAATTTCTTGCTGATGACGGACCTCCGTTTTCTTTATAAAAATAACGAATATTCAGCTTGGAGGCGTAATGTGTCAGCTCTTTTTCACAGGTGATGCTCGATCCGTCTTCGATAATGATGACTTCAAATTCTCTATGTAGCTGATTATTAAGGCTTTCTAATAGTTCAGTTACTTCATCCGGCCTGTTAAAAACAGGTATGATAATGGAAAATAATGTCTGTTCATTATTCATAACATTACAAAAATAGTCAAGAAAAATCAAAACCTCACAATTATAGTGGCGTTTGAATGAAAAAATTACTTATTAATGGTATTTACCGGATTCGTGTTTGCCGTTTTATAGCTTTGACCGAATATGGAAATAAGTGATATTAACAATATTCCACCTGCGGCAATGAGAAATGTGCAGAGATTTATGCTTACCCTGTAATTAAACCCTTCGAGCCACTTGTTGGTGAGAAAGTAAGAGATTAAGCAAGCGATAGGAAATGCTATCATTATTAATATCATAAAGCGGGATAGCATCTTTATGAGTATCTCGGATGAAGTGGAACCGCATATTTTTCTTATTGCTATCTCTTTGGAGGCTTGTTGCGAAAAATAAGTGGCCATTGCGAAAAGGCCTAAAGATGAAATAACTAAAGCAATAAAGGTAAATATGAACATTATGTTTTTAATGCGAATCTCTTTTATGACACTGTTTTTCAGACTATCGTCAATATATTCGATTTTTGGGGCAGGAATTCCGATATTTTCTGCAATATCCGAAATTCGGGTGAGTATGTCGCTGCTATTAACTTCGGTTTCTATCAGTATATTCCAGGGATCTTCTACTTCATCCATTATTTTTAGAACCATTGGTTCGTACCCTCCGAATCCTTCTTCATACGAGTTTACAGGTCGTAGATATATGTTTTTGAATATCCCTGCTATTTTAATATTCTTGTTCTCTCCATCCCAGTAATCATTTATTTTTATCTCTGAAGCGGATGGATCCAAGCTGCATCTTTTTAAAGATTCTTCATTAACCCACCAGATGTCTTTGTCTGCCAGTTTATTGTCTTGAATAAAGCGGTAACCGAGCATCTTTACTGTTGCCGGGTCTGATTTGAAAATTTGAAAACCGACATATTTATTAATATTGCTTACCATTAAGGTATTATTGTTACCCCTGTCAAATGGAGTTCCCGATGTGAATCCGATACTTTTTACTCCGGGAATTTTATTGATTTCAGATACTAATGATTTATAATTTATCCCTTCTGTATTCCAAATATCAATATTTATTATGTTTTTATGGTTATATCCGTAGTCGAAATTAAGTATGTGATTCATCTGTCTGTTCATAGTAATCGAGAAAATAATCAAGACAACTGTTATGCAGATTTGTATTACAATAAATATTCTCGAATAAATCATTTTACTGCGAAACTTGAATTCTCCTTTCACCACATCTATTGGCTTATATTTTGACAGGTAATAACTTGGAATTATGGCATTGATCCCTCCGAGAACGATCATAAACAACACTAATATGGATATATTGGTAAAGTTTAGATTCTCTTTCAGATAGAATTTATGTCCCACTAATGAACTGATGTAGGACTCTAAGCTAAATGCTATGAATAAGGCTATCAAAAAAGCTATAATTATTAATAATTCCGATTCAATAAACATTCTGAAACGGATATTGTGCTGGGATGCTCCATATAGTCTGTTTACTGCCATCTCCTTGGCTCTGAAGCCTGTCTGGGCAGTAGTCAAATTTATATAATTGAATATGGAGAATATCAGTACTACTATACAGATAGACAAAAACACAGAGAGTATGTTTTTGTCTATCTCATTGAAAAAATCATTTTCAAATGTGCCGGAGGTATTAATAAAATAGAGCTCTTTAAGGGGAATAAATCTTACTTCTTTTTTTGGACCGAAAAAACAATCGTCTTTGTAAATCCAGTAGTCATTTTTAAACCAATTCAACACTTCTTCCCCTTTGGGCCTGAGATCTATGCCGGCTATACTCTGAAGTAAAATGTATGAGGAACAGCTGTTGAAGTTTTCGGATAGAGCACCCGGATTGAAATATGATAGTGCTTCACTTGTGAAAATAATCTCTTCCGAGGGGAAGACTGTTTTATGAAAATCTTCTATCACCCCTTCTACTGAAAATTCAACATTCACCTGATTCTGGCTGCCGTAAGGTGTATATGTGTAGGAGAATGATTTTCCGACTACATCAATATTGCCGAAGGCGGACACAGCGAATGATTCGGAAAGAAGTACTCCGTTTTTTGTATGTAATACTCTGTTCCTGTCGCCTGAAAGAATTTTAAAAGATAACATTTCCAAGAAACTGCTATCTACGAATATTGCTTTATTGACACGTATTTTATGGTCGGAGCCCTTTTCCGGGGATATAAGTATGTCTTCGTGTTGATATATTGCGCAGGTATTTTTAATCTCCGGCATACGAACTTTAAGATATTCTCCTATTTTGTGCCCATTCGCAATACCGTCTTCACTTCCTACTATGTAAATATCCTTTGAATTTTCCTGGAAGTTATCTACCGTAAATTCTGAGTATAGAAAGCTGAAAAGCAATATGCAAAAGCATAATGAAATAGAGAGTCCGAGTACATTGATGGAGGTATATAATTTATTTCTTCCTAAGAAAGTCAGGTAGGCTTTAATTTGGTTTAACAGTTTCATAATGGAAATATACAAATCTGCTTTCTAAATATAGCAAATGCTATACCAATAACCATAATATCCTGATAAACAACAATATACAAGTATATTTTTTATTGTGAATGTCAAATAATTAGTCAATGTGTGTATGATAATTGGACAATGACTTGATGATGATGATACAATGATAAGCCATCACTCATTTAGAAATGGATTTGGAAGCCGATCAATATGTTAAGAGGGCGGATAATATATGAATAATGTGATGTCTGTAAGGGATTAATTACGGAATAGGAGTATGTGTGCTGGTTAAGCAGGTTTTTTGCATGTAAGAATAGTTGGATTTTATTATTGATGTGATACCATATAGATGCGTCCAAGAAGATGGTATGTAAGAATTTCTCTCCGGTGTATTGACTTAGGTAGTGTTCGGCCATTATCTCCATTTCCAATTTATCGGATGGAAAAAAGGAAAAGCTTATTGTTTGAAAAAAAGAACTATAATCACTTTCATCCCAGATTCCTTCCGTTTTATACTTTGTGAATGAGTATTCTCCGGTATAATCAACATTGAGCCAGTTTGCAAGTGAACCGAGAATTTTGAACGCTGCACCTCCATTATATCCGGTATAATGAGTTTTAATATTGTTATGATTGATTACTGATCCAGTCCTGCTTCCATTGAGGGTGAGGGTTGCCTTTCCGTTTATACCGAAAAATGCTTTTGACAGTTCCATATCAGCGTACAAATTGTCATAGTCCGTTACTTCGTTTGATAGTTTTGTTACAATGTAATCATCAATGAAAGGTCGCTCGCACGAGCCGGTGGTTCTTGGGGAGGGGACAATAAAAAAAAGAAGCCTCCGAATTTCATCGAAGGCTTCTTGCGGTGCCCACGAGGCTCGAGCCCGCGTTGCGGGCTATTACTCGCGCTTTATACCCCATTCTTCGCTGCGCTCAGAATGGTAGTTGGGGTCGCTCGCACGAGCCGGTGGTTCTTGGGGAGGGGACAATAAAAAAAAGAAGCCTCCGAATTTCATCGAAGGCTTCTTGCGGTGCCCACGAGGCTCGAGCCCGCGTTGCGGGCTATTACTCGCGCTTTATACCCCATTCTTCGCTGCGCTCAGAATGGTAGTTGGGGTCGCTCGCACGAGCCGGTGGTTCTTGGGGAGGGGACAATAAAAAAAAGAAGCCTCCGAATTTCATCGAAGGCTT
>CAZSXE010000023.1:0-28264 GCA_964611185.1 uncultured Muribaculaceae bacterium | reverse complement strand
ATAGCCACAACCTCTATTATGTATCTCCAGGTATCACTCATGGTGTTATTATTTTAATCAGTTTTATCTTTTATATTGTTTTAAGGTTTTTTTCTTTTTATTGTATGTTTAAATTTTAAGACGGCGAAATTTAACTCTATTTCAGTTTCTGTATCGGTGGTTTTAATATCTTCTCCGAGAAGATCGGCTATAATATCGCCACTTTTCTGCATTAGGGATTTTTGTTTAAATTCTTCTGGAGAATTGGAAAGTTCCGCTACAGTTCTGGAGAGTTCTCTGATCTTTGCAAATGTTTCTATGATGGCGATGGTTGTACCAGTAGCGTTTGGACTTTTGAGAATAGTAGCAAGCATATAGAGACCTTTCTCGGTGAAAGCTTTATAATTGTATTTTGAATGTTCTCCACGGCTACTTTCATTTAAGGTCGAAAATTTCGACCTTAGAGAAGTACTCTCATCTTTATTTAATACAAGAATGTATCCTTCAGGGAATTTATCAAGATTGTTCTTTACTGCTTCATTTATACGCTTGGTCTCTACTCCGTACAATTCTGCTACATCTCTATCAATAATTACTCTCATTTCACGGATAGTGATAATCTTATTTTCGACTTTGTCAAATTTTACAACGCCTGTCATATATTATTATTTTTAAGTGATAATAATTTTATTGTTCTCTGCTCTGAGAGGATGGTTTTCGGTATGTAACAAAAACTTCTCTACTCATTGTATTATTTTCTTCTAAATCTACTTTTTCAGTAATCTTTTTTTCGGCAGTTTTTTAAGCAGTAAATATACTAAAAAAAAGTATTATATTTGTGAAAATAAATTTGTTGCGCTATGAAAAGATATGGTAATCTTGGTAAAGCTATAATTTTCATCGGTATGATAGAAGTGGCATTTACCGGGGATTTTTGGGATGTTGTTCTCTACCTCTTCATAGTCTTTATTGTCATTCCTTTACTTGTGGGCGGTGTAGAATGGTTAAGCGGAAGCTTAAGTAAAATGTTCAGAGGACGATAATATGCAATATTCCAAACCATCCTTTCTGCTAAAGAAAAGGGTATATAACTGAGATACTCCCTTTTGTTTGTTCGGGTTAAATTTTCGTGAATGGCCATTGTTTTACACGCTCATTGAAATCAACATGCGCATAAAGTAACAAAAGCCGAAGTGATGACCGGCTTTGAAATCAAGAAAAAAGTCCCCTTGATTATCAGGGACTTACAGTAAATAAAGTGGAGATGGGCGGACTCGAACCGCCGTCCAAACATAGCATCCAAAAGTTTTCTACACGCTTATTCTTTTAGTGATTTTCGAAAGATGACCATTAAAAGACAAACTATCATCTCCTTATTCTCTAAGTCTTAGGGTGCATTAGAGAAATCCGCACCGGCAGTCATCTTGAATGATACCCTGTACGCCGAACATAGACAACTTAAAGTCCGGCAGGATACTCGTCGCTCTCGCCCTTGGCGAGCGCAATTAAGGTAGTTCAACTTGGTTGACTACGCAGCGAGTGCATAATTATTATTGCCTTTTATGGCTTGGAGCCTGATATTTACGAGCAAAACTCCCACGCTCGACGTGCTTACCTTCCGATGTCTGATGCTGTCAAAACCAAAACATCCCCATATTTATATGCAAATGTACACAAAAGATGCCAAACTACCCCTTTCTGTCAGGATAAATTATTCTTGCATGATAAACTTGCAATAAATGCTGCTTGAAGATCTCTTTCACAATAGTTATCTCTCTGATGGAAATATCTGCGTTTACAAGCTGAGAATCGGAGAGTCTTTTAGATATTATTGACTCGACAAGAGTCGAAATACTCTCCTCGTTATAAGCCTTTAAAGTCCTCGAAGCAGCCTCTACCGCATCTGCCATAAGGACAATTACCTGCTCCTTGGTGGTGGGAAGATCCCCCTTGTATGTAAAAGGCTCCTTATTTTCAGGATCTCCACCGTTATTACAATACACATTATAAAAATAAGCAGTAACCGTGCGTGCGTGATGAGTTTTGATAAAATCAATTACAACAGAGGGCAACTTGGCTTTTTTCGCGAGTTCCACACCATCCCCCACATGTCTGATTATCTGTCTGGCACTCTCTATTGGGGCGAGCCCCTTGTGATAATTCATCCCCACAGGTTCGTTTTCCACAAAACACTGGGGATTTCTCATTTTGCCTATATCGTGATAGAGTGCTCCTACCCTGACGAGCATAACATCTCCACCTATCTCCCTCGCTGCAGTATCTGCCAAATTGGCAACCTGCAACGAATGTTGAAATGTACCGGGGGCTTTCCTTGCAAGCTCAAGCAATAATTTATTATTGGTATCGGCAAGATCTTTAAGTTTAGAATTTGAAACAAGAGAAAACATTTTTTCAAATAGAAAAACGATGGGATAAGCAGCCACGACAAAAAGCGAATTACAAGCAAGGAAAAATAGAATTCTTGTATCGAAAGTGACCAAAGAACCATCTGATAAAAGGATAAATGCCATATAAGCCAGCAATAACCCTATAAAGATGAAAACCGAATTAATAAATTGAAGCCATCCGCGATTAAAATAGTAGAAAGAGACAAGAGAAATAGCACCAGCAAGTATATTAATAAAATATAATTCCAATCCATGAGAACTTAATAAAAGTAGCGGCAAAAGCATTACGCCATAAAGAGGAAATGCCAAAGACTGCTTAAAGAAAGAGACCATATATATGGCAAAAACTGCATAAGGGAAAAGATAGAGCAATTTAGGGTCTAAATGATTTATCAAAACTGTTACGATAAAGATTATGACCTGCAATATCATCAAAAAGAGATATTGATTAAAATTTGCAAATACCTTTATATTAATAAAATAAAGAGTGGCGAAAAATAAAGAAAAGACTATAAATACTATGATTATATGCCCCGTTATCAACCCTGCAAAAGAGCCTGTGAAGCCGAAACTACTTTCATACTCCTCTTTATACGAATCAAGCAACTGAGCCACTTCCGATGTAACAATTTCCCCTTCCGAAACAATCAGCTGACCAGTGTAAATCATCCCTTTGGTAGGAGAAATATAGTCCACAGCTTCCCTGTGGATTAAATCGGTCTTGTTTTCATCAAAAATAAGATTAGGGATAATATAATTGTCAATATTATATTTATTGAAAATAGAATCTACATTCTCCGAAGGAAATTCAGCAGCTATTTTGTACTTAATATAATTAGTGGCATATTTGACATCATAAACCTCAGATGAGGGTATTTCTGTGGCTCTTTTATCTTTTTGAATAATAATAACCCCTTTCTCAAACGAACTGTCGTATTCTGATACAATCCCTTTCTCATAGATTGAACTCAAAGTTTCCACTATATCCTGAAACATAGCAGAATTCAGATTATTATTGGACAGAAGTGAGGTTATAGAGTGAATTTGGGCATTATAAATACTTTCATCATAATTATAATACTGAATGATGATCGATGCTTTTTCCTCCTTTTCAGCCAAGAGCTCAGCATTTGTTTTTAAAATAGGAAAATCCATAGGAGCGATTAATGTCTCATAAATCCATGGCTTTCCTCTTTGATAGCTATACTTAAAACGCCCCTCATTCGGGAAAAAGAAAATAGTAACAATAATTGCGACTGCAAAAACAATGTATATTTTCGGTTTCTTAAGATATTTTACTCTATCCATAACTTATTTTTTCTAAATTTGTAAAGTTAAAAAAAAACATATAAAAATGAGAAAAACGATAATAATCTCTCTAATTTCTTTATTATTTTCTTCAGTTGACCTCCTTTCGCAAGAGAGGATAGTAATAAAATCAGAATATTTAAAATGCAACGATACCGTTCTTGTTTTTTCGCCTCACGGCGACTCCTCAGCCCAAACTCCCGCATTATTTCTTCTCCACGGGTGGTCCGGCTGCTACAAGGACTGGAGCAATAAATACAATTTACAGGAAATAAGCGATAGAAGCGGTTTTAGAATAATATGTCCTGACGGCTTCTATAACGGATGGTATCTGAACAATATAGACAGTGGCAAGATGCAGTGGAGAACATTTTGGGACAAAGAACTTTTCCCCAAAATGAAACAGCAGTACCATATTAAACCCGAATCTACTTTCATCACCGGATTAAGCATGGGTGGACACGGTGCTATTAATCTATACCTCGATCATCCTGAAAATTTTCGCAGTGCGGGAAGTATGAGCGGAGTGCTCAATCTTCAACACACATCATTGAAAGATAAGTATTTATCTGAAATTATCGGCCGCTATACTCCTGACAATTCTCTGTACGACAGCGAATCCGCTGTTAACAGACTCCACGATTATATTCTAAAATATCCTGAAGCTTCCGAGAAATGGCTTGTAATAACCTGTGGATACGAAGATTACTACTCCAAATGCACCATTGAATTTTGCGAAAAATGCAAAGAGCTCGGAATTCCCTACTACGAATCGTTGAGCAAAGCCGATCACTCATGGAAATATTGGGGCTTTGCCCTTGAAAATCATATTTGGTTTTTCAGAAAAATACTCAACGGAGAAAACCTCGGAGAGTAAAGAATTTATTTATTTCGCGAACATTTTTTGGGGCTGAGCGGAGAATCAGGCTCTGCAAGCATCATATCATAATCGACCTTATCTACAAACCGCGGAAATACTTGATTGATAAATACGGTAGCCTTTCCCAGAGGTGTAAGCACTACCCGTATTTTCCTCTTTCTCAGCCCTTTAAGAAGCTTTTCCGCACATTTTTCAGCCGTCATCATCTTCCCCTCGTTTCTCGGAGTTTTACCCTGAGGAGAACCATCGGCAGTCATGGCAGAATTACGAATATTTGATGCAGTAAAACCAGGGGCGAATATCATTACATGCAATCCGTCATAGAGATGTTCAACATGTAAAGAATCGAGGAAACCACATATTGCATATTTTGAAGCAGAGTAGCCGGTCCTTCCCGGAAGCCCCTTGAAACCCGCAATAGATACTACTCCCACCACAGATCCTTTAGTCTGCAACAGATAGGGTAAAGCATATTTAGTGCAGAATACAGTGCCCCAAAAATTAACATCCATAGACCTTTTAATGACCACAAGATCAAGGTCCTTGAACATAGCTCTCATGGAAATACCGGCATCATTAACCAAAATATCTATCTTACCGAATCTCTCGACTGTCGCATCAATCAAATGTCTGCAATCCTCCTCTTTTTGAACATCGGTCGGAACAATAAGAACTTCACTGTATTTTGAAAACTCTTTCCCGTATTCAGTTAACTTATCCACCGAGCGGGCGGCCATAACCACTTTTGCACCTTGCTGTGCAAATAAACGACAAGAAGCCAATCCGATTCCGGAACTGGCTCCTGTAACAATTACAACCTTATTTTCAAAAAAAGACATTATTTTATAGCCTTATTCTGAATCTCTTCCGAGTCATAATAACCCTCATCAAGCTTCTTCTTAACATCAGAAAACGCATTCAATGTATATTCCACATCATCAAGGGAATGAGAAGCAGTAGGAATTATCCTGAACATAATCACATCTTTCGGTACTACAGGATAAATCACTACAGAACAGAATATCTTATAATTTTCACGCAAATCTACCACGATATTGGTGGCTTGAGGCACAGTACCTTTGATAAAAACAGGGGTAACGCAAGCCTGGGCAGGTCCAATATCGAATCCTCTGCTTCTCAAACCGTCCTGAAGAGCTCTTGTTATTGTCCACAATTTGGCTCTCAGCTCATCTCCCTCACTGCTGCGAATTATCTCAAGTCTTTTCAGACAACCCTCTACTATAGGCATAGGAAGAGACTTAGCATAGATTTGTGAGCGTAAATTATATCTAAGATAATTAATAATTGACTTTGGCCCTGCAACAAAACCTCCAATTATAGCCATGGACTTGGCATAAGCTCCAATATAAAGATCGATACCATCCATAACTCCAAAGTGCTCGGATGTACCTCTTCCGTTAGGGCCCATAACTCCAAAACCGTGAGCATCATCAATCATTATTCTAAAATCATATTTCTTTTTAAGAGCCACTATTTTGTCAAGAATTCCAAGTGCACCGGTCATTCCATATACACCCTCTGTAATTAGTAAAACTCCACCACCGGTTTCTTCACAAACTTTAAGAGCTCTTTGAATGGTTTTTTCACATCTCTCTATATCATTGTGTGGATAGACCATCCTTTTACCCATGTGAAGACGACATCCGTCGATAAGACAGGCATGAGCTTCAGAGTCGTAAACAATGACATCATGTCGAGTCATAAGGGCATCAATAGTGGACACAATACCCTGATAACCAAAATTAAAGAGAAAAGCATCCTCCTTTTTTTCAAAATCAGCCAACTCCCTCTCGAGCTTCTCATGAAGAGAAGTCTGACCGGACATCATTCTTGACCCCATAGGATATGCAAGGCCCCATCTTGCAGAGGCTTCAGCATCAATTTTTCTTATAGCAGGATGGTTGGCAAGCCCGAGATAATTATTTAAGCTCCAACATAAAACTTCCTTTCCATTGAAAACCATCCTGGGTCCAATCTCACCCTCGAGCTTTGGAAATGTAAAATAACCGTGACCTCTTTTGCGGTACTGTCCTAAAGGACCTCCCTCGTCTTTATTTATTCTTTCAAAAATATCCATAAAAATATAACTTAAAAATTAATACTAAGCATCAATATTGGCATATTTGGCATTGGCCTCAATAAATTCTCTTCTTGGCGGGACATCATCTCCCATAAGCATGGAGAAAACGCGATCAGCCTCCGCTGCATTATCTATTGTCACCTGTCTCAATAGTCTGGTAGAAGGATCCATCGTAGTATCTTTCAACTGTTCGGCATTCATCTCACCCAAACCTTTGTATCTCTGAACCGCAACATTTTTATCTGTCCCTTTTCCCAACTCCAGTGTGGCAGATTTTCTCTCCTCCTCCGTCCAACAATAAATCTCATCCTTCCCTTTTTTAACACGATAAAGAGGAGGAGTGGCGATATAAACATACCCTTCTTTTATCAAGTCAACCATGTGGCGGAAAAAGAAAGTAAGTATAAGGGTAGTAATATGACTTCCGTCAACATCGGCATCGGTCATTATTATAACCTTATGATAACGAAGTTTTGACATATTAAGAGCTTTACTGTCATCTTCAGTCCCGATAGTGACACCCAATGCGGTATATATATTACGAATCGATTCACTTTCAAGAACCCTATGTTCCATCGCTTTTTCAACATTTAAGATTTTACCTCTTAAAGGCAAAATGGCCTGAAATGTTCTATCTCTTCCTGTCTTTGCCGTACCACCTGCGGAATCTCCCTCCACAAGAAAGAGCTCACATTTAGAAGGATCCCTGTCAGAACAGTCGGCCAATTTTCCCGGAAGACCCGAACCGGACATCACTGTTTTCCTCTGAACCAAATCACGAGCTTTTCGAGCGGCATGTCTCGCAGTGGCTGCAAGGATTACCTTCTCGACAATACTTTTTGCATCCTTAGGATTTTCTTCGAGGTATGCCTCAAGAGCTCCCTTAGTAGCCTGAGACACTGCAGCATCTACTTCACTGTTTCCCAATTTGGTTTTAGTCTGACCTTCAAACTGAGGTTCAGCCACCTTTACGGAAATAACAGCTGTCAGCCCTTCCCTAAAATCAGAAGCATCTAAATCGAATTTTAATTTCTGCAAAAATCCATTCTTTTCGGCATAAGACTTTAAAGTGGTGGTAAGCCCTCTTTTAAAACCGGTGAGGTGAGTTCCCCCCTCTATTGTGTTTATATTATTAACGTATGAATGGATATTTTCATTAAAACCGCTATTGTATTGCATAGCAATTTCGATAGGAAATCCTGCTTTATCTGTCTCAAGATAGATAGGTTTTTCTGTTAGCTTCTCCCTCGTACCGTCAAGATATTCCACAAATTCAAGCAATCCCTTTTCAGAATAAAAAACTTCATATTTCTTACCAGCAGAGGCCTTCGGCTCAGCACTATTCTCTTCATTATCAGCACTATCCAAGCTATCAGTTTCATCCGTATCATCAATATTTTCTACATCTTTGGTAGCAGTCTTCAACAGCGACTCTCTATCATCCCTGATTGTAAGCTTAACCCCCTTATTAAGATAAGCAAGTTCACGAAGTCTCGCAGCAAGAATAGAATAATTAAACTCTATACTTGAGGTAAATATCTCTTTATCAGGGACAAATGTTATAATCGTACCGGTTTTATCTGTCTCCCCCACGATTTTTACAGGAGCCATCGGAACGCCCTTTGAATACTCCTGAACAAAGATTTTGCCTTCACGGTGAATTTCAGCTCTCAAATAAGACGACAAAGCATTAACACAGGAAACTCCCACTCCGTGCAATCCTCCCGAAACCTTATAACTATCCTTGCTAAATTTACCTCCTGCGTGTAGAATCGTCAATACTACTTCAAGAGCCGACCTCCCCTCTTTTTCATGCATCCCCGTAGGGATACCACGCCCATTATCCTCAACTGTGACCGAATTATCCTTGTTAATAACAATATTTATCAAATTGCAATAACCTGCGAGTGCTTCGTCGATAGAGTTATCAACTACTTCATATACCAAATGATGCAATCCTCTCGAACCAATGTCTCCGATATACATCGAGGGGCGTTTTCTGACCGCTTCAAGGCCTTCAAGAACCTGGATACTATCGGCGGAATAGTGTTTTTCCGCTTCTTTAATTTCATTCTCTGTCATCTTAATTATCTTTATTTATAAGAGGACAAAGATAATAAAAATTCACAACTTAATAAACAATCCCACCCCGAAATTTAACCCTTTTTCATAATAGCGGTGGACATACTGTATTTTATGATTCAAGAGATTTTTTCCTTGTGCGAAAACTGAAAATTTAGAATTTATGGAATAGGTTATTTTTGCTCCCAAATCGACAAAACCGGGCACTTTGAGTGTGGGTAAATAGGAAATATCATCATCAGCGTAAGTGATCATGGAACTGAAGTACAATAAATTGAGATCTATAAAAACTCTTTGACGATAATTATATTTGAAAAACGATTCGACTGTAAAATCAGGTACCATACATACTTTAGAGTCGAAGAAATAATCATATTTGAACGAAGCTCCGAGAGTGACAGATTTAGATTTGAAAAGCAATTCGACCTTTGCATAAATCTCATCAACATTATTAAGCTGAACTATCGATTGGTGAGCTGAATGAGAATAAAAATTCATATAGTTGTCATAGTGGGCATATACTCCTTTGAGGGAATAACTGAATTTATCTCCAGCCACACCATTGATTCCGAGTTCGGACCTGATAGGTACGGAATAATTTCCAAGTCCAGAAAATGACGAATACGGGTTGATACGGAGAATATCATTAAAAGTATTTAATCTGTTTTCTCCGTCTATTTTTGCATATATCCATAACGAATTACGAACAGCCTCAAAGCTTGCATAGACATTGGGATATACATTAGCCACTTTTCCCTCTTCAGAAAAGAAAGAGCCATAAATACCTGAAAAAGAGACACCTGCATTCAGCCTCCATCTTCCATTTTCAAACTTATACTGAGGAGTTATAGTAAAATTACCTAAGCATCCCTCATAATTATTTTTGTTGTCAAAAACCGTATTTGATTCGAGAGAAAGAAGAACTTTATGTCGTCTTGCAATGGTCATACCGAATAATAAATCTGCTTTAATTCCATCCTCTTTTACCAAATTATCCGGTTCGATGAGGGAGTAAACATCCGAGATGTGGTTATAATTGAGGGAAACATCATAATAAAAAGCAGTAGGACTCGAATCTAAAGAACGAACTCTGACAGAGGCACAGCCATTTTCAAAAGTACGCGAAATAGTGTCCGCATAATTTAACAGCAGACCGTAATTATTATTTGAATACGAACCATCAAAGGATAACTCACCCTTTTTCCATCTATAAGAGCCGTATAACCCCCCTCTGTTTATCATTCTATTCACTGGAGAAAGTACATCTCCGGTACTATGCCCCCAGAAAGAGTTATGATTTCCATAAAAAAGGATGGAAAATTTATCACCTGTACGAGGCTGAATATAAACATCGGCTTCGGGTGACCACGGATATGACAAAAGAAGCTTGGTGTAAAAAAGAGGATAACTGATAACCCCTTTTCTGTTTAAATTTACAGATTCTATCGGAGAAAATTCGTACAAATCAGAATAAGGACGATCGAAGAAAGAATAATCGAACTGAAGATTAAACTTCATAAGAGTATCTGAGTATTTAGTATCCAAAGGGGATTTGGATATTTCAAGCAATTTTCCATCAAATTCTCTTCTTACTTCGACTGTAGGATTAATACTATCCTGACCGAATATGTTACCGGTGGTATAGAGTATCGAAAAAACAAATAAGGATAATACATATATATGTTTCATAACTCTCTAATTTTCTGTTTGTTCTGACTTTTGATCAGGAATTTTGGCAATTCTCATTTTTACTTGATCCAACACATCATCATACTCTCTATCCGAAGTATATCCCTCTTTGATACTGTTAAAGGTAGCAAGTGCTTGCTCCCATTCTCCTCTCTCGGCAAACGAGTCACCAAGTACTATAAAACTCTTGGCAAGCCAATATGTCTGTTCCGTCTTGGAATCCGATAAATCATACACTTGACTTTCCACGGAGGCAAAATCTCCTTCATCGTAAGAGTCAAGTATTAACAAATATGCACTTTCTGCCCCTTCAGGAGAGTAATTGTCCTTTGACAACTGCTTCAAAAGAGGCAATGCATCCTCCCTCTTCCCTAGAGAAAGATAAGATTTGGCAAGTATGTAAGTAGCCTCGATTTTATTGTTAGCTGCCCCTTTTTCAGATGAAATGACGATGTAGGCCTTAATTGCAGCATCTGCATAATTTCCATTATGAAAAAAGGCTCGCATCTGTCCCAATATCGCTTCATATTTGTTATTTTCAAACTTTGCAATCTCCGACAATGACTGGTAAGCCTTAATAGATTGATCATATTTTTCCAAATCGAGGCAAATTCTGGCATAATACAGTGTTGAAAGCTCTGCAAATGACCCCTCGCCTATCTTCATCACCTTCAGATATGCATCTGCTGCGAGCTCAGGCTTGCCAAGTTTGTTCAATGTTTCACCCATATAGAAATAAGCCTGAGATGTTTTTGCCCCTTCGGGATATTTCTTAATAAAAGACTCCAACGAGATAAGAGCCTCGTGATAATTTTCTGAAAGAAAAATTTGTTCAGCTGAGTTGAAGAGCATCATCTCTTTCTCATCGGCACTTTTTACTGAGGACATCCCTATCCTGTCGAGATAAGCGAGGTATTCTTCCGGTTTATTGTTAATCTGGTATATACTTTCAATCCCCGCGAGAGCACTTTGAGCGTCCTCCGACAACGGGATAGTCTCGACAATCTTACTGAAATAATCAAGAGCGATGTCGTACTTTCCCAAATTAGAATTGATCATGCCGAGCTCAAGCAAAGATTTGGAATAATATATACTGTCGCTCGGGTTAACGATTAATAAATTGAAACACTCAATAGCCTTATCGGGGTCATTTACCTGAATATATGTACGCCCTAATTCATACATAGCCTTCGGATATAGAGGGGAATCGGGTTTAAAATCGATAATCCCCTGCAGCATTTCAATTTTTTTCATCTCCTGGGAAAGAAGTCCGAATGAAAGCGCCCCCATATATGAAGCATAAATGTCATTAACATCATAATTTTTAGTAGCTACTTCTTCATACAAAGCGGCCGCTTGCTCATACTCTTTCTGCATAAAATAGCTATCTGCAACCCTTATTTTTGCCTCAACCACAATATCTCTTTTAGAGGGAGATAGATTAAGAAACTCGGTAAACCAATGTATCGCTTCAGGATAATTATCAAGTCTGAAATAACCGTATCCCAAGTTATATAGAGCAAGTGGATATTCGCTGCTTTTGCAAAAGAGAGAATTTTGAATCAAAGATTTATTAATATTTATAGATTCCTCGAAATCATCCAGTCTGTAATAGGCCTCAGCACACCAAAACTTTGAAAGCAGGGTAAGCGATTGATTGTATGCGCCATTTTTAATGGCTATTTTGAAATCTGTTATTGCGGAGCGAAATGAACCTCTGTCAAAAAGCTGCATAGACCTGAAAAAGGCAGCTTTTTGCAGATTCAGAGCCATCTGCGGTGTCAGATATTTGATTTTATTCAAAGCCATGATGGCAGATTTGAAATTTTTCTTAATCAAATATGAAGTGGCTATATAGTAATATATCTCATCCGATTTGTTGGAAGAAGGAAACTCCTTGATGTAATTGTTAAAAACGGAAATATCCGAATTCAAATCGAATGAAAGTTTAGCATAAAGGAAAAAAGCCGACTCCTTGATAATCTTGTCATAATTCATTTCAGAAGCTGCTTTGTAGGCCATCCATGCATTGTGCTTATTTTTAATCTTCATATAGCTGTTTCCGAGATGATAATAAGCACTCTGTCCCAAAGAGTCCATATCATCAGCTACTTTGGTAAAAGCATCTATGGCAGCATAATATGAGTTTAAAGAGTATGAAACAATGCCGGAATAATAATTGTCTTTTTTTGAAAGGTTCGTACCTGATTTGGAATAAAACTCTAAATATTCCTTAGCCTCTCTGACCATATTTTTATCATAATACGCCTCTGATAATATCCTCGCAGTCTTTATCTTATAATTACCCTCCATCATATCAAAAATCCTTTTCCCGTTTTCTATCACATAATCATAATTTTTTAACATAAAATATGATTCGAGAATATAGTAATTTGAAATAACAGAATATTCGTGATTACCTTTGAGCTGTTCAAACATCTCTATTGCACCTTTAAAATCTTCCACTATATATCTGAGATAACCTGCATAATACTGACTTGAAGCCTTAAACGGTGTGGTGCCGAACGATATTACTCTTCTGAAGCCATCTTCAGCCGCTTGATTGTTTCCTGTGCGCAAATTACAATAAGCCACATCAAAAACATACTCCACTTTTTCCCCCTTGGGAAGATATTTCTCGTGGACCGAAGTAAAGATTTCATAAGATTTCTTATAGTCGCTTTTGTTAAAATAATATGATGCGAGGAAAAACTTTACTCTCGACCTCTGAGGCGCGTAAGGATATTTTTCTTCAAAAGCATAAACCTGACCATCAAGATTGGGCTGTTCGAGTTTTATAGAACTCAAAAGCCGGTATGCTTCTATTTCGCCTTTTTCTACATTATCAATCTCATCATACAAAGACAATATGTCATCTATCTCTTTTTGAGCCGCGACAAACATATCATTTTCAAATAAATCCTTCACCACATCAATGCGCTTTTTTAAAACACGCCCCTCCTCACCTTTTCCATATACTGACAAAGAGAAGGAGAGCAAAAGAGAAAAAAAGATCAATCTTTTAACAATGGTTTTCATCATACTTTCGATTAACTTACAAAAGTAAGAATAAAACATTAATTTTTTGTTATTTTTGCATTATGGAAAACAACACAAATGAAACCACATCACAGATAGTTGATTTTCAAGATGTTGATATCATAAATGGAAACAATCTCATTCTATCCAATCTTTCCATTAGAATCAATCACGGAGAATTTATCTACCTGATAGGAAAAGTAGGAAGTGGAAAAACTTCCATAATACGAGCCATCATCGGTGAAATTCCCATCAAAAAAGGGATAGCATCGGTGGCCGGTTTCAATCTTAGAAAACTCAAGAAAAGACAAATCCCTTTTTTAAGAAGAAATATAGGGGTAGTATTTCAAGATTTTCAGCTTCTTATGGACAGGTCAGTCTATGACAATCTCTATTTTGTCCTTCGCGCCACAGGATGGAAAGATAAAAAGATGATTGACACCAAGATTAATAATGTCCTTACAGATGTGGAGATGAATTTGAAATCGCACAAAATGCCTCACCAGCTCTCCGGAGGAGAACAGCAGCGTATCGTCATTGCAAGAGCACTGCTTAATAATCCCGAAATCATCCTTGCAGATGAGCCTACCGGCAATCTTGACAGCGACACTGCTGATGGCATCATGGAACTACTAATCAAGCTCAATAAAACTCAGGGGACGGCTATTCTCATGGTTACTCACAACAAAGAAATTCTTGAAAAACACCCTTCCAAATCATTTGTCTGCGATAATTCCACCTGCACTGAAATAATTCCCGCATCAAATGATTTTGATTTCACCGAACTTTAGCCCTACCTATATGACCACAAGCGAACGGTACTCAAACATCTTAAACTGGTTTTCCGAAAATGTGCCCATTGCCAAATCAGAACTACAATATGACACCCCTTTTCAACTCCTTATCGCAGTCATTCTCTCTGCGCAATGCACAGACAAACGGGTAAATATCGTCACCCCACCACTTTTCAAAAAATATTCCACGCCAGATAAACTTGCTGCTGCCACATTTGACGAAGTGATAGAGATGATTAAATCCATCTCTTTTCCAAACAATAAAGCAAAGCATCTTATAGGTATGGCAAAAAAGCTATCTTCCGATTTCTCCTCCACAGTTCCTTCTGATGTTGAGATGCTCCAGACATTACCCGGGGTGGGGCGTAAAACCGCCAATGTGATAGCTTCGGTTATTTATAACAAACCTGTAATTGCAGTTGACACTCATGTATTCAGAATCTCCAAAAGGCTCGGACTTTCAAATGGAAAAAATGTTGAAAAGGTCGAAGAGGACCTTACGAAGAATATTCCGGAAAGCCTTAGGGCTATCTCTCATCATTGGTTGATTCTTCACGGAAGATATATCTGTACAGCACGCAAACCCAAATGCGATAGATGCGGATTATCTAAATGGTGTAAAAGCTACCCTCTTATGGGATGATGATCAAGAATGGTCTTCTTCCATTTATTACTGTCAATATGAGTGTAGATCTCGGTGGTAAGGATGCTTTCGTGTCCGAGCATTTCCTGCACTACCCTAAGATCTGCCCCGTTTTCTACAAGATGCGTTGCAAACGAGTGTCTGAATGTATGGGGCGATATATCCTTGTTAATCCCCGCTTTTTCACTATACTTTTTTACGATAATGAAAATCATCTCCCGTGACATCTTCCCACCTCTTCTGTTTAAGAATAAAATATCTTCCTCTTTAAACAATCTTCTGCTCTGACTTAAATAGAGATTGATAGCATCTATTGCGAGTTCCCCCACAGGAACAAGCCTTTGCTTATTCCCCTTTCCAGTCACTTTGATAAATGAATCCTTAAAAAACAAATCTGAAATTCGAAGATTCACCAATTCACTGACTCTCAATCCGCAAGAATATAGCGTTTCAAGAATTGCTTTGTTTCTATGTCCCTCATTTTCAGATAAATCTACTGACGAAATAATTCTATCTACCTCATTTACAGACAACACCACCGGCAGATACTGTTTGATTTTGGGAGAATCAAGTAAATCACACGGATTATCTGTCAATCTGTTTTCGAGTTCCAAATACTTATAAAAGGATTTTAAAGAGCTTATGATTCTCGATTGGGTACGCTTGGAAATACCACTTTCCTGCTGAAATTCAATAAACGAACCAAGCTCCTGTATCCCAACCGTTTCAGGATCTAAAACAGAATTCTCTTTAGAGTGAGATAACAGATATTCGTAAAACTTATTTAAATCGGAGAGATATGAAGATACGGTATTATTTGACAACGATCTTTCAAGCATAAGATAAGATCGATAATCAGAAAAAGCACTATTCCATTTATTTTTATACAAAATAGTTAAAAAAAGTAGCCCCACCGCGACTCGAACGCGAATTTGAAGTTTAGGAAACTTCCGTTCTATCCCTTGAACTATGAGGCCGAACAATTTGCAAATATAACTGAAAAAAACGAACAGCAGAAAATTATGTCAACATTGACTTTTCAAATTTTTCTATAAGATTGTTACTCAGATACTTTTCAGCAGCAATAATCATATTGCATATTGCTTTGGATGAGGACATTCCGTGTCCGATAACCACAGGGGCGGCCACTCCGAGAACAGGAGTCCCTCCATAAAGTTCGTAGTTAAATCTTGACAGAAATTCATTATCAATATTGAGTTTATCTACAATGTTATATATCGCTTCCGCCTGTTTAAGGCAGATATTCCCTGTAAAACCATCTGTAACCAACACATCGGCGACACCTCCGCAAAACATATTATTCGCCTCCATATTACCGACAAACTTGAAATCCTCTGAGGCACACATTATCTCGAAAGCCTCCCTGTTGACCATATTGCCCTTTTCAGACTCCTCCCCCACATTAAGCAATGCCACCTTCGGATCATCAATTCCCATCATTGTTTTTGCATATATGACCCCGAGCCGAGCAAACTGATATAACATCTCAGAACGGCAGTCGGAGTTAAAACCCACATCCAAAACAACCATACTTTCTCCTGTGAGAAGGGGAAATTCCGCCGATATGCAGGGCCTCAACAACCCTCTTATGGGTTTTAGTGTCTGCATCGATCCGACAAGCATCGCTCCCGTATTACCTGCCGATGTAAAAGCGTCAATTTCTCCATTTTCAAGCATAGAAAAACCCTTGACAATACTTGAATCATTTTTCTTCATGTACGCTTTTACCGGATGCTCACCCATAAGAATCATTTGGGAACAATGCACAATAACAAAACGGCCGGAATCAATACCTTGTTGTCGGCAGATTTCGGCAATTTTAATTTTATCTCCCAATAAGAAGAGCTGCACACCTTCGGGAAGTATCTCAAGTGCATTGTAAGCACCAAGAATTACATTAAGAGGAGCAAAGTCCCCACCCATAGTGTCAACTCCGATTTTAAACATAATCGGATGTAGTTTATGAAGCTACATTCTTCTGGATAAGAAGGCGACCGCGATAGAAACCACATTCGGGGCATACTCTGTGATACAACACAGCTGCACCGCAATTAGGGCAAGTAGTAATAGTAGGAACTACTACTTTATCATGTGTTCTACGTTTATCTCTACGCTGTTTTGAAATTTTGTGTTTCGGATGTGCCATATAAGTAAATTTTTATTAATGTTTCTTTTAATTCGTTAAAATACCTTTCATTTTTTCCATCATAACAGGATCACACTCTCCATCAGGATGAACTTTCTTTAAGGGGAGGCTTAGACAGACATAATCATAAATAATCTGACTGAGATCAAGCTCCCCGTCCGATTCTTTTAAAACAATGACATCATCTCCGTAATCCTGATCAGTTTCATCCCCCAAACTCGAAAACTTGACAGTGAAAGGGGCTGAAATATCAATCGGCAGTGTCAATTCAGCAAGACATCTGTCACATTCCACTTTCACATCACCTGTAATCTTACAATCAACTTTAATCCACCCCACCGCTTTATCAATTACGACCATCACATCAAGACAGGCATCCATAACAGTATCATTACGATATGATTCAAAAAAACTTTTATCAATCTTAAATTCCTGCTTATGAGCACCTAATCTTAAACTTTTAATATCTATGATGCAGTCCATAACTATTCCCTCCCAATTTGGGGCGACAAAGGTATAAAGTTTTATTTAAAAATTCAATCTTTTCTCCGTTTTCTTTCCGTTTCATCGAGAATAATCTTTCTAATTCTCATAGATTTAGGGGTAACTTCCACTAATTCATCCTCTTGTATGTATTCGAGAGCCTCTTCAAGTGAGAACTGAATGGGTGGAGGAAGTACTACCTTATCATCGGAGCCGGAAGCCCTCATATTGGTAAGTTTCTTCGTTTTGCAAATATTAACATTCAAATCGGTACCTCTCGTATGTTCTCCCACTACCTGTCCCGCATAAATATCCTCTCCCGGGAAAATGAAAAACCTACCTCTATCTTGTAATTTATCCATAGCATAAGCAACAGATAATCCCGTCTCCAACGAAACAAGAGAGCCGTTATTTCTTTTTTCGATTTCACCTTTATATGGTTCATAGCCTTTGAATCTGTGTGCCACGATGGCTTCTCCCTGAGTGGCGGTCATAAGATTGCTTCTGAGTCCAATAAGACCTCTGGCCGGAATATCAAATTCAAGATGAGTTCTGTCTCCCCTCCCTTCCATGTGCATAAGAGCAGCTTTTCTTCGAGTAGCAATTTCAATGGCTTTACCCACCATATCCTCCGGGACATCAATGGTGAGACACTCGATCGGCTCACAGCGTACTCCATTTATATTTTTATCAATCACCTTTGGCTGCCCCACTTGAAGTTCAAATCCCTCCCTTCTCATCGTCTCTATCAATATAGATAGATGAAGTACCCCTCTGCCATACACAATAAATGAATCGGCAGTCAATCCCTCCTTTACCCTAAGAGCTAAATTTTTTTCAAGTTCTTTTTCAAGACGCTCTTTCAGATGGCGGGAAGTGACAAATTTGCCCTCTTTTCCGAAGAATGGAGAGTCGTTAATGGTAAAAAGCATACTCATCGTGGGCTCATCGATGGAAATGGGGGGAAGAGCTTCAGGATTTTCATAATCTGCAATCGTATCTCCGATCTCGAAATCATCAATACCCACTATCGCGCAGATATCTCCACATAATACATTTTCAGCCTTTTTCTTTTCAAGACCGTCAAAGACCATAATATCCTTGATCTTCTGTTTCTCGATAGTACCGTCTTTCTTACAAAGAGAAATCTGCATACCCGGCTTCAAAGCCCCTCTATGAACACGCCCGATGGCAATTCGTCCCACATAAGGAGAGTACTCAAGGGATGAAATCAATAACTGGGGAGTTCCTTCTACCATTTCAGGAGAGGGAATCTCTGAAAGAATCAGATCAAGTAAAGCAGTGATATCTCCTGCCGGCTTTCGCCAATCGGAAGACATCCACCCCTGCTTCGCACTTCCATATACCGTCTTAAAATCAAGCTGATCTTCAGATGCGTTCAGAGATATCATCAGATCGAAAACCTGCTCGTTGACCTCATCCGGACGACAATTCGGCTTATCGACTTTATTAATTACCACAACAGGTTTTTTCCCCATTTCTATAGCTTTCTGAAGGACAAAGCGAGTCTGAGGCATTGTCCCCTCAAAAGCATCCACAAGAAGGAGAACTCCGTCTGTCATATTCAATACTCTCTCGACTTCCCCTCCGAAATCGGCATGCCCGGGGGTGTCGATAATATTAATTTTAACGCCTTTATAGGGTACGGATACATTTTTTGAAAGAATCGTAATCCCCCTTTCCCTTTCCAGATCATTATTATCCAGAATAAGTTCGCCCAATTTTTCTGTATTTCTCGTCAGTTTAGCCTGATAAATCATTCGATCTACAAGGGTCGTTTTACCGTGATCGACATGGGCAATAATTGCTATATTTCTAATGTTTTGCATATTCAAGCCGCAAAAATACATACAAAATAGAAATATTGGATAATTTCTTTTTATTTTTGAGTACTTTTGTATTTTAAAACATCAAATCATTTTTATGACAGAGAAAATTATCATTTTAGATTCCGGTTCACAAGTCACCCAGCTCATAGGGAGACGAATTCGTGAAATTAATGTCTATTGTGAAATACATCCATTCAATAAAATTCCACCGCTTGACGAATCTGTTAAAGGTGTAATCCTTTCGGGAAGCCCGTTTTCTGTAAAAGACCCCAAAGCTCCCATAATAGATCTCTCAAAAATAAAAGGGCACTTTCCTCTGATGGCAATATGCTATGGAGCACAATATATCGCTCAGCATTTCGGGGGAAATGTAAACTCCTCACTCGCAAAAGAATACGGCAGAGCAATGCTCACTCTTAAAGATAAGAGCTGCCCCCTATTTGAAAATATTCCCGAGAAATCTCAGGTATGGATGTCCCACGGAGATACTATTGCCTCCCTCCCCGAAAATGGAAAAATCGTAGCTTCCACTTCGGATGTTGAAAATGCAGCATACAGAATCGAAGGGGAAGAGACCTACTGCGTACAATTCCACCCCGAAGTATTTCACAGCACTTACGGCCCTCAGCTCCTTGAAAATTTCGTAATTAACATTTGCGGATGCCACCGCGATTGGACCACTGAAAGTTTTGTGGAGAGCTCCATTGAGGCACTCAAAAATAAAATCGGCAAAGACAATGTAATATTAGGTCTCTCCGGAGGGGTAGATTCTTCTGTAACTGCTGTATTGCTCCACAGAGCAATAGGAAACCAGCTAACTTGCATCTTCGTGGACAACGGTCTTCTGAGAAAAGACGAATTTTCATCGGTGATGAGTTCGTATAAAGATATGGGACTTAATGTAATAGGTATAGACGCATCACAGCAGTTTCTCTGCGGATTGAAAGGAGTTACCGACCCTGAGCAGAAACGAAAAATCGTAGGGCACACATTTATCGATGTATTCAACCGCGAAGCTCAAAAAATCAAAGATGCCTCGTGGCTCGCTCAAGGCACTATTTATCCCGATGTTATCGAGTCTTCTTCCGTTCACGGACCATCTTCCACTATTAAGACTCACCACAATGTCGGTGGATTACCTGAAAAAATGCATTTAAAAATCGTCGAGCCTCTGCGCTCTCTTTTTAAGGATGAGGTGCGTAATGTTGGGCGAAGCCTCGGTATAAAAAATGAGCTTATCTCACGCCACCCATTCCCCGGACCCGGTCTTGCTATCAGAGTGCTTGGGGAAGTGACTGAGGAAAAGCTTGAAATAGTAAGAAATGCTGATTCTATATATATAAACGCCCTTAAATGCACTCCGGCACCTCAGGGATGGCCTGCTGCATCCGGGGCTTCCGCGACAGGAATTTCGGAAGACGGCAGTACATTTCTTTCACTATATGATACTATTTGGCAGGCCGGCACAGTGCTTCCTACTTTCAAAAGTGTAGGTGTTATGGGGGATGAACGCACTTACGAATATACTGTTGCCCTCAGGGCGGTAATTTCCACCGATGGGATGACAGCTGACTGGGTGCACCTTCCATACGACTTCTTAGCCAAAGTTTCAAACGATATTATTAATAAGGTACGCGGGATTAACAGAGTCGTCTATGACATCTCTTCCAAGCCGCCTGCGACCATAGAATGGGAGTAAAACAGAGATGAAAATAGCTTTTTTAGACGATGTCACCCTCGGAAGCGATGTTTCGCTTGACCCTATCAGGGAAAAAGGTGAATTAATTCTTTATGGCAGAACCTCTGAAGATGAGGTGGACGATAAGATTGCAGGATGCGATGTGGTCATTACCAACAAAGTTCAGATACGAAAATCAAATATTGACAAGGCCTCTTCACTGAAGTTAATTTGTGTGGCAGCTACCGGAATCAATAATGTGGATGCTGAATATGCAGAGTCAAAAGGGATTCCTGTCAGAAATGTCGCAGGCTACTCTACAGAGAGTGTTGCACAAGTGACTATGATGCATATCTTGAATTTGGTAGGGCATGGGATATACTTTGATAATTTCATTAAATCGGGAGAGTATTCCCAAAGAGGGATATTTACAGATGTTTCAAATCCTTTTTTTGAATTAAAGGGGAAACAAATTGGAATTATCGCCATGGGCAATATAGGGAGGCGCGTGGGGGAACTATCCACTGCCTTCGGGATGAAAGTCTCATATTTCTCCACCTCAGGAACATCTCACTGCACGCAATACCCTTCACTTTCCATAGAGAGACTTCTGAGCGAAAGCGATATTGTTTCCGTGCATGCTCCCCTGAACTCTATCACAAAAAATCTCATTACCTATAATAAAATGCGCACTATGAAAAAAAGTGCATATTTGGTAAATGTGGGACGAGGAGGCATCGTTAACGAAATAGACCTTGTAGAGGCTCTGAACGATGGTCTTATCGCAGGAGCAGCATTGGATGTCTATGAAAAAGAACCTATCCCTGCCGAACATCCATATCTCTCTCGGCTTAAGGACAAAAATAAACTCATCCTCTCCCCTCATATCGCATGGACAAGCCGTGAGGCGAGAAAACTCCTCATTGAAAAGATTGCTGAAAATATAAGATAAGGATACCTCTGAAATTATCTCAAAAGAAAAAATAATCCATTTATAACCACGCATAAAAAAGCCAAATATCTATTTTACAGATATTTGGCTTTTTCTGTGCCCAGAACAAGACTCGAACTTGCACACCGTAACCGGCACCACCCCCTCAAAGTGGCGTGTCTACCAATTTCACCATCTGGGCTTGAGGGTGCAAATATACAATGATTTTTGGAAAAATTGCAACTATCATCATTTTTTTTGTAATTTTACGGAAAATTTTAAGAGATGAAAGAATTACGAAACTACTTTGAAAAAAAGGGGACTACTCTATATTTGGTTAAAGATGAAGAGGCTATCAATTTTTTAAACGGAAGCATCGAAAACGATTTCATATCATGCCTGCATATTATTTCTAACGAAGGTCTTTATAAAGCTCTTGTGGATTGCTGTAAAAAAAATCAGCTCGGATTTGACATTACAGGGGATTCCGAAATAGATGATAAGACTTTTTTATATGGAAAAACTCCTTACAAAGCCATTGTCGGCGTTAAAGAGGATCAAGAGGACGATTTTGTAGATTATATGTTTGAAAACAAAATAGATATTATGATTCTTGGGCATGTAACTAAAGGTGAATTGAGAATGGATGACAAATCATTCGGATTCATAAAAGATATTAAATAACATTACTTATAATTATTTGATTGTGACTGCAAATGTTCCTCTTTCAAAAGACAAAAAGGAAATTGCCGAGATGTTCGACAGCATTGCCCCTAAATATGATTTTCTAAATCATTTGCTTTCATTCAATATAGACAGGAACTGGAGACGAAAACTTCTAAATATCGTAGGTACATCAAATTGCGGCAGCAAAGTACTTGATATCGCTTGCGGCACGGGAGATATAAGCAGAGGATTATCCAAGAGAGGTTATTTGGTGACAGGGATGGATATTTCAGAAAATATGCTAAAAATTGCACGAGAGAAAAGTAGCAAGCACAATATATCTTATATTCAAGGGTCAGCAGATAAAATTCCTTTTGAGAATGACAGTTTCAGTACCGTTACCATCTCTTTCGGCATAAGAAATTTTGATAACAGGCGAGAGTGCATCGACGAGATATACAGAGTTATTGCTCCGGGAGGGAGATTGGCAATACTTGAATTTGCCATTCCGAAAAATCAATTATGGAGATCCCTTTATAAATTTTATATTTTGAAGTTATTACCTTCAATAGGGAAAATCATATCAGGGAAGAAATATCCATATCAATATCTTCCCGCTTCAACCATTGATTTTCCACAGAGAGAAGCATTTTGCGAAGAGTTAAAAAAAGGTCGTTTTATTAACACCGAATATAAATCACTCACAGGAGGAGTTGCATGTATATATACAAGTAAAAAATAAGCAATATGTGGCTGTCAGATATATGGAAAATAATATCCCTTATTCTTTATATTGCCAATATACTTTTGGTAGTATATGCCTGTATTTCTCTTTTTCTTAATAAACAGGATACGATAAAGACCCTCTCATGGATGATTGTTATCATCCTTCTTCCCTATATCGGAATCATTCTTTACTTATTTTTAGGACGAAACTTCCGAAAAGAAAAAATGTTCAGCCGTAAAGGTGCAGGTGACTTAAAAATAAAGGAGCTCATTAGCCGCAAAATGATAAATTCCATTGAAGACCACAACAATATCCCCTTCGAACTTATCTCATTCCGCAAACTTATAATCCAAAACCTCAAATCAAGTCAGAGCATTCTTACCACTAACAGTGAAGCTACCATTTTTTTCACAGGAGGAGAAGCCATCGACTCCATGTGTGAGGCTATGGAAAATGCCAAGACACATATACATCTCCAATCTTATATTATAGAAGATGACATTACAGGCAATAAAATTAAGGATATTTTGATTAAAAAAGCAGAAGAAGGGGTAGAGGTGAGATTAATGTATGATGGATTTGGAAGCAGAGCATTAAGCAAATCATTCATCAAGGAATTAAGAGAAGCTAAAGTAGAAATTCTAATATTCTCCCCTTTCCGCTGGATTTTCCCCAAACTCATAGTAAACTACCGTAATCATCGTAAAATATTGGTAGTTGATGGAACAGTAGGGTTTCTCGGAGGGGTGAACATTGCCGACAGGTACTATAACGGGGGAGATTTTCCGGAATGGCGAGATACCCACCTGAAACTTGTCGGGGAATCGGTATATTCTCTTCAGGCCAGTTTTCTTCTTGATCGTTTTTTCATTTTGAATAAAAATCTCCGAAAAAGAGATAAATATTACCCCGATTTCAGTCTTGGCATCCCAAAAGAAGATGAAAGTATAAAAAAGAGCTATCGCTCACAGATTATCTCCTCCGGACCCGACAGTGACTGGTCAGGAATTATGCAATGTTACTTTACAGCAATTACACAGGCCAAGCACGATATTTATATCATCACCCCCTATTTTATCCCCACTCCCACCATTCTGAACGCTATCAAGATAACTGCTCTTTCTGATGTAAAAGTATCTTTGATGATACCTGAGAAATCAGATACATGGCTATCTAACTGGGGTACAATGTCTTACATAACCGAACTTCTTACTGCCGGTGTAAATATCTATCTTTTCAAAAAAGGATTCAATCACTCTAAGGTACTCAGCATAGATGGCGAATTTTGTATTATCGGCTCCGCCAATATGGATGCACGCAGCCTTGAGCACCACTTTGAAGTCACTTCCATACTTTACAACAGCGAATGTTCAAAAATAATTGAGAAACAATTCAGTAAAGATATCGAACGATGCACCCTCATCACAAAGAGTAAATGGAAAAAAAGAAAAAAAATATATAGATTATATGAAAGTATTGCGCGACTTTTGAGTCCGCTTCTCTAATGAACAATAACAATAAACAAAATGATACCGTTTTACAATCAAACACAGGAAGAATTATTCAGTAACCTCTCCGTCAATCAAAAAAACGGTCTGTCGGAGACTGAGATAAAAGAGAGAATTAAGCAGTATGGCTATAACTCTCTCAAAACCAAGAAGAAAAAGCCTTTTATTATAATGTTTTTGGAGCAATTCAAAAGCTTCATGATAATCATACTTATCATTGCGGCCATAATATCAGGTGTGGTAGGAGTTTCAGAAGGTGAAGGCTTAAAAGATGCATATATAATCTTCATCATCCTGTTAGTCAATGCTTTTATAGGAGCATATCAGGAGAAGAAAGCCCAGTCTTCACTCGAAGCTCTTAAAAATCTATCCGCTCCTCAGACGACTGTCCTTAGAAATGGGGAAATCGCCATTATAAATGCCAAAGAATTGGTCCCGGGCGACATAGTTATCATCGAAACCGGTAATATCATTCCGGCCGATTTAAGGATAATCGAAGCATATAATCTTAAGATTCAGGAGTCCTCGATGACAGGAGAATCACTCCCTGTCGAGAAGCAGAGCGATGTAATAACCGACGAAAATGTCCCCCTTGGTGACCGTTTCAACATGGCATACTCCAGCGGGATTGTCACTTATGGTAGAGGCAAAGGGGTAGTTACCGCCACGGGGATGGAGACCGAAGTAGGAAAGATTGCAAAAATGCTCGACAGCACCGAATCCACAGAGACACCGATGCAGAAGAGGCTTGAAAAATTAGGTAAAATCATAGGTATATCTATCCTCGTCGTGTGTGCCGTTATATTTATTATAGGTATTATCTATGGCAATTCTATGCTCAATATGTTTCTTACTGCCGTCTCATTGGCGGTAGCCGCAATACCGGAGGGACTCCCTGCAGTTTCTACAATCGTTCTCGCCATCGGGGTAAGACGCTTAGTGAAGAAGAATGCTATCATCCGCACTCTACCCTCTGTGGAGACTCTCGGTAGTGCCACAGTGATCTGCTCCGACAAGACGGGGACACTCACCCAGAATAGAATGACCGTTGTGGAAGTATTTACCGAATTTGCCACAAAAGAAGAAGTACTCTCTATTGCAGTAGCCTGCAATGATTCGCATGTCTCTACCGATGAAAATGGGAAGCGGGTCGTTTCCGGAGATCCCACTGAGACAGCTCTGATCGATGCCGGTGAGGTAGTCAGTATATATAAAAATAAAATGGACGATTTATTTCCGAGAATTTCGGAAATTCCTTTCGATTCTACACGGAAAAGAATGTCCACAATTAACAAAATGGACTCCGAAAAGTATAAGGTTAATGTAAAAGGGGGACTTGAAGAGGTACTCGAAATATGCACGCATATAAAGCATAATGGGATAATTACCGAAATTACCTCTGAACAAAAAGAACTTATTCGCGAGCGCAATCTTCTTATGGCATCGAAGGCTCTCCGTGTATTGGCCATGGCCTACAAAGAGATTGACTCCACCCCTACTTCCCTCTTCGGGCTCGAAAACGGACTGATTTTTGCCGGAATGGTGGGGATGATCGACCCCCCGAGAGAAGAGGCAATTGTGGCGATAAAACATTGTCTGACTGCGGGAATACGCCCGATAATGATTACTGGTGACCACAAAATAACTGCATTGGCGATAGCTACTCAGATTGGAATATTCAGAGAAGGAGACCTTGCCATTACAGGTGCTGAGCTTGCAAATCTCTCTGATGACTATTTCGAGAAGAATGTGAGCAAATACTCGGTATATGCCCGCGTGGCACCGGAGCAGAAAGTCAGAATCGTGAAAGCATGGCAGAAACTCGGGGAGGTAGTGGCTATGACAGGCGACGGTGTTAACGATGCCCCGGCCCTTAAACAGGCAGACATAGGAGCTTCAATGGGTATTGTAGGGACAGATGTGGCCAAAGAAGCATCGGATATGATCCTTACAGATGACAATTTTGCCACCATAGTAAGCGCCGTAGGTGAAGGAAGAAGAATTTACGATAATATCTTAAAAGTAATAACTAAGTTATCTACCAATGTGGGAGAGATGCTTTTACTCTTTATTACGACTATTTTCAATTTTGGTATTCCATTGCTACCCATTCACATTCTCTGGATCAATCTTGTCACCGACAGCCTTCCTGCCCTCGCCCTGAGTATGGATCCCGCCGAGAATGATATTATGAAGCGCAAGCCGCGCCGAGAGGGTAGTTTCTTGAGCAAAGGGGTTATATGGAGGATACTATATCAGGGAGTCATCATCGGAGGTGTTCCTTTGGCAGCCTATCTTATTGGCCTTAAGGCGGGTGCAGAAGCAGGTATGGCAGACGCAGGGCTTGGATTGGGACAGACTATGGCATTTGCATCACTTGTAGGGGCACAGCTTGTTCATGTAAACAACCTCCACTCGAATACCAAATCATTTTTCAGATTCAATCCATTTAAGAACCTATATTTGGTAGCTACTCTCATACTCTCCGCCCTTCTCGGATTGGCAGTACTGCTCATTCCATCATTGCGTCAGATATTCCACTTCGTGGCAATGAACTCAGAACAGTGGATTATAGTGGTAGCACTCTCATTCGTTCCCCTTTTAGTGGTAGAACTGTTCAAACTACTGAAGATAAACGGGAAATAAACAGAACAGGGTACTGTAAACAGAATGTTTTATTTCACTCTGTCGGTGTAGATGATTCCTTCGAGGTGATCAACTTCGTGCTGGAAAATGACGGCCGTAAAGCCGGAGACGGTATCAATAACTTCGTGGCAGGAGCGCGAAGAGGGGTCCATGTATGAAATAACGACCGTCTGCGACCTATCTACTTCTTCTCTTCTGTCAGGGACCGAAAGACACCCCTCGAAACCGCATTGCGTTTCAGGGGAATAGCTGATTATATGAATATTCGGATAGACCTCAAACGGTTCACCCTCCTTATCGAATCTCTGTACTGCCACCACACGCTTGTTTATACCCACTTGGGGCCCTGCAATCCCCACCCCACCGACAGTCGTATCGCTCACCGTCTCCACCATCCTCTGTGCCAAAAGTCTATACTCATCGCTTCGTATAGCCCTTTTCGGCATATCGACAGACTTCTCCCTCAGTACCTCATTCTCCCCCGCATTTTCTACAGTAAAGAGATGAAGAAGCCCCCTGCTCCCATCGCTATTGTCAATATTTCCGTAAATAATCGTCCTGTCCTTCTCGGAAAAGCTCCCGGCACAGGAAGAAAAAAAGGCAGCTGCCACTATGGCGGCTAAAGCCAATATAATATGGTGGGTAGATGTGGTCATGATGGGACAAAGGTAAAAAAAACCGCCCT
>CAZSXE010000022.1:8398-31703 GCA_964611185.1 uncultured Muribaculaceae bacterium | reverse complement strand
ATTTATATCTTTGCCGCCCGATAAATACTGACTTATGGTGTAATGGTAGCACTACTGATTTTGGTTCAGTCAGTCGAAGTTCGAATCTTCGTAAGTCAACAATTATGAAAAAAACGGCCGTAAGTATCGCAGTGGGCTTTCTGATTGCTGCAGTTATTATTTCGAGCTGCGGCAGTAAACCCTCACAATTCACTCTCAAGCCGAAACCTTTCTTCAAAGTTTCCGTTCCGATGTATATAGCTTCACAGGAGGCTGCTTATGACTATATAGTTTCCAACTATTGGGACAGATTCCTCGATTCTTCAAAAGTTTTTTCAAAGGACACCTCTCTGATCGGAGGGGTCGCCAAACAGGATTTTATGGCTGCTTACAGCGAATACGCCCAAATCCTCCTAATGGTTTCACCCCAAAGGGCGTTCAACGCACAAAAAAAACTCATCACTAAGGCAGAATCATTGAAAATTGCAGATACTGCAAGTACGGTCTTTAATAATTTAGTTTCAATTTCTGAAATGGTTCTTTACGGAGTGAACTCCAATCTTCGCAGCGAAGAGCTTTACCTCCCTATTGCGCTGGCGCTGAGCACATCTACTCTCATTGATTCCACCACTCAGAAAAGATATGCAAAAGAGGCTGCTCTCTGCTCTCTGAACCGTATTGGTGAAACCGCCACAGACTTTAAATTTACTACTAAAGAGGGTGAAAATTCATCCCTTCACAAGATTAAATCGGAATATACCTTGATGTTTTTTTCAAATCCCGGCTGCACTGCTTGCAAGGAGATAATAGATGCTCTGAAAGGTTCTGAAAAAATAGACAGATTGGAGGTTGAAAACAGGCTTAAAGTTCTGAATATATATATTGATGAGGACCTTACGGAATGGTTTAAATATATGCCCATCTATCCGAGCGAATGGATAAATGCCTATAATGCAGATTTTTCCATTAGGACACTTAATCTTTACGATGTTAGAGCTATCCCCTCTCTATATCTTCTCGACTCAGAGAAAAGGGTTATCTTTAAAGATGCTCCGATGATGATGGTCTTGTCATATTTGGAAAACGCATAAAAAAAGGATGCCCTCAATAAGAGAACATCCTTTAAATTTATCTAATAAAATCCTACATCATTCCACCCATTCCAGGATTCATTGCGGGAGCGGCAGGAGTATCTTCTTTCTTGTCTGCAAGGACACATTCGGTAGTAAGGAACATTCCTGCTACGGAAGCTGCATTTTCAAGAGCAATACGGGTAACCTTTGTAGGGTCGATTACACCTGAAGCAAGCAGGTTTTCATATTTGTCGGTGCGGGCATTGTATCCGAAGTCACCTTTTCCATCGCGAACTTTCTGAACTACTACACTTCCCTCTACACCTGCGTTTTCAACAATCATTCTCAAAGGAGATTCAATGGCCTTGGCGATGATATTGATACCGGTCTGTTCGTCTTCATTGTCTGCTTTAACTTTTTTCAAGCAATTTATTGCGCGGATGAATGATACTCCACCACCGGGGATGATACCTTCTTCAACTGCTGCACGAGTAGCATTGAGGGCATCCTCTACTCTATCTTTCTTCTCTTTCATCTCAACTTCAGAAGCAGCACCTACATAAAGGACAGCTACGCCTCCGGCCAATTTGGCAAGTCTTTCCTGCAATTTCTCACGATCATAATCTGAGGTAGTAGTAGAAATCTGTTTGCGAATCTGAGCTACCCTATCTGCAATGGCATTCTTATCTCCGCTACCGTTTACGATAGTGGTATTCTCTTTGTCAATAGTAACTTTTTCAGCTTCACCAAGCATATCGGGAGTAGCATTTTCAAGGGTAAATCCCCTTTCTTCCGAAATAACTACACCACCTGTCAAAGTAGCTATATCCTGAAGCATCTCTTTACGACGATCTCCAAAACCGGGGGCTTTAACAGCAGCAATCTTCAATGTGCCACGAAGTCTGTTTACTACCAGTGTGGTAAGAGCTTCTCCTTCTACATCTTCTGCAATAATGAGAAGAGATTTTCCGTCACGGGCAATAGGTTCCAAAATAGGAAGGAGGTCTTTCATTGCTGAAAGCTTCTTATCTGTAATAAGAATCTTAGGCTGCTCGAGGACAGCTTCCATCTTATCAGAATTGGTCATAAAATATGGAGAGATATAACCTCTGTCAAACTGCATCCCTTCTACTACTTTAACCTCTGTCTGAGTACCCTTAGCTTCTTCTACGGTGATAACACCCTCTTTCTTTACTTTACCCATAGCCTCTGCAATGAGTTTACCTATGAAAGCATCGTTGTTGGCCGAAGTGGTGGCAATCTGCTCAACTTTAGCGATATCTTCTCCCACCTTCTGAGTCTGTTTTCTAAGGTCCTCAACTACTGCTGCAACGGCTTTATCAATACCGCGTTTCAAATCCATAGGATTCGCACCGGCAGTGACATTTTTTAAACCCACATTGATTATTTCCTGAGCAAGCACGGTGGCTGTAGTAGTACCGTCACCTGCCTGATCGTTGGTCTTAGAGGCCACTTCCTTTACCATCTGAGCACCCATATTCTGAAAACGATCTTCAAGCTCAATTTCTTTAGCTACGGTAACTCCATCTTTGGTTACTTGAGGAGCACCGAATTTTTTATCAATTACCACATTACGCCCCTTAGGTCCCAAGGTTACCTTAACGGCATTAGCAAGAGCATCAGCACCCTCTTTCATAAGGTTGCGAGCTTCCATATTAAATTTAATCTCTTTTGACATATTCTTAAAATTTTAAAATCATTTGAAATAATTACATAATTGCGAGAATGTCGCTTTGACGCATCATAAGATAATTTTTCCCATCAACTGTAATTTCAGTTCCGGAATATTTACCGTAAAGTACTTTGTCGCCTTTTTTTAACTCCATCGGTTCATCTTTTTTACCGCTACCTACGGCTACAACTTTACCTTCTTGAGGTTTTTCTTTGGCTGTATCAGGAATGTAAATTCCGCTTGCTGTCTTTGTTTCGGCTTCTTTAGGTTCAACTAAAACCCTGTCTGCTAATGGTTTAATGTTCATAATATTAATTTTTTAAAATTTATATGTTTATAAATGTTTCGTATCAATGCCATTTTAAGGCACACGAAAAAAACACAAAATAAATGCCATAAGTGATTTATGACAAATTGTCACTATATTTGTCAATAAAAAAAGACTTACTATGATTTTATTCTATCTAATGCCATTTATCTTCATTGCCGGTATATTAATGATAGCTCTCGAAGATGTAATTAAAGTAAATAAAGCTGCTGTGGCAGTCGGAATGTGTATAATTCTATGGTTTATATCCCTTTTGGATGCAGTAGGAATTTTTTCAATTAACCCTCCTGCATATATAGACAATTTTATTCAGGGATTTCCCAAATTCGCGGCACTCTCAGATAGTGAGCAGGCATACAAATATTTAGAATTTGCTATTACAGAGGCCCTTGGGGATGTTTCTACCACTCTGTTCTTTGTTCTCGCCTCTATGGCCATCATTGAAATACTCGATTCTCACGGAGCATTTCATGTAATAACAAATACTATCAAATCAAAAAACAAAAGAAAACTCGTATGGATTTTTGCTTCAATTACCTTTTTCCTTTCTGCCCTATTGGGCAATTTGGCCACAGTTATAGTGATGGTAGCTGTGTTGAGAAAACTAATTCCGGACAAAGCCGATAGAATAATATATGACTGTCTCATCATTGTGGCTGCCAATGCAGGAGGCTCTTGGTCTCCGATTGGTGATGTTACGACTCTTATCCTTTGGACCGGTGGAAACATTTCCGTACTTCATCAAGTGACACATATAATACTGTCAAGTCTGACACTTCTTGTTATCATATCGACAGTTACTACTTTTATGTTTCCTAAAAATTCAAAAATTCAAGAAATTGAGGTACAAGAACAAGAATATCCAAAATATGTAACACTTAGGTTTCAAAAAACACTTTTATGGATAGGCCTTATATCACTTGCCTTGGTTCCGGTATCTCAATCTATTTTCGATATGCCTCCGTTTATGGGTGTTTTATTCGGATTAGTGGTTCTTTGGGCCATAACAGATATTAAATCTCAGAAATCTAAAGATCTGACGGCAAAGGAACTTCGAGCTTCGGCCCTTTTCGGAAAGCTTGATATATCAACCATTCTTTTCTTTCTCGGAATATTGATGTCTGTTCAAGCATTAAACACTGTGGGGTACCTCACAAGATTGTCTGAGGGATTAAATAATATTATTTCTGATCCGAACATAATAAGTTTTCTTTTAGGTATATGCTCTTCTTTCCTTGACAATGTGGCACTCGTAGCAGCAACGATGGGTATGTACCCCATAGCCGATGCCGGTGCGTTTATGGCAGACGGCACTTTTTGGACATTCCTCGCATACTGTGCAGTTACCGGAGGTAGCATTCTAATCATAGGATCTGCTTCGGGAGTAACAGTGATGGGTATGGAAAAAATATCTTTTGGCTATTATTTGAAAAAATTTACAGTTCCGACCCTTGTGGCTTATGCTGCAGGTGCCGGAGTTTATTTATTACTATTCTAAATGGATGACAACGAAAAATATATGCGCGAAGCACTTAAAGAAGCAGTGAGAGGAGGGGCAAGAGGTGAAATTCCTATCGGGGCTATCATAGTGTGCAAAGGCTCCATTATTGCGCGAGCGCATAATCTTAACGAAACTCTGCATGACCCTACTGCACATGCTGAAATGCAGGCAATAACTATTGCCACTGAGAGTCTTGGGGGTAAATATCTCGATTTATGTACTATTTATGTTACGGTAGAGCCTTGTCCAATGTGTGCTGCGGCTCTCTCGTGGGCTCAAATAGGTAAAATAGTATATGGAGCGAAAGACCCTAAAAGAGGATATTCTCTTTTTCAGCCATCACTGCTGCATCCCAAAACGGAAGTTATAAATGGTATTCTTGAAGAAGAATGTGGAAAAATTGTTACTGATTTTTTTAAAACAATAAGGTGATATTATGGAATTTTTGCAGGATTGGGGCTATTGGGGATTATTCCTTGGAACATTTATGGCGGCTACTATTGTCCCTTTCTCCTCCGATTTTCTAATAGTAGGTCTTCTTTTAGCCGGAGGCAATCCCTTAACATCATTTCTCGTAGCTACTGCCGGGAACTGGCTCGGAGGTGTCACTTCTTTTGGAATAGGGTGGATCGGAAAATGGGAATGGATTGAAAAATGGTTTAAAATATCTAAGGATAAACTCGAAAAGCAAAAGGGGGTGATCGATAAGTGGGGATCCCTCCTGGCCTTCCTTAGCTGGACACCTTTTGTGGGGGATATTTTTGCGATTGGTCTCGGTTTTTACAAGATAAATCCTACTAAATGTATCATCTATATGTTGATAGGGAAAGCTATCCGATTTGCTTTCTGGATAGGGCTCTTCTATCTTTTCGGCGATAAGATTCCATGGTTGTAGAACCGACTGTTATAAAGAAAGAGAAAATAAAAACTTGAAATAATTACTGCTTCCCTCCTGAACTCCTGTACGGGCATAGCGAACACCTATCGAAAGGGGAATGTTTAATCTGAAAAAGATAACATCTATAAGGACATCGGCTCCGTAAGAATAATAATGAACGGACTTATCTACCGTATTTCTATCGTAGGCATAGTCACCGAAAGGGATGAACTTAAGTCTCTTGAAGTACATTATTGAGCCGAGGCTCTTATCTCCCAACCAGATAGGAATAGCATAGTCAAGTGACACTTTTGCAAAATTTTCAGTAGGGGTAATGTCTCTATAACCGCGAGGGAGAGAGGCGAAAGAACCGAGAAAATAATTTTTATTATTTACAAATTGTTTCTGAAATGAGCCGGTAATCTTCAATCCCTGTACGCGAGTGATGCCCGGCAGATAAAAATAAGCATAGAGATAACCCAAGTTACCGAAATTTTCTCCTGTTCCGGGAGCTCCCGAGCCCATTAAAGAGAAGCCGAGTCCCCATCTCGGATAGACACAAGAAGCTGGTATAGGAAGCATCTGATAATATCTGAAGCCATATTGAATTTCATTCTTAAAGACATATTTCCCTCTCTGGTATGAGTAATAATCATCATTGGAAAAACTCCATCCTATCTGAGGTATAAAACCTTTAATCCACCCACCTGAAGTAAGAATAATCGGCAAATAGGCCAACACCGATGTCCTTAAATAAGGTGAATGATTCATAGAGTAGCCATTTACTCGCACCCCTCCCGAGATTTTTTCCACCATATCGTATCTGTGTCTGTTCCTATCGTTAAAATCTGCCGAAACTTCAAAAGAAACGGGTAAATCGGTAGATGTAAATTTCAAGTGCCCGGCGTGAAACCCTTTGTGATATGAATATCCGAGCATAGTCACTGCCGTACCGAGAGTGTTCTGGGAATAAACAGTAGCCCCCACCGCTGCAAGGTCGTAAAACTGATCGTAACTCATACTTCTGATATTACTGATATTATAATAGACAGGAGCCCACGAATGGATTCTGAAAAGATGACTTAGCTTGTTGTAATTCTTTGAAGGATATTTCTCTATATCAAAACCATCTACAGTATCTGTAATAGATGCAGAGGCAGACATCTTCGCCTGAGAGGATAACATTTCAGCAATGGGATGACGATAAGGGCTTTCAAAAGACTTCTCTCTCCGGGGGAGCGAATCTAAAGGGTTTTTTGCAAGATGATAACCCATCTGATCAAACTCAGAATAATAAAGTATTCTACTCTGTGGTTCAATATATGGATCTGATGCTCCATATTTTGAATTCGTAAGCGCTGTTAACTTTCGAGTACTTAAATCATAATAATAAATATTGTTTACCCCATCCAAGTCGCTCGTAAAATACAATCCGTCTTTGTACCCTTTCATCCCCACTATCGTCTGATTTTGCTGAGGCACTATTTCACTCCAATTACCATCGGAATACTTATAAATTCCAAGTCCTTTATCTAAAATAGCCGAGCAATAAATATCTCCTCCTATAAATACGCTCTCTTTTATCTGCCCCTTTTCCGGAGCCTCCACTTTTTTTATTACTCCTTCTTTTTTAGAATCGAGGAGGACTAAGAAAGATGACCCTTTGGGAGGATATTCCGCTACCGCAATAGTATCCCCTGAGTGAGAAACTGCAGGATTGAAATATCGAGTGGTCCATCTATGGCGAACCCAGTGCCCTTTTTTCAAATCATAAGACTTCAATTCGGAAAAATCCTCAAGCTGGCCTGTTTCATGGGAAACAGTCTCTGTCCAGTAAAGAAAACCATCCGAGCTTACAGCCAATGGAGAAGAATTATAATTAAAAGGCCTCAACACTCTTTCATTTCCGGATGAATCTATCTCAACAAGCATCCTCGCATGCTCCATCCCGCTTTTTAGAGCCAAAACGGAACCAAAATATTTAGAATTGGTGTCTTTTACAGCTATCGGATAACGATAATTCGTGTAGAGACGCTCTCTCTTTTTTACCAATGTGTCTCCCTCGGTCAACTCCCCTCGCATCTCTAAATCATCTTTCCAGATTTTAGTCATAATCTCCTGACCCTTTTCAAGACAAAAAATTCTTTTCTGACCAAGAATTGAATTAAAAGCCATAAAAATTATTTTCGGATTATAAAAATGGTCCACAAGATAGCGGAGAAAAGTCGATGAATAAAAATAATTACCTGTGCCGTATCTGATGGCAGTGTTTATGATATATCCGAGAACATAATCATTCGGAGTATAGTATTTATAAGAGCCGAATCTCAGTCTGTCCCAATTTCTGAAATCTCCATTAAGGAAAGCGGCTCTCGAATACATTAAAAAATCTGCATTTCTACCCCTTCCTGCTGAAGAGAGCTCTGTTTCAGTAATGACCGCATCACCTTCGAGAAAAAGTTTTGACGGATAAAGGCCCACCCCTAACCCCGGAGACTGCTCTCCGATAAGCCAATATAAATATTTAAAAACTCCTCTTTCAAAATGAGTTACTTGACCCACATGTCTGCTTTCGTGCACTACGAGACTTTTGTCCCACGGTTCAGAAGTACTTTCATAAGCGGGTGGAGTGGTAATAAGATCTACTCTTTTGGGAGCCCATGTGACTACACCGTTGCTGTTGTTGGTAAAAGGATGAAGAACTACGGGAATACGCTTGGGATTGATTCTTAGCGGCTCCATAACTGCTCCTCTGACATTCTCTAAAAGAGAAACATACCTTCTCGCCAAAGAATCCATACCGCGAGGATAGATAACATCATAGTGTTCGGTTTTTATTTGTTTCCATCTGACAGTCGGATCGTTACCGAGAGTATAAAACTGAGCAGAAGCTCTATTTGAAAAACAAACAAAGGATAATAGTAATAAAACAATTAAAAAATTACGAGTCATTAGTGTTTTTGTCCGTAACTGCAAAGTTAATAAATTTTTTGACTTATCTTTGCAACTCATAATTCATAACTAATGAACGTAATTCTACAAGTATTAACTTTGCTCGGTTCTCTTGCCCTCTTTCTTTATGGCATGACACTTATGAGCGAAGCACTTCAAAAAGTAGCCGGAGATAAGCTTCGCAATATTCTCGCCTCAATGACCTCTAATTCTCTTAAAAGAATTTTGACAGGCCTGATGATAACAGCCGTAATTCAGTCTTCAAGTGCGACCACCGTAATGATAGTAAGTTTTGTAAACGCAGGCTTACTCACTCTTACTCAGTCCGTAGGGGTAATAATGGGGGCAAATATTGGTACTACTGTTACTGCATGGATTATTGCTCTGTTAGGATTTAAAGCCGATATATCTGTAATTTCCATACCTCTAATAGCTATCGGATTTGTTTTTATGATGGCCAAGTCCAAGAAGAAAAAAAGCGTGGGAGAATTAATAATAGGTTTTGCTCTTCTTTTCTTGGGACTTAGCTTCTTAAAAAATTCAGTTCCCGATTTAGGTTCCTCTCCTGAGGTTCTATCTTTTATTCAGTCGTGGACAGATTGGGGCTTTTGGTCAATATTAATTTTCGTAGGAATAGGCACCGTACTTACTATCATACTTCAGTCATCAAGTGCCACGATGGCTCTGACTCTGGTCATGGTGAATTTCGGATGGATTCCTTTTGAAATGGCTGCAGCTATGGTTCTCGGAGAAAATATCGGCACTACCATTACTGCCAATATTGCCGCATCGGTAGGTAATGTCTCTGCAAAAAGGGCTGCCCTCGCCCATTCCGTGTTTAATGTCTTCGGAGTGATATGGGTACTGATTCTTTTCAAGCCGTTTATATGGTTAGTAACGGAAGTTGTTACGGCTCTCGGACTCTATAACGCTGCCGATCCGGCTTCTACGGCTATATATCAAGTAGCGACTATTCACACTTTGTTCAATATCACCAACACTCTCATTCTTGTATGGTTTACCCCTCAAATAGTGAAATTGGTATGTTGGATTGTAAAAAGTCCTAAAGAAGAGGAGGTATTCAGGTTAAAATACATCCAGACAGGTCATCTCAGCACATCGGAGCTTTCATTGGCGCAAGCCAAACAAGAAATAATTCATTTCGGGAAAATTGTTCAAAAGCAGTTCTTCTATGCAAGAGAGGCCATTAAGGAATCCGACAACGCAGGCTCCAAGTTTGAGGAATTATTTCAAAAGCTTGAGCACTATGAGCAGATTACCGACAGAATTGAGTTTGAAATAGCCAAATACCTCAATGGCATTACCGAAGGGGTGCTAAGCGAAGAGAGTACAAAAAGAATTCAAGCGATGTTTAAAATAATCAGTGAGCTTGAAAGTGTAGGAGATTCTGGATATAACATAGGAAGGATTCTTCAAAGAAAAACTCTTCATAATAAAAAATTTGATGAAAAAATCCTTATGAAGCTTGACCATATTATGGGTCTTGTGGATAAGGCGATGGTGTGTATGATTTCCAATCTGTCATTGGGATACTCGAACCTTAACGACATATCAAACGCCCAAGATGCCGAACACGATATAAACGAGTACCGCAACAATCTCAAAGAGGAGCATATCCTCAACATCGAATCGAGCGAGAATTCATATCTTTTAGGGGTTTACTATATGGATATAGTATCAGAATGTGAACGAGTAGGAGACTACCTTATTAATATTTCAGAGGCAATAGTAGAAATAAATTAAAATAATGAGAAGAAAAATTACTGTCATAGCCACATTAATATTTCTTACAATATTTTCGATTTCGTCCGTCGGACAGACAGACTCTACTACTTTTATTAAAACTCAGTGGCTGAAAAACAATATCGCTCCGGGATTAACGCTCTTCCAACATCATTACATAGACAGTTCTCTTTTTAATTCAAATCAGCACATATCTATTTTAGAAATTAATCCCGAACTTATCAAGATAGATATCATCGGCGACACTGTTTTACGGACGGTTTCAGATTTTGCAGAAGAGAACCACGCTTTGGCTGCAATCAACGGCTCTTTTTTTGATATGGAAAAAACCGGCCTCCCATACAATTCTGTAACATATCTTCGAATAGATAATCAGCAAAAATCATCAAACAAAAAAGAGGGAAACAACAGGAAAATGTACCAGACAGGAGCATTTTCCATTTTTAATAATATACCATACATTCTAAAGGCAGACTGCCTTTCAGAGTGGGAAAATATTATTATTTCGGAAGATGTGATAACATCCGGGCCTTTGCTTATTATTGACGGTAACGACGAAATGCTTGAGCCAATATCTTTCAATATCAGAAGGCATCCCCGTACCGCTATTGGCAAGGTTTCCGACTCTCTCTTACTTTTTGTCGTAGTCGATGGGCGCTCTATCGAAGCTGCCGGGATGAGCCTTTATGAACTGAGGCAGGTGATGCACTGGCTCGGAGTAAAAGATGCCATTAATCTCGACGGAGGAGGATCTTCAGCTATGTATGTATATTCAGCTGATAGAGCGAGAGATAACATCGTCAGTCATCCGAGCGACAACAAAGTATTTGATTCAAAAGGGGAGAGAAAAGTAGCTAATGTCATTATTTTAAAATAACATCCTCTTCTTCAAAGGCTTTTAACAATTTTCCTGCAGCATTTTTTCCAATAAGTTTTACAATCTCCGAGGTTGGCGCTTTTTTTATTCGAGCGACTGTTTTAAAATTGGAAATAAGTTTTTCTTTGGTCTTCGGACCAATTCCCGGAATTTCATCGAGGATTGAGAGGATTTGTCCTTTACTTCTGCGAAGACGATGGTGAGTTATCCCGAAGCGATGAGCTTCATCTCTAAGCTGCATTATCACCCTGAGGGTGGTTGAATTTTTATCGAGAAACAAAGGATAAGGGTCTCCCGGAACAATAATCTCTTCGAGACGCTTCGCTATCCCAATCAGCTTGATTTTGTCTGAGAGCCCGAGCTCAATAAGAGCTTCGTGCGCAAAAGAGACCTGTCCCTTCCCTCCGTCTATGACAATGAGCTGCGGCAATTCGCCATTCTCGTTAAGAATTCTCGAATATCTTCTGTTAACTACCTCTTTCATTGAAGCGAAGTCATTGGCCCCCACTACCGTTTTGATATTGAAATGTCTGTAATCTTTTTTTGAAGGAATGCCATTTTTAAATACCACACAAGAGGCCACGGGATGGGTCCCTTGAATATTTGAGTTGTCGAAACATTCTATGTGATAAGGAACAGTGTCCATTTGAAGGTCTATTTTCATATTTTCCAAAAATCTTTTGGAATGATCGGCTGGTGAAATGACTGCTTCATGTTTGAGCTTGTCAAACTTCAATGCAGCAGCATTTTTACGGCTCAGCTCCAAAACAGCCAATTTATCGCCTCGAAGAGGAATGTGTAAATTTTTGTTTTTAAACTCCCTGTCGGGGAGAAAGGGGACTAATATCTCTTTCGGTGAAAATGCCTCTTGCTCATTGGCGCTCGCGCCCAATCGCGAATAAATTTCTGTCATAAAAGTAGAAAGAACAGCGGAAGGCTCCTCTTCAATTCTCATTTTGAGTTCCATCACGATTGACTGAACAATACATCCGTTTTTTACCCTGAGAAAATTCCCAAACCCCTCATTTTTTTCAAAGATGAGTGAAAAAACATCCATATCCATACCCTCTGCATTCACTACCAGAGACTTGCTGTAATGCTTCTCCAACAGATTTTTTCTAACTTTCCATTTCTGCGCATCTTCAAATCTCAACTCCGAAGCAGCCTCCTTCATCTTTGAATCGAAATTTCTTATCAAGGAGGAGCTATTGCCCTTTAAAATCTCAATAATGGAATTAATTTGCTTTTCATAATCATCGGGAGTAATTCTACCCACACATGGGGCGAGGCACTTTCCTAAATGATAATTCAAACATACCTTGTGTTTACCGCTACTTATACTCTCTTCTGACAGAGATAGATTACAGGTTCTCAATGGATAAAGAGAGTTTATCAGCTCTATGAGATTATGTGCATGCATTGATGAGCTGTAAGGTCCGAAATATAGAGAACCATCTTTTTTAAACTGCCTGGTAATAAATACTCTCGGAAAAAACTCTTTTTTAACACAAATCCACGGGTAAGTTTTCCCGTCTTTAAGCAGAATGTTGTATTTGGGTTGATACTCTTTTATAAGATTGTTTTCCAAGAGAAACGCATCTTCTTCCGTGTCCACGACAGTATGTTCCAAGTCTTCAATCTTAGAGACCATAAGAGCTGTTTTCTTATTGAGACCGGATGGATCTTGAAAATACTGAGATACTCTTTTCTTCAGATCCTTTGCCTTACCCACATAAATTACTTTACCGGAGGCATCAAGATAACGATACACGCCCGGAGAATGAGGAAGTAATTGCACTTTGTCAGCAAGATTCATAAAATAATTATATCTTTGTGTGTAATAAAAACCTATGAAACCTAAAGTTAAAACAAAAGTAGTAAATATCTCCGATATTAAGAGTGCAATCGGGATGAAAGGAGCCATCGGGACCATCATCGGATCGGTGGCGATGAGACTTATGGGATTCTGCAAGATTAATTCCATTTATTCAAATTTTGCCGAATATCACGGACAGGAGTTCACAGAAAAAGCTTTAGAAAATTTTAAAATAAGCTACGATATCAAGACCTCCGAATTAGCTTATATTCCGACAGACGGGCCGTTCATAATAGTATCAAATCACCCTTTCGGAGGGTGGGACGGTATCATCCTCTATAACACTATAGCTGCGCTCAGACCCGATTTTAAAATTCTCACAAATTTTATACTTTCCCACATCGGAAACCTGAAAGACTCTTTCCTTCCCGTTAATCCATTCTCTGATAAAAACCTGAAAAACAGTTTTTCAGGCATAAGGGCGGCGAAAGAACATATTATCAACGGAGGTTGTCTTGGACTGTTTCCAGCCGGCGAAGTCTCCACTTTCCATGGAAAATGGTACACTGAAGACAAAGAGTGGTCAAAGACATTAATCAAGTTTATTAAAAACTGTAATGTCCCCGTAATTCCCGTTTACTTCAACGGAAGTAATTCAAAGCAGTTCCATGCTTTCGGAAAAATCCATCCTATCCTCCGGACAATTCGCCTTCCCAAGGAGCTGCTAGGCAAAATGGGGAAAACGATTATTATGAGGATAGGTCGTCCTATAACGGTTTCCGAATTATCTGAATACTCCGATATAAAAGAGCTTGGGAGTTATCTGCGAAATAGGACATACTCTCTAGAGTCAATGGTGGTAAAAAGGAGAAAACGCATCCTTCAGCACATATTGAACGAAGATTCCGAGAAGCCTATTGCTCTACCGAGGGATAAGAAAAAAATGATTTATGAAATCAACTCACTTAATCAAAATTCAAAACTATATGAATTAGGAAATTTTGTATGCTATTTGGCTTCAAATGAAGATATACCTTCGGTTATGTATGAGATAGGTAGAAAGAGGGAAGAATCATTCAGGGCCATAGGAGAAGGCACCGGTACAGCTATCGACTTAGACAGATATGACACCTATTACAAGCATCTCATATTGTGGGATAAGCAAAAAAAGGCCGTAGCAGGGGCATACAGGCTCGGTATTGGGAGCGAGATTATAGAAAAATACGGAGTTGAAGGGTTTTATTCACAGAGTCTTTTCAATTATTCAAAAAAATTTATTTCCACCCTTACTGAAACCATTGAGCTCGGACGCTCTTTTGTATCGGTAGAATACCAGAAAGAAGCCCTGCCTCTGATGCTTCTGATTCGAGGACTGATGTACAGTGTTTTAAAATATGATAATTGCAAATATCTCATGGGGCCGGTAAGTATAAGCTCATGGTATCCTGCTTTTTACAGAAGTTTGATAATATATTATATAAGGTCCACTCACTCATCTGAAACATTTTCAAAATTTGTAAAGGCGAAGCACCCTTTTATATATAATTTTGACAGAGTAGATGCTCAAGCTCTTTTACAAAAGAAAATGGACTCCATAGATAAATTCGACAGATTTATCCTGCGCATCAGCGATAATGAATTCAGAATGCCCACTCTTGTAAAGAAATATCTAAAAATGGGTGCCAAAATCATCAATTTCAATGTTGATAAAAATTTCAACAATTGTGTAGATGGATTGGTGTTATTGAAGCTTACTTCTATCCCCAAGGAAGAGATACTTCAGCTTTCAAAAGGTGCTCCCAATCAGGATGAGATTTTAAAAAGGTTCGGTTACGGGACAGGGTCATAACCGCTTCCTCCCCATGGATGACAGCGCAACACTCTTCTTAGGGTAAGATAAAAACCCTTAAACGGCCCATGCTTTTTAAAAGCCTCAAGCGCATAAGCAGAACAAGTGGGGGTAAATCGGCAAGAAGGGAGTGTAAAAGGAGAAATACAGCACTGATACAATTTAATTAACAGCACGAAAGGGAATATGGCAATTTTCTTCAGAACCTCAACAAGAGATTTTGAGGATAGCTTCTTTAAGTGATTCTCTGATTTTTTCATAATCAAATATTTCTCCTGAAATATATACAAGAAGAATATCTTTTCCTTTTATGTTAGGCATCGATGTCAAATCAATCCTCACAACTTCCCTTATTCTTCGTCTTATAAGATTCCTTTTAACGGCTCTCTTGTGAATTTTTTTAGGTACAGAGATAATGAAATGGGTCTTTCCTGTCACATTATCAGCATAAAAAATTTTATAAGGAAAACTAAAAATGGAATTCCCTGAAAATCTGATTTTTTCTACTGTTTTCATTCTTTCACAAGCTCTAAATGATAACTGTCATTTTCTGAAGAAAAATCCAAAACACCCTCGTAAGGAGAAGCTTTTATTATATCAAAGCAGCTTACACTCCATTTTGAAGAGGTTCCCAAAACAAGATTATCATAGAGAGTGAATGCCAAAAAATCATAATATAAATTAAAAAAATCTGCACCTTCTTCTCCTACCGCTCGAGAACTCCAATTTCCAAAACTATCCTTATAGTAAAATGCGAAATTCTTGTCGGAAAACTCAACTCTGAATGCATTATAACTCACCCCATTGCGACTTTTGACCTCCCACACCCCGCTTATAGAATCGACTGAAGCATATTTAGAGGGAATTTTTCTCATTTGTAGATTAGTATAATCAGGCGCGATGTCTTGCTCGTTGATAAGATATTTGGTAGGAGTGATTATCAATAATGAATCTTTCTGCTTGACAATATCGAAACTCATATCCAATTTTATATTATCTGAAATATCAAATATCCCCGCAGCTGTCCCGCTAACATCAAGAACACAACAAGTCACCGAATACGACAATGTACTCTCCCCCCACTTATAGTTACCATCTCCCATGTTTTTTTTCCCGCTGAGTATCACAGAACCTGATTTATTAAAAGAATAGATTTTGCGCTGAGCGCAATCTGCTATCTTTACCCCATCTTTTATCTCTGCAATCCATGTAGCCTTGATATTCTCTCTGTTATATGCAGGATTGTAATCACTGCAAGAAGAGAAAACAATCATCGGGAAAGAAAAAATCATCCCCAAAATAAATTTTTTTATTATGGTTAATATCATTTATTTTTTTCAAGAAACAATGTAAGTGCTTGCGCTACCGATGGAGCTTCAGGGGTAGGTGCATTAATTTCTGCTTTCAATTTGAAGGCATCCACAGCTTTGGCGGTAGATGGACCGAAAGTAAAAATCAATAATCCTTTCTGCTCAAAATCGGGAAAGTTTTCTTTTAGGGATTTCAAATCAAGAGGGCTGTAAAACACTACTATTTGGTATTTTGAAAAATCAATAGCGTGCAAGTCACTGTTGACTGTCTTGCAGAAAATCGCAGTGCCGTGTTTTAATTTTGCTTTTGTGAACAATTTAAAAATTTCAGGCTTTGCAGAATCGGTAGTAGCTATAAGAAAATTTTCATTTTTATGCTTGGTTCCGATGCTGCTTATTATGGATTCCAATTTTCCGGTCCCGAAAAATATTTTTCTTTTTCTATAGACTATGTGCTTTTGCAAATATAGAGCGATAGCCTCTGTGGTACAGAAATATTTCATGGTTTCAGGGACTGTTACTCGCGTTTCTTCACATAGATTAAAAAAAGCATCTATAGTCGATTTTGCAGTAAAAACAATCGCAGTATAATCTAAAACATTGATTTTCTGAGATCTGAACTCTCTTACACTCAGCGGATCCACATGAAAAAAAGGATGAAAATCAATAGTAACTCCGTACTTGGATATTATCTCCGAATACGGTGAACTCTTAAGAGGTTCGGGCTGTGAAATTAGAATATTTTTAACTTTCATATATCAAATCTTTACCAAAGTGCCTACAATTAAAGACATGGGTAGTATTTCAAAAGTGCAAAGATACAAAAAACCGAAAAAAACAGGAATTCCTTTAGAAAATAATATTTTCCCTACATAAAAAAGATACATAAAGAAAAGCAGACCGAACAGCGAATAAACAACTATTCTGATGATAGAATAATCAGTAGTATTTGTCAGAATAGCAAAAGGGAGAGGAAGTAATGATAGCAACACTCCCAATATAAAAAAAGCAATGGACAGCTTGTTAAAACGATAAAATGTCCGATCTCTCTCTGTAACATAATCAATCACAAAAAGGATAAGACTGCGCAAAACGAAAATCAATAACAGTGAGGAAAGAACCACTAAGTAGTATTTTACAGGAGCTAAAGACTCCATAATATCAAATGATAAAAAACCATATTTAAAAGAAAGAGCGGCTGCGACTGGACAACATATAAGAAAAAGAAGAAAAAGTATTCTCAGAGCTTGCTTATCTTGATCTATTTTTTCATAATCTCTTAAAAAGAATATGTAATTATAAATCCTCGGCGAAAACGAAATGATTTTTCTTCCGAATACAAGCAATATCAATATCACTCCGAGCACAAAAAAACCTATGGCGGATTCGCTTATGACCCCTGTGGTCTTTGCTATACCACTTACCGGTTCAATGGCAATCGAAGAGCTTCTCCATGCACTGTCTATCGGTAATATATGACTAATTTCCTCGCTTTGAAACATATCCGGCAGCTGTTAAAATAGAAACTATCTTATCTCTTAGATCTCCCTGAATGATTATTTCTCCCTCTTTTACGCTTCCTCCTACACCACATTTGGTTTTAAGAGTTTTGGCCAAAGAATCGAGATCAGAAGAGGCTCCGATGAATCCTTTAACTACAGTGACTTGCTTCCCTCCTCTATTTCTGCGATCAATGAGTACTATCAACTTTTGTTTAGACGGAGGCAATGTAACTGCTTCTTCCTCAACCGTAGTCTGATATTTAAAATCAGGATTAGTGGAGAAAACAACACCCGGGCGACTTTTCCAGTTTTGATTAGACATTTTATCTCATTATTTTCTGCAAAAATAGGTATAAATTATCAATTTTGTATATTTGTGGTTTGTAACAACAGTAATCTCATTTATTATGGATAAAAAACAATATAATCTGATAAGTCGCATTCTCGGGATAGTTGTATTTTTAGTGTCTCTATTTACCTATCTATCAACTATTGAACCCACAGCAAGTTTTTGGGATTGCGGAGAATTTATCGCATCATCATACAAATTGGAAGTGGGTCATCCCCCCGGAAACCCTATTTTCCAGCTCATAGCCTGCTTATTCACTGTTTTTGCCTCCACGGATCATATTGCCGCCGCAGTGAATGCCATGAACGCATTGTGCTCGGCACTTACTATTTTATTCCTTTTTCTGACAATCGCACATTTAGGAAGAAGACTGCTTGAGAAAAACAATAAATCATATTTGGCTTGCGCCAATACGGTAGCCATCCTGGGTGCTTCGGTAGTGGGTGCTCTTGCCTACTGCTGGTCTGACACTTTCTGGTTCTCTGCAGTGGAGGGAGAAGTTTATGCTATGTCCTCTCTTATCACAGCTGTCGTCTTTTGGGCTATGCTCAAATGGGAAGACGAGGCAGAGCAGCCTTATGCTAACAGGTGGATCGTCCTCATAGCTTTTCTGATGGGGCTTTCAATCGGGGTACACTTGCTAAATCTATTAGCTATCCCTGCTATTGCATTTATCTATTATTATAAAAAATCGAAAGTTTTTTCTTTCAAAAAAGGGTTGGGAGTTCTCCTTATTTCCATAGTTATCCTGGGGATAATTCTTTGGGGGATCATTCCGCTGCTTCCGAAAATTGCAGCATATTTTGATTTGCTTTTCGTTAACACATTCGGCCTCCCTTTCAACAGCGGCGCCATATTCTTCATCGCATTGCTGCTTGCAGCTTGCTTCGTATTGATTTATCTCACTTACAAAAAAGAAAAAGTGCTGCTAAATACCATATTGCTTTGCTTCACGATGATCGTCATCGGATACTCATCTTTCGCGGTGATAGTTATTCGCTCAAGCGCAAAAACTCCTACCAATGAGTACCAGCCTGATAATCCATTTACCCTCGTAAGATACCTCGGGCGCGAGCAATACGGTAGTAATCCTCTCCTCTACGGAGAAACATACGCCTCTATCCCCACGGATTTTACTATTCCGAAATATTACACCCCTCTTGACGGGAAATATTTTAAGACTGATGGTCCTATGGATGTCAAGTACCCTTCGGAATCTAAGATGCTATTCCCAAGAATGTGGAGCAAGTCCCCCGAACATGTGAATTTTTATCAGGCATATACAGGAAAAGGTAAGGTGCCCCAAGGGGGAAATTACAAGATGCCTACATTTGCTGAAAACCTTGTCTATTTTGTCGATTATCAGTTAAACTGGATGTATTTCAGATACTTCTTTTGGAACTTTGTGGGGAGACAAAACGATCTTCACAGTCCGACTCCGGGAGATCCGTTGAAGGGAAATTGGGAATCGGGAATCGGATTTATCGATAAAGCTCGGTTAGGCGATCAAAGTGAAGGGCCCGGATATATTGTCGATAGCAGAGCTAAAAATCACTATTTCTTTCTACCTCTCATATTAGGATTGATCGGACTATTTTTCCAGCTGAAAAAAGATCCCCAAAACTGGTGGGTGGTTATGTTGATGTTTCTTCTTACAGGGATAGCGATAGTGGTCTATCTTAACCAGCCCCCTCTACAAGTTCGCGAAAGAGACTACGCTTATGCAGGATCGTTTTATATGTTCTGCGTGTGGATAGGGCTGTCGGTCATAGCTTTGTACGATTTTCTCAATAAATATCTATCTAAAATATCAGTGCCCTCGACAGTAACCGCCGCTGTTATTTCGGCTATTACTATCCTGGTGCCCATACAGATGGCTTCTCAGAACTGGGATGACCATGACAGAAGCGGTAGATACACCTCTCACGACTTGGCTTACAATTATCTAATGTCTGTCGATAAAAATGCCATTTTGGTAACTCACGGCGACAACGATACATTCCCTCTATGGTACATTCAGGAGGTAGAAGGGGTAAGACTTGACTGCCGAATTATGAATACTTCTCTGCTGGGGACGGACTGGTATATAGATCAGATGCAGTGGAAAATGTATGACTCCGATCCGATTAAGTTTTCCCTTGAAAGAAAAGATTATCTTTATGGTAAGAACGAATTTCCAGATGTTATTGACAGGGTTAACAGACCTATTACTGTAAAAGAAGCTATAACCTTGTTTAAAGATCCGAGAGTGAAAGTGAAGAGATATGGCGAATCTTACGATTTTCTCGTGGCTCACAAGCTCAGGCTTCCGGTTAATATTGAAAATGTGAAGAAATACGGAATTGTCTCGGAGGCTGATTATGATAAAATTGTAGATACGGTGGAGCTCGATATTCCCCAAAACCGAAACTCTATCTCTAAGACGGAGCTTATGATACTTGATTTCTTTTCAAATTATCAGTGGGATAGACCTATTTACTTCGTATCGCAGGGTGGAGATCTCGACATAGGGCTTAAGAATTATCTTCAGTTTGACGGATTTGCATATAAATTTGTTCCTATAAAGAGCAAGACCAAAACTACTGAGATAGGTCAAATTGATGCTGATTCTATGTTTGAGAAGATTATGAAAGTATATGAATGGGAGAGCCTTAGAGATACCACTGTAAATATCGATTATCAGAATCTTTCTACATTCAACGGTGTGATGAATATAAGAAATATCTTTGTTCAGACAGCGCTTGGACTTTATGAAGACGGAGAGAATGAAAAAGCTATTCAGATTCTTGATAAGATGCAGTATGTTATGACTCCTAAAAATTTCCCTCTTAACACGAGTATTCTCTATTCTATAAATGAATATACAGTGCTTCAAGCCGTAGAGTTGTATTTTAAACTCGGAGCTAAGGAGAAGGCTGTAAGTCTGGCCGGCAAGTTCGCTCAAGAGACTGTCGATGGTATTACCCTTTTTGCCAAGCCATATAAAGACTCATTTATGTCTAAGAGTGATCTTGAAAACAGCTACTCTCTTTATGGATACCTGCTTGATCTCCTTAACAGAAACGGGGCCAAAGAAGAGGCCGATAAACTCGAATTCCAGGTTAATGAATTACTAAAATCGTATAAATAGTGGTGGTATTTTTTCGCAAATATCTTATAGGTTTGTTTCTTACGGCAGTGTTTCTGCTGTTTGGGACAAACCTTTCTTACTCTTTCGATATAACAGTTAAGGGAAGTGCTTCAAGTCCTCAGTATGAAATTGCTAAAAAAGAGGCTGCTTTTAATGCAAGGAAGGCCCTTATGAGCGAGAATTCCAAAATTATTCTTACATGGACTTCAAAGTACTATTCTGATGTTGATTATAATTTTGAAAAAGTAGCCCGCATGGTATCGCTGAAAGCATCAGCTGTAATATCTAAAGAAAAAGTGAGAAAGCGCAAAGGAATCTATACTGTCACGGTATATCTTAAATATGGGGTTAAATCTCGACAAATAACTTCCGAACTGCTCGAATCTTTTGAAAGGAACTTGTACAGAGATGATAAATCCATTATTAAATACGATCACGATAAAGCGTATCGGGAATTATACGATATTGTAAAAAGGTGGTAAATTGAAAAAATAATCGGAACACAAACTGATGTTTTTATTATATTTGCAAAATGATTAACATTTGTTACTAATTTTTAAATTTTAATAATAATATGGAACTACCTTTTGCAGAATCTTACAGAATTAAAATGGTGGAGACTCTCCACAGAAGCACACGCGAAGAACGCGAAAAATGGATAAAAGAAGCTAAGTATAATCTTTTCGCTCTAAAAAGTGACCATGTATTCATTGACCTTTTAACTGATTCCGGTACGGGTGCCATGAGTGATAAGCAGTGGGCCGCTATTATGCAGGGTGATGAAAGTTATGCCGGAGCACGTTCCTACTACGATCTCAAGGAAACAATCGAAGATATTACCGGTTTTAAATACTTCCTCCCCACCCATCAGGGTCGTGCTGCTGAAAATGTATTATTCTCTTCCATATTGAAAGAGGGCGATATTGTTCCGGGTAACTCACATTTTGACACTACTAAGGGTCATATAGAATACAGAAAGGCTCATGCTATCGACTGCACCATAGACGAGGCGAAAGACACTTCTTTAGAAATTCCTTTCAAGGGAAATATGGATTTGAATAAGTTGGAAGATGTTCTGAAGAGATATCCTGCCGAAAAAATACCCTGCATAGTTCTCACTATTACAAATAATACAGCCGGAGGTCAGCCTGTTTCTATGGAAAACATCAAAGGTGTCTCTTCTCTCGCTAAAAAATATGGAGTGAAATTGATGATCGACTCTGCCCGTTTTGCTGAAAATGCTTATTTCATCAAGACTCGCGAAGATGGGTATGCAAATAAATCTATCAGAGATATAGTTAGGAAAATATTCTCTTATGCAGATTTTATGACTATGTCTTCTAAAAAAGATGCCATAGTCAATATTGGTGGTTTTATCGGTTTCCGCAGTGAAAAAGATTTTCAGGCTGCTCAGATGTTCAATATTATGTTCGAAGGATTTATTACTTACGGGGGGATGGCAGGTCGCGATATGGGGGCATTGGCCCAGGGCCTTAGAGAGGGGACCGAATTTGAGTATCTTGAAACTCGCATACGACAGGTAGCATATCTCGGAGAGAAGCTTGACGAATACGGTATTCCTTATCAGAGGCCTGCTGGCGGACACGCTATTTTCCTCGATGCCAAGAGAATACTAACCCATGTTCCCAAAGAACAATTTATAGCGCAGACCCTTGGTATTGAGCTCTACATCGAAGCAGGTGTGAGAGGGGTAGAAATAGGTGCTCTTTTGGCCGATCGTGACCCTGATACTCGTGAAAACAGATATCCGGCGCTGGAACTTCTTCGTCTGGCCATTCCTCGCCGTGTTTACACAAACAATCATATCGATTACATCGCAGCAGCGGTAAAAAATCTATACGATCGTCGCGAAACCATCACAAAAGGTTATGTGATTACAAGAGAACTCCCGATTATGCGCCACTTTACCATAGAGATGGAAAAAGCAAAATAATTCCATACCCTTTGCAGTATGAAAAATGAAATCTTCAGGATATGCAGTTATGAACAGTTTCAGGAGTGCTGCCTGAAGATTTTTCATTTTCAATCTAAATAATAAACGACAAAATTATCTATTTTGGTAGAAATGGATTCATTTCTCAAAATATTCGATTATTTTAGATATACAAAAAGAGATAACAATTAAATCTATTGTAATACGATAAAGAAAATCAGCACTGAACACATCGCTGAGATGCTTTTCTTTTTTTTCTCTAATATCTCGTATTTTAGATATAATTGTCGAAATAAAAGAGATTCCTATAATTATAGAAACAATTAGAAAAAAATATCCCATAACTATTAT
>CAZSXE010000022.1:0-8298 GCA_964611185.1 uncultured Muribaculaceae bacterium | reverse complement strand
AAGAGATTCCTATAATTATAGAAACAATTAGAAAAAAATATCCCATAACTATTATTTATATTTAGTTATACATACCATAAATACAAGAACCAGCAGAAATTACTCCAACAGCTATTCCCACATAAGGTATAGCCCTTAGAAGAGATGCCCTTGTTCCAGCGAGGTCTCCTATCCTTTCTCCTATTAAAATACAACCAACAACATCCTCGGAATCACTTTTTGTTTGAATAACAGACAAATAGGATACCGAGAAAAGAAAACTATCTGATTCGGTAATTAAATCCATATTATTTTCATTTTTGGTTATAATCTCTTTTTCAAAAGAAAAAAGGTCATCGCTGAAAACAATAAAAAAAAGATGTTTTCATAATTAATGTGTTTATTTATATTACAAAAATATGTATGTATTAGTAGATATTATTGTAAATCAACGAAATATAGTTGTAAATCAGTGACATACGATATAGCCCTAATAAATAGATATTTTATATCTTTGCAGTATGAAAAATGAAATCTTCAGGATATGCAATGATGAACAGTTTCAGGAGTGCTGCCTGAAGATTTTTCATTTTCAATATAGTTATAATCCTGTCTATCGACAATATGTAAATCTTCTTGAGATAGACAGAAACAGTGTAAATACGATTAAAAATATTCCTTTCCTTCCGATTCGTTTCTTCAAATCTCATACTATCATTTCATCGGCAGATGCAGCTGTCGAGGCTCAGAAAGTTTTTACGAGCAGCTCTACTACCGGAATGACCCCATCCAAACACTATGTAGTCGATTTGAGGCTATATGAAGAGAGTTTTTTAAGCGCCTTTCGTATGTTTTACGGCGATCCTTCAGAATATGTGATTTTGGCTCTTTTGCCGTCGTATTTGGAGAGAGATGGCTCTTCTCTTGTCTATATGGCTGAGCACCTTATAAAGCTCTCTAATCGCCCGGAAAGTGGCTTCTACTTATATAACCACGAAGAGCTTTTCAGTACCCTTCTCGCACTTCGTGCAATGAAAAAGAAAACGCTCCTTCTCGGTGTAACATTCGCCCTCCTTGATTTTGCCTCCAAGTACTCTTTGGAGCAGAGTGATGCCCGAGGGCAATCACCCTCCGATTGGTCTTTGACCGTAATGGAAACGGGCGGGATGAAGGGGCGCGGAGAAGAGCTCCCTCGCGAAGAAGTACATCGTCGCCTCAAAATGGCCTTAGGCGTAAACGCCATCCACTCCGAGTATGGTATGTGCGAGCTTCTTTCGCAGGCTTATTCAAGGGGAAAAGAGTTGTTTCAGTCACCCCCTTGGATGAAAATCTTCCTCCGCGATTTTAGCGATCCTTTTAAAATTACGGCCTCGGATGAGATTGCCGCAGGCGAAAAAGCTCGCGGTCCTATCAATATTATCGATCTCGCCAATGTAAATTCCTGCTCTTTTATTGAAACAGAAGATGTAGGTTCGCTATATCCTGACGGACAATTTACAATAGAAAGCCGCATCTCTCATTCTGAAAGACGCGGCTGTAATATGCTTATAGAGTAACTCTATTTCTTAGCTTCTTTAGCTGCTAACTTTTTAGCTCTTCTCTGATTTAAATCATACATAATAGGTGTTCCGATAAATACTGAAGAGTATGTACCGAAGATAATACCTACTATTAGAGCTACTGAAAGTCCTCTGATAACCTCACCGCCGAAAATGGCAATTGCAAACATTACGACAAGTGTGGTTCCGGAAGTATTGACAGTTCTTGAAAGGGTACTGTTAAGAGCTTCATTCACATTTATCAGCAAGTCACGCTTAGGATAGAGTGCCTTATTTTCACGAATACGGTCAAAGATAACCACATTGTCATTGATGGAATATCCGATGATGGTAAGTACTGCCGCAATAAATGTCTGATCGACATCAAGACTGAATGGAAGTAATCCTGTGAAGATAGAGAAGAATCCGACTGTGATAATGGCATCGTGAGCAAGAGCCAAAACGCCGCCAAGTCCCCAAGTCCAGCTTCTGAATCTTAGAGCGATATAGAGGAAAATAGCAAGTAAAGACATAAATACTGCAATGATTGCATTTCTTTTAATATCGTTGGCTATGGTAGGACCTACTTTATCCGAACTGATGATACCGTTAGGATTATCTACTGTTGAGGTAAATTCTTCAAGGGTAAGAGGGGTGGCAAAGAAGCCTTTCAAGGCGTTATAGAGCTTGCCATCTACAAGGGCATCGGTATCTTTAGAATTATCTTCTATCATATATTTGGTAGTGATCTTTACCTGACTCTCACCGCCGAACTGCTTAACCTCTACGGTCTCGCCAAATTCGTTCATTGTAGCCTCTCTGACATGCTCTGTAGTAACATTATTGTCAAATCTTACTACATAAGTTCTACCTCCGGTAAAATCTACACCGTAAGTAAATCCTTTAGTGAACATAAATACAAGGCAGACAACGACAAGGGCTCCTGAGATAGTATAGGACCACTTACGCATATTGAGGAAGTTAATCTTCGTGTTCTGTAAGAAATTTCTTGTAAGTTTTGTATCGAAAGATATTGGTTTGTTCTTCGTAAGTCTGTCATCAAATATCATTCTCGTAATAAATATGGATGTAGCCATAGATGTTATGATACCTACAACAAGAGTGGTAGCGAAACCTTGAACAGGACCTGAACCGAAAATAAATAGAACAATACCTGTAATAATAGTAGTAAGGTTACCGTCTATAATGGCAGAATATGCATTCTTGTACCCGTCATGGATAGCAAGACGCAATGCTTTTCCTGCACGAAGTTCCTCTTTTATACGCTCATATATAATAACATTCGCATCCACAGCCATACCGAGTGTCAATACCATACCGGCAATACCAGGAAGGGTAAGAACAGCTCCGAAAGAGACAAGGGCACCCATAAGGAATATAACATTGCACAGCAATGCGACATCAGCTGCCACACCTGCTCCTCTGTAGAATACGAGCATATAGATCAAAACGAGACAGAAAGCAAGTACAAATGAAAGAAGTCCGGACTGTATAGATTCACTACCTAAGGAAGGTCCTACTACCTGTTCTTGAACAATAGTAGCGGGGGCAGGTAGTTTTCCTGACTTAAGAACATTGGCCAAGTCTTCTGCTTCTTCAATGGTAAAGTTTCCTGAAATCTGTGAACGACCTCCCGTTATTTCATCATTTACCCTCGGATAAGAATAAACCATGCCATCAAGGACAATAGCGATGCATTTTCCAATATTGTCTGCGGTCAGACGAGCCCAGGTACGAGCTCCTTCAGCATTCATGGACATATCTACCTCCGGAGAGCCGCCTGTATTGGCGTAAGACATTCTCGCATCTGAAACCACACCTCCATCGAGAGGAGCTTTTCCATCACGACTATTGGATTTAATGGCTATAAGTTCAAAATAAGAGTCTCCCTTAAATTGTGAAGAAGGTTTAACACCCCACATCAATTTTAAATCTGCGGGGAACAACGACTGCACCTGAGGAAGAGCAAGGAAGTTATTGATTTTTGCGGTATCTTTGTAATGAGCCACACCTACTAAAGGACCCGGCATCAGCTGCCCGTTATAAGTACTCGGATTCAAAAGGAAAAACAAAGGATTATTCTTAGCATAATTAGCCTGATCTGCTGAAAGACTGTCGCTTTCTTCTGTAACCTGTGCCAATAAATCGTCTGTCGGTTCATCCTTTTTTACATCTATTTCACTCTCTGATGAAGTGGTGCTTTCAGAAATATATTCTCTGATAGCATCATTGGCCTGCTGAAGATACTGGAATACTTCTTCGTTTTCATAAGTAGTCCAAAACTCAAGAGAAGCAGTTCCCTGAAGCAGTTTTCTGACACGCTCCGGCTCTTTAACCCCGGGAAGCTCCACTAAGATACGCCCGCTGTTGCCAATTTTCTGAATATTGGGAGAGGTAACTCCGAAACGGTCAATACGATTTCTCAATACATTGAATGAATTGGCGATTGCACTCTCGGACTCTTCACGAATAACTTTTATAACATCTTCGTTTGTACTCTCCGGCTTGATTTTATCACGCATTTCATAAGTTCCGAAAACAGTGGAAAGTCTCTGTCCGGGGGCAACCACATCCCATGCCTGAGCAAAGAGGGTGATGAAATCGGAACGAGATTCCAATTCGTTTTTCTTCGCCAAGGCCAATGCTTCTTCAAAAACAGCAGAGGAATTATTGTCTGAAAGAGCTCTGAGAAGATCACTCAGTTCCACCTGAAGCATAACATTCATACCTCCTTTGAGGTCAAGTCCGAGATTAATCTCTTTTTCCTTAACCTGCTTGTAGGTAAAGCCTAAATAGACTTTTTCAGAAGAAATAGAATCGATGTAATATCTGTTTTTCTCCTTCCTTAACGAATCGAGATAAAATGCTTTATCAAGATCCGAAATATTTGAAAATGAAGGTGATTGCTGTTCCAGAACAACGGCATCTTCTGCATATTTATCTGCCTTGTTCTCTTGAAACATGGTGGCTCCTGTAAATGATAGTTGATACAGACATGCCAACCCAATGAGAATTGCCACAACTCTTATGGCTCCTTTACTTTGCATATTTTTTTATTTAAAGATTTTATTCATTTAAAAATAAGGGTACAAAAGTACTATTTTTTTCCAATATATAAAGTATTTAGTATTTTTGTTGACCAATTTTGTGAATTTATGAAGTCAACCTATTATATATCAGTTTGTATTCTTACCATTATCGTATCTGTTTCTGCTTTTTCTCAAAATAATTCTGAAGGGGAAAATATTCTGCAAAAAGCTGATTCTCTGCATAAAAGCTATAAATTTAAAGAAGCTGTTTCGCTTTATGAACAAGCTGTCAAGATGACGGCAGACTCTTCTTCTATTCTTGAGATAGAAGAAAAAATAACACAGTGCGAAAACGGTATCAGTTTTCTTAAATACGCTACGACTCCAAAAGTTATTTCCAATCGATCATTTAACATCGCCGATTTTTACCTTAATCTGTCAGATTTTAAAAATCAATCGTGGATGCCTATCCCCAATCCTTTGGTTTCTAAAGATAAACATCCATATTACTCAGCTATTTATTTTCCGGAAAACATTACGAAACTCTTTTTTTCCTCTCCGGACAACTCCGGGTCATGGAATATTTATGAAACAGATTATATTTCTAACAATCTATGGTCTGAGCCGGAGCTTCTCGGGGAAGAGATTACTTCATCGGGTGATGAAATTTTTCCTATACTTAGTTCCGACGGCAAAGAGCTATATTTTGCATCCAATGGTCATTACGGAATGGGGGGGTATGATTTATATGTAAGCAGGCTTGATGAGTCCACCGGCGAATGGGGAATGCCTGAAAATATGGGTTTCCCCTACTCTTCCACAGCAGATGACATTTTTTTCATGAACACTGCCGATGGTCAATATTCTTTCATAGCATCTAACAGAAATTCGGAAAAAGATTCGATAAAAATATATGTTATCGAGTATAACCCTACGCCTATCAAAAAAGAGATCTCAGATTATGATAAAATTCTTGAAGCCGCAAAACTTTTACCCATCATTAAAGATACTCAGTCGAAGCAGAGTAATAAGATAGAGCTATCTGAAGAAGAGGGTATGAGCGAATACTCAAAACTTGTATCACAGATGAGACTTTATAAAATAGAGATGGAGAAGAATATAAAGAAACAACAGGAAAACAGAGAATTATACGATAAAATAGAGAATGAAGACGACAAATCATTTATAAAAGAGATGATTACCGACCTTGAAAATGAAGCTATAACCCTCAGGGCAAAATACGAAGGTGTTTCTAAAAATGTTCAAAAAGCAGAAATGGATTTTTTAGCCAAAGGGATAATACCTCAAGTCAAGGAGACTCACACACCTGCTGAAAAGAATACTCAAATCGCTCAAAACTACAATTTTACCAAAAATTCATTTTCTGAAATAAAAGCTGTCGAAATTGAAAAAACTATCCCCAAGTTTGATTATTCATTTAAAATTTTGGATAAAGCACAGTTTGCAGAAGACAACAACCTCCCCTCTACCCTTATTTATCAGATACAGATTCTTGTCACCACTAAAAAGGTAACGGTCAATAGTTTAAAAGGTCTTAGTCCTGTATTTGAAAACAAACAAGCTTCAGGTAAATATTTATACACCGTGGGGCTTTTCTATTCACATTCTGAAGCTCTTTCCTGTCTTAATCAAGTGCGCAAAAAAGGGTTTCCAAAAGCATTTATAGTGGCTTATAACAGTGGTAAATCCATCGCAATAAAGGAAGCAAAAGTGCTTGAGAAAAAAGCATCTTCCGGAGGCGGTATTGCTTTTCAAGTATTATTGGAGAATTTTCCTGATGGAATCTCTGCTCCTGTTATCTCCGCCATAAAAGAGAGTAGCGATAAAGATATTACCAAATCATCCATTGAGGGTAAAACAGTATATATAGTTGGCCCTTTTTCACATAAGACAGATGCTGAATATCTTTTCAAAATCCTTACTGATCTTGGGATAGAAGGTGTTTCAATAAAACAAGTAAAATAATAAAAATATGGCATTAATCATTACTCTTATCGTCGTAGGATTGCTCCTAATTGTAGCTGAAATCGTTCTTATCCCGGGTATCTTTGTCACCGGCATACTCGGAGTGGCATCTCTCGTTTACTCCTGCATCTACGCTTTTGAAGTCTTCGGGCAGACAGGTGGAATTATAACCATTGCTGTGAATATTGTTTTAGCGGTTTTTTTCGTTGTACTTGTACTGTGTTCAAAGACTTGGAAAAAACTAACATTACATACCAATATTGACAGTCATACAGACTCCAAACCTGAAGAAAAAGGGATTCATGTAGGTCAAAAAGGGGTAACCATTACTCGTCTGTGTCCTATGGGAAAAATAAAAATTGGTGATCAATTTTTAGAAGCAACGGGTACCGAAGGTATTATTGATCCTGGAAAAGAGATTGAAATATCACTGATTGACGATAACAAAATATATGTAAAATTAATATAAACTATCTAATATCAAAACATTATGTCACAAATCGCAGTAATGCTCATCTGGATTGCCATAGCAATTGTGGGGTTAATCATATTATTATGGTTCTTCCCTGTTACATTATGGTTCCAGGCCCTCATTTCGGGGGTAAGAATTTCTCTGATTCAATTAGTCCTTATGCGTTGGAGAAAAGTTCCGCCAAGCACCATAGTGATGGCTATGGTAACCGGAACAAAAGCCGGTCTCAAGCTTGATGCAAACGCCTTGGAAGCACACTACTTAGCAAAAGGGAATGTCCCCAAAGTAGTAAATGCTCTCATTTCGGCCGATAAGGCCAATATAGCACTTGATTTCAAGATGGCAGCTGCTATCGACCTCGCCGGTCGCGATGTCTTCGAAGCTGTCCAAATGTCTGTAAACCCTAAAGTTATTAATACTCCTCCTGTCACCGCAGTAGCCAAAGACGGAATACAGCTTATTGCGAAAGCAAGAGTAACTGTTAGGGCAAACATTAAACAATTAGTGGGAGGTGCCGGGGAAGAGACCGTTCTTGCAAGGGTAGGCGAAGGAATCGTTTCCAGCATCGGATCTGCCAATTCCCATAAACAAGTCCTTGAAAATCCTGATTCCATATCAAAAGTAGTTCTCGGAAAGGGTCTTGATGCAGGTACTGCATTTGAAATTCTATCCATTGATATAGCTGATATAGATATTGGAAAAAATATCGGTGCATTCCTTCAAATGGACCAGGCCAATGCTGATAAAAATATCGCTCAAGCGCGTGCCGAAGAAAAAAGAGCTATGGCGGTCGCCCTTGAACAGGAAATGAAGGCTAAAGCTCAGGAGGCGAGAGCGAAAGTTATCGAAGCAGAAAGAGAGATTCCTCTTGCCATGGCAGATGCTTTCCGCTCTGGAAACCTCGGAATTATGGATTATTATAAAATCAAAAATATCCAAGCCGATACCGATATGAGGGAAAATATTGCAAAGTAAAATCTTTTTTCTACCTTTGTGCTCCTTTTGGAGAAAGCTAAGCTCCATCTTTACGGTGAGGTGGGTGAGTGGCTGAAACCAGCAGTTTGCTAAACTGCCGAACTGGTAACGGTTCCGGGGGTTCGAATCCCCCCCTCACCGCATAGAAAAGCGGGTCGCGCAAGCGACCTGCTTTTTTGGTATTCAGAAGGTGCCAAGCTCGCTTGAGCACCTTCTGAATACCAAAAAAGCAAGAAAGTGCCACAGGCACTTTCCGCTTTTCTTTTGCAAGCCCCGCCGCAGGCGGAAAGGGGAATGC
>CAZSXE010000021.1:11879-34542 GCA_964611185.1 uncultured Muribaculaceae bacterium | reverse complement strand
AAAATAATAACACCATGAGTGATACCTGGAGATACATAATAGAGGTTGTGGCTATAATAATATTATGGCAATTGTTAAATTGGTGGGATAGAAAAAAAGTTAAAAAAGAGGAAACACAACCATCAAAGGACGATAAAACCATCACCTCTAATGATGAAAAGGTTAATAATGATACAATACAGCTTAAAATAATAACTGTCGAACCTGGATGCACTGACGAAGAGTTGCAATTGTTCCTCGATGCGTACGACTACGATATCGTTGATGCCTGGTATAAGCAGAATGGCTGTATGAAGGATTACACAGAGCAGCAGGTTAAAGCTATTCATGAGAAAATCAGAAACGAAACTTTTGGCGATGAGGATAAATTGCACCAATTAGAGAGATTAAAAGATGAATAAGAGCAATGTACCGAGAAGAAAACAGGACAAATAGCAACAGAGAATCAAAATTTTTGAATAAAAAGTGAAATTATAAATTGAATATTAACAGAGTTTATACTATTATACTATGAATATTGCAATTGTAGGGACAGGATATGTCGGATTGGTATCCGGAGCTTGTTTCTCCGAAATGGGAGTTAATGTCTTTTGTGTCGATATTGACCAAAATAAAATTTCAAACCTCGAAAAAGGGATTCTCCCGATTTATGAAGAGGGTCTTCAAGAGATTGTAAATAATAATACCGAAGAGGGGAGACTTCATTACAGAACAAGTCTAACCTCATGTCTTGATGAGGTGGATATTGTTTTTATTGCCGTAGGAACACCACCTGATGAGGATGGAAGTGCAGATTTGAAGTATGTACTCGATGTGGCTCATGAATTTGGGCGCAATGTGAATAAATATACTCTTCTTGTCACTAAGAGTACTGTCCCTGTGGGGACTTCATATAAGGTAAAGGAGGCAGTGATGGAGGAGCTTCAAAAGAGAGGCGTAAGTATAGATTTTGATATTGCCTCAAATCCTGAATTTTTAAAGGAAGGTGCTGCTGTAAAGGACTTTATGATGCCTGACAGAGTGGTAATAGGGGTTGAAAGTGATAGGGCCCGTGAACTTATGAGCTCTCTGTACAGACCGTTTTTGCTAAATAATTATAGAGTTATTTTCATGGATATTTATTCTGCGGAGATGACCAAATATATTGCTAATGCGATGCTCGCGACAAGGATAAGTTTTATGAATGAAGTGGCCACTTTGTGTGAACTTACGGGGGCAGATGCCAATATGGTGAGGAAAGGAATCGCTTCGGATTCTCGAATCGGGAGCAAGTTCCTATATCCGGGGTGTGGTTACGGTGGATCTTGTTTCCCAAAAGATGTAAAAGCACTTTTAAAGACGGCAAGCGATAGAGGATATGAGATGCAGATAATTAAATCTGTTGAAGAAGTGAACAATTTGCAGAAGTTAATTGTTTATAAGAAGTTACTGAATGCATTTAACGGTAATTTAAAAGGTAAAACTATTGCGATTTGGGGACTTTCTTTCAAACCCGGGACAGATGATATTAGGGAGGCCACATCTATAGTAACTATAGATTTATTATTGAAAGCAGGTGCAGCTGTGAGAGTTTTTGACCCTGCGGCTATGAAAGCGGTAAAGGGTGTGTTGGGAGATTCAGTGAATTACGGAGTAGATATGTATGATGCTGCGCATAATGCAGATGCAATAGCTTTGATTACCGAATGGAAGCAATTCAGAATTCCTAACTGGAAGAGGCTTAGAAGTTTGATGAAGCAGTTGATTCTTGTTGATGGTAGAAATACTTTTGATGCCTCAGAGGTTATGAAAGAGGGATTTAAGTATTATTGCATTGGCAAAATTTATTAAAAATGAAAAAAATCTTAGTTACCGGAGGAGCCGGCTTTATCGGTTCACATTTATGTAAAAAACTTGTAAAAGAGGGTCATGATGTAATTTGTCTTGACAATTACTTCACAGGGTCGAAAAATAACATTATTGATCTTATCGGCAATCCTCATTTTGAACTTGTAAGGCACGATATTACCGAACCTTATCAAGCAGAGGTCGATTATATATTCAATTTGGCTTGTCCTGCTTCGCCTATTCATTACCAGTTCAATCCTGTAAAAACAGTTAAAACTTCTGTAATGGGGGCGATTAATATGCTCGAACTTGCCGAAGAAAATGGGGCTACTGTCCTACAGGCTTCCACAAGTGAAGTATATGGTGACCCGATAATCCATCCCCAAGTGGAATCATATTGGGGAAATGTAAATCCGATAGGGATAAGATCTTGCTATGATGAGGGAAAACGGTGTGCGGAAACTCTTTTTATGGATTATCACAGACAGAAGGGGGTTAACATTAAGATTATCAGAATTTTTAATACTTATGGCCCCAATATGCACCCTCAAGACGGCAGGGTTGTCTCAAATTTCATTATGCAGGCCATTAACAATAAAGATATTACTATTTATGGTACCGGGAAACAGACAAGAAGTTTTATGTATATAGATGACTTGCTTGACGGGATGATAAAGTTTGTAAGATCTGATAAATCCTTTATCGGGCCTCTAAATATCGGTAATTCTCATGAATTTACTATAAGTCAGTTAGCTGAAATGGTTATAAAATTGTGCGATTCGGATTCCAAGGTTGTTTATAAACCGTTGCCGGGTGATGATCCCAAGCAGAGACAGCCTGACATATCGTTGGCTGTAGAAAAGCTCGGATGGAAACCTGAAATTCATTTAGAGGAAGGACTTATTAGAACAATCGATTATTTCAGAAAGATATGCAGATAAACCCTTCAGAATTTGTGATTCTTGTAGTTGACGATATACCTTCAAATGTTATTCTTATGAAGGCTATCCTTAAACGGGAAGGGTACAATATAATAACATCGTCCAATGGCGACGAAGCCATATCTATTATAGAAAAAAATCCTCCCGATCTCGTCCTTTTAGATGTGATGATGCCGGGTATGAACGGGTATGAAGTATGCTCGCATATTCGTATGACAATAGGACTTGATGATTTGCCCATCATACTTTTGACCGCCCTTAACAGTAATGAAGATATTGTGAAAGGTTTTACTGTCGGAGCGAATGATTTCGTATCTAAGCCTTTTAACAACGATGTGCTGCTGATGAGGATTAAATTTCAACTGACGGTTGTTGCTTCTGCCAGGATTATCAAAAGACAATCGGAGGAACTTGAAAAAACGATTAAATCTCGAGATACTTTATATTCCGTCATAGCTCACGATTTGCGTTCTCCACTTGCAACTACCCGAATGATAATGAATTATGTCGTGGATGAAGTTGAAAAATATAATATTGAACCTGATCTTATGGAGATGCTTCAGAATGTCAATACCATTTCGGAAGAGGCTTTTAACCTATTTGACAATCTTCTGAAATGGACCAAATCTCAGACAGGCAAGCTTAACAGCATAAAGCAGAATATTGATATTTCAGAACTTGTCACCAGTTCTATTGATGTTCTTCAGACTGTAGCTGCAAATAAAGGGATAACAATCAATATAGTCATCCCTGATGAGAAATATGAAGTATCCGTGGATATTGATATGATGAAAACTGTTTTCAGAAATTTGATTTCCAATGCCATAAAGTTCAGTAAAAAAGGGGATGTCATAGTAGTGAAAGTCGATGATGCAGGAGAAAAGATAAAAGTTAGCGTTATAGATTCCGGCTGCGGAATCACTCCGGAGAATATTGAAAAAATAATAAATGGAAAGGTTGATTTTTCAACTTCCGGTACCAACGACGAGAGCGGTTCTGGACTTGGCCTTATGTTGACAAAAGATTTTATCAACAGGAATGGAGGAGAGCTGATGCTCGAATCTGAAGTAGGTAAAGGCTCTACTTTTTATTTTTATATTCCAAAGTTGAAATGACAGGTTTGTGGTCGCTGAAATTATAATCCGGAGATTGATAATCAGTACATTCCATATCTTGGGATGAAAATATATAATCTATTCTCAACATATTTTTGAATCCCCCTATAAATGTAGAAGCCCATCCTTTTCCCCCTTCTTTGAAGCCGTCACGAAGCACTCTTCCGATTTTTCTGTAGCTGTATGAAATCGGAGGGTCGTTAAAGTCGCCACATAAAATAATGGGAATGTCCGTGTTTTTGATAAGATTGTAAACAGCATCTATCTGTTCTTTTCTAATATCACTGTTATTTGAAGCCCCTTCTATGGCCACTCGCGAACCGAATTTAATGTTTTGATTGATCCCTGTTGTCTGAAAATGACAGTTGATTACCCTCACTTGCTTACCGTTAATCTCAATATCTGCATATATTCCTCCATTGATGTTGTTCTCAAAAATGGGAGAATTAGCATTTATGATGGGGAATTTGCTGAAAATTGCAAGTTCTTTTATATCGTCGGAATCGTTTATGTGCTGAATTGTGGAGTAAGGGAAAAGGGGAAAGCAGTTATCTTGCTCGGAAAATTCTTGAAAACATACAATATCGACACCTTCTTTCTCCATTATGGCTGCTATGTGTTCGGAAGTAGGCATTCCGTTTTGTGAAAATGATTTTACATTGTATGTGGCTACTTTTATGGAAGAATCTCTTTCGTATTGTGTATCAATGAATCCAGGTCTATATATGGCTGAGATTGGGAAGCATTGTGTTATACAGGCCAATATGGGAATAATCATTATGGGGCTGAGTTTGATTAGCCAATATATCGACAAAAGAAAGTCGAACATCATTAAAGCCGGTGTGATGTAGCTTAAATTTCTTGTAATAAAAAGAAAATTAATTAGTGATAATAATGCGGCTAAAATGGTAATAATCAATATAATATAGTTATAATGTCTTTCTATTTTCATTTTCTTTTTGCTTTTTCCCATATCCCGTTTTTCCCTTTTTTACGGTATAAATAAAAAAATCCTTTTATTACATTAACATTCATAAATAGAAAATAATAAGGGATATATGCTATTTTCGTGAGTGCCAAGATATAGAATATTATTTGAAAAAAAAGTATTATTGAGTAAAAAACATTAATTCCTCCGCCAAAGGCAATAATGCAGTTGAGTGGGAGGAGTAAGAACAGGAGCACAGGGGTAATACTCCATCTGAGCACTCTGTGAGAAATATATTGAAAACTCAGCACTCCGTATTTAAAAATGTTCAATAGTGGAGCGAGCCTCACTATTGATTGTAGTCCGCCTGCGGCAATTCTAACTTTCCTCTTCTCTTCTTCTTTTATGTTTAAAGAGCTGCTTTCGAGGGCGTAAGCCTTATTGCTGTAAGCGATAATGTACCCTTTCATTGCAATTTTCATCGAGAGGATAAAATCATCGAGTAATGTGTCAGATGGCATTTCTTCGAACAATTCTCGTCTGATGGCGTACAGTTCGCCTGCTGCACCTACGGCTGAATATAGTCTGTAATCGAGATTTTTCAGGAATGATTCATATTTCCAATAAATTCCTTCAGATGCTACCGCCCCATCATTTTTTCCGGAAATTACCCTTTTTTCTCCCGCAACGCATCCTACTTTCTTGTTTTGGAACTTTTCTGCTATGATTTTTATTGCCTGCGGATTAATCATAGTGTTTGCATCTGTAAATACAACTATCGGACTATCAACGAATTTCATCGCTCTGTCGATAGCAGCACTCTTTCCTCTGCGCTCTTTTTCATAGAGTAATCGAGTGGTGGGAGCACCCTCGACAGGGAGGGTGTAGCACTCCAGCAAAAGATTGGTGTGGTCTGTTGACCCATCGGTAACCCATACAATTTCAAATAATTCAGGAGGGTAATCAAGCTTCAGGCAGTTTTCCATTTTTTCCTTTATCACATCTTCTTCGTTGTAAGCGGCGATTAAAAGTGTTACCTTGGTATCAGGCTCAAATGTATGAATTTCTGCCATTTTAGATGTGTGTGAGAGTAGCTCTTTGATTTTAACGAGTAGAAACAGAAGTATTCCATATCCCAAATAGGTGTAGAATACGATGAATGCCGAAACCCAAAAAATAATTATTATAGTTTTCATTTTAAAGCGCAATTGATTATCACTTTGTTTATCTGCTCTTTCCACGAGAGATTCTTTATGGAGTCTCTTATTTCGGCAGGTGAAACTGTTAATTTGTTATAAAAATCTATCACTTCGGAGATATTAACGGGTGTCTCGTCGGCCGGTACTTTCATAATATATGGCTTGTTTTCAAAATCTTCATCATATTCTGAATAGATAAACGGAACTCCTCTTGCTGCGTACTCTCTGTTTTTCAGCGTTTTGATATTTGTTATCCCGCTTCGATGACGAGCTAAACTTCCCACTCCGATGTCGGTTTTCTCAAAGATTTCATCCAATTCTTCCCCCTGCCGATTTCCGTAAAGGATGACATATTGTTCGAGATTATTCTCTTTGATAGGGGAGAGGATTGCCTCTCTCTCTATTTCCGAGAAAAAATCTCCGACAATGTTGAAATAGACTTTATACGAAGGGTTAGATTTATAGTAATTTACAACCCCTCGAATAAGTCTGTCGTATCCGTGCCAAAAGTGAATCTCTGCGACACCGGTCATATTTAGTGTTTTCGAAGTGTCATTCAAATTCTTTTTGAGTTTTATCCTGTCGAAGTCTATTCCGTTTGATATTTTTATGGTAGGAGTTCCGAAAATGGTGTCGTAATTTGAAAATGTGACGATTTTATCAATATATCCGGCAAGAGTACCTCTGAAGGAGCGGTCTATATAAAGAGAGAACTTTCTTTTAAAAGATGAATATTCGCGATCGTATGGATATGTAGGTATTTCCATAAGAATCTTGATGGAGGCCTTATGTAGTTTTTTGACAAAATTGATGGTAAACGGATTGGCATTGTGCATAGATCGGATATAGATGAAATCTATCCTTTCACTTATGATAGCAGAAGATAGTTTGCCATAGAGGAATCTTTTTTTTAATTTAGCTTTAATGCCGTATCCGAGCGACAAAATAACTTTGTCTTCAATTTTCCATACGCGCTCTCCCTCCGGTGTCACATCATAGTAGCATAGTTTCATATCTATACCGCATTGTTTAAAAGCCTCAATTTGGTACATTATTTTTTTACTTATACCGTTGTAAGGGGCAAATCCGTGGAAAACAAAAAATAATCCTTTTGTCATATTCGTTTCTTTTTAAAGATGGACTTAGTCTTACTAATTATATCATATTCTTTTGTAATCTGAATGTATGATATTCCGATTATGGCGCTGAGTGCGCATTTGATGCATAATGAGAGTATAATATTTATTTCAGGCATATATTTCTCCATCGCAAATAATGGTATGAATATTATTGCCGATAGGATAATCGGTGAAATGAGTTGTTTGAAAAATGGTAGGATGCTTAATTTCAGTGATACTTTATAAAGAAGGATAAAACATTGAATGAAATTGATTACAAATGAAATTAATATGCAGATAGCTACCCATTCTATTGTTTTAAAAACAAATATTCCTGTACAGATCCCCACGATAGTAAGAATTGTGGAGAGGACACCGCTAATAAACATCACTTTTGTATTGTTGGAGGCTTGAAAGATGGATCCTGAAGTGGAGAGTATTATCTGGAAACCTACCGATGCGGAGAGAATTTGAAAGGCCATCACGGATGCTTTCCACTGATTTCCGAAAATAATAAGTACAAGCTCTTCGGATGTGAAGAATAATATTACGGAGAGTGGAAAACCGACAAATGAGAGTAGTTTTATTACTTTCAGATATGAAGATGAAAGTAGTTTTAAATCATTCTGAAAATCCGCAAATACAGGGTGCATAACAGGGGTTATCACATTTGTTATGTTTTGAAGAGGGAGCATCATCAGTCTGTAGGATTTTTCGTAATACCCGAGAGGGCTCATTCCTAAATACTTACCAATCATCAGTTTATCAAGATTTCTTGAAAAATAATTTATAAGGTTGAACATAAACTGATAGAAAGAGAATGAAAATATTTTTTTCATCGATGATAATGAAAATCGGATGCTGAGGGATTGAGGGTATTTGATATAGCTCATTATAAACATGGCTACCGATGAGATGACGGGATTGATCAAAAGTGAATAAATACCAAGTCCGAATAGTGCTGCAGCTACCGCAAGTACTCCGGCAAGCAGCTGGACTGTCAATGTTCTGTATGCTATGAATTTGAACTGTTTGTTCTTGAATAAAAGGGCGTTAGGGACGATGTTAAGTGATGAAAACAGCAGGTTTATGGAGAGAATCCGGCATATAGGAATCAGAATTTTCTTGTCGTAATAGTCTGCAATAAGGAGAGAGGAAAAGAAAAATAATACGGCAAGGATAAGCCCCATAAATAGTGTAAAAGAGAAAATATTGGATAAATCCTTCTCATTCAGTTCCTTATTCTGAACGATGGCCGGAGCAATACCCAAATCAGAAAAAATAGCAAAGAATGTTATGATAACGGTGGCGATTGCGACAATCCCGAACTCTTCCGGTACGATAAGTCGAGCGAGGACGGCAGTTACTATCAGGGATATTATTATTCCTGAATACTTGGCGATTGCCGTGTAGGCTACACCGGAAATAAGTGTTTTCTTAATGTCGCTCATCTTTTGGGAACAATTACTTTTGCAAGTTCCGCAACGGGAACATATTTGAGGTAATTTTTAATAATAATTGTAATATATCGTATCCTCTCTTTAAGAGGTAATTTACGCGCTTTAAAGCATACTGCACTCATCATGGAAGAGATATAACTTTTTAGAGCTTCTCCCTCTTCGGGTGAGTATTCTCCGATTTGTCTAAGAATCTCAGATGTGACTGTAAGATAGCCGTGAATATTCTTCCATGAGATTTTTGAGGTCATGGTGGAGTTACTTCTGATTCTTCTCTTGAAATAGCGAATGGGGATTATTCCCACCCTCTCGCAGTGCAGACATAGAAGAGGTGTAAAGAGATTATCCTCGTGTATTATTTCGGGATAAAAAGTCAGAAAATTATTTTTTATTATGGAAAGTCGTGTCATATAAAGGCATGGGGATGGAGAAAAGGTCCTTTTCTCGACCATTGATGAAAAAATATATAGACCCGTATATACTTTATCTTCCATCTCGCTAAGCCGTTTATATTCAAAAATTGGTTTAAAATTCTTTTCATCCGAAAATGATTCTCCGTCGAACATGACCATATCGAGGGATTCTTTTTCACATTTATCGAAGCACTCTTCAAGAGCGTTCTCATGAAGAATATCGTCGCTATCCATAAAATAGATATATTTCCCCGAAGCTATTGATATGCCGCGATTTCTGGCGACCGATTGTCCTTGATTTTTCTGAGATATTACAGTAACCCTTGAGTCGCTGCGTGCTATTTTATCGAGAATAGTATGCGAACTGTCTGTCGAGCCGTCATCAACAGCAATTATTTCTATCTCTTTAAGCGACTGTTTCAATATGGAACCGACTGCTTCATCAAGATATTTTTCGGTATTGAATACCGGAATAATGACACTGATTTTAGGGGTTAACTGTTTCATAATAAAGTTTTAATGTCTCTTTTGCAGTCTCTCTCCAGCTAAAAAATTTCACCCTTTTGTATCCTTTTTCCCTCATTTCGCTGCGTAGAGTATTGTCGTTTTGGATCGATAGGAGCATATATGTAATCTCTATCTCATCGTATGGATTGACAAGTATTGCAGCATCCGATGCTATTTCCGGCATTGCAGATGTGTCGGAGGTTATGACTGGTGTGCCGCAAGCCATACTTTCAAGTATCGGTATGCCGAAACTCTCTCTTAATGAGGCATATATGAATGCGGTAGCTCCGCTGTAAATGGCAGGAAGATCGGTGTTGGCGATATACCCCGGGGATTTGATGAACTTTTGAACATGGCTTAGTCCGAGATTAATTATAATTTCGTTTAGAACATTGCTTTTTAAGTCTGCGACAATCAGAGGAATGGGAGTTTCAGCTTTTTCCGCATACATAGAGTATGCTTTGAGAATCCTTTGAGTATTCTTTTTGGGGTCAGTATTTCCGAGGAAAAAAAAGTAGTTTTCATCGGTAAAATATTTTCGTGTCGTCTCTTTATAATTCTCAATATGTTTAAAATGAGAGTTATATCCGTTGTAAACTGCTGTAATCTTCTCTTTTGGAAGCCCTTTTAAAGTCTCTAATATGTGTTCACACTCGAATTTTGAAACAGTAATAATATGTTTGCATCGTTTCAGAACCGGTGGAACAATCAGTTTTCGATAGTACCATCCCATTTTTTGATAAAAAGAGGTATTTCCACCCTTCTTTTTCTCAAGAAAGATAATATCGTGTAATGTAACAATAATGGGAACTTTGCAAAAAACAGGGGCGGTATTGCTTGTGCAGTGCAGAATATCGGCTTTTACTTTTTTCGCCGCACGCGGCAATGCAAACTGCTCCCAAAGAGGGTAGGTGGGGCATTTCAGCACTATAATATGAAAATTGGGAGTCTCTGTGAGGCATATATCTTCCCCCGGAGCTACAAAAATGAAATACTCGTTTTTGAGATCGATTTTCTGAAGCTCTCTGATACTCTCAAGGGCTACGAAATCCATTCCGTGTTTGTTCTTTCGAAATATTCGCTGTGCTTCGATTGCTATTCTCATATTATTATTTTTCAGTATGTATGAATTTTTTATCTGCCCCTTTTATTCTAAAGATATTAATAAACATATAAATAGTCAGTAGCGGGATGTATAGCAGTGCCTTCAAAAGTTTTTTGTCAAAATATTTTCGTGGTATTGCCATTATGATTGAGAGAAGCGTTACCGCCAAAAGCACCCACCATTTTATGGAAAGGGATATATCCATAAAGGTAAGAATCAAAGCGATTATCCCTATTGAGGCTATCTGGATGATCCTTGGGGGGAGCATCCATTGGATTATTTTGTCTAAGTAGCTGATATTAAGGGTAAAAAGAGCAGGAAAGAATCCTGTTACACCCCTTTTTAATGAGTAAAACTGAGTGGCTATCCATCTTCTGCGTTGATTGTAAAACGCAGAAGATTTCTGAGTTTTTTCGTCATATACATATACATCGTTCAAGTACGAAATATGTATTTTTTGTTTTAGAAGGAGTATTTCTATCTCTTTATCTTCTCCTGAAGATGAGAGTTTTGAAACATTGTCCTTGAACCAATGATAATCGAAAGCCATTCCGGAGCCGATAAGGGCGGAGGAGAGTCCCAAATTTATATGTCCTTTACGGAAAATGGAATTGTTGATCTCTTCGCTTACAGCATCAAGAACTGCTGTGGGTGAATTTCTTTTTTTACTTGTTCTATGAGCCTGAATGGCATATTCGAGTGCTCCGGCATTGTTAATATGGTATAGAAAACTGTCATCGACGGTATTGTCTGCGTCTAAAATTACCACCATATCGTACTCTGTGTCAGATGCTTCTTTAATCGCAAGTTGAAGAGCCTTGGCTTTGGTACTGTTTTGATAATCGGCGACTGCTACTCTGACAGGAAGTTCTCTAAGCAAGGTGTTTGTTTCCTCTTTCATACCGTCAGATACGACGACTATTTCGTATTTTTCTTTTGGATATTTCTGTAGGAGGAATGATTCTATTGATTGTACTATGATTTTGTCCTCTTTGTAAGAGGGGAAAATAACAAGAAATTTTAGTAATTTTTGTGATTTGGGTATTTTTTTACCTACTCTAAAAAGCGAGGCAAATGAAAATGAGAGAATATAGAGCGTGCCAAGCATAGCCAAGCAAAAGAGTGCCCAATCGATAATTTTTAATATGTAGATTGTACTTTCTGTCATTTTACTGATATAAAAGATTGAGAATCAAAGTCATATTGTTTAATTACCCTTGCAGGATTACCTACTGCCACACTATAATCAGGTATATCTTTTGTTACGACACTGCCTGCGCCTATTTGACATTTATTTCCAATGTGTGAGCCTGCTACAATAGTGCAATTGGCACCTATGTGAGTATCTTCTCCGATAGTAACCATTCTTTTATCAAGAGGTTGTTCTCGACAAAGTACATTTATTTCTTTGAATCCATGATTAAATCCAGATACAAATACATGTTGGCCTAAACCGCTGTGATTCCCGATTGTCACAGGACCGGTGACAATGCATCCTATCCCTATTAATACATCATCTCCCAAGATAATATCTCCTGCTCCATTATTTATAATACATTGATTTTCTATTATTGAACCGCGCCCAAGCTCAAATCTGTGCCATGGAAAGACATCAATTCTTGATCCTCTTCTGTGAATTTCCGATCCTTTTCCCCTTTTATGAAAAAAAGGATTAATCAGCCAGCGAGTAAAAAATCTCGGTCTCGGGTGTTTTGTGGAACTTATTATTTTAATCACAAACTCCTTCATCTTAGGATTATTATCGATTTTTTCTTTGATGCTCATAGTTTTTTGTTTTTAATTCTAAAAAAGCAAAATGTACCTTTTAATGTGGCTTTAGCATTTAATATTTTCCCATTTAGCAAATATACGAAAACTCTTTTCGGGATGGAAATCAGTAGCTGATATATTATTGAAATGGGCATTTGGAAAGATTTGATATTGCGGTACGCGAAAAGAAGCCTGTTCCGGGCCATATAGTATGCTTTAGTCTCTGAATCTCCCCCGATGGTGGCGCTCTCCTTGTGAATTATGCTCTGTGATGGGTCGTACCAGAGCTGGTACCCCTTGCGGGCAATGGCGAGGCTCCAGTCGAGCTCTTCGTAGTAGAGAAAGTATTTTTCCGTCATTGTTCCTACCTCTTTGATTACCTTTTTGGGTACTATCATTGCCGCTCCGTGGCAATAAGGGGTAGGAGATGCTTGATTGAAAGATCCGTTTTCTTTTTGCATAAATCCGATTAATGAGTTTCTCAAGGTTATGGGCGAAAGTGGGGTGTAGCCTGCAAACTGTATAGTGTCAGGTGGATTAAAAAAAACGATTTTAGGTGATACGGCCCCGATTTCGGGATGATTTTCAAATCTTGACAGGAGCTTGTCAAAATGGTCTTCTCGAATGAGGGTATCGTTATTAATCAGCATTATATAATTGCCGGAGGCGGAATCTATCCCGAGATTATTTCCCCCTGCAAATCCTCGATTCTCTGTGCTTTGTATCCCTATTACGGAAGGAAATTGATTCTTTATGGCATTTAGTTCATATATATCGGATGATGAATTATCCACAACTATTACTTCAAAGGTGATAGAGGTTACAGTCGAATATATAGATTGTAATAGTTCGACTGTATCCGCCAAACCGTTGTAGTTCAGGGTTATAAACGATAAATCAGGATGTGAGTTCTCTTTCATATTCAGGGCTTAAAATAATAAATCCTACAAATGAATAGGTGATTACCCCCACAGGCATCTGTCCTAAAATTTCATTGGCATAAGATGCAATTAAAATTCCTACCGTACCTCCGAGAATGGCTACCATTTCTCCCCTTATAATAGGATTCTTTAATTTATAAAAAATTATATATGAGCAATAAGCTAATATAGAGAGCCATATAGCAATATTTAACACAAGCCCGACAACCCCTGTTTCCACCCAAATCATCACAAACCATGAGTCAGTGGGAATTTGAGAAAGATCGCTGTTGTCTGTGAGCTTTTTCGCTTTTACCCCTCCGTGGCCGATACCGGCACCAAAAGGCTTGTCAGCCATATATTCTTTTAATTTCTTCTGATTTGCAAGTCTTACTTGAAATGAAGCATCTTCTGTGGGGTGAAAAGTCGTTCTTATCCTCCTAATGTATTGATTTCCATTCCCGTAATTTGTGAATCTGAAGAAGGAAAAAATAATGATAAGGGCAAAAAGTGATATAATTTTTGCAGAATATTTTTTAGAGAGGAAAATATAAACCAAGCAACCTGCAAATGGAATTACAAAAGCAGCTCGTGTACCTGAAAGTATGAGAGAATAAAGTCCGCAAAGAGAGACTAAAAAAAAGAATAATTTTATCCATCTCTTTTTCTCTATTATTCCTAAAAATAGAAATACTGTCATAGCCATCCCCATCACTGCTCCGAATATGGAGGCGTCTGAGAAAAACGAAAAGTATCTTATCCCTGAACTTATAATGTGTGTGGTATATCCGCCGTCGCGATATAGCCATATTTTTTCAAATTCATCGAAGCCTATATACTTCTGCATCAATGCTTTAGCTGTTCCGGCAAGAGTTAAAACTCCTAAAATAAGGATAATCGATTTGAAATCACTGTACTTTTTGCAGGTGACTGTAATTAAAAAAATAATAAGAAAAAAATACAATGCAACACCTCTTACCGTCACAAACCATGCTTTATCAGATATGGTGACAGGGTTAAACAATTCAAAAAGACAATATAGTACCCAAATTAGAGATACAATGCTTGCGAAATTAACACCGCTTTTCCAGTCGATTTTTTTATATACGGAATTAACAAGAAGTGAAAATATTAAAATAATTAATGTAGCATCAAATATTATCCCTGGCTGAATGCCCGAAACATATCTTGTGAGTCCGATAGCGAAGTAATTGTATATAAATGAGAGAACTACTCCGTAGAAAGGATTATTAAGAATAAGAATTAATGATAAAAAGAGAAAGGGTATAATGGCAAATCCCAATCCGACTATGGGGGAAATTTTTGTGCATATAAAGGCAATTGCCAGCGATATGGCAGTAGCTATAAATATGAACAACAATTTTTTATAGTCGATGCTTGCCATATATTACCTTCTTTTGGAGGTGTTTCCGAAATTATAGATATAGTGTGAAAAGTTTGTAGCAAAATTATATGGTGGCAGCTGTCCTGTAAATTCTTCTACCGCTGTTTTAGATGCTTCGGTAAGGCATATAAACAAAGTTTGATAGTGAGGGCCTAACTGCTCCATCAAATTTTGATAATTAATTCTGTCTGTATCTTTCCATGATGTTCTCGAGTCAAGAACTAATATGTTCAGTATCGCTCCCTGAAGAATCTCCCGCTGTATTATTTCGTTACCAATATCGCGATGTTCCACAAGAAGAATTTTATCAGTGCCCATCGATAGAAGATCGTTCATATTAAGGGGATATAGCACTTCTCTGTCGTTTTTATTGAAAGCATCTTTCCAGTTAACTATTCTATATTTTCTACCAGATTTATTCCAATAGTTGGCGATACAATTGATTATAAATGTTTTATTCATCCCTGGAGAAAAACTGATAAAGTTAACGATATTGATGCTTTGGTACTTGGTTTTATTTAAGATGCTGTTACTTAAATATCTTATGGCAACATCAAAATACTCATCCTTGTATCTGTTGAAGCGAATACCTTGATCCCCTGGTAGAGCTGCTATGACTTTTCCTCCTGATAGTTTTTCGGCTTTCTCCTTGTTCTTAAGGGTCTTTCCCATTATCTCCATTATTAAAAATATACCGAGGAGAAAAATAAAAGTTCCTAATCCTGCAGCAGCAACAAAGTACTTTCTTTTAGTGGGTTCGGCATTAAGCGGGAGCTGAGGAGGTGCCATTACCTTTAGATTTGCAGTGCTCATCTGTGTGTTTTTCTTTCTTAGCTTTGCTTGGTTAAGATTATCAAGTACTGACATATAGTCTTTTTCAAGAAAGGACATAAGGCGTTCCTGCTGCTTTAAATAAATACCGATAGGGGAGTAATCTTCGTACATTTGTTTAATATCCTGCCCTACCTGTTTCAAAGCGATAAGCTCTTCTTTCGCACATTCGTTCTGAATGGTGGCTTTCAGCCATTCGAGGGCGATGTCCTTAGAGATTAAAACCTCTCCTGTGGCATTGATAGTACTGTAATCATCGATACGCTCTGTTAAATCTTTTTCAGATTTTTCAAAGTCCCGCTGCAAAGCGATGTATGATGATTTCTGATCGGTATTTGATGAAAGCGAATCGGAGTTATTATTGAAAATTGTCGATAGAGCCAGCTGGTTTGAGAGAGAAGAGACAGATTTAAGTCTTTGGATGAAATCGTCATTTTGCTTTATGGCCTCAAATGATTTACCAAACTTACTCTCAAGGTTGTCTATCACTTTCTGGGTGGAATTAAGTGACAATTTGGCCTCTTGTTCCCTTATGGTGAAATTACTTTGGATAAATGCGATTTGCTTGGTCTGCTCTTCGTAATTCACAACTTTATTGGAAATTGAAAACTTTTTTTGTTCTTCCTCTGCTACTTTTATAAGATTATTTATCCTTTTAAGCTCTCCTTCAAAATATTCTATGGCTTTGTCTGTCTCCTCGTCTCTTATTTTTGAATATTGTTCAAGAAATTCTTCATTAAGCAGAACCAGCGTATTATAGACGACATTAGGGTCATCGTTTGTATAACTTATCTCGATCATATCACTGGTCTTTACCCTTGAAACCCTAATTTTTTCAAGTGTCTCTTTGCCGTAATATCTGTAGTTCCACATAAAAAGACCGTATAGATAGTTATCATATTCGTTTTTAGCATATTTCCTGAAATTATCAAGGGTATTTGTGTAGGAACTGCGATCCACAAAATCTCTTATATACTTAGGAGCGTGATGATAAATGGGGGAGAAGTGAGACGACCATATATATCTGTTATCTTTGAGGGTATCTCCGTAGGTCAAATGTTGGGCATAAAGTTTTAAGGAGACATTTTGCAGAGTAGTAAAGGAGCGGATGATATTTATAAAATTCTCCATCTGATTGTTACTCTGAATTAGATCGACTTTAGAAGTGAGTGATGATTCAAGATTATACCCTGAAATTACACCAGTGTAGATGACAGTGTTGGATGTATATACCCTTTTCATATCTTTTGTGAGGAACCATACAGCGATTACCGCAATGGCAGGGAAAAAAATCAGCCACCATTTCCATCTGTAGATAAATCTGAAAATTTTAGTTGCTATATCCATATTTATCAATCAATTATTTTCATTTTTGTCAAAGTCTCTAAGGAACTTACATAGTATATAAGATTTGAAAGCTGTTCCTGTAACTCTACATAAGCATTCACCTCCTGTGCCTTAGCATTGGTAAGTTCCAAAGAGGTCATTCTCCCCTCCGAAAACTCTTTTTCCGATATTTCATATTGTGCCTTTGTATAATTATATCTGTCGGTAAGTGCCTTGGAAAGGGTTAGGGCGAGGACACATTCGGAATATGCCTGAGCAATTTTGATTTTTAATTCGTCAAATTTGACCTCAAGACTATACTGCTGTGCTTCCATGGTCGCTTTTTCCTTTTTAATCCTATTGACACGATCGATGTATTTTTCAAGAGGAAATGTGAGACTTACACCGACATTCCACCAGTTCTGCGCATTTCTTGTGTAATTAGGGGTAATGGGTATCCCTTCGTTTGATATTTCGACAAGACTTGCCATGAGTCCGTATTGATATGTCCCGAAAGGTCTTATAAATGACCACCATTCGTTTTGCTCTGTTTTCATCCCCCTGAGTGCCACTTCTATCTCTTTTTCCTGCATAAGCATGATGGCATTGTTAATTCTTGCGCTTTCAAAAAGAGAGTCGAGGTGTGGAAGCTGTGTGTTAATCAATTTCCGTGTCATTTCTTCGTAGGAGAGTGATTTTTGAGAAAATGCTACATCGCAGCACAACATCAATATAATCGGTAATAATAGTTTTTTCATACAAGTAAAGTACTTTTATACATTTTCTTTTTGGATAAAAGAGGTAAAAGTTCTGAAAATAATTTTCATGTCAAGGGAAAAATTAAAGGTTTTGGCATATTTTATATCAAGCTGCTTTCTCTCTTCCGGAGACATTTTGGCCGAATCTCCCCTTTTTTCTATTTGCCACAAACCGGTAAGCCCGGCGGGTGCCAAAAATCTATCAATGTCTTTATCGGATGTCAGAAGCTCAGCTTCATATAGAGGTAAAGGCCTGTTTCCTACAACTGACATATCCCCGATTAAAATATTCCATAATTGGGGAAGTTCGTCGATGCTGTATTTTCTTATTATGTGCCCGATTTTTGTAATTCTCGGATCGTTTACAAACTTTTTGAATGCCTCATCCTGCTCTTTCATCTTAGTGTTATGAAAACATTTCTCATCTATTATGAAATTATCGTCAAAAAGTACAGATGTATCGTTTATATCAATATCCGATGTATCTATATCCTCGTGCAGCAATATCTCTTTTTTATCAAGGACAGGCTCTTCCATATCGGAATATTGGTTTTTATCGCTTAGCTCTTTTATCCTTTTATCTGCGTTTTTATACATCGAACGGAATTTTAGGAAATCGAAGATGTAAAAATTGCTCCCTACGCGTTGGGATTTGTATATGACAGGCCACCCGTCTTCTATGATAATACAAACTGATACTAAGAAAAGTAGTGGGCTTAGTATCAATAAGCCCGAAAAAGAGACAATAATATCGAAGATTCTTTTCCAAAGAGGCAGAACAAATATGTTAATATTATCTTTAAACTGAAGCGGTTTGTCTATTATTTTATAATAACGGTTAATAAATGTCTTGCAGTCGTTGATGCTTTCTTGACTGGGAATGAGGGGAATTGTATTGTTAATACCGATTTTTAAGAAATGTTCCGATTCTTGGGCTGTCAGCTTCTCAGTTACAAGAATTATGTATGTATTCGGAAAAAAAGTTTTAATAGAAGAAATTTTCGCAAAATCGGGAAGAAAATCATTCTGAAGTAATAGTACGGGTACGATTGCTTCGGAATGATTATCAAAAGTAGAAATAATTCTGAGAACTTCTACTCGATGCTTAGCCACTGATAAATCGCTACCAAAGTAATGTTTAAAACATGAGATGCTCTCTTTGTTATTTCCAAGGTATATGTACTTAATTTTCACTGTTGTAATATTTTATTAACTCTGATCTTCAGTTCAAGCGGATTAAAGGGCTTGACTATATAATCGTCCGCTCCGCTTGAAAGGAGTCTCACCCTTTCAGAGCTGCTGTCTTCGCTTGATAATATTATAACAGGAATATGATGAAAAAGTTCATTATTTTTTAAATATTTTAAAAAATCCGATCCGTTCATCTCCGGCATTCTCAAATCTGTGATGATTAAATCGGGATAATTACCCTCATTGAGCCAAGCTATGGCTTTTATGGGAGTTTCAAAATAAATAAAATTAAAATCTTTTGAAAGATACACCGACACAACTTTCGCGATGGTGGGCTTGTCATCGATAATCAAAATACTTTTTTTAACAGATTCCATATTAATATACTTTTAAGGTATAAAATTACTGCAAAAAATGATTAAATCAAAATTTTAACCTATCAGATGAACTATCCCTTCAAATATTGATATGATACCGAGTACCATTATTACAATTCCTGCTATTCTGTTGATCATCAGTAGAGTTCTCAACCTGAATTTATTTCTGAAACTGTTTATGGTGGTAGAGAGTGAAAACCACCATATAACTGCGCCGGAGAAAACGCCCCAAAGAGTCGAAGCGATAATCAGCCCCGACTCGTTCATCTCTAAATCTATTCCTACAAAGGCGAATAAGCCGATTATCAGTATCAGTGCGCCCGGATTAGTGATGGTCATAATAAATGAAGAGGCGAAATCCTGCCAGTACTGATGATTCCCCTCGTGAACTCTCTTTAACTGTTTGACGGGGTTGGTGGTAAATAGTTTGAGACCGAACATAGCTACTATCAACCCTCCGAATATCATCACCCATTCGCGATATTCTGTGATGAAATCGTTAATAAATGTGAGACCGAGAAGGGTGATTGCTGAGAAAAATGTATCAGTGAAAGCGGCCCCCATACCTGTAGTGAGACCCGACCATCTTCCTTTGCTCAGTGTCCTTTGAATACAAAGTATCCCTATCGGACCGAGTGGAATCGAGGCTCCGAGACCTACAATAAGACCTTTTATGAAATCCATCAACATATTCTTCCGTATTTAAGTGCAAAGATAAAAATGTTTGTCTTATCTTTGCAAACGATAAATATAAAAATGCTTTAAATGATTTTTTGCAAGCATCCTACTCTTCGTGTTTGGATTCTGATATGTATTTCAATACCTCTGATGTCCCTCCCTTTTCTCGTAGAGCATCTCGGTTTTACAGCTTTATTCGGGCTTGTACCGCTGTTTTTTATTGATGAATTGTGTCATAGAAAAGAAGTGCGCCACGGATGGATTTATTTCTTCCTTTTTTTTCTTCTTTGGAATGTATCCACTACATATTGGATTTATCACGCCTCCATAGCCGGAGCTATTGCCGCCATTATTGTCAATACTCTCTGTATGACAGCGGTTTTTTGGCTTTTCAGACTTTTCCGCGGACGGATTGAAAAGTGGAGAAATATGGATTCCATCTCTTTTCTTCCATATCTGTTTTTCATTGTGGCATGGCTCGCATGGGAGCATTGTTATTTCAATACAGAAATATCTTGGCCTTGGCTCACCCTCGGTAATGCTTTTGCCGGTTCTATCCAGAGTATCCAATGGTATGAATACACCGGATCTCTCGGGGGAAGTCTTTGGATTCTTTTGTCGAATATTTTGCTATACAGGATTTTATCCAATGAGATAAAACGCAGACGAGAGAGTGCCCATGAGGATAAATACAGTCGTCGAACGAGAGTGTCGTCATATATTTTATACTTAGCAGTTCTGATCTCTCCGTTTATCATATCCAAGGTGATGTTTGATAATTATAAAGAGATTGAAGATCCTCGCGAATTTGCTGTAATTCAGCCCAATATTGAGCCATATCAAGATAAGTTTAATAGAATGTCCCGTCAGGATCAGGATAAGATTCTTTTTACCCTTGCAGAAAAGGCAGTTACACCGAACACCACTTTTGTAGTAGCTCCTGAAACATTTACTTGGTACATAGATTTGGACAAATTCGACCGTTCGATTACTGTTCAGGGGGTAAATAATTTTATAGAAAAGCATCCAAAGGTGAATTTCATTTTAGGCGCAGTCACTTTGAAAATGTATCCATTCAATGTTTATCCTAATTCATCGATCAATCAGCAGCCTACTTTAACCTCTAAAAAAGGGGATGGTTTTTGGTATGATACCTTTAATTCGTCTGTGATTATCGACAGTGCGGGACATCATGATGTGTATCACAAATCCAAACTCGTGGTCCTTACTGAGTTTGTCCCTTTCCCCAAACTTCTTGCCCCTTTAAACAAGCTCGCAATAAGTCTCGGAGGGGCGACAAGCAGCTATGGTACTCAGCCTGAGATTTCAATATTCACTGCCTCTGATAGTACGAAAATAGGGACCGCTATATGTTATGAATCTGTGTATGGAGATTATTATCGTGATTATGTCAATAAAGGGGCTCAGGTGATGACAGTAATAACCAATGACGGATGGTGGGACAATACCCCCGGGTATCATCAGCATTTGAGGTATTCTTCACTTCGTGCAATAGAGGTGCGTCGCAGCATTGCACGAAGTGCCAATACAGGAATTTCCGCTTTGATAAATCAGAGAGGGGAGAGGGTTCAGGCGACTCAATGGTGGAGACCCGAGTCCCTGACCGGTACTTTGAATCTCAATTCAAAAATTACCTTTTTTGCAGAGCACGGTGATTTTATAGGGAGGATTTCCATGTTTCTCTTCTCCCTTTTAGCACTCTTTTATATCTCTGTACTCTTTTTTAGTTCGAAGAAGAAAAAGTCTGATTGATAAGTGGTTAGAAGCGTACTTCGTCTGGCCATTCTCTATTAAACCCTGCTATCCCTTTTTTGGTTTTTGCATTAAGAATAAGTTTATTGCCCTCTATTGAACAATCTCGAGAAGGATCGCAGTTGCTCCCAAGTCTCCATAGATCTTCGTAGCTACATTCGGAGAGTTTCGATGTTTTTGAATCGAACAATATAATTATTTCGCATGGTTGTGTCACCTCCGAATTCCCTTTTTCCTCAGGGAATTTCCAAGTGGCATCAATGGAGATTTTTCCACCATAACCGCACACAGGGGCAGTATGATCGAGGATGTCAAGAGGGCCTTTGGTAATGAGTGTATCGCGTGAGGGGAGATAATGTGTCTTTATAGCTTCTAAAAGTGCTTTTTTATCTCTTATGTCTATATCCTGACTTATGAGAAGGATGAATTTGTTGAACATCATCTGTCCCGCTCCCCAAAGTGCGCTCGCTACTTTATGGCCCTGTCCGGGGTAGCTCTTTTTAAATTTTACTACTGCAAAATTGTGACCTACTCCCTCTTCGGGAAGGTACAAATCTTCTATTTCGGGAGCAATGGCGAATCTGATGGGAGAGAGGAAAATCTTTTCGGTAGCTAAAGCAATAAACTTGTCCTCCATCGGGGGGATACCTACTATGGTCGCAGGATAAACGGCATTGCGCCTGTGCGTAATGCAGGTTACATGAAATAATGGGTAGAGGTCTGCCAAAGAGTAAAATCCCGTATGATCTCCAAAGGGTCCTTCCATTACTTTTGCCTCTTCCACATCTACATATCCTTCAATAACGAAATCGCAGTCCGAGGGTATTTGGAGGGGTTGCGTGATGCAGTTTGTCATCATTACGGATTTGTGGCGGAGAAAACCTGCAAGAAGGTATTCGTCTATTCCCTCAGGTAGGGGTGCGGTAGCGCAATATGTGTAAAGGGGATCTCCGCCGAGAGTTACCGCTAAAGGGAGATGAGAGTCGGTAGCTGTTTTATTGCCGGAGGCGATCATTTCTTTTAG